>DATCEX010000039.1:0-83614 GCA_036509795.1 Acidimicrobiales bacterium
AGCAACGGTGGCGATCGGTCGACCGGTGTTGACCACCAGCTTCACGGCTTCGTCTTTATATTCCGGGGTGAACCCCCGACGCGTACTTCCCATTTTGGACATCCCTTCTTACAAGGTGTCTACCAAACGGGGTCAGGGCCACGACGAATTGGTTCTACTGCGTGAGTTCGTCGACGACGCGTTCGGCTGCGGAATAGACGACGATCGACGGGTCGCCTAGGAGGCCCATCAGAGTCATGTCAGACTCCTCCGCCATATCTACGGCGGGTGACGACGGAGCGGACACCGTACGACAGCCTCGTGCACTAGTTCGAACGAGGCCCGACCCGAAACCAGCAAGAACGCGCCGCGTAGCGACAGCCGTCCTCGGCGTAGAGCCCAGCCGATGACCTTGTCGACCGCGTTATGCCGTCTCACGTCTTCACGAAGTACCAATAGTTCGCTCGACGCACCGTCGAAGAGCGCCGCCGCGTGAAGCCCGCCGGTCTTCTCGAAAATCCTCTGGGCGGCGCGCAGCCGCTCGGGTAACGATGCCAACATCTTGGGCGCCACGCGCAACTCGTCGCCACGCATGTCAAAGTTTGACCGTGTCCGCACCCATCAATTGGGGCCTTGCCACAAAGTCCGCACGAACTCGTCGCAAAAATCGCTCGTGCTACAGATTCATCGGGTGGGGTCACACTGTGTCCGGGCTCGAGATCGAGAACGTCGAATCGGCTAGCGTCGCTCACGTTCTACGCAGTTAGTTCGCTTCTGAGACCCGCGCGGGTAACTCTTGGAAACTTGGATCTCGTCGCTACACTGTTCAGCGTGAGTATGTCGGCCGCACAGTGGCTCAATGCCTTTGCGGAGCAACTTGATATTGACCCACCTAGTGCAGTGAATCAGTTTTAATTGGTGATTGCTTCGAGGGCGACGCGACCTCGACTCACCTTCTCCAAGATGCTTTCGGCCGAGGCGACCCACACGAAGGGCTTGGGATCATCGTTGTGCGCGTTGAGGTAGTTCTCAATGGCACTGATGAGATCGGGCACCGAGGGAAAGACGCCACGACGAATTGCTTTCTCAGTGATCTCACGGAACCAACGCTCGACGAGATTGAGCCACGAACTCGATGTCGGGGTGAAGTGCAGGTGAAAGCGCGGATGCTTGGCGAGCCAGTTCTTCACGTCGGGGTGCTTGTGGGTGGCGTAGTTGTCGAGGATCATGTGGATCTGCAGCGCCTTGGGAACTTCGCGGTCGATCTTTCGCAGGAACTTGAGGAACTCCTCGTGGCGATGTCTCGCTCGGCATTCGCCAATCACGGTGCCGGTGAGCACGTTGAGCGCGGCGAAGAGCGTGGTGGTGCCGTGACGCTTGTAGTCGTGCGTCATGGTGCCCGCACGCCCCTTCTTCATCGGCAGCGATGGTTGGGTGCGATCGAGTGCCTGGATCTGGCTCTTTTCGTCCATGCACAGCACCACGGCCTGCTCGGGTGGGTTCAAATACAGTCCCACCACGTCGATGAGTTTCTCTTCGAAGTGCGGGTCGTTGGACAACTTGAAGGTCTTGACCAAGTGCGGTTTGAGTCCGCGCGCCGACCACACTCGCTGGACCGTGGCGGGACTCACGCCCGCGACCTTGGCCATCGAGCGACAACTCCAGTGCGTCTCACCCTCGGGGGTGGTCTCTTGGGTCAGTCGCACGATCTCATCGATGGTCTCCTTGGCGATCTCGGGCTTGCGACCCCGACCGGGACGAACCCGGCCGATCTTGGCGACACCCTCCTCAGCGAAGCGTGCTCGCCACGTCACCACACTCGCGGGCGACACTTGCAACTGACTGGCAATCGCGGTGTTCGCCATTCCTTCACTGGCCATGAGTAACGCCTTGGCCCGCGCCACCTCTCGATGCGCGGCGGTGTGCGACTTCGCGAGCTTCTCTAGGATCGCGCGCTGACCTTCATCGATCGTCAACGGCGGGGTCGCTGGGCGCATACCCCACGATACCACAATCACCATCTAATTACGAGACACTACACTAGCGACGACGAACGCGACGCCATTTTGGCGCTCGCTGGTGTCGCCGCGCACGCCTCGGAGCGAACGGCTGCGCCTATCGCATGTTGGCTGGCGGCCCGAGCGGGAGTGACGACGAACGAGGCGCGCTCGTTAGCGATGCAAATTGTCGACCCCGACGTCGACGACAAACTTCGCCCCTAGCCTCGTGGCGCCTCAGCATTGCGGTTAACGTCTCGACGACGCACGAACGAGAGCGTGTCGTGCCTGTGTTCATTGAGGCTGCGGTCCCGCTGTGAAGTGGCAGGTCTCATGTCGGTCCCCATCATTGACGTGCGACGGATTATCAGCGGTGGCGAAGAATACGTTCCTTGCGACTTACCGAGGTCGACATTCGTGGAGTACCTGACCACGCGTTGGAGCAGCCACGACGCGCGAATGGTGAGCGTCGAGTCGTCAATATTTAGTTGAAATTCTTCCTGGCGCATCCGTCGACGGGTCCAGCCAGGGAGAATTATCTTCGCCATGAGTTCAGAGGAAGCAGACTTAGGTTCACCGCAAATGACATTGACCAGAGTCTTTCTCGAATCGAAAGCTGTCACTCTTTGTGCGCTCAATGAAAAGCTAACGAGTTCTTTGACATATCGTATCGACACTCTTAGGCTCAAAATGAGGACGTCGAGACCCGTTGTATTGAGGGTCTCTAACCAAGGAGGTATTCGTGCTAAGTACGACGGTTACTTTGCCCGTATCTTCATTTCCGCCATTAGCCCTCGGTTTCATGGGGCTCGGGACGGGCTATTTGATATACGGGTTGCAAGAATTATTCGGTTACCCAAAACGCAATGTTGATAATGACGTGGCGACTGGTATCTGGGGGATTTGGTTGCCGGGCTTCTTCCAGCTCGTCGCGGGTCTGTTTCTGTTCGCAGGGATGACGCTATTCGGAACTTTTACCGCGGCGCCGTTATACATGGCGGCACTCGCGTTTACGTCGTACGGCATTCACTGGTTTGCCATTGGCTGGATTCGAATTCGAGGAAACAGCGATTCGCGAATTAACATGGGAATGACGATTGCATTTATAGCGATTTCGGTCCTCGGGACACTCGTATTCTTAGGAGCGCACGACGATCCCGTAGCGGGGGTTTTCATCGGACTGATCTGCGTGTACGCCGCTGACTTTGTTGCGAGTATGAAGCCTGACCTACCCAGAGTGGGCGCACTCGGTGTGCGTATGCTTGGATTCTTTCACCTTGGTACGGGTCTCTGGCTTCTGTACATGATGTTCGCGGTGACACTTGACTTTACGGTTGGATACCACTGGATCTCCTGACGATCATCAATGCCGTCGGGTGCACCCATGGGCCAAGTGAAGTGGACTTGGAAGAGAAGTCCGGCCCGGTAAAGGAAGGTTCGCACGTTGCCAAGTCGTCGAGTGACGCAAATCCCGTTATTGCTAATGGAAGTTGGCACTTCTGAAGAGATCCGAAGAGCGAGCGTTTCTATATGAACGCAGCTCAGTCCCTTGGCGTCGTTAAGCGCGCCGAAGAAAGAGTCAGGGAGATTTGGACAATTGGTCACTCCACCCATTCGATCGAGGAGTTTCTCGCTTTGCTGCACGATAACGCCGTTGATTCGTTAGTCGACGTGCGCTCGTTTCCCGGATCACGCCGATGCCCGCAGTTCGGGCGTGAGACGATGAGCGCGTGGTTGGCGGATGACGCCATCGCCTACCACCACGCAAGTGATCTGGGTGGAAGGCGACAACGACAGCATGACGTCGATCCGGCAATGAACGCAGCGTGGCGCAACGCGAGTTTTAGGAATTACGCCGATTACTCAGTCGGAGACAATTATCAAGCAGCAATCGCCCAACTCGTGGTTGGGGCGCAAGCGTCGCGCGTCGCGTTCATGTGCTCCGAGGCGCTTCCGTGGAGGTGTCACCGTTCGCTCATCGCCAACACCCTCGTCGTTCGTGACTGGGCCGTACATCACATCATGGGTGCTGGAAAGGTCATCGAGCACCGACTTGGTGCTTGGGGACCAGAGCCGCTCGTCGCCGACGGTCGAGTCATCTACCCAGAGCCGTAGAACCGAACCACACCGCGAACCCAGGCCAGCGTTGTCGGGCTTCACTCATCGAGGCGAACGAGCTAAGCGTTTTTCTTTAAGACTTCCCAGCTGTCCATGGGAGTTCGATCTTGGTCACGCGCTAGAAATAATTTCTGCCAAAAACATGCAGTGATTTTACGCACTTTCTAGTGACCGCAAGTGACCGCCGTTCACCACCCGCACGCCCAAACTGCGCCCGATTATGGCCAAACGGGACCGATGGATTATGTCCGTCCCTCCTCTCCTCATCTATTTCACAAAATTTTCCAACACCCGTGTCACATTGGTCGTGAGTGCCGCGGCGGTCTCGTAGACGGACAAGCGAGCACCGGCGAGGCCGTGGAGGTGAGCGCTGAGAGCCGCAGCGTCAAGCGGATCGTGTCCGCGCGCCAGCGCCGCACCGATGATGCCCGACAATACGTCGCCCGAACCCGCGGTGGCGAGCGCATTGGTGCCCGAGTTCACGACGCGGACGCGTCCATTCGGAGAGGCAATTAACGTCGTCGGGCCCTTTAACAAGATAACGCAGCCCGAGGCGCTCGAGAGTGTTCGCGCCGCCTCGACGCGCTTCGAATCCAGCACCACGCCACTCAGTCGTTCAAATTCCTTCTTGTGCGGCGTCGCAATCCACCCCCTACCGTTCGCGAGCTCGAGCATTTCGGGCACGAGGGCGTCGGCGTCGAGCACCACGCCCATCGTGAGGTTCTGCAGTCGTTCCTTGAGCCAGGGCGACGCATTGTTTCCAAGTCCGGGTCCCGCCACCAGACTGCGACTTCGCTGATCGATTCCGGGCCCGAGAAAGCGCACCACCTCGGGGGGCAACTGAACCAACTTGGCGATCTTGCCGCGACTTTCCAGGCGCACCATCGACGCGCCTGCGCACAGGGCCCCCGCGCACACCAGGGCGGCCGCTCCGGGCATCGAGGGAGAGCCCGCGAGGACGCTCATTGCGTGGGTCCACTTGTGGTCATCATCGCGTCGGCGGACGAACCCAGTGAGGTCCGCGTCCTCGATCATCGCGTCGTCTTTCGGCGCCACGATACCCAAGGACGCAAACTGGAGTTGGCCCACGTACGTCGACGCGTGACCGTCGACGTGGGCGTACTTTAGAGCTCCGAGCGCCAGAGTCACGTCGGCGCGTAAGGGGTGTCCCAGTACCTGCCCACCGTCGGCGTCAACTCCAGAGGGAAGATCTACGGCAAGGACGATAGTCGACCCGGCGACGACGGGTGCGTCGTAGGGACGTGAGCAGCCGAGGCCGAAGGCGGCGTCAATGACGAGGTCGAATCCGCGCACCTCACGAGGCTGACGCGCGACAGTGATCACTTCGACCTTCGCTCCGCGTTCTTGCAGCCGTCGGGCGGCGACGCGACCGTCGGCCCCGTTGAGACCGGGTCCGACGAGAACGGCGACGCGACGTCCGTAGCTCGAGCCCAAAAGCTGACGCGCGACGGCTGCGACGGCGGTACCGGCCGCCTCGACGAGAGCGTCAACCCCGCGCTCGGCCACGGCGCGAGCGTCACATTCTCGCATAACGCGCGACGAAACAAGGGGTATCACCAATACTCTCCTCGCCAGCGCAAATTCTTCATTATCAACAAGTTAGCGACGAACACGTGGCGATGGTTACTTCAGGTACCCTCCTCACTGCTCACCGTCGAACTTTACTGACGCGTCGATCCACGATCGCGATCGCGGTCACGGTCACGGCAACCTCCACGTCGTCGATAGAGGCAATCCGATGACTCACGGTGTCGTATGTAGACCGATCAATTTTGAGATGTCGTCATCGACGGAGGTGCGCGGATTCGGTGCCTGCGAATTGACGACATGTTTCTTGTGGTGTGCGCCGCGCTTGCTTATGATCAAGGCACACCAATGTGCGCGCCAGACGTGAACAACGGGTGGGTGACGACCCTCTGGATCCATCTCATCGCAATCACAGGCAACCGCCACTCAACTCTCAGAGTGTGACGCCAGTTGTAACTCATTGCACAGGCGTTTCCGAAACTCGCTACGTAGCGTGATTACTGAACCGTAGTACAAGCGAATCGAGGAATGATGTTGACACATACTCATAGAGCATTTCGGTACGGTGCAATTGCCGCGCTGAGTCTGGCGAGTGTTTTCGCCTCCTCCGCTGTCGCCATGGCGAGTCCCGTCGCACATGTTGGCGTTAAGGCGGACTTCTTCGTGCAGGGTACGGTGACCATATTGTCGCCGTCAACTAGCACGCCCACCTCGCTGACCATCCAACCCCGAAATCCCAGCGCGCCCACGGAGAACATCGTGTTGAGTTCGAGCACGGTCTTTCACCAGTCGGGCGCGGTCGTGAGTGCATCGGCCCTCAGCATTGGTGAACCGGTGAAGATTTCCCTGACCGGTAGCCCGGCCACTGCGGTACTGGTGGAGATTCAATCACCCGAACCGATCTACATTGACGGAACCGTGACGGCATTGACGCCGTCGACCGGTACTCCGACGTCGGTGACGATCCAACCTCGTGACGCGAAGCGCCCCACGGTGAACGTGGCCCTGGGTGCGAGCACGCTGTACTACTTAGGTGGCAAGTCGACCCTGTTGACGTCACTGGTGGTGGGTTCACAGGTCGTCCTCGAGGCAACGGGTAATCCCGCGACCGCCACGGTCGTCGAGATTGTCATGCCCAAGCCCATTGAGATCGACGGCGTCGTGACGGCGTTGTCTCCCGCATCTGGCACGCCGACCTCGGTGACCATCATGCCTCCCGATCACCACGCGGTGGCGGTGAGCGTCGCCCTCGGTTCGTCGACTGTCTACCAACAACGGGGAGCGTTCGTAACGGTGGCTAGCCTTTTGGTGGGCTCACACGTCAAAGTACTCGCCAGTGGTAACCCGGAAACGGCGACCGCGGTACGTATCGCCGTTCCCAAGCCGGTCTACGTGAGTGGCGTCGTGACGGCTCTGTCTCCCTCGCCGGGCACGCCGACCTCGGTGACCATCCAACCCAACGGCTACTTCAAGAGCCCCTTGACGGTGGCGCTGGGCGCGAGCACGGTGTACTACCAGTTCAGGGTCGCGACCACGGTGGCAGCCCTCTTGGCGGGTTCACACGTGGAGTTGTCGGCTACCGGTAATCCCTTGACGGCGACGGTCGTCCACGTGGCGGCTCCCGTGCCGCAGTACAAGGTCGGCGGCGTAACTGCAGTGTCGAGTTCGTCATTGACCATCCAGCCCCAGGCGACCGGATCAGTTCCGATGACTTTCGCCTTGACGAGTACGACCAAGTACTTCTCGGGTCGTGATGCGTCAAGCATCAATGCGGTAAACGTCGGTGACATCGTCAGTGTGTCGGACTACGCGTCAGCCGCGACGACGGCAGTGTCGGTCACCGTACGTAATACGGCCATCATTGGTCGCGTGACCGGCGTCGTCGGTAACGTGATTTCGGTGAGGGGCTTTTACGGCGGCGTCCTGACCGCCAACGTCACCGCGACCACCGTGTACACGTTGTCCGGTAAGGCGTCGAGCCTGAGTGCGATTCTCGTCGGTGACTTGATTGTCGCCCAGGGACCGGCGATGGCCGGGGTCACCAACTCGGTGACCGCCAGTAACGTTTGGATCGGGACGAAGGACAACTCGATCTACCACTACGCATGGCTCCAGCACCAGTTCTGGGGAAAGCGTCACCACCGCTAAGCGGGCGCACGGCGGAATGCAGTACGGCTACCGGGCAACCGCAAGGGTGCCCGGTAGCCTTGTTCGGTGCCAAGTCTCAGTCACCGGATCCCCACGACCCCCTGGAGCGCCACTTCGCCGTGGTCGCTGCGACCTCGAATGATCGTCCCGTTGGTCGGGGGATTGAGTCTCTTTGGTCTGGGCGAGGGCCTCCTCGTCGCGTCGCATTGGGGGGCCACGCCCTGGACGGTGTTCGCCCAAGGACTCGGTCATCGATTGGGTATCCCAATTGGTTGGTCCACCCTGGTGATCTCGACCGTCGTGTTGGCCGCGTGCTGGCCACTACGCGAGAAACCCGGTTTCAACACCGTTGCCAACGTGGTGATCATTGCCTACACGTTGGATTTAACCGCGGCCTACGTGACGACCCCGTCGAGTGACTGGTTGCGGGCGCTCTTGACGGTGTCGGGGGTGGTGTCGATCGGCGTGGGCAGCGCCCTCTGCCTCACGACCGCACTGGGTCCGGGGCCGCGTGACGGGGTGATGACCAGTCTGCACCGACGTCTCGGCGTGAGCGTGGTCTACGTGCGTCTGGGCATTGAAGTGATGGTTCTGATTATTGGGTGGTTACTGGGCGGTGTCGTGGGTTTCGGCACCGCGTTCTACGCGGGAACCATGGGATTTAGTATTGGTCTGAGCCTTCGCGTGGCCAGTCGCGTGGCGTCGAGGAGTTCAACGTGATCGACGGCGCGCACCTCACGCAGTTTTTTGTTGCCTCCATCTTGATCATCATGGTGCCGGGACCCAGTGTGCTCTTCACCCTGGCTCGGGGCGTCGCGTGGGGGCGAACGGTGGCGGTGTTGTCGGTGCTCGGCAACAGCTTGGGCACGCTGGTGCTATCGCTCGTCGTCGCTTTTGGCCTGGGACCGCTGCTCGCGCACTCGCGGACGTTTTCGATCGTTCTGCAGCTGTGCGGTGGGGCGTATTTGGGGTATTTAGGATTCGACGCGCTTCGTCATCGCCGCGAACATGCGCGAGCGATGACGAAGCGCGAAGAGGTGCGCCCGCCCCCTGGTCGCATCGTACAGCAAGGTTTCGTGGTCGGAATTTTGAACCCGAAGTCCCTCATTTTCTTCGCCGCCGTCTTCCCACATTTCGTGAATCGCGCCCGCGGTCATATCACCACCCAGCTCGTTATTTTTGGCTTAATTTTTAGTGTTATGGCTTTTTGCAGTGACAGCACGTGGGGCTTGATCGCCGGGACCGCGCGTCAGTGGCTCTCGGACTCACCGGACCGGTTGGTGATGCTGCGTTCCATCGGCGGCTGCGTGATGTGTGGTCTGGGCGTCCTCATCGTGGTGTCGGCCATCGCGTCCTAGACGGCGTACGCCACGACGGCTACACCTTCCTACACTGCAGGGGAGCAAGGAGTCACAATGAGCATGCACGGGATCGGCGCGGGGCGCAACGGTCGCGCGGGAATGGCCTCAATGCGTCGAAACCGCGACATTCTCGAACACCGCATCAAACCCGGCACGTTGCCGCGAATGCTGACCTACGCGCGGGTCTATCGCCCGATGATCATCGTGTTCTTGGTCGCCGTGGTCCTCGACGCGGTGGTCAGTTCAGTGTCGCCCTTGGTGCTGCGAGTGATTATCGATACGGGGATACATGACAAGCGCGAAGGCCTGGTCATTGGATTGTCGGCCTTGACCGCCGGTCTCGCGCTCGTGGACGCCGGACTCTCTTTGTTTGAACGCCGGGCATCGGCGGTAATTGGTGAGAGTCTGATCTACGACCTGCGCGCGAAAGTCTACGGGCACATTCAAGAGATGCCCATTGCGTTCTTCTCGCGCACCCAGACCGGTGCGTTAATCTCTCGACTCAACAATGACGTGGTCGGTGCGCAACAGGCCTTTACCGACTTGTTCTCCAACGTCGTGGGTAACGCCGTCTTGCTGGCGATCATCTTGGGCGTGATGTTCTTTCTCAGTTGGCAGATCACGCTGGTGGCGCTCATCCTCTTGCCGGTGTTCTTGTTACCGGCGCGCCGGGTCGGTCGACGGTTGGGCACCTTGTTTCAACGCGGAATGGAACTCAACGCGGAGATGAACATGGTGATGAGCGAGCGCTTCAACGTCGCGGGCGCCATGGTCGTCAAACTCTTTGGTCGCCCCCGCGACGAATTGGAGTACTTCGAGTCGCGCGCCGGTCAAGTTCGCGACATCGGAATCCGCCAAGCCACGTACCAGCGTTTCTTCTTCGTCGCACTGTCGCTGACGGCGTCGCTGGCGACCGCTTTTGCCTACGGTTTTGGTGGCGTCGCGGTACTACACGGGAGCCTGGCGGTGGGCACGTTGATCGCCCTCACGCTCTACCTAGGCCGCGTGTACGGACCGTTGACGCAGCTCTCCAACCTCAACATCGACTACATGTCGGCGATGGTGAGTTTCGAGCGCCTCTTCGAAGTACTCGATCTCGAGCCGATGATCAAGGACGCCCCCGACGCGCGCGACATTCCCATGGGTCCGGCAACGCTGGTGTTCAATCACGTCAATTTTGAGTATCCCGGCGCCGAAGAGGTGTCCTTGGCGTCGCTCGAAGCGGTCGCTGTGCTGGAGCGCGTTAAGCGCACTCCGGTCCTGCACGACGTGAGTTTCGTCGTCGAGCCCGGTACGATGACTGCCCTTGTCGGCCCCTCGGGCGGCGGTAAGACGACCATGTCACTACTGGTATCGCGCCTCTACGACGTCAACAGTGGAGCGGTGAGCATCAACGGCGTCGATGTACGCCACTCGACGAACGCGTCGCTCAAGGCGATGGTGGGGGTCGTCACCCAAGATCCGCATTTGTTCCACGACACCATTCGTGCCAATCTCTTGTTCGCGCGGCCAAACGCTACGGACCAAGAAGTGCACAACGCTCTCGTGGCGGCGCAGATCGCGACCTTGGTGCAAAGCCTGCCGCTCGGTCTTGACACCGTGGTGGGCGAGCGTGGCTATCGACTGAGTGGGGGAGAAAAACAGCGCGTGGCCCTCGCGCGACTGTTGTTGAAGGCCCCGCACCTCGTCGTTCTCGACGAAGCGACCGCGCACCTGGACAACGAGAGTGAGGCTGCGGTGCAACGCGCGCTCGACGAGACGATGGCGGACCGCACGTCGTTGGTGATTGCCCACCGATTATCGACAATTCGTAACGCCGATCAAATTCTGGTGATCGACGACGGACGCATTGTCCAGCGCGGCACCCACGAAGAACTTCTCGAAACGGGGGGACTGTACCGCGCTCTGTACGAGACGCAGTTCGCCTCGCAGGACTCAACCCATCGAGTGTGCGCCCCCGTCGACGTGGATCACCGAGGCGGTGGTGGCGCGCAGGAGCGGTGAGAGCATGGCGACCGCGGTGTCAGCGATGGCACTCGCGTCGTTGACGTCCCAGCCGAGGGGTGCGCGCTCGCCCCACGTGTCTTCGAACACCGAAAAGCCCGGAATCGACTTGGCGGCCATCGTACGAATCGGTCCCGCGGCGAGCATGTTCACGCGGATCTTGTCGGGTCCGACCTCGCGCGCGAGGTAACGCCCCAGCGACTCGAGGCCGGCCTTCATCACGCCCATCCAGTCGTACATTGGGTACGCCCGCGTCCCGTCAAAGTCCAGGGCGATCACCGACGCCCCACCCAGAGCCACGCTTTGTTGCAGGAGGGGTCGAAACGCGCCAACCAGGGCACTGAGCGAATACGTCGAGATATGCATCGCCGTGGCGACGTCCTCGAAGGGCGCGACGAACATGCCACTGCCGAGACAACTCTGGGGAGCGTAGCCAATGGCGTGCACGAGTCCGTCCAGGCGCCCAAAACGACTCTGGACTTCGGCGACCGCGGCGTTCACTTGCGTCGGGTCTGTCACGTCGAGTTCGATGACCTCGCCCACCTCGCCCAACTTGCGCGCGGTGCGCCGCGTGAGTGTCAGGCCCCGGCCGGCGCCGGTGAGGGCGATGGTGGCACCTTCTTCGAGCGCGCGCTTCGCGATGCCAAAGGCTAGTGAATCGTCAGTGAGCACACCCGTAATCAAGATACGGTGGTTGGTCAGTATTGGCATCTTGTTAGCGTACTGAAGTTACGCAATCGAAAGGGTCGGGTCATGAGCACCGTAGGCATTTTGGGGGGAACCGGTCCCGCCGGACAAGGAGTCGCGCTTCGTCTGGCTGCGGGCGGCTATGACGTCGTACTGGGCTCGCGCGACGCGGACCGGGCCGCTCACGTCGCCGGTGAACTGGTGGCGCGCGGAACTGGTTCCTTGAGTGGTGCCGCCAACGAGGACGCTGCGCAATGCGACGTGGTCGTGGTCGCGACCCCCTGGGACTCGGCCGTGGCCACCGTTCGAGCCCTCAAGGAACCGCTCGCCAATAAAATTGTCGTGTCGATGGTGAACGCCCTGGTGCGCGAGGGGCGTGAACTCGTTCCCCTCTACCCGCCGCGCGGTTCCATGGCCGCACAGATCGCCTCCGCGCTGCCGAATTCCACCGTGGTGGGCGCATTTCACCACCTGCCGGCGTCGGAGATGGTGAATCTCGACAGCGACCTCGACGCCGACGTGGTGATTTTTGGTGACGACGCTGCGTCGCGCGACGTCATGGCCGAGATGGTAGACGCGATGCCAGGCCTGCACGCGGTGGTGGCGGGGTCGATGTCGCTGGCCAGTGCCACCGAAGCCTTTACCGCGGTATGTATCTCGATCAACATTCGTCACAAGGCCCACAGCTACGTCAAGTTGGCCGGACTTCGCCACTGATGCAGCTCTACGACACCGCTCGCCGTGGGGTATTCGCCATGGAACCCGGACCAGTGGTCTCGCTCTATAGCTGTGGGATCACTCCCTATGACGCGGCCCACATGGGTCACGCCTTCGTCTACCTGACCTTTGACGTCTTGCAACGTCGCTTGCGCGACCAGGGATACGAAACCCGCTGCGTACGTAACGTCACCGACGTGGACGACGACATCTTGCGTAAGGCGCGCCAGCTCGGGGTCAACTACCTCGATCTCGCGGCACGCGAGATGGCGAAGTTCGAACACGACATGCGTCTTATTAATCTCTTGCCCGTCTACGCGGAGCCGCGAGCCACCGGAGCGATCCCCGAGATTTTGACGATGATCGGCGACCTGTGCGAATCAGGTCACGCCTATCAGGTGGATGGGTGGATCTATTTCGAAGCGTCCACCTTCGCCCGATTCGGTCAAGTGAGCCACGAAGATCGCGCGTCGATGCTCAAGTTGGCGGCGCTGCACGGCGGCAACCCCGACGATCCGCGCAAGCGTGACCCGCTCGACTTTGTGCTGTGGCAACCGTCGCTCGAGGACGAGCCCGGCTGGGAATCACGCTGGGGGGCGGGCCGTCCGGGCTGGCACATCGAATGTTCGGCGTTGGCGCGACGTGAACTCGGCGAGACCCTGGACGTACACGGGGGAGGGCGCGACCTGGCGTTTCCCCACCACGAATGCGAGGCCGCCCAGAGTGAGAGCGTGACGCACGTTCCTTTCGTGCGTCACTGGCTGCACGTCGGACTCGTCGGACTCGACGGCACCAAGATGTCCAAGTCCCTCGGTAATCTGGTCTTCGTGTCGGAACTCGCCCAACGCGCCGAACACGCGGCGGTACGCCTCGCCATGCTCGACCAGCACTACCGTACGGACTGGGAGTGGCGCGAAGAGCTACTCGGTGATGCGCAATCGCGTCTGGCCACGTGGCGTTCGACACTGAACGGTCGCGCATCGTCGGTCCTCGACGACGTGCGTGACGCGCTGGACGACGACTTGAACACGCCGTCGGCGCTGGCCGCCATCGACGCCGCGGCCCACGCGGGAGCTACGGTCGCCCCGGCCGCGGCGCTGCTCGGCGTTACGCTGTAGTGAAGGAAAGGCGTGATGTCGGTGATCGAAGTTCAACTTCCAGACGGTAGTACCCGCTCGCTCGAGGATGGTTCCACTGCGCTCGATTTGGCTACTGCCATTGGCGCACGCCTGGCCAAGGACGCGCTGGCCGCGACGATCAACGGGCAACTTGCCGACCTGACGCAACGTCTTGACGAGGGCGACGTCGTCGCTCTCGTCACTCCGGCGAGTGACGCGGGTCGTGAGGTCCTTCGCCACTCGAGCGCCCACGTGCTCGCCCAAGCGGTGCTGCGACTGTGGCCCGGAGCGCACTACGCGATTGGACCGGCGATTCGCGACGGGTTCTACTACGACTTTGAATTACCTCACGGCGAGCACTTTCGTGACGAGGACCTCGCGCGCATCGAGGCTGAAATGCGCACCATCGTCGCCGAGGACCAGCCCTTCATTCGTTCGGAATTCTCCATTGACGAAGGCCTGGAGTTATTCAAAGACCAGCCCTTCAAGGTTGAGATCATCTCGAGCGTGCGCGACGGGGCCAACCCCGAAGACGTGAACGAAGTCGGCGGATCGATTGTGTCGACGTATTCCAATACCCCCGTATTCCAAGACCTGTGTCGCGGTCCTCACGTGCCGTCCACCAAGCGACTGGGCCATTTTAAGTTGATGCGCGTCGCGGGGGCCTACTGGCGCGGTGACGAAAAGCGCCCACAACTCCAACGCATTTACGGCACCGCGTGGGAGTCCAAGGAAGCGCTCGCCGCTCACCTCACTCAACTCGACGAGGCCGAAAAGCGTGACCACCGTCGGTTAGGTCAAGAGATGGATCTGTTCTCGTTCCCTTCGGAACTGGGTCCGGGTCTGGCGGTGTTTCATCCGCGTGGTGGCACAGTGCGTCGCGTGATGGAGGAGTATTCGCGCGCGCGTCACGTGGCGGGTGGCTACGAGTTCGTCAACTCTCCCCACATCACCAAGGCTGAATTGTTCGAGACGTCGGGCCACCTGGACTGGTACGCCGACAGCATGTATCCGCCTATGGACCTCGACGACGGTCAGCAGTACTACCTCAAGCCGATGAACTGTCCGTTTCACGTGTTGATCTTCAAGGCCCGCCAGCGTTCGTACCGAGAGCTACCCCTGCGAATGTTCGAGTTCGGAACGGTGTATCGCTACGAGAAGTCGGGGGCGGTGCACGGCCTCACGCGCGTACGCGGAATGACCCAAGACGACGCGCACATTTTTTGTACTCGCGATCAAATGGGCCAAGAGCTCGCCGAACTGTTGAGTTTCGTCTTGGCACTCCTGCGCGACTTCGGTCTTAACGAGTTTTATCTGGAACTCTCGACGCGCCCCGACGTCAAGTCGGTCGGCAGCGACGAGGAGTGGAACGAGGCTGAAATCACATTGGCGGACGTGGCGCGCGGCGCCGGTCTGGAGCTTGTTCTCGACGAGGGCGGCGGCGCCTTCTACGGACCCAAAATTTCGGTGCAGGCGCGTGACGCCATTGGTCGAACGCACCAACTCTCCACCATTCAATTGGATTTTCAGACTCCGCAACGCTTCGAGGCGAGCTACATCGCTCCCGACAACGCCCGTCACCGTCCCATCATGATCCATCGCGCGCTCTTTGGTTCCGTGGAGCGCTTCATGGCTATTTTGATTGAGCACTACGCCGGCAATATGCCCACGTGGATGAGCCCCGAGCAAGTCAAGGTGCTCGGGGTGCGCGACGACCACGACGCCTACGCCTTCGAGGTCGCGGCGACGCTGCGCCGTGACGGCGTGCGCGTTAGTGTGGAACCAGCGAACGAGCCCCTGGGCGCGCGTATCCGACGGGCCAAAATGGAGAAGGTCCCCTACATCTTGGTTGTGGGTGACGACGACGTGGCGTCGGGCACGGTGGGAGTGAACGCTCGAGGCGCCAACGACCCCGAACGCGGGGTCAGCGTGGAAGACTTCGGCGCCCGACTTCACCGCGAGATCGCGGACCACGGATCACCGGAGCTGGCCCGTGCCACTTGAGCGCTTCGCCGCGTCGTGGCGCGAAGCGTACGTCACGAGTCCCGAAGCAGCGACGAATGCCCGCGGAAGCGGCCAGTGCGTCTTTTGTGCCCTCGCCGAACTCGAACCTTCGGTCGAATCAGGAGTTCTGTGGCGTGACGACCTGAGTTTCGTCACGCTGAACGCCTTCCCGTATGGTTCGGGGCATTTGCTGGTGGTGCCGCAACGTCACGTCGGGGATCTCCAAGAACTCAGTGACGAAGAGTATGAGAGTTATTTTTGGGCCCTGCGCCGTGCCATCAAGGCCCTCGAAGTTGCGTATCACGCCGACGGAATGAACGTGGGCATGAATCTTGGCCAGGCCGCGGGCGCGGGTATTCCTCAGCACCTGCACGGACACGCCCTACCACGATGGAACGGCGACACGAATTTCATGACCACCATCGGTGAGACGCGGGTTCTGCCTGAATCGTTGACCTCCACGTGGCAAAAAGTCGTGGTGCACTTTGAAGACTAGAGACCTCAAACAGCCTCGGTAGACTTCGAGCAAGGACCTTGGGAGATTGATGTTCGACGGAAAATTCCGCCAATCAGTTGACGCCACCACCGCCCCGGTGGGTCGGTGGTTGGTGCGTGCCGGCTTTTCGGCCGATGTCTTGACCGCGTCGGGGCTCCTCTTCGCCTGCGTCACCGCGTGGTGTATCGCCGAGGGCTACTTCATCGTCGCCATTGTCTTATTGGCCTTGACGGGGGTCCATGACCTCCTCGATGGCGCGGTGGCGAAGGCGTCACAGCGCGCGAGCCAACGCGGCAGTTTCTTTGACTCCGTGGTGGACCGCGTATCGGACGCCGCGTTGTTGGGTGGCGTCGCCTTTTACCTCGAGCGTCACCACCCGGGCGAGTTGGTGTTGTTGCCCTTCGCACTCCTCACGACGTTTTTCCTGATTTCCTACCAGCGCTCCAAGGCCGAGAGTCTTGGTCTCGCCGCCAAGGGGGGACTCATGGAGCGCGCCGAACGATTGGTGCTCCTCGGAGTGGCTCTCGTGTCGCCGGTCATCTTCGTGCCCGTCTTATGGATAATGCTCGGTCTCACCACGCTCACCGCGTTGGGTCGCTTTTGGCGAGTGTGGCAGATCGCCGCGCGACCCGCTCCTCGTACCGTGATTGAGCGAACACCGCGATCGCACGCGCGACGCTCGCGGCGCCTCAGTCGCTCCTCGCGCCACTAGTCCGTGAAACCTCGCACCCGCGTGGCCCTCTTCAAGGGGGCCGGGGCAGTCCTGGAATGGTTGCCCGAACGAGTCGACGTGGGAATCGCGCGCTACCTCGGTGTGCGCCTCGGCCTACGTT
The DNA here is from genome assembly GCA_036509795.1 of Acidimicrobiales bacterium. Taxonomy (GTDB): domain Bacteria; phylum Actinomycetota; class Acidimicrobiia; order Acidimicrobiales; family RAAP-2; genus RAAP-2. Next base: position 17,011 of record DATCEX010000039.1, read on the forward strand.
CCAAGAGCCGGGCGAACCTCGAAGAGAACTTACAACGGGTCCTGTCGGGTCCGTCGCTCACTCCCACGCCCGAGTTGTTGCAGCGCTACGTACGCCGCGGATTCGCCAACTACGGGCAGTACTGGGCTGAGGGTGCCAAACTGCCCGCGTTGTCACAGCGAACGATTACCACGCGTTTCACTATTGGCGAAGGTCGCCAGTACCTTGATGACGCGTTCGCTCAGGGTCGCGGGGTGGTGATCGCCCTGCCGCATATCGGATCGTGGGAATGGGGCGGCGCCTTTATCGCGTCGTTGGGTATGCCCATGACGTCGATCGCCGAAGAGCTGGAACCGCCCGAACTCTTTGCGTGGTTCAAGTCCAAGCGCGAAGCCGTCGGCATCCATATTGAGGGCCTCAACGCGCAGGCCAGTTCAAAATTGCTCGGCACGCTCAAGGGCGGGGGAGTCGTGGGACTCCTGTGTGATCGCGACATCCAAGGCGGTGGCATCCAGGTGGAGTTCTTTGGTACGCGCGTGACCTTGCCCGGCGGCCCCGCGACGCTGGCCCTGCGCACCGGGGCCGTCCTCGTGGCGGCGGCGTGCTACACCGGGCCAGGTCGCGATCACTTCGCGGTCATCACGCCGCCTATCGCGGTGCAGCGCGAAGGTCGTCTCCGTGAGGACGTGACGCGAGTGACTCAGTTGGTCGCCTACGAGCTAGAAGGGCTGATTCGCCGTGCCCCCGAGCAGTGGCACGTGCTCGAATCGCGCTTCGAGGCCCCGTGACGACGCCGCGTGACCTGGCGCGCGTCACGCTGGTGTCGCCGTACGCCCTGAGCGTCTTTGGCGGAGTGCAAGAACAGGTGCTCTCGATGAGTCGAGAGCTCTCGCGTCGAGGTCACGACGTTCAAGTGGTCGCGCCCGACCGCGCGGACACGGCGAGTTACGACACGCCCGCACGACTGGATCGAGTGGGTCGTCTGATCAGTGTCGCGGCGAACGGCTCGCGAGCTCCCCTCACGCTCTCGGCGCGTGCGTCCAGGGAGGCGAGCCAGAAGATTCGCGACTTCACTCCCGACGTGATTCACTTCCACGAACCCTTCGCGCCTCGCGTGGGGTGGTGCGCTCTACGCACGCACTCCGCGCCGTCAGTGGGTACCTTTCACCGCAGCGGCCATGGTCGCTCCCTCGTGATGGCCGCGCCGCTGTTGCGGCGCGCGGCGAGAAAACTTGACGTGACCGCCGCAGTGTCCGAGATGGCCGCGGTCACGGCGCGAGCGGTGTATCGCGTGTCACCCGAGGTATTGTTCAACGGTTTTGAGATCGACCGATTCGTGGCATTTCCGCGCGAAGCGCAGTCAGAACTCACGCTCGTGGTCGTGGGACGCCTCGAAGCTCGCAAGGGCGTGGCCACGGCGATCGACGCCGTGCGACTGCACAACGATCGTCACGACCATCCGTGGCGACTCGTGGTCGTCGGCAACGGCCCCGAGCGAGCCTCGCTGCGCCACGTGGCGGGAGCGGACGATTACATCGAGTTCGTCGGAGCGGTGTCGGACGAGGAAAAACGTCGCTGGTATCGACGAGCCGACGTCCTCATCGCACCGGCCACCCACGGCGAATCCTTCGGTTTGATCCTGCTCGAGGCAATGGCCAGTGAAACACGCGTCGTGGCGAGTGACATACCGGGGTACCGCGACGCGGCGGGTGCCCACGCCGTGATGTTCGAACCCGGACAGAGCAACGACCTCGAACGCGCGATCGACCGCGCGTTGGCCAGCCGAGACGCAGCGACCTTGGCGCGGGCGCGCCAACACGCCGAGCACTGGTCGATGCGTCGACTGGTCGACGACTACCTCGCGCTGTACCACCAGGCGCGCGAGCATTTCGTCGCCCTGGGGTAGCCTGAAGGGATGGCCACCCAACAACGATCGCGTTCTCGGCGCCCTTCATCGGCTCGCCACCGGGGTCCGCGACACGTCGAGGCGGTCCTCGATCCCACCTGGCAAAACCCCTACGCGCCCTCAGCGGACGAGCGTGAAGCCCACGGCGACGCGCAGCGACGCTTCGCGCTGCGTCGTCAACGTCCCCAGATCGCGCTCTTCGCCGTGGTGGTCGTCGCGCTGCTCGTCGGAATAGTGGTGACACCGTGGTTGGCCGTGCTGGCCATCGTCATCGCTGGCTTGGCGGTCTGGGAGGTGCGACATTTTCTCGCCAGTTTCGAACGGCGGGCGTCGAACCTGGGTGCCCTCATGCTGCCCGAATTCAAGGTCGGCGGTACCGCCAAGGACCGTCAACGACTCATCACCGTGCTGGACCGCTTGACGGCGACCTTCGGGGTGGACGGCGTGAGCGCCTTCGTGATCGACGACGCCGGCTACAACGCCGCGTTGGCACCCAACGGACCGAGTTTCTCGCTCTTCGTGACGAGCGCGTTGATGCGCGATTTCGAACTCATCGAACTCGAAGGTGTCGTCGCGCATTGTCTCTCGCGTCAACGCTTAGGGATACTCGGACGTGAGAGTGCGTCGGCACTCGTGAACGCCTCCGTCGAGTCGCGTCGCCTGCTCGCGGGTCCGGGACTGACCTACCGGGCCGATGAAGTTGCTGCGGCCGCGATCCGCTATCCGCTGGGCTTGTCCGGCGCCCTTCGCAAGTGCGCTCGTCAGGTGGTGCCCGCGTCGTCGTTCTTCTCGTCGTCGACCTACGCGCAGTGGCGCTTCATTTGGTTCGACGTGTGGAGTGACCGCGTGAGCGCCGACCTCTCCGATCTCGACGACGTGGAGCTGCGCGCCCTCGCCCTCGAAGAATGGTAGCCGGGGCGCTCTATTAGGCTGGGGGCTATGAATTCACCTCTCACACCTTCGACGGTTGGATCTGCCGTCGTCAAGCGCGGTCTCGCGGATATGCTGCGTGGCGGCGTCATTATGGACGTCGTCAATCCTGAGCAGGCGCGCATCGCCGAGGACGCGGGTGCGGTGGCCGTGATGGCCCTGGAGCGAGTACCTTCCGATATTCGTCGCGATGGTGGTGTTGCTCGCATGAGTGACCCCCAGATGATTCAAGAGATTCAGGCAATGGTGACGATCCCGGTCATGGCCAAGGCGCGCATCGGGCACTTCGCCGAGGCGCAGATTCTGCAGGCTCTCGACGTGGACTACATCGACGAGTCAGAGGTACTGACGCCGGCCGACGAAGAAAACCACATTGACAAGTGGGACTTCACCGTTCCCTTCGTCTGTGGCGCCACGAACCTCGGTGAGGCCTTGCGTCGGATCGCCGAGGGTGCCTGCCTCATTCGCTCCAAGGGCGAGGCTGGCACCGGCAACGTCGTCGAGGCGGTACGGCACCTGCGAACGGTCAACGCGCAGATGCGTCGTTTGGCGAGTGCGGACGCGTCGGAACTCTACGCCCTGGCCAAGGACCTTCAAGCGCCCATCGCACTCGTGCAGGAAGTCGCCGCGACGGGTTCGCTCCCCGTTCCGCTGTTCTGTGCGGGCGGCATCTCGACGCCGGCCGACGCCGCTCTGGTACTGCAGTTGGGTGCCCAAGCCGTGTTCGTCGGTTCGGGGATCTTCAAGAGTGAGGACCCCGAGCGCATGGCCAAGGCCATCGTGGAGGCGACGACACACTTTGAGGACGCCAGTATTGTCGCCAAGGTCTCGACGGGACTGGGTGCGGCGATGGTGGGCGCGGAGACCGCCTCGCTGGAGCAGCGGTTGGCGGAACGCGGTTGGTAGTGCGTCGCGTCGGCGTCTTGGCCTTACAGGGCGACGTACGCGAGCACGCGGCCACCCTCGAGAATCTCGGCGCCACACCCGTCAAGGTGCGCCGACGCGAGGACTTGACTGGACTCGACGGCCTGATTATCCCCGGCGGTGAGTCGACGACGATCAGTCATTTACTGGTCACTTCGCAGTTGCGTCAACCCCTACAAGACCTGATTAACTCGGGTTTTCCTGTCTTGGGGACCTGTGCGGGACTCATCTTGTTGTCCAGTGAGGTACTAGACGGGCGCGCGGATCAATGGAGCTTTTCGGCACTGGACGTGTCGGTTCGTCGCAATGGCTACGGTCGCCAAATCGCCAGTTTCGAAACACCCATCGTCGTCAGTGACCGAGGTACAGTCCCCGGCGTCTTCATTCGTGCGCCACGCATCGAGCGCTGGGGCGAGGACGTGCAAGTCGTCGCGACGCACGATCACGGCGATGGCGAGCACCCGGTTCTCGTGCGCCAGGGTGCGGTCTGGGGATGTTCGTTTCATCCCGAATTGACGAGTGACGTAACGGTGCACGGGCTGTTCCTCGACGCGTTACAAGAAGCGTTACGATGACTACGCCCTACAGCGGGCAGGAGGAACCATGTCCGGCCATTCGAAGTGGGCGACCACGAAGCACCGTAAGGGTGCCAAAGACAGTGCGCGCGCCAAAGTATTCGCAAAATTGATCCGTCAGGTAGAAGTCGCCGCGCGTGAGGGCGGGGGCGACCCGGCCACCAACGCCAGCCTGCGCACCATGTTCCAAAAGGCTCGTGAGGCGTCGGTACCGATCGATACCATCGAACGCGCGATCAAGCGCGGTACCGGTGAACTCGAGGGCGTACGCTACGAAGCCATCTCCTACGAGGGCTACGCGCCCGGCGGCGTGGCGATCATCATTGAGACCTTGACCGACAACCGCAATCGCACCAGTGCCGAGATTAAGCACTTGTTATCGAAGAATGGTGGCAATATCGCCGAACCCGGCGCGGTCTCGTGGCAATTCGACCGCAAGGGCGTCATCGAGGTGAAAGGTCCACTCGACGAGGATCTACTCCTCGAGTGGGTGCTCGAGGCCGGCGGCGAGAACTTCTCGGCCCAGGGTGACAATTTTGTCGTGACGACCGAGTCCACCGAAGTCGGAATGGTGCGCGACGCTTTAGAAGAAGCCGGCGTGACCATTGTGGGGGCGGACTTGACGCTGGTTCCGCAAAATCTCATTCCCGTCGACGACGAAGGTGAAGCCAAGAAGGTACTTCGCCTCATGGACGCCATTGACGACCACGACGACGTGCAGAACGTCTACGCCAACTTCGATATCTCCGACGAGATCCTCGCGAACTTCGAGGACTAATCCCTTGACCCGTCGCGCGGGCGCATTACAATCGAACACATGTTCGTACTCGGCATTGACCCCGGCCTGACGCGATGCGGTTTCGGGCTCGTCGAGGGAACTATGGGGGGCGTCGAGTCCTTTCGCGCCGTGCGTGCCGGCGTGCTCGAGACTGACGCCGACTGTGACGTCGAGGGTCGTTTGGCGCAGATCCATCTTGATCTGGAGGCGCTGATGATCGAATTCACCCCTGACGCCGTCGTGGTGGAGAGGGTGTTCTTCCAGCGAAACGCTAAGACCGCAATACCTACTGCCCAGGCCAGCGGCGTCGCGGTGGCGTTGGCGGGATCTCGCGGCCTGCCGGTACGCCAGTTCACCGCGCAGCAGGTAAAACTCGCCGTGACCGGCTACGGTGCCGCCGAAAAGGCGCAAGTCCAGTCCATGGTGGCCAAGCTCTGTGGGCTTCGCCACGTTCCCCAACCTCCTGACGCCGCCGACGCCCTCGGACTGGCGATCACCTATTTCATGACCGAACGGGTGGAACGGCGATACTCGGCGGTCGCGAAGTGATCGGTTGGTTGCAGGGCCGCGTGGTGAGCGTGCACCTGTCGGGTTCTCTGGTTCTGAACGTGAACGGTGTCGGCTACGAAGTACATCTCGCGTCGAGTGCGACCGTTGGGCGAGGTGACGACATCGAGCTCTTCATCCATACCGTCGTTCGCGCCGACGCCATTGTCTTATTCGGATTCGAATCCATCGACGACCGCGAGTTCTTCTCCACGCTGCTGGTCACCCCCGGCGTGGGACCCTCCACGGCGTTGGCGGCCCTACGAACGATGCCCACCGAGGAGTTACGCGCCGCCATCGAACGCGGTGACGTCAAGAAGGTGGCGCAGATTCCCGGAATTGGAAATAAGACGGCCAGTCGTATCGTGTTGGAGCTCAAGGGCAAATTGGTGGACGTACCGATTTCCGAAAAGACCACCATCACGCCGCGCGCGAGCGACATCGAAGAGGCGCTGCGATCATTGGGCTACGTGCCGAGTGAAATCCGAGACGCTCTGGAGGGCGTGACGCTGCCCGACGATGAGTCCGCCGCCTTGCGCACCGCCCTGCAGCGACTGGGTCGGCGATGACGCGACGTGACGCGGACGTGGCGTCGCTGGTGCAAGCCATCGACAACGTGGTGACCCCCTTGGCTTCGGAGGGGGACCGTAGCGTTGAAGTGACCCTGCGACCCACGACCTTGGCGGACTTCGTGGGTCAACGTGAATTGGTGGGGCATTTACAGATTGTCCTGGGATCGGCGCGCACGCGTGGTCAAAGTTCTGATCACCTCCTCTTCGCCGGACCGCCGGGACTCGGTAAGACGTCCCTGGCGAGCATCGTGGCCCACGAAATGGGTTCGGGACTGCGCGTGACGTCGGGGCCCGTTCTGGCTCGCCCGGGTGATCTCGTGGCACTCTTGACGGACCTGCAAGAAGGTGAGGTCCTCTTTATCGACGAGATCCATAGACTCTCGCGATCCGTCGAGGAAGTGCTCTATCCGGCGATGGAGGATCGACGCCTCGATGTGATGATTGGTCGTGGGCCTTCGGCGCGGTCGATACGTCTGGATCTGCCCAACTTCACCCTCGTGGGGGCGACCACGCGCACGGGCCTCGTCGCGGCGCCGCTACGTGATCGATTCGGTTTCGTGGGGCAATTGGACCTGTACGAAGCCGACGAACTTCGCCAGATCGTGACCCGTTCGGCCGGACTTCTCGGAGTAGCGCTCTCGGGCGATGCGGCGGGCGTCATCGCCCAGCGCGCCCGCGGGACGCCGCGCATCGCGAACCGACTCCTCCGTCGAGTGCGCGACGTCGCCTCTGTGGGGGGACACGACGTCGTGAGCGACGCGTTAGCCGCCGAGGCACTCACGCTCTTTGGGGTCGACGTGTACGGCCTCGACAAGATCGACCGGCGCATACTGGGACTGTTGTGCGGTCAGTTCGCCCAATTGCCCGTGGGACTCACCACACTGTCGCACGCCTGCGGTGAGGAGCCCGCCACGATCGAAGACGCGTACGAGCCGTACCTGTTGCGCGAGGGTTTTCTCATCCGCACCCCACGTGGCCGCATCGCGACCGATAAGGCTTTCGCCCACCTCGACCTTCGGCGTCCGGGCGGGGGATTGATCTAATGGCCCTCTGACGAGCGACTAGGGTTTCTTTGGTCTATTGACGGAGGAATATTCCATGTTGTTGTTCGCCACGGCCGCGAAGAGTTCAAGTAGTAGCGCATTCTTCTTCATCATCATCGTCGTGTACGCGGTGGCGTACTTCGCGTTCATCCGTCCGCGATCTCGCAAGGCCAAGGCGGCACGTACCCAGTCCAAGCAGGTAGAAATCGGCGAGCGCGCTCGCACGATTGGTGGCCTCATCGGGACGATCGTGCGCCGCAACGACGAGTCGGTGACGCTGCGTACCGCCAGTGGCGTGGAGCTCGACTTCATCCCGTCGGCGATCGCGGGACGTGTCGATCCAGTACCCACGGTGGACGACGACCTGTCGGATCACGACGAGGACCACGAGGACGAGGGGCACTCGCACGAGGGCGATGAGAAGTAATGGCGAGTCCCGCCGCCTCACGCAAGTCACTTATTGTCAGTCTGATTCTGACCATCGTGATCGGCTTTGGGTCTCTCGCGACCACGTTGTCGCTCGGCTGGGGTCCCAAGCTCGGACTTGACCTCGCGGGCGGCCTCTCGGTGGTCTACAAGCCCACCGCGGCCGTCTCGAACGCCGACATGAATGAGGTCGTGACGATCCTCAGCAACCGAGTCAATGGACTCGGCGTGTCCGGGGCGACGGTTAACTTGCAGGGCAAGAACGTCATCGTTTCGGTCCCGGGCGTGACGGACGCTCGTCAGGTGCTCGCGCGCGTGGGCGAGACCGCCCAACTCTTCTTTCGACCGGTGCTCTGTGAGGTCGCCGCGGCGTCCAAGGCTGCCAAGCCCATCGGTAAGGCAACGATGCCCTCGTGCGGAGCTGCTTACGCCATGACCCAAGCCAATCTGGCGGTCACACCGGACACATCCACTGCGGCGGGCTACACCGCGAACACTCCGGGCATCGACCCCGCCTTCGCCAACATTGCTACGACGCCGCCCGCCCAGGACATCAAATCGAAGCCGGTGATTCTTCCCTCATTGGGACAACCCAAGAGCGTTCGCTACCTGCTGGGTCCGGCACAACTGACCGGCCAGGCGATCGGTAAGGCCTTTGCCACGCAAGACACTCTCGGTGCCTGGGTCGTGAGCTACACCTTGACCAGCTCGGGCAGCCCGGCGTGGGACGCCGTCGCTAAGGCGAACTTCCACCAGCAAGTCGCCATCGAACTCGACGGCGTCATCCAGTCGGCGCCCCTCATCTTGCCGGGCCAGAGTACGTTCACCAGTTTTGACGGCCAGGGCCAAATCTCGGGGAACTTCACGCAGAGTTCCGCACAGAACCTCGCACTCGCCATGGAATTTGGCGCATTGCCGGTACGCCTGCAGGCCCTCACCACCGAGACCATCTCGCCGACTCTCGGGCACAGCGCCCTGGTCGCCGGCCTGGGGGCCGGTCTCGCCGGCCTCGCCCTCGTGCTGCTCTACGTCATCTTGTACTACCGCGCCCTGGGCCTCGTGATTGTGTTGGGTCTGGGCGTCACGGCCGCCTTGTTGTGGGCGATCATCTCGGCGTTGGGTCATACCGCCTACGCCCCGAGCTTCAACCTGGCCGGTGTCACGGGACTGATTGTCTCGATTGGTATCACCGTGGACAGTTACATCGTGTATTTCGAACGATTAAAGGACGAGGCGAGAGCTGGCCGCTCCGTGCGCAGTTCCGTCGACCGCGGTTTTAAATCCGCCTGGCGCACCGTCTTGGCGGCCGACACGGTGAGTCTGCTCGCCGCGGTGTTGTTGTACCTGATCGCAGTGGGAGACGTACGAGGCTTCGCCTTCTTCCTCGGACTCTCGACACTGATGGACGTCTTCATCACGTGGTACTTCACGAGACCGCTGGTGATCTTGCTCGGTCGTCGAAGTGGTCAAAGCACGTCGGCGCTCTCGATGGCTGCCGGCATGAAGGCGGGAGCGATCCATGAGTGAGTCGACCGTGACAGAAAAGACGCCCGGGCGCTTTGGTCGCCTCTACCAGGGTTTGACCACGATTGACTTCGTCGGTCGTCGCAAGATCTGGTTCACCGCGTCGTTGGTGGTCATCGTGATAGGTCTCGGATCTCTCGGTATTCGCGGGTTCAACCTCGGCATCGACTTCAAGGGCGGGAGTTCCTGGACCGTCCTCGCACCGCACTCGTCGATTTCGGCGATGACGACCGCCGTCGAGAATGCGGGTCTACCCAACCCGACGGTAGAGAAACTCGGTTCCGAGACCTATCAGATCACCGCCGACCTCAATGGTGACTCCGCCGCTGTGCAATTGAGCGTCACCAACAAGGTGGTCACGGCCATGGCCCACGCAGCGGGCGTCGCCAACGATGAAGTCTCGACATCGAGTGTCGGTCCGACCTGGGGCGGTCAAGTGACCAATCGCGCCCTCGAGGCGCTGATTGTCTTCTTCCTGGCGGTGGTGCTGTACATCTCGATTCGCTTCGAGCCCAAAATGGCCCTGGCGGCCTTCATCGCGATGCTCCACGACCTGCTCGTGACGGTGGGCATTTTTTCGCTCTTCGGCTTTCAGATCACCCCGGACACCGTGATCGCCATCTTGACCATTCTGGGGTATTCGCTCTACGACACCGTCGTGGTCTTTGACCGGGTCCGCGACAATTCCAATAGCCCCAACGCGATCTTGAAGAGCGGCTCGGTGACCTACGGCGAGATGGTGAACCTGTCGATGAACCAGACCCTGGCGCGTTCAATTAACACCTCGCTCGTCGCCATCTTGCCGGTACTCGCCGTCTTGTTGGTCGGCGCCGACCTCTTGGGCGCGACGACCCTGCAGAACTACGGACTCGCTCTCTTCGTGGGACTGATGAGTGGGGCATATTCGTCGATCTTCATCGCGAGCCCTCTCCTAGCGTGGATGAAAGAGCGCGAGCCGCGCTACCGTGAACTCGCCGCACGGGTGAATCGTACCGAGCACGCGGTGCTGTCGCCACGCGCGGCCGCGTTGATGGGCACCGACTCAACCCAGCGAATTGCCGGTTCCTCGCGGCGTCCCGCCACCTTGGTGATCCCACGGCCTCGCAAACAAAAGCGCCGTTGACACCTAGGCTGAGTTAATGGTCAGTCTCACGTCGCCTTCGACGGTCGATCCGGCCCTTGAGGGTTCGGTCGACCGCCTCGTCGCACGTTATCTCGAACACCACGAGGGTGGTGACACGGCCCTCATCCGTCGCGCCGGCATCGTCGCGATCAACGCCCACGAGGGCCAACTGCGTCGCACGGGCGAACCCTACGTCACGCACCCCATCGCGGTCGCAGACATCACGGCCGACTTAGGACTCGACGAGATGACTATCGCCGCGGCGTTGTTACACGACGCCGTCGAGGACACGGGAGTCACGAACGAGTGGCTCATCGGGGAATTTGGCGACAAGGTCGCCGCCGTCGTTGACGGTGTGACCAAACTGGACCGTCTCGAATTTGATTCGAAGGAGGCCCAGCAGGCCGCCACTATCCGCAAGATGTTCATCGCCATGGCCCAGGACTGGCGCGTGCTGATGATCAAACTCGCCGACCGACTCCACAACATGCGCACCATCTCGGTGATGCCGATGCACCGTCAACGCGCCATCGCTCAAGAGACGCTTGACGTCTACGCGCCATTGGCGCACCGGCTCGGCGTGCAACAAGTCAAATGGCAACTCGAGGACTTGAGTTTCGCGACGCTGCACCCCAAGCGCTACGCCGAGATCGAACAGATGGTCGCGGCGCGACAGCCGGAGCGTGAGGCGTATCTGAGCGAGGTCATGGGCGTATTGAGCGAGAAGCTCCGGGGCTATGGCATCGTCGCCGAAGTTCGCGGTCGTCCAAAGCACCTCTGGAGTATCTACGAGAAGATGGTGGTGGGCGGCAAGGAGTTCGACGACATCTACGATTTGGTGGGCCTGCGGGTCATCGTCGAGGAGGATCGCGATTGCTGGGCCGTCCTTGGAGCGATCCACGCCCTCTGGTCGCCGGTACCGGGTCGCTTCAAGGACTACATCAATTCGCCCAAGTTCAACTTGTACCAGTCGTTGCACACCACGGTCATCGGACCCAAGGGCAAGTCGGTTGAGGTGCAGGTGCGCACGAACGAGATGCACCGTCGCGCGGAATTCGGCGTCGCGGCGCATTGGAGTTACAAGGAGGGCGCGACGCCCCAAGAGATCCAGTGGATGCAGCGTTTGGCGGACGTCCATGAGGACGAGCCCGACCCCATTGCCTTCCTCGAGGCGCTCAAGCTCGACCTCGGTCAAGACGAGGTCTACGTCTTCACGCCCAAGGGACGCGTGATCGCCCTAGTCGAGGGCGCGACGACGATCGACTTCGCCTACGCGGTGCACACCGAAGTGGGACACCACTGCGTGGGTGCCAAAGTGAATGGCCGTCTGGTGCCTCTCGAAACCGTCTTGCACTCCGCCGACGTCGTTGAGGTGGTCACCAGCAAGAACGAGTCCGCGGGTCCGTCGCGCGACTGGCTCACGATTGCGCAATCCTCGCGCGCTAAGTCCAAGATTCGTCAGTGGTTCCAGCGCGAGCGGCGCGACGACGCGATCGAAGGCGGTCGCGAAGAACTCACGAAGGCGTTGCGTCGCGAAGGCCTGCCGATCGCGACGTCCTTCTCGTCGAGCGCCCTCGAAGCGGTCATCGAATCGCTCAACCTCGAGAACCTCGAGTCGCTGTTCATGGCGATTGATTCACACCAGATTTCGGCGCTGGCCGTGGTGCAGCGCCTCGACCGGGAGCTGCACGGGGGAGAGGCCGAACAACTCCCCACCACCGTCACGCGGGCGCCGCGTAACAACCGAACGACGCGTCGTAGTGCCGGGGTGTACGTCGAGGGGCTCGACGACGTCATGATCCATCTGGCGCGTTGCTGCTCCCCGGTACCCGGTGACTCCATCATGGGATTCATTACCCAAGGACGCGGGGTGTCAGTGCACCGTGACGACTGTTCTAACGCCGTGGCCTTGGCGCACCGCCTGGGCGAGCGGATTATCGACGTGGAGTGGGACGGCGCCACTCACGGCCAGTACCGCGTCGCGCTCGAAGTCATGGCCTTTGACCGCGCGCGACTACTCCTCGACGTCTCCAAGGTCGTGGCCGAATATCACCTCAACATCCTCTCGAGTTCCACGGCGACCTCAGGATCGCGCATCGTGCGCATGCTCTTTGACGTCGAGCTCGCCGACCCCAGTCACCTCACCAGTTTGATCTCGTCACTCAAGTCCGTGGACGGAGTCTTCGACGCCTTCCGCCAGATACCCGGACACCACAAGACCTCGTGAGCCCCCCTTTGTTCCAAGCCCCCATCGGTACCCACGACGTGTTGGCACCCCAATCCGCTCTCTGGGAGGGCGTGGTCGCAACGTTCGCCGAGTTCGCGTACCGCTACGGATTCACGTTGATCCTCACTCCGATGTTCGAGGAGATCGGAGTGTTCAATCGCGGTATCGGTGAGAACAGTGACGTCGCCACGAAAGAGATGTACGTCTTTCAAGACCGTGGTGAGCGCACCTACGCCCTGCGTCCCGAGGGCACGGCGTCGGTGGTACGCGCCTTCGTCCAACACCAGCCGACGATTCCCTACAAGGCCTGGTACGTGACCCCGGCCTTTCGTTACGAGCGCCCTCAGGCGGGTCGCTATCGTCAACACCACCAACTCGGCGTGGAGGTCCTGGGAAGCGACGATCCCGCCGTCGACGTCGAAGTGATCACGCTGGCGTGGCGCTTTTACCAATCTCTGGGTCTCACTCAAGTTCGCCTGCTCGTGAATTCCATGGGACACGACGAATGCCGTGGTCGCTACATCGACGTATTGCGCGGACACCTCGAGGAGTACCGCGAACAACTCTGCGACGAGCATCGAGATTCGTGGTCGCAGAATCCCTTGCGGGTGCTCGACTGCAAGAAGCCCGAGTGCGTCGCGGTCACCGACGTCGGACCGATGCTGCCGGACTTTTTGTGCGCGGACTGCGCGAGCCATTTCGATTCGGTGCGCGGTGGTCTGCGTGACCTCAATATTGATACGACCCTTGATCCACGACTCGTGCGCGGTTTTGACTACTACACGCGCACGACGTTTGAGTTTGTCGCCGAGGCCCTGGGCTCGGCGCAGAACGCCATCGGTGGTGGCGGACGCTACGACGGACTGGCCGAGCAACTCGGAGGCAAGCCGGTGAGCGGAATCGGATTCGGTTCGGGTATCGAGCGACTGTTGTTGGCGCGCGAGGCCGAGGGCGTGACGTCACCCCTGATCAATAGGGTGACGGACGTCTTCATCGTCGATACGACTGGCTCAGACGCCGCGACCGTTCTGGCGGAGCTCCTGCGCGGTCAGGGTCTGGCCGTCGAACGAGCCTTCGACGGGCGTTCCATGAGGTCACAGATGAAATTGGCCGACCGATCCGGCGCTCGCGTCGCGCTCGTAATTGGTCCCCAGGAGCTCGCGACCGGTCAGATTACGATGAGAGACCTGAGAAGCGATGATTTCGAGCAGGCCCAGGTGAGCGTGGCCCGCGAGGATCTGAGCGCGGCGTTGCTCGCCCTCTTGAACAAGTAAAGAGACCATGACCAAGAACTTTGAAGCGACCAGTCTGCGCGACCTCCTCTGCGGGTCGGTCAACGCCTCGATGATCGGCACCACGGTGAGCGTCTGTGGGTGGGTGGCCAAACGGCGTGAGCACGGCGAACACCTGGCATTTTTGGACCTGCGCGACTACTCCGGACTGGTGCAGGCCGTGGTCGAAGGATCGGTGGACGTTCGAGGTGAGTACGTCGTACGCGTCACCGGGATGGTGTCGAGACGACCCGAGGGGACCGTCAACGATCGTCTCTCCACCGGAGAAGTGGAGCTCACCGAGTGCGAGGTGGAAGTGCTGTCGAGCGCGGAGTCGCCACCCTTTCAGATCGATGAGCGATCCGACGTCGACGAGCAGGTGCGTCTCAAGTACCGCTACATCGACCTTCGTCGCGAGAAGATGCAACGCAATCTGCGTCTGCGCGCGGTGGTGAACGCCACCTTGCGTCGGGCCATGGAGCGCCAGGGCTTTTGCGAGGTGGAGACCCCCTTGCTCTGGGCACCGACGCCCGAGGGTGCGCGCGAGTTCGTGGTGCCCTCGCGCCTGCACCCCGGAGAGTTCTACGTCTTGCCCCAGAGTCCCCAGATCGCCAAGCAGCTGTTGATGGTGGGCGGTTTCGACCGGTACTTCCAGATCGCTCGATGTCTGCGCGATGAGGACCTGCGCGCCGATCGCCAATTCGAGTTCACCCAGCTGGACGTCGAAGCGAGTTTCGTTACGCAGGAAGACATTTTCGCCTTCGTCTCCGAGGCGGTGCTCGACGCCGCCGAGGCGGCCACCGGGGAACGACCCGCACCAATTAGCACCATGAGATGGTCCGACGCCTTAGCGAACTACGGGACTGACAAACCCGACCTGCGCTTTGGCATGACGTTGCACGACCTGTCGGCGGCCTTTGCGAAGACTCAGGTCAAGGCGTTCTCCGCCCCGACCATCAAGGCAATGCGCGTGCCCGGAGGAGCGGAGTTCACTCGCTCGCGTCTCGACGCGCTCACCGATCAGGCCAAGGCCCTCGGAGCGAAGGGTCTCGCGTGGTTTCGCGTGACGTCCGAGGGACTCGATTCTCCTCTGGCCCGCTTCCTTGACGAGTCCGAAGCCGCCGCTATCGCGGCGACCGACGGCGCCGAAGTCGGTGACCTCGTTCTCATCGTGGCCGACGACTACGCACTGGCGAGCAAGGTTCTGGGCGCTCTACGCCTCGTGATTGGCGCCCCACCGGTGAGTGAAGGTCCGCACCACTACGTGTGGATCACCGAGTTTCCGCTCTTCGAGGGAGTGGACGAGGACGGCCACTTGCAGGCGGCGCACCACCCCTTCACGATGCCGCACCTCTACGACCTCGACCTCATCGACACCGATCCCTTGAAGGTGCGTTCGCAGTCCTACGACCTGGTACTTAATGGTTGGGAACTCGGCAGTGGTTCGGTGCGAATTCATCGCGCCGACATCCAGTCGCGCGTCTTCGCCGCGCTGGGGATCAGCGAGGACGAGGCCGCGAGTCGTTTCGGGTTCCTCCTCGGCGCTTTTAAGTACGGTGCGCCCCCGCACGCTGGTTTCGCCGTGGGTATCGACCGATTGGTGGCGATATTTGCGGGCGAGGACAACATCCGTGAGGTCATCGCCTTTCCCAAGACCCAGTCCGGGACGGACCTGATGACGTCGGCACCCAAGAACATCACCGAACGTCAGATCCGCGAGCTGCGGCTCAAGTTTTCCCCCAAGGTGTAGCGACGTCACTCTTTGACGACGCCAGGGCCGAGCGCCTGCGCGCGACGGCGCCACTGGCGGAGTTGCTACGCCCCCGGACCCTCGACGACATCGTCGGCCAAGATCATCTCGTCGGTCCCCACGCGCCGTTGCGCAGAATGGTCGAAGCACAACGCCTGGCGTCGATGATTTTTTGGGGGCCCGCGGGGACGGGCAAGACGACGTTGGCACGCATCGTGGCGGCGTCCGCGGGCTACGCCGCCGAAAGTGTGTCGGCCGTTTCGAGTGGGGTGAAGGACGTGCGTGAAAGTCTCGAACGCGCCCGCCAGCGACTGGGTGAGCGGGGCCAGTCGACGGTCCTGTTCATTGACGAGGTGCATCGCTTCAACAAGTCCCAACAGGATCTCTTGTTGCCCGCGACCGAGTCGGGCGAGATCGTTCTCATCGGTGCGACGACGGAGAATCCGTATTTTGAGGTCAATGCAGCCTTGATGAGTCGCACCACGCTGTGGCGACTACATCCACTCGGGGAGCAGGACCTGCGGGTGCTGGTGGCGCGCGCCGCGACGCTGCGTGACGTGCAATTGAGCGAGCCGTCCATCGAGGCTCTCGTGGCCAGCGCCGACGGTGACGCCCGCTCGATGCTGACCACCCTCGATACGGCGCTCATCTTGGCGTCGGCCGACTCCGACGCGCCCGTCAAGGTGACGCGCGAACACGTCGCCATGGCGCGCGACGGGCGTCTGGTGCACCAGTCGCGCGACACGCACTACGACCAGGTATCGGCACTGATCAAGTCGGTGCGAGGTTCGGACCCCGACGCCGCGCTGTACTGGTTGGTGGCCCTCCTCGAAGCGGGTGAGAGTGCTCGCTTCCTCGCGCGGCGCCTAGTGATCTTGGCGTCGGAGGATGTGGGGCTAGCTGACTCGCACGCACTCGTCGTTGCCGAGGCGGCCGCGCGCGCGGTGGAATTCGTGGGCCTCCCCGAGGCGCGCCTCACGTTGGCTCACGTCGCGATATATCTCTCGTTAGCGCCCAAGAGTAATTCGGTCACGCGTGCCCTCGGCGCGGTGACCGCAGCGGTGCAGGCCGGGGGAGCCGAGGTGCCCGCGCACCTGCGTGACGCACATTACGCGGGGGCTCGCGATATGGGTTTTGGTGCGGACTACGTCTATCCCCACGACATCGAGGGTGGGTGGGCCGATCAGCGGTACCTACCCGAAGCCCTCGAGGACGCGGTGTTCTTCGAGCCCTCGAGTTACGGTGAGGAGGAGCCACTCGTGCAACAGTGGCGCCGTCGTCGTGGAGGCTCCGGGCCCGCGGCGCCGTCGCCGGTAGAGTGAAACCCGTGGAAGCCGCCGAACTGCGTTCAACATTTCTCAATTATTTCGCTGAAAATGGGCATCTAATCGTGCCCTCCGCGAGTCTCATCCCGCACGATCCCAGCTTGCTCTTCACAGTCGCGGGAATGGTCCCATTCAAGCCCTACTTCTTGCTCGAAGAGACGCCCCCGTCACCGCGTGCGGTGAGTATCCAAAAGTGCTTCCGGGCCCCCGATATCGACATCATCGGCACCACTCAGCGCCACCTCACCTTCTTTGAGATGATGGGCAACTTCTCCTTCGGCGACTACTTCAAGGAGGGGGCCATCCGCTACGCGTGGGGTCTCATCACCGAAGGCTTCGGTCTCGACCCCGATCGTCTGTGGGTGACGGTGCACCACTCCGACGACCAGGCGGAAGAACTGTGGCGCGACCTGATCGGCGTGGCGCCCGAGCGGATCCAGCGCTTGGGTGAGGACAATTTCTGGGACATGGGCGAGACGGGTCCCTGTGGCCCGTGCTCCGAGATCTTCTTCGACAAGGGTGTCGCCTTTGGCGCCGACGGCGGTCCGGCGGAGGGTGGAGAAGACCGCTTCATCGAATTCTGGAACCTCGTGTTCATGCAGTTCGAAAAGGGCCCCGGTGGCTCGATGGTCGAGCTACCCAAGCAAAACATCGATACCGGCGCCGGCTTCGAGCGCGTGCTGTCGATCCTCAACGGCGTCGATTCCGTGTTCGCGACCGACCTCTTCACTCCGCTCCTCGAGACCGCTTCGAGGGCCGTCGACGCCCCCTACGGCCGTGACGAGGCCACCGACATTGCGATCCGACGCATCGCCGAACACGGTCGCGCTATGACCATGTTGGTATCCGACGGCGTTTTGCCCTCCAACGAAGGTCGCGGCTATGTATTGCGGCGTATTATTCGCCGCGCCATCTTGGCCGCGCGACGCGCGGGCTCAGAGACGTCGCTGGTCGGAAACCTGGTGGACGCGACGATTGCGAAGATGGGTGACGCCTACCCGGTGTTGGTGAAGGACCGCGACCTCATCGTCTCGATCCTCGAGCGTGAAGAGGCCGGTTTCGCGCGCACGTTGCGCACTGGTTTGACGTTGCTCGAAGAGGCCCAAGCTGACGTCGTGGCGTCGGGGGCTCATATTTTTCCCGGCGACGTCGCGTTTCGTCTCCACGACACTCACGGCTTTCCCATCGAGTTGACCAGTGAAATCGTGGGGGAGTCCGGACTCGACGTCGATCGCGTCGCCTTTGACGAGTCCATGACCGAACAGCGTGCGCGGGCTCGTAGTTCCGCCAAAGCCCTCAATCTGGCCGACGATGCGCAGTACCGCGAGCTCATCGAGCGACACGGCACCACTGAATTTCTCGGACGCGACGTTGGTCGTTACAGCCTCGAGACGACGGTGTTGGCGATTCTGGTAGGAGAAGACGGCACCAGCGAGTTGTTCTTGGAGGCCACACCCTTCTACGCCGAATCGGGTGGCCAAGTCGGCGACGTCGGAACGGTCGTTACCGAGTCGGGTCGCTTCGAAGTGATCGACACCCAAAACGTTGCCGGCGGACTCTTCGCTCATCGGGGCCGCGTCGTCGGTGAGGTCCTGCCCGGACAGTTGGCGGTCGCGGCGATCGAACCCACGCGCCGCGAGGCGACGCGACGCAACCACACGGCCACTCACTTATTGCACTCGGGACTGCGCACGATTCTCGGCGACCACGTGCGCCAGCAAGGTTCCTACGTGGGACCGGATCGACTCCGTTTCGACTTCGCCCACGGCGCCGGAGTGCGACCCGAAGAGCTCAGCGAGATTCTCACCCTCGTCAACGCGGACGTCGTGGCGAACGAGCCCGTCGAGACGATTGAGACCTCGAAGACCGCCGCCGAGCAGATGGGCGCCGTGGCGTTCTTCGGCGACAAGTACGGCGACCTCGTACGGGTGGTGCGCGCCGGGCACCACAGTCTCGAGTTCTGCGGTGGCACTCACGCGGACCGACTGGGTGACATTGGCCAGATCCAGGTCGTCTCGGAAGCTTCCATTGGTTCCAATACTCGACGCATCGAAGCGGTGAGCGCCATGGGTGCGCAGCGTCGCAGCGCGGAGATGGAAAGTTCCTTGGGGGCCGTGGCAACGATTCTCAAGACATCCCTCGAGGACGTCGTGCCCTCGCTGGAGCGCGTGATCGATCGACAACGTGACCTGGAGAAGGAAGTCGCAGCCCTTCGCCAATCTCAGTTGTCGCTCTTCGCCGAACAGTTGCACGCCGAGAGTGTCGCGCCAATCCTCGTCGCGCGCGTCGACGGCTATCAGGGTGAGCAACTACGCACGCTGGCCCAGGACTTACAACGACGCGGACGGCGCGCGGTCGTTCTAGTCGGGGCCCATGACGGCAAGGTCGCCATCGCGGTCGCTAGTGACGAAAGCCTGGACGCCCAAAGTACCGTCAAGGAGCTCGCCGCTTTGGTGGGCGGTGGCGGTGGTGGATCGCCACGCTTGGCCCTGGCCGGTGGACGTGACCTCGAGGGCATCGGCAAGGTCTTAATTGCAGCGCAGGCGCTCTAGGTCACAATGGTGCGCATTCTTGGGATCGATCCCGGTACCAAACGGTGCGGCGTTGCCATTACCGACTCGGGTGAGACCATGGCCTTTCCGCGCGAGGCTCTCGAAAACGGCGATGATTTTGTCGCGCGCGTGATGTCGCTAGCGAGTGACGAGGGGGTGGAATTGATCGTGGTCGGTCGACCCGTGTCGCTCGCGGGGCGAGAGACCGCGAGCACGAGCTTCGCCGACGCCTTGTACGCGCGCCTCAGCGCCTCAGCGGACGTACCCGTTGTTCAACACGACGAGCGACTCACGACCACCGCCGCGCAACGTTCGCTGTCGGACGCGGGCATCAAGACGAAGAATCATCGCGCGCGTATCGACTCCGCCGCTGCCGCCGTGATGCTCCAGCACTTTGCGGACGCTCGCCGTGCTCGCTAGCCCGCTGCGCAAGGCCATTGCGAGCGTCGTAGCGCTGGTCATCATCTTTATCGTGTGGTTTGCCGTGCAGGTGTTTCCCATTGGTGGATCGGGTCGTGAAGTTCTGGTCACCGTGCATTCGGGTGATTCGATGTCCAAGATCGCCGGGGAGTTGCATCAATCGGGCGTCTTGAGCTCATCGTTCGCCTTTCGCGTCGACGCTCTGTTGCAGGGTTCACCCCTCGTGCAGCCCGGGGTGTACGAGATCCGCCAAGGCGATGACTTTCCCTCGATCGTGTCGATATTGTCGGGAGGTCCCAACGTCCCTCAGGTCGACGTCACGCCGGGCCTCACGATTCGCGAGATCACCGACACGGTGGCCGCACAGGTCGGGACGACCTTCGCAACCACCTTCCTAAGCGACACGAAGCAAGCGGCGACCACGAGTTCCTACAATCCGAGCGGTTCCCTCGAGGGCTTGATTGGTCCCGGCACGTACTTGATCACGCCCGGTGAGACACCGGCGCAACTCCTGGCCGCGATGCAGAGCGCCTTCACGAAGGAGGCAACCGCCGCCGGACTGGCCCCGACGGACAGCTACGAGGGCCTCAGCGCCTACCAGCTCGTGACCGGCGCGTCGATCGTCGAGAAGGAGGGGTACTACCCCAAGAACATGCCGCAGGTGGCGCGTGTGATCTTGAACCGACTCGCCGACAACATGCCCCTACAGATGGACTCAACGGTGCTCTACGCCCTCGGCCTCGACGGCGGGACCGTGACGCCACATATGCTCCAGACCCCGTCGCCCTACAACTCCTACTTGAACCACGGTCTGACGCCGACACCAATTTGCGTGGTGTCGCCCCAAGCGCTCGCGGCAATGCTGCACCCGCCCGTGGGCTCTTGGTTGTATTTCGTGCTGGTAGATAAGAATGGCGACATGGCGTTCTCCACGACTTTCGCCCAGCAGTTGGCCAACGAGGCCAAGGCCGCACGAGCCGGGGTGTGATGGACTGGCGCTTGGGCGTGGTGGGTTCACCAATCGCTCACTCGCTCTCGCCCCAACTGCACGCGCGCGGACTCGAATTGGCGGGACTCGGCGGGTCCACCAGACGGTACGAACTGGACGAGGAACACGCCGGTGAACTGCGTGAATTGATGGGGACGACCTTCGACGCTCTATCGGTGACGATGCCTCTCAAGGCCGTTGCGGCGACGCTGTGCGACGACGTCGACGACCGCGCGGCCGCCCTTGGTGTCGTCAACTCGCTGTTGTGGCGCGAAGGACGACTTCATGGCGCGGCAACTGACGGGCCCGGGTTCACCGATTCGCTCCGCGGAGAGTTCTCGGTCGAGGTCGAGAACATGCACGTCGTGGTCATTGGCGCAGGGGGGGCCGCGACGGCCATCGTGGACTCCCTCGTCGACGAAGGAGTTCAGAGCGTCGTCGTCCACGCACGCAACGAGGAACGGGTTCGCCGCATCGTCCAGCGCCACGCTAACGTGGTGGACCACATGGTGCTGTATCGACCGGTTGACCTCGTCGTGAACACGACCCCCGCGCCGGGACGCCGCGACGACGTGGCAGTCATGCAGGGCGTCTCGCGCGACACCATCGCCGTCGATATCACCTACGAACCTCGTACGTCGCCGTGGCTGGCTCTGCACGCGGACCTGGGGTGTCCTCACACGAACGGTCTGGCGATGTTGGCCTACCAAGCCGCTCGTCAGATGAATTGGTGGTGGGGAAGTTCCTTGCGCGGATCGCAGTTGCTCGAGGTCCTTCGATGACCGACACCCTGAACGCACGCGCTATCTCACTGCACCGCCCGAGTACCCACGTCGACTACAACTTGGCGCTCGCTCTCATCGTGCTCGGTTTCTTTGGCACCTTCATGACGTACAGCGCGTCGCGCCAGGCCCTGGTCGACGCGGGAGAGAATCCTCACTACTACCTCGAACGACAGGGTTTCTTCGTCGTGCTCGGCATCGTGGCCATGGCGATCATCGCCAAAATCGACTATCGACGCCTGGAGGTCTTGGCCACTCCCTTGTACGTCGGTTCATTCTTCGCGCTGGCGGGAGTCTTCGTGATCGGTAAAAGCGCTCTCGGTGCACAGCGGTGGTACAGCTTCGGTTTCGTGCAGATCCAACCCAGCGAGTTCACGGTGTTGTTCATCATCTTGGCCGTCGCTACGTTCTGTGGACGCCGCAGTGAGGGACTGCGCATGTACGACGTGGTGCGACTCCTGGTGATGGCCGGGGCACCGCTGGGACTCATAGTGCTGCAACCGGACCTGGGGACCTCCATCGTGATCGTGCTCGTGGTGGCCGGGATGATGGTGGTGGCCGGCGTTCCCCCGCGCTTCATGACGTTTCTCACCATTGTTGGATCGGCCGGGCTCGCCGCGGCGGTCTACCTCGACTTGTTGAAGAAGTATCAGGTCGACCGATTCCTTTCCTTCTTCAATCAGAACTCCACCAACTCGGCAATCGCACCCTTGCTCTACGAGGTGCACAACGCCAAGAGCGCGATCGGTGCGGGAGGACTGTGGGGATCGGGTCTGTTCAAGGGTCTGCAGACGGTCCTCGGATTCGTGCCCGAACAGCGCACCGACTTCATCTTCACCGCCATTGGTGAACAATTGGGGTTCGTCGGCTCGGCCTCGGTCATCGCATTGCTGGCCTTCATCGCGTGGCGTATGTGGGTGATCGGTCGCCGCGCCAAGGACATGATGGGGCGCCTAGTGTGCATCGGTGTCTTCATTTTCTTCTCGTTCAGTTGCTTTGAGAACATCGGAATGACGATGGGTATCATGCCCGTGACCGGAATTCCCCTCCCGTTGCTCAGCTACGGGGGTTCGGCCGCACTGGTGTTTTACAGTGCCGGTGGTCTCGTCTTGTCGGTCTCGCGTCGGTTGGGAAACTGAGTGAGCGAAGTTCCCGAAGAAGCGGCGATTGAGGCGAACGCCACTAGATTTCGCGTCGTCCAAGTGGCCGACGTCGTCTTCGACTTCGCCGCCACGACAGCGAAACTCGTGCTGCGCGAAGCCGAAGGAACTCGTCGCGAAGTGACGATTCCCGTGGCGCTGACCGACGCCACCACGATCTTTCAAGCGTGGAAGCACGAGCTCGGTCGTCGCCCGACCAACAACGAGCTCACGGGGCACATTCTCGAAGAGGTCCACGCCGACGTCATCGCGACGCGTATCGTCAAGGTGGTGTCCGGTGTCTACTACGCGGAACTCGACTTGATGACGCCGCGCGGGCGCAGGGTGTTCGACGCGCGCCCCAGTGACGCGATCGCGATTGCGCTACGTCAAACCGTGCAGGCGCCACTGCTCATCGCCGAGGACGTGCTGGCGCAGGGCTAGTCGAAGGTGATGGCGACGATGTCGCCGCCGCGACGTTCTTCGGAGTTCTCGTGCGATATCCGCAGGAGCAGTGCGACGATGAGGTAGTTGGCGAACAGCGAACTACCTCCGTAGGCCATGAAGGGCAAGGTGATGCCGGTAAAGGGCACGATGCGTAGTACGCCGGCCATGATGAAGAACGCCTGCAGTCCGAGCGTGGCGGTGAGTCCCGTGGCAGTGAGTCGAACGTAGTCGGAGTGGGAACGTTGCGCAATTCGAAATCCCTCGCCGACGAATGCCGCGAAGAGACTCACAATCAAGATGACGCCGATGAAACCCAACTCCTCGCCCAGTGCGGCGAAAATCATGTCCGAAGAGATTTCGGGGATGTTACCCGACTGTCCAAGTCCGAGCCCGGTGCCAAAGACTCCGCCAGCGGCCAGCGAGAACTGGCCCAGAGCAATTTGGGACGAGCCGTGGATGAAGTTGTAGTTCCACGGGTCCAACATCAGTGAGACACGTTGATGCACTTGGTGGAATAACTTGTCGGCGACGTAACCGCCGCCGCCCAACATCGCCAAACCCAGGAAGAGGTAACTCTTCAGTCCCGTCGTTACCCACAAGAGCGCGAAGAAGAGTACGAAGAGTAACATCGCGAATCCGATGTCATTTTCGCCGGCCAATATCAACAGCGCGACGCCCCACGCCACCAGAATTGGAACGAGAATCTTGGGGGGCACGATCAAGATCCGTCCCAGTCGTTGTGTGGGAGTCGATAGCAGTTCACGGTTGGCCGCGAAGTACGACGCGAAGAAGAACACCAACAAGATCTTGGCGATCTCGATGGGCTGAAACGATAGTGGTCCAATCGCCACCCAGAGGCGGGCTCCGTTGATGTTCTCCCCGAAGTGCGGCGTCAGCGGCAGGACCATCAAGATCATCGCCACGGTAAGCGTGACGAATCGGTAGCGATCAAGGTCGCGTACGGACTTGATGAATTTGAGCGTCAGGACCACGATGGCGCCGCTGATCACAAACCACAAGGCCTGGTAACCGGCGCGCGTGGCATTCCATCTGGCGATCTCCACGTAACCAACACCGTTGAGCAGCGTCGCGATCGGCAACAGGACTTGCGAGGCGAATGGCGCGTATCGACGAATGGCGAAGTGCATGGCGAGCGATACTGCAATAAGCACCGCGAGGAAGAAGTCGAGACGCGCGGGGAGTGCACCCTTGGTGGCGAGTGACATGAGGATGTAAAAAGCAGTCACGATGATCCACGCGATGATCATCAGACCGAGCTCCGTGGAACGGGAACGTGACGGTTTGGGCTCGATTGGTGTCGGGACGTTCATCGTCTCGCTACGCGCATGTCTCGTCACGCTGCCAGAGTAGTCGTAGCATTGAAGTTGTTGTAGTTCTTCGTTAGAAAGTGTCCTTCGTGTCAATCGATCTCCAGTCGTTCGGTCCAGAGCGATTCTCGAGCCGCGAGCTCTCGCGCCTGGAGTTCGGAGCGCGGTTGCTCGACTTGGCCGAGGACAAGAGTCTGGCGATCCTCGAGCGCTGCAAGTTCATCGCGATCTTCGCCGACATGATCGACGAATTCTTCCAAGTGCGCGTCGTTAGCCTCGAAGACAAGGTGGCCGCAGGCGTCCAGACGCCTTCGGTGGACGGAGTTCGTCCTCGCCAGCAATTGGCCGATATTCGTGAGCGCGTACTGTCCCTGGTGGAGCGCCAAGACCGCTTAGTACTCGACGTGTTGCTGCCCGACCTCGCATCCGCCGACATCACCATTGTCAAGTACGCCGACGTCGCCGCCGACGAGCGCGAAGAACTTATTGCCTACTTCGAGAATCACGTGTACCCGGTCCTGACGCCCCTCGCGGTGGACCCCGGACACCCCTTTCCGATGATTTCGAACTTATCGCTCAATATCGCCGTCGCGGTGTCGGACGAACTTACCGGCGAAGAGCGCAACGCACGTATCAAAGTCCCCAACTCCCTCCCGCGCTTCTTACGCGTGGGGCGCAGTCGCTGGGTGCTCCTCGAGGACCTCATCATGTCGAACATGCAACACCTATTTCCCGGGATGGACGTGGGTCGCGCTGACTTATTTCGCGTGACGCGTAACGCGGACCTCTCGCTCGAAGAGGACGAGGCCGACGACCTCTTAGTGGCCCTTGAAATTGAACTGCGTCGACGTCGCTTCGGCGAGGCGTTACGCGTAGAGATCCAGAGCGGCATGGCACCGGATTTCTTGGAATTGCTCGTCTCGCAACTCGACATCGAGCGTTCCAACGTCTACATCACCGACGCGCCACTCGGGCTGCACGACTTCTGGAGTCTTTACGGCATCGACCGCCCCGAACTGAAAGGCGAGGGATGGTCGCCGTTGACGCCGCGGCGTTTGCTCGATGGGGATCACGTGGGTGACGTCTTCGCCGCGGTTCGCGACGGCGACATTTTGTTACACCACCCCTACGACTCCTTTAGCGACTCGGTCGAGATCTTCATCGACCAGGCGGCGCGTGACCCGGACGTCGTGGCCATCAAGCAGACGCTCTATCGTACGTCGGGCGACTCACCGATCGTCGCCTCGTTGATTCGCGCCGCCGAGTTGGGCAAGCAAGTGGTGGCCCTCGTGGAGTTGAAGGCACGCTTCGACGAAGCGGCCAACATCGAGTGGGCCAAGGCGCTCGAAGACTCGGGTGTCCACGTTGTCTACGGCATCGTGGGACTCAAGACGCACTGCAAGACAGCGCTGGTCGTGCGTAACGAGGGCGACACGACGTCGCGCTACGTTCACGTCGCCAGTGGTAACTACAACTCCAAGACGGCGCGCAACTACGAGGACTTCGGATTGTTGACTTGTCATCCAGCCATTACCCGTGACGTCGGGGAACTGTTCAATTTTCTCACCGGTTTTTCCAAGAACGGACACTACGAAAAGATCGTGGTCAGTCCTTTTTACGTGCGCGAGCGTCTGGTCGAACTAATTGGTCGCCAGCGTGATCGCGGCAGCGCCGGGCGCATCTTGATGAAGACCAACGGCTTGACTGACCCCACGGTGATCGACGCCCTGTACGAGGCATCGTGCGCTGGCGTGGAGATTCGTCTGGAGGTGCGCACACTGTGTTCTCTTCGACCCGGAGTCGTGGGGCTGTCCGAGAACATCACCGTCCACAGTTTGGTGGGCGAGTTCTTGGAGCACTCGCGACTCTTCATCTTCGGTCGGCCCGACGATGAGAGTTTCTCGATCTACATGGGTTCGGCCGACGTTATGGAGCGCAACCTGGACCGCCGCGTGGAGGTCTTGGTCCCCATTGAGACGACGGCGTTGCAGGGTGAGATTCTCGAGGCCTTTGACGTGACGTGGCGCGACGACCGCTTTACATGGGTATTGGGCACGGACCGGCGCTGGCGTCGCCTGCAGTCGGTGAACGATTTCTCGGCGCAGTCGGAGTTCAAGCGTCTGGCAACGCAGCGTTCCCGTTCGTTGGCTCTGCGTTCTTAAGGGGACCTCGACGAAACTGCAGGCTCGCGTACGCGGCGCCGCCAATGGGAATGGGAATCCAGAAGTTCACCAGTCGATACGCGAGCACGGCGAGAATCGCTTGGCTATGGGGGACACCAAATCCCACCAACGTGGGAATGAGCACTCCCTCCACCACGCCGAGGCCCGCGGGCGTGATGGGGATGGCGGCCAGGACGTTCGCGAGTCCGTATGCGACGAGTAGGTCGACGGGCGAGATGATGGTGCCAAAGGACCAGATAAACACCCACAGACACGCGGCGTCGAGGAGCCAGTTGAGGCTCGCCCAACTGAAGGCCGTCCACAGCGTGCGTCGCGAACTGACGAGCAACATGATGCGATCGGCCACCTTGACGAGCAGCTTGGAGATCTTGTCCGGATTGAGCTTGGGAATATGGCGCGCCGCCGCGCGCAGCCACGCGTCGGCACGCTTTTGACCCCGCGTGATTAAGTAAATGGTGCCGAAGAAGGCCATCAACAGAAAGACTCCGGCCAAGGCCGCGAATCCGTAACCCGGGTTGATGCCGTTCAACGGAATCGAGATAACTAGCGCGATCCAAAAGATGATGTTGAGCACCACGGCCGAGCCCGCGCCCTGAGCGGCGAGCCCGAACGCACTGGTCTCCTTGGGGACCTCGAGTTCCGAAAAGATGCGATAGGCCAGGGCGCCCGACGGGGCGGCGCCGCCCGGGACGATGTGACCGATGGCGAGTCCCGCGAGATTGACGCGCATGATGTTGAAGCGACTCGGGGCGTGAGGGTAGAGCACCGCTCGCGTGAGTTCAACGTAGGCGTAGATGGCCGCAATTTCCAAGGCGACCGCCAAGACGACGAGGAAGGGGTTGAGTAGTGCGAGCTGGTGCAGGGAGTGTCGCGCCGAGGCGAATTGAGGTACGACCAAATACTCGAAAACGAAGACCAGGCATCCCGTACTCAAGATGATGCGAATCTCTCGCGGCATGGAGAACCGCCGTTTTGTGGCTTCGGTCATAAGAATCTCTCAACGAGTCGGATCGGGCGCTGCGGGCGGCACGTTCCTGGTCAGTCTACGGCACCACAGTAGAATCCAGTGATGCGTCTGCTCGTGGTACTTCCCACGTACAACGAAGTAATGAACGTGGATTCGATGCTACGCACTCTACGAATCGTGGTGCCCGACGCCCACGTCCTCGTCGTCGACGACGCGAGCCCCGACGGTACTGCCGACGTGGCGGAGAGCACCGCAGCGCACCTGGGACAGGTCGACGTACTGCGTCGTCGCCACAAGGGTGGACTGGGTGGCGCGTACCGCGACGGCTTCGCGTGGGGAATCGATCATGATTTTGAATTCTTCGTGGAGATTGACTGCGACTTTTCCCACGACCCGCACGCGCTGCCCACGCTTCTCGCCGCCGCGCACAACTACGAGGTCGTCATCGGGTCACGGTACGTGCCGGGCGGGCGTATTCCGCGCTGGAAGTTCTCGCGACGCCTCTTGTCGCGCGGCGGTAACCAGTACGCCTCGACGATGCTGGGCCTAGGGGTCGCTGACGCGACGGCGGGGTACCGCGTCTACTCGCGTTCGGCGCTACAAAAGATCGACTATCGGTCCGTTCGAGCCGACGGCTACGGTTTTCAGATTGAGATGACGTACCGCGCGCGACGAGGTGGGGCGAGCATCATCGAGGTACCCATCTCCTTTAGCGACCGCCAATTCGGCGAGTCGAAGATGAGTTCGTCCATCGTGTTCGAAGCGCTCTGGCTCGTGACCAAGTGGACGTTACAGCGTCCACTACATCGACTAAATCCGGTCAAGTAACACCGAGGACAACACGCTCGCCAGTTTGTCGCGCGTCTCTTCACGCTCCGCAATCGGATCGGACTCCGAAACGATCCCCGCGCCAGCCCACGCTTCGAAGTCGGCGCCGTCGACGAGCACTCCGCGAATACCGATCCAGAATTCGCCGTCACCGTTCTGGTCGATCCAACCGACCGGTCCGGCGTAGTGACCGCGGTCGAAGGGTTCTAGACGTTGTAACAATTCGTAGGCCGGTACTCGGGGCAACCCGCCCACGGCGGCCGTGGGGTGCAAGAGATTCAGTAATTCGAGGGCGTCAGGCGCGCGCGACACGTCATCTTGATGACCCCGGATCCACGTACCGAGGTGCGCGACCGTGCGTAACGTCACGATCGAGGGCGTGGCGTCGGCCGAGATGTCGTCGTAGTAGCGGCCGAGCGTGGTCACCACGTCGTCGACGAGCAGTCCGTGTTCGTGGAGGTTCTTGACGCTGCCCAACAGCCACGCGTGATAGTCCTCGGGATCCGCGTCGGGCGGGATCGCAATAGTGCCGGCCAGCGGGTGACACGTCACCTGGCCGCCGCGACGACGCACGAGCAATTCGGGGCTCGCACCGATGTAGCGACGGTGGTCGACGGTGGGTAGACCGTAGATGGTGCACGATGGTTCGCGTACTCGCAGGCGTTGGGCTACTGCCCCGCAGTCAATCACGTGTTCGACGGTCCCGACGATTGCGCGGGCGAGGACCACTTTGTCGATCTCCTTGCGACGTAATAGCTCGACCGCCGCGGCTACGTGGTGGGCGTACTCCTCGGGGGAGGGTCGGTAGGTGACGCTGCGCGTCATCTGCACCTCCTGCACCGGTGCGGACTCGTCGCCGACGAAGTGACGCCAATCGTCATCACCCGCACTGGTGATCCACGTTCCTTCAGCCTTTTGAGTGATGAGGTGTCGCGGCACATCCAGACGACTCGGCGCGTCACGATTGAAGGGGAGTGATCCCATGGCCACGACGCCCGTGCCTGAAGGACCATCGTCGCCCTGTAGTTCTAGCGCCGCGAGCTCACGGCGCACGTCGTCGCTATCGCTTACGCCCCGCGGCAACGTCAAGGTGCGCGCCGAACCGCCGAAACCGACTCGTAGGACGTGGGGAGTGTCCAGGAGCCAACCACTGCGTGCACCGAGCGTACGTAATTGCAAGGGAGCCAACCGGGCAATGGCGCGGCGCCGGAACATCACGAACTCCTCGTGGCGACGAATTGTTGACTCAGTCCACCCATGACGCGGCGATGATTGACCGCGGAGAAACCCGATGTGTTCAACAACGCGATGATCTCGTCAGTGGGTGGTAAGTACGCCGTCGAGCGCGGCAAGTAGTGATACGCCGCCCGATCCGAGACGAGCGAGCCCATGAAGGGCACCGCGCCGCGAAACCAGAGGCGAAATCCCGTGCGCAGGAGTCCGCGGGTGGGCTCGGCGACTTCGAGCACCGAGAGACGTGCGCCGGGCCGCAGGACGCGGGCCATCTCGTCGAAGGTTGCGGCGAGGTCGGTGAAGTTACGTAGCGCGTACCCACAAGTGATCCCGTCGAAGACGCCCGACGAAAAAGGCAATGCCGACGCGTCAGCCTGCACGCGTTCGGGCATCTCGCGTCCGGCGTACAACATGCCGAAGCTGAGGTCTGTCGCGACGGCGTGATGGTGCTGACGTGCGAGTTCGCGGGTGAAGTCCCCGGTTCCGGCCGCCACGTCGAGCACCAGACTGTTGGCGGGCAGGCGCAGATCCGTCACCGCGCGGCGGCGCCACCGCGTGTCGAGTCCCAACGTCATCAACTTATTGACCATTTCGTAGCGCCCGGCGATTGCGTCGAACATTGCTCGCACCGCACGAGTCTTATCGTCCCCGGTGGGCAGGGGAGTGTTCTTCACGCGGCGTACCACCGGTACACGACTTGAGCGACGCACGCGGGTCGCTCTACGTCGCGCAGTTCCATTGTCACGTCCAGCACGATTTGCCAGGCGTCAGCGAGGGGCTCCACGCTGGCCACGACTGCGCCGAGGCGAACCTCCGCGTTGGACGCGACGGGCGTAATGAAGCGGACACGATTGAGGCCATAGTTGATACGAGTGCCGAACTCCTCGACCTCGAGGACCTCGTTGAGGAGACCGGGAATGAGGGACACAATCAGGTATCCGTGGGCAATCGTGCGACCAAAGGGTCCCGATGCGGCGCGGCCTTCGTCCACGTGAATCCACTGGTGGTCACCGGTGGCCTCAGCGAAGAGGGAGATCATCTCCTGGGTGACGCGACAGTACTGGGAGTATCCCAAATGGGCGCCCGTGAGGTCACGTACGTCATCTATTGAGTGAATTTTTGGTGACACGTCGACCTCCCCCTTAACCCTACCGGGAGGCGTACGCGAGAAGAGTAAAGGCCGCGGCCTAAACTCGTATCCATGTCCGACCACTCCGTTGAGGAACACCACCGAAAAATTTCCGACGGTTGGATCCGCGCGGGAATCTTTGGAATCAGCGACGGACTCGTGACCAACACGTCGGTTCTTCTGGGCATCGCCGGTGCGTCGGCGGGGCACAGCTTCGTCCGGCTAGCGGGTGTGGCGGCACTGATTGCCGGCGGATTCTCCATGGCGACGGGGGAGTATCTCTCGATGCGCGCCACCAAGGAGTTGCTCGAATACGAAATAGAAATTGAACGAAAGTCCATCGCGGACGATCCCGTCGAAGAGCAACGTGAATTGATGGAGATGTTTGTCAATCGTGGGATTGACCGCGAACTCGCCGAGCGCTTATCGATCGACCTCATGCGCGATCCGGAGCTCGCACTACAAACGCACACCCGCGAGGAACTCGGCGTCGACCCCTCCGCTACCGGCTCTCCGTGGGCCGCGTCGACGTCGTCACTCCTGACCTTTTCACTCGGCGCATTCATCCCACTCCTGCCGTGGCTATGGTCGTCGTCGGGCGACCAGATCTGGTGGTCAGTGGGCTTTGCCGCCGTCGGTTCAGCGGGTGTGGGCGGGGCCATCGGCGTGTTCACGCGACGCGGCATGGTCAGATGGGCTCTGCGCCAACTCGTGGTCACGGGACTCGCGTCGGTGGTGACCTTCGGCGTGGGCAAACTGATCGGTACGCACTAGGCGTTATTGGCGCGGGTGAATCGCAGCAACTGATCTTCTCGTTCAAGCACGAAGCCGAAACTCCGATATAGGCGCTGCGCACTCGCGTTGTCGGCGTCGACGAAGAGGACGGCGCGGTGCACCCCCTTGTGGCGCAGTGACGCCAAACCTTGGGCGAGCATCACTCGACCAAGACCGTGTCCCTGGAACGCGGGATCGACTGAGATGACGTAGATCTCGCCGAAGCGGTCGGGGTGCAGTTCGTGGACCTTGGTCCAACACGACGCGGCGATTCGCCCGTCAATCTCGAGGATCAAGAATCCCGAAGGGTCGAACCAGGGTTCGTGGATGCGCGCTTCGAGATCGTCGAGGAGCCACGCGCCCTGCTCGGGGTGATCGGCGAAGGCGGAGTTGTTTTGTTCGAGCCACGCGCTCTCGTCGAAACCGGCGAGGAAGGTTCGCAACGCGGCACCTTCGGGGACCGCGACGTTGGGGACGGGCAAGTTCACGTGCAATAACTGCAGGGTGCGCACGACGTTGCTCAACGAACCGTCGCTGTCACGCGTCCACCAGTCCACCACCTCGTGTATTTCGAGCACGAGAGTCAAGAGTGCTTCGTCGAAGCCGCCGCCGCACATCTCCAGGGTGGCGTGTTTGTGGCCCTGGACGAGGGCGTACTGGACAATCTGCCCGTCCTCGTGCAACAGCCAGTGTTCGCCTTGCCAACCGTGGACCACCGTGCGACGTCGTGTCTCGTCGAGGGCCTCGCGCCCCAGGACGAACTCGGTACGGTTGATTAAATTGAGTACCTCGAGGCGTTCGGCCGAGTTGAGCGTGGGGGTGTGTTGCCACGAGACGTCCATGACCGAAGGTTAGTGTTCACCCCGCTAGATACGACGCGCGGCGCGGTTCAATCGGCGTAGGAGAGCGCCGAGGGTGCGCTCGGCAGCGACCAATTCGCTGTAGACGTCACTATCCATGTGGGGTCCGTCGGTCTCGACCAAGGTCGTGATGCGTGACGCCAACTCGCCCAACGTTGAAGTGATGGTGCTGAGTTCAGTTTGTGTTGACATTGACGTCACGCTTTCCGGTGGCGCGATTGGCCTCGTGAACGAATACTGTAATAGTCCATGACCTTGCCCCCCGTCACCCTCGCTCTGCAACCGGTAGGGTGGACGTTGATTAGTGCCCGCGGTGAGGACGCGCTGTCGTTCCTACAAGGACAGCTATCGGCGGACCTCGCCTCCCTGCCCGAAGGCGAGAGCGCCGACGCGCTGTTGTTATCTCCCAGCGGAGAGGTAGTCACGTCACTGGTCTGTCGCGTCGTGAGCGGAGGAGTTGACCTCGTGGTGCGCGACGAATCAGCGCAAACTGCCGTGACGGCGCTTGGTCGCTTCCTCATGCGCACGAAATGCGCGATCGATATCGCGGGCGAGACGACAGGGCCGTACGCGACCGTGGGTGAGCAGGTTCGACGCGGCGAACCCGGTCCGGCGGAATTCGCGCGAAGCGTGTCGGCCCACACGTTTGGACGCGACTTCGTGGCGCGCCACGTGTCATTCACCAAGGGCTGCTTCACGGGGCAAGAGTTGGTCGGTCGCCTCGATGCCCGGGGCGGCAACGTTCCCTTTCGCCTGGCGCGCGTCAACGGTACCGACGTCGCACGGATGCACGACGTCGTCATGTCTGCGGGTCCCTCGGGCGAACGAGCTCTTCAGGGACTCACCACCATTGTCGCGGAGGCCGGATTCTCGGCTCTCGCCTTAGTACATCGCACCTTGCTCGCCGACGCTGGCGCGCGCGACGTCGGTGACGTACACGTCGCGCTACTCCACGAGGGGGTCGACGCGGCCAGTTAGCCTGATGCCCAGGAGGTGGCGCGTGCTGCTCGACGCCGAAGGGCTCTTCATCAAAGTGTCGGGTCTGACGTCCGAGGCCGACACCTTGTTCGCGATTGCTCTGGGCGCCAACGCGGTGGGCTTTGATTTCGGTCCGACGCCGCGACAGATCTCGACCACGGTGGCGCACGATATCGTGCGTCGGCTGCCCGCCGGGGTTGCCTCAGTGGGTATCTTTCACTCCGAGATGCCCGAGCGTATCGTCGAAATCACGAACACCCTCGGATTGAGTGCGGTGCAGATCGAGGGAGCGATGTCCAAGACGTCGATCCGTTACGTGGCCGAGCGCGTGAATACGGTCATCCGCGCCGTCGGGCGACCCGAGGAGGCTTACGAGTACGAGGCGGACCTGGGCGTCGACTATCTGCTGATGCCCGAGTCGGATCGTCACGAGGACATGATTGCGAGCCTGAGCGTCATTGACGACCCCCTCTTGTTACGACCGGTCATCGCGGCGGGACTCGACCCGTCCAGCGTTGTTGGGCTGGTCCAGAATTATGACGTGTGGGGCGTCGACGCCCTAGCGGGGATCGAGAGTGAGCCGGGGGTCAAGGATCCGGTGAAGATGGGCGAGTTCATCGCCCAGGCTCGATGGGCCTACGAGAACGCCACGGTGGCCCGGCGTTCGTGGCCCGCGACGCGCCGCGAGCGTAATCTCTGAGTCGCGCGTGTCACGCCCATCGCAACGTGGGGAAACAAAGTCGGTGGTTAGGCGCCAACGCGGCGGAACAGGACGCTGCCGTTGTGGCCACCAAAGCCGAAGGAGTTCGACAAGATGACGTCGAGTTTAGCGCTGCGCGGTTCGCCGATCACGACGTCCAGTCCAATCTCCGGATCGACTTCGGTCGTGCCAGCGGTGGGAGGAATTGTCTGATTGAGCAGCGACAGCACGGACACCACACCTTCGAGGGCGCCCGCGGCGGCCAAGGAGTGGCCGAGGTGGCCCTTGACGGAGGTCACCGGTGGCGTTTGATCGCCGAAGACTCGCCGCATCGCCACGGCTTCAGCGAGGTCGTTGAGCGGCGTCGAGGTGCCGTGCGCGTTGATGTGTGAGACGTCCGCGACAGTGATGTTGGCGTCAGCGAGGGCCAGACCCATGCAACGAATGGCGCCGGCACCGAGGGGATCGGGCGCCGTGATGTGGTGCGCGTCAGCGGTAGAGGCGGCACCGAGAACCTCGGCCAGGATGGTGGCGCCGCGCGCCAGCGCGTGATCCCACTCTTCGAGGACCAGTACACCCGCCCCCTCGCCCATGACGAAGCCGTCACGGTAGACATCAAAAGGTCGTGAGAACTCGGTACTGGACAGGGCCGTCATGTTGCGAAAGCCCGACTCGGCGATGGGGACCATGACCGCTTCGGCGCCGCCGGCGACGGCGACGGTCGAGCGACCGGACGCGATCATTCGCGCCGCATTTCCAATGGCGTGAGTCCCCGCCGCGCAGGCGGTCGTGACGGTCTCGCACGGTCCCCCCAGACCAAAACGCATCGACACCGCCGCGGACGCGGCGTTGGGCATCATCATGGGCACCATGAACGGTGACACGCGTGAGGGTCCCTTGTCATTCAGAATGCGCAATTGTTCGATGACGGTTTGCAAACCACCGATGCCGGTGGTGACGACGCACGCGGCGTCGAGGAGCGGGCCCTCGAGTCCACTCTGGCGCCACGCTTCGTCCGCGGCCATCACCCCATAGAGGGCGAAGGGGTCGAGTCGACGCACTACCTTCGGGCCGCCGATGTGATCAGTACTAAAGGGTGCGAGACGTTTGGATTCCGGCGCGGAGTCCTTTTGCAGTGCCTGCCACAGAGCCTCCACACCGACACCGGCGCACGACAATGCACCCAGTCCGACGACTGCGACTCGACGACCCTGCAGTGGTCCCGATGAAGTGACTGCGACTTGCACTACAGCTTGGCGTACACGAGTTCGAAGGCCTGGCCGACGGTCGTGATGTCCTTGAGTTCGTCTTCGGCGACCTCAATGTCGAAAGTTTCTTCCAGTGCCATGACCAGCTCGACCAAGTCGAGACTGTCGGCACCGAGGTCATCAGCGAAGGAGGCCTCGAGGGTCACCTGCGATGGCTCTACGGCCAATACTTCCACTGCGTTCTCTGTGAATTTGGCCAGCGCTTCGTTACGTTCCATGGTCGTACCCCTTATGTATGTCTCGAACAATGCTACTAAAAAGCGTGGCGTCAACGACGACTACAGACCCATCGCGAGCCCACCATCCACGGCGATGACTTGTCCGGTGAGATAGCGAGCGTGGTTACTGGCAAGGAACCCGACAACTCCAGCGATATCGGTGGTGGTCCCCATGTGACCCATCGGGATGAGCGCCGTCATCTCGTCACTCGACGCGCCGAGTTCGGCGGTCATGTCAGAGACGATAAAGCCCGGCGCGACCACGTTCACGGTGATGGACCGCGACGCGACTTCGCGCGCGAGCGAACGCGCGAGTCCCACTAACCCGGCCTTGGCGGCGGCGTAGTTGGCTTGTCCGGGGACGCCGTAGAACGGACTCACCGAACCCATGAAGATGATGCTGCCCGAGCGCTGGCGAATCATTGACGAGAGCACCGCGCGTGCGCTGTAGAAGGCACCGTCGAGGTTGGTCGAGAGGACGTCGCGCCACTGCTCGTCGCCCATCCTCATGGCCAAACCGTCGCGGGTGATGCCCGCGTTCGCCACGAGGACGTCGACGGGGCCGTGGGCGGCGATCGCCGTCTTGACGGCCTCGGTCACCGAGGTCGAGGACGTGACGTCGACTACGAGGGACATCGCGCACCCCGCGGGGGATACGCCCGAGCGCGAGAGACCGACCACGGTGTCGCCCAGGGCGACGAAGTGCTCGCAGATCGCGGCTCCGATACCTCGACTGGCGCCGGTGACGAGTACGTGTTGAGTCATAGTGCGGCCTCCTGAAGGTCGGTGAGAGAGGCGGGGGCGACTTGTCGTTCGAATTCGCGAATGCGTTTGGTGAGTCCCGTCAGGACACCCGCGGGAGGCATCTCGACGCTCGTCATCACCGCAGCGGGTAACGCCAGCGTGGCGTCGAGGAATTGAACGGGCGAGGTGAGTTGGCGCGACAGGAGTGGACCCCACTCGTCAGAGCTCGAATAGGCGACCCCGTCGACGTTGGCGATGACCACGTGATCGGTGTCACCCCACTGCACGTTGCCGAGCGCGTCGTCGAGGGCGAGCTGCGCGCTGGCCATCAAGGGGGAGTGAAAGGCACCCCCGACCGCCAGCGGAGTGGCGCGACGCCACCCCAGTTCACGGTGATTCGCTAGGACGTAATTAAGTCCCTCGCGCGTCCCGCTCAACACGATCTGACCGGTACCGTTGACGTTGGCGACCCACGCGTCCGCGAGGTTGTCGAGATTGGCGCGAGCGGACTCGTCGCCGCCCATTACCGCGATCATCGAACCCTCGTTCTCTCGGGCGGCCTGGGCCATCGCGGCGCCGCGAACTGAGATCAGTCGCGCCCCGTCACCCACGCTCAACAACCCCGAGGCCACCAGCGCCGAGAACTCCCCGAGCGAATGACCCAATAAGTAGCGAGGGCGCACCCCGAGGTCGAGCAAGTCGTGGTATCCGACTAGTGATAATGCGAACGTCGCGATCTGGGCTCGATCGGTGCGAACGACATCCTCGTCGCTCGCCTCGAGGAGCAGTTGGGCCACGTCCATCTCGGCGGCGTCAGAAATCTCCTTGACGAGCGACCAGTGTGGTGAATCGTGCCAGCCGGACCCTGCGCCACCCGACAGCGAACCTTGACCGGGAAAGAGGGCGACGACGTCGTCACGGAAGCTGAGAGAAAGAGTCATGTCGTCAAAAGTAACAGCGTGCCTGGGGCGGTCTGTGGAGTGCCCGGGGCGGGACTCGAACCCGCACGCCCTTTCGAGCAAAGGATTTTGAGTCCTCCGCGTCTGCCATTCCGCCACCCGGGCTGCGGGAGAAACGATAGCAGGCCACTTATGGTTGAGGAGATGAGAGTTCGACTGTGGCGCCACGACATGCAACTGCGCACTCCGGTGAGTTCCGCGGCACAAATCCACGCGACGCGCCCGCACCTCTTTCTAGAAGTTCAGATCGATGGAGTATGTGGCCTGGGCGAGATCTCGCCTCAACCCGAGTTATTGAATGGCGACCCCGCTCTCGACGACGTCCTGATAGAACTCGAACACTTCACGTTGCGACAATTCATCGAAGCCAGTGAACGCGAGGGAGGGAGTCCGAACTGGGCGCGCGTCACCCATTTCGCTGGTTCTCGTCGCGCGAGCTACCCCGCGAGTGCACTCTTGGAACTCGCGCTGCTCGACGCACAACTGCGCTCACGACGCTGTCACATCGACGAACACTGGCCCGCACGGTACGAGACTCCGTTGCAGGCGACCGTGTCTCTCCTGGACGACGGAGACTGGAGCGTCCCCGACGACGCCGTACAAGTCCGCGCCAAGATTTCAACGGTCGACGTGCCCAACGAACGATGGAAGCGCCTGGCGGAGCTGTCGCGTCCGGTTCTTCTCGACTTCAATTGCTCGGCCGCAAGCGTGCAGGACGCCGCGGACGTCGTGGCGATTGCGCGGTCGCATGTGGAGTTGAGTGCGATCGAACAGCCCTTCGCCGCGGGTAACGTCGTCGAACACGCACGCCTGGCCGCGGTGCTCGACGTGGACGTCAGTATCGACGAAGGAGTGCGCCACCGCCGCGATCTCGACCAAATCGCTCGGTATCGGGCGGCGAAGATGGTGTGTATCAAGCCTGCGCGCGTCGGAGGGTACGCTCAGGCGCGCACCATGATCGACCGGGCCAGCGATTTGGGCCTGGGTGTCTACTTGGGCGGATTCTTCGAGTCCCCCCTGGCGCGCGGTGCCAACCGCGCTCTGGCGCGCCACCTCATTACTCGACCGAGCGACGTGGCGGTGGTGGGTCTCGAGGGTGACGAGGGGGTCCTCACGGCCGACCCGTGGGGCTGTGGATACCTACCCGGTCCGGTGCTGGAGGACGCGGTACCGTTGATTACCCGGAACTGCTGAGCCGATTTACACTCAAGGACGTGGGACCACGTTCACAGCAACGACACCTCGAGGACATTCAGCGCCGGCTCATGGGAGCCCGCGAGAGTTTGCGTGTCCTCGAAGAACAGGTGCAGGTATGGAACGAGGCACTGGACGAAGCCCGAATCCGCTCGTTGGTCTCAGAGACACCGCTGCTTACGGCAGAATATAACGAGTTGTCAAAACACGTAGTGGCGGCGAACGCCGAGATGATCCGGCGGTCCAACGAAGTGCAGAGCCTGACGGCCGAGCGTGACGAACTACTGCGCGACTGGATACCGAAGGAAGAAAATGGATAAGCGAGTAGTCATAGCCGACGATGAGTCGATCATTCGCCTCGACCTTAAGGAGATCCTGGAGGGAGACGGCTACCTCGTCGTGGGCGAGGCCGCCACCGGCGACGACGCGCTCGAACTCATTCGTACCCTCGAACCTGATCTCGCCCTGTTGGACGTGAAGATGCCCGGTATCGACGGTATCGAAGTCGCTCGCGCGGTCCAGGGTGGTCCCACCCAGGTCGTCCTGCTCACCGCCTTTTCGCAGCGGGCCCTAATTGAGAACGCGCGCGAAGCCGGCGTGGTGGCCTACCTCGTCAAGCCCTTTCGCTCGAGCGAGATACTGCCGAAACTGGCAGCGATCGTCAATCCCGCGGCGATCGTGCGCGATGTCGCAGAGGTGCCCAGCGTCGACGACAAGATCGAAACGCGCGAGATCGTGCAACGGGCCAAGGAGACGTTGATGCGCGAACGGGGCCTCGACGAACCGGCGGCCTTCGAAATCATCCAACAATCCGCCATGCGCGGGCGCACGCGAATGCGTGACATCGCCCAACAGATTTTGAAGGGTGAATTCGTTGGATAACCAGCCCGACCAGCGGCCTCTCGTGCTGCTGGACGGCATGTCGTTGGCCTTTCGCGCCTTCTTCGCCCTCTCGACCGATATTGCGACCTCGACCGGACTGGTCACTAACGCGTTGCACGGTTTTGCTTCCATGTTGCACTCACTCGTGCGCAGCCAACAGCCGCGCGCGGTGGCGGTGGCCTTCGACCTGCCCGGCGGCACTTTTCGCGACGCGATGTGCGAGGACTACAAGGGCGGCCGCGCCGAGGCGCCACCGGAGATCGAACATCAATTTGACCTCATCCGCACGATGTGCGACGTACTACACATCCCCGTGCTGGGAGTACCGCAATTCGAGGCCGACGACGTCTTGGCGACACTGGCGACGTGGGGACGTGACGCGCAGATTCCCGTGGTGGTGGTCACCGGGGACCGCGATTCCTTCCAGCTGGTCGAGGATCCCTTCGTGCGCGTGCTCTATAACCGACGCGGCGTGTCGGACTATTCGCTCTACGACGAGGCGGGCATCTTCGAGCGCTGCGGTATCGAACCCGCGCGTTACGCACTGTTGGCCGCGCTGCGCGGTGACGCGTCGGACAACCTGCCGGGCGTACCGGGGGTGGGGGAAAAGACCGCGGCGAAACTCCTGACGACATACCGCAACTTCGACGAGCTCTACGCGCACCTGGAGGACCTGACGCCCAAATTGCGTGAAAACCTGGCCACGTACGAACAACGCGCCCGCCAAAATGAGAAGGTGATGCAACTCGTGCGCGACGTGCCTCTCGACTTCAGTCTCGAGAGCCTCACGTTGGGCGGATGGGACCGCGCGGCGGTCGGCACGTTCTTCGACCGCTTCGAGATGAACTCGATGCGCACGCGATTCGACAAGTTGATGACGGACGGGCTGCTGGGCGAATCCGGGACGTCAGCTCCCACTAGTAACGGCACAACGTCGAAGTCGACACCGGCCGCGTTCGAACGCTCGAAGTCGCTGTCCGACGTTGTCGCAGCGGCGACGGCCCTGACGGTGTTACGGCGCGGTTCGCGCGTGGCGGTCCTCGACGAAACGCGCGCCGTGGGCGCGGTCGGTGACCTGGAGGAATTCTTCACGACGGTCGGAAAGTTACCACTCTCGGGCCACGACATCAAGGAGCTGTACCGCGCGGGTTTCGAACGGGACGTCACCCTCGCCCCGCCGGCCGACGACACGGCCATCATGGCGTTCTTGATCGACGCTACTAGTGGCCGCTACGACCTCACTGACATCGCCCTGCGCTTCTTGGGCGAGGAACTCGGCACTGCGACACCGTCGCTATTCGAGGAGAACGCCGACGACGACGCGTTGTTCAACCAGGTCGGTGTCGTCGCGCGCCTGCGTACGACGTTGCGCGAGGAGATCGAGCGCTGGGAACTGGCCTTCGTCTACATCACGATCGAGTTACCCCTCGTGGCGGTACTCGGTCGAATGGAGGCACGCGGTATTCGCGTCGACGTCCACATGCTGCGCACCATCGCCGCCGAATTCACCAACGAGGCGCAGCGACTGGACCGTGAGATTCAAGAAGTGGCGGGACACGAGTTCAAGGTCAATTCGCCCCAGCAATTGCAGACCGTGTTGTTCAACGAACTCGGCCTGACGCCGGGCAAGAAGATCAAGACCGGGTTCTCCACCGACGCCACGACCCTCGAGTCGATCGTCGATGAACACCGCATCGTGCCGCTCATCTTGCGATTTCGCGAGGTGGAGAAATTGCGTAGTACTTACGGCGCTCCGCTCATTGATTCGGTCGGACCCGACGAGCGCATCCACGCCGAGTTCCACCAGACGGTGGCGCGCACCGGTCGACTCTCGTCGGAGAATCCGAACCTACACAACATCCCCGTGCGCTCGAGCGAAGGTCGGCGTCTGCGCTTCGCGTTCGTCCCCTCACCGGGTTGGACCCTCGCCGTGGCCGACTACAACCAGATCGAGCTACGCATCTTGGCGCACCTGTCACAGGACTCGGGACTGCTCGCGGCCTTCGCCAGTCACGAGGACGTGCACCGCACCATCGCCGCGTCGGTCTTTGGCGTCACTCCCGAGGAGGTGACGTACCAACAACGCGAACAAGCCAAGGCGGTCTCCTACGGTCTGGCCTACGGCATGGAGGCGTTTGGTCTCTCCCAGCGCTTGGGCGTCCCCGTGAGCGCCGCGAGGGAAATCATGGACAAGTACTTCGACGGTTTCCCTACGTTGCGCCGCTACA
Organism: Acidimicrobiales bacterium; assembly: GCA_036509795.1. GTDB lineage: Bacteria > Actinomycetota > Acidimicrobiia > Acidimicrobiales > RAAP-2 > RAAP-2. The sequence continues at coordinate 58,711 of DATCEX010000039.1, forward strand.
TGGACGAGACCATCAAGGACGTGCGCACCAAGGGGTATTCGCGCACCGAATTCGGACGAATTCGACCCTTTCCCGACCTCGCCACCGCGCACGGACCCCAACGTCAGGCGGCCGAACGCCAGGCCATGAACTCAGGAATTCAGGGGCTGGCCGCCGACATCTTCAAGTCCGCGTTGGTACGACTCGACCATCGACTCACCGACGAGGCTCTGGAGGCCCGTCTCATTCTTCAAGTCCACGACGAAGTCCTCGTCGAAGCCCCACCGGAGGAGAAGTCCCGCGTGGAGACCGCGATCCGAGAGGCGCTGATCGACGTGGCGCACCTGAGCGTGCCCCTCGAGGTGTCGCTCAATTGGGGCGATTCGTGGGCGGACGCGAAGGGCTGATGACCCTCTGGTACAGTGGAAACCTGGGTTTGCACCGGAGACCCAGCCCTGTTCGCCTATTTGGCCCCGATGCGGTCGCTTGAAAGAAGTTCGTATGTCGGACGGCGCTAGCCTCCTTTCTCCCATTGAAATGGGTACCTTTGACGCCGAGGGAAATTACATTCCCCGCGTGATTACCGAAGACAACATGGTCGGAACCGACCTCACCGACTTAGTAGGCAACTCGGTCCTGGAGTTCGAAGACGGTGACCTGGTCACCGGGACGGTGGTCAAGATCGACCACGACGAAGTCCTCCTCGACATCGGTTTCAAGTCCGAGGGAGTGATCCCAGCTCGTGAACTCTCGATTCGAAACGACGTTGATCCCTCCGAGATTGTCTCGATGGGCGAGCGCGTCGAGTGCCTCGTGCTGCAAAAAGAGGACAAGGAGGGCCGACTGGTCCTGTCCAAGAAGCGCGCGCAGTACGAGAAGGCGTGGGCCAACATTGAAGAACTCAAAAACCGTGATGAGATGGTCAAGGGTGTCGTAATCGAAGTGGTCAAGGGTGGCCTCATCGTCGACATCGGCCTGCGTGGCTTCCTGCCGGCGTCACTGGTCGAGTTGCGTCGTGTTCGCGAGCTCCAGCCCTACATCGGCAAGACCGTTGAGGCCAAGATCATCGAACTCGACCGCAACCGCAACAACGTGGTGCTCTCGCGTCGCGCCTGGCTCGAAGAGACCCAGAAAGAACAGCGCGGCGACTTCCTCAACAACCTCAAGCCCGGCGAACGCCGTCACGGCGTCATTTCGTCGGTCGTCAACTTCGGTGCTTTCGTGGACCTGGGCGGTATGGACGGACTGATCCACGTCTCCGAACTGAGCTGGAAGCACATCGATCACCCCAGCCAGGTGGTGACCGTCGGCGACGAAGTCGACGTCGAGGTCCTGGACGTGGACTTCTCCAAGGAACGCATCTCCTTGTCGCTCAAGGCGACCCAGTCCGACCCCTGGCAGGTCTTCGCCGACAGCCACGCCGTGGACCAGTTGGTCTACGGACGCGTCACCAAGATGGTGCCCTTCGGCGCCTTCGTACAGGTGGGCGACGGCATCGAAGGACTCGTGCACATCTCGGAGATGGCGGCGCACCACGTCGAATCACCCGACCAGGTGGTCACCGCGGGCGAAGAGCTCTGGGTCAAGATCATCGAGCTCGACACCGCACGTCGTCGTATCTCGCTGTCGATCAAGCAGGCCGCTGAGGGCGGTGAGGTCTCCGAGGAGTACCGCGAGGCCTTCGGAAGTCACGCGTACGACACCGAAGGCAACTACATCGGTGGCTTCGAGTACGGCGAGTTCACTCCCGAGACCGAGGCGCAAGCCGCGTGGGCCGAGTACGCCGTGGAAACGGGAGTCATGGCTCCCGACGCCGACGCCGACGCTGACGCTGATGTCAGTGGCGACGCGCCCGAGCCCATCGTGGACGCCGAGGCGGCGGCGACCACTGAAGACGCCGACGGTTCGAATACTCCCGACGCATAGTTCACGTTTCAACGGAAAAACCCGTCGAGCCCCTTGCGATTCGGCGGGTTTCGTCGTCTTCCGCCGAGTGCTCGTGTCGTGATGTCACAGGTCACTCAGTACCGTGGAGTGGTGAAACGTATCGCCCTCGCGGGGGGCATTGGTGCCGGCAAGTCGACCGTGGTCGACTACCTGCGCGGTCTGGACCTGATCTGCGTGGACGCGGACGAGGTGTATCGCGACCTGACTAGGCGCGGTGAACCGCTGCTCGGCGCGTTAGTGGACGCCTTCGGCTCGGCGGTGCTGACGGGGGACACTCAATTGGACCGCAGCTTTCTGGCATCGATCGTCTTCGCCGACCCCACCGCGCTGCGACGCTTGAACGCCATCACCCACGGCCCCATTGGTGTCGAGATCCGTCGTCGACTCGACGAGGCGACCGGCGAGGTCGGCTTCGTGGCGATACCACTTTTTCGACCCGAACACCGTGCCCAGTTATCAGTCGACGAGATGTGGTCGGTGCAAGTGGAACCCGAGATCGCCCTCGACCGTTTGGTGGGCCAACGCGCGATGTCCTTGGACGCCGCGAGGGCGCGCCTCGTCGCGCAAATGAGTAACGACGAGCGCGAGAAGATGGCCGACGAAGTTATTTGGAACAACACGGACCGTACAGCGCTCTTTGAGCGCGTCGACGAACTCCTGCGAGAGCGGGGTCTCGGTGGCCACTGAGTTCTTAGTCGAGTCACCCTTTCGCCCGTCGGGCGACCAACCGACGGCGATCGCCACGTTGGCCGCCGGCGTCCGCGACGGACTGCGCTACCAGACGCTCGAGGGGATCACCGGTAGTGGCAAGACCGCGACGATCGCGTGGTTGGTCGAGCAGGTCCAACGCCCGACGCTGATCCTCGAGCCCAACAAGTCCCTCGCGGCACAACTGGCGTCGGAGCTTAAGGAGATGCTGCCGAGCAATCGCGTCGAATTCTTCGTGTCCTATTACGACTATTACCAGCCCGAGGCGTACATTCCGCGAACCGACACCTTCATCGAAAAGGACAGCGCCGTGAATGAGGAGATCGACCGACTCCGGCACTCGGCGACGTCGTCACTGTTGACGCATCGCGACACCATCGTGGTGGCCTCGGTGTCGTGCATCTACGGACTGGGTTCGCCCCTGGAGTACCGCGACCGGATGCTGCGACTGGAGGTGGGCGCGACCTACGATCAGCGGGCGCTGTTGCGACGCCTGGTCGAGATGCAGTATGACCGCAACGACCTCGTCGTCGATCGCGGGTCGTTTCGTCTCAAGGGCGACACCCTAGAACTTCAGCCTGCCTACTCCAACGAAGCGGTGCGCGTCTCGTTCTTTGGCGACGAGATCGACGAGATTACGTTCTTCAATCCCGTCACCCAGGAGCGCCGTGGCACCGTGGACGACGTGACGTTATTCGCGGCGTCGCACTACGCGACGAGTTCCGAGACGTTGCAGCGCGCCTGTCGCAGTATCGAGAAGGAACTCGGCGAACAGTTACAGATCTTTGAGCGCGAGGGAAAGTTACTGGAAGCCCAGCGCCTCCGTTCGCGCACCGAACACGACCTGGAGATGCTCGAACAGACGGGCATCTGCGCCGGCGTCGAAAACTACTCGGCTCACTTGGACGGACGCAGTCGCGGCGAACGACCCTACACGTTGCTCGACTATTTCCCCGAGGACATGTTGATCGTCATCGACGAATCGCACGTGGCCGTTCCCCAGATCCGGGGACAGTACGCCGGTGACCGCTCGCGCAAGGAGACGTTGGTGGAGCACGGCTTTCGTCTGCCGAGCGCACTGGATAATCGACCCCTCAACTTCGACGAATTCATGGAGATCGTTCCCCAAATGGTCTTCGTCTCGGCGACGCCCGGGCCCTACGAGATCGAAGTCTCCGACCAGATCGCCGAACAGGTCATTCGCCCCACCGGACTGCTCGACCCCGTGATCTCGGTAGTCCCGACGAAGAACCAAATCGACGATCTGCGCGCCCGACTGGACGTCGTCATCGCACGCTCAGAACGAGCGTTGATCACGACGCTTACCAAGCGGATGGCCGAAGACCTGACTAATTTCCTGGTCAAGGGGGGGTACCGTGTCCAGTACCTGCATAGCGACATCGACACCGTGCAGCGCATCGAAATCTTGCGTTCTCTGCGCCTGGGGGAGTTCGACGTCCTGGTGGGGATCAATTTGTTGCGCGAGGGTCTGGACCTGCCCGAAGTCTCACTGGTGGCGATCCTCGACGCCGACAAGGAGGGTTTTCTGCGCTCTCGATCGGCGCTCATTCAAACCATTGGTCGCGCCGCGCGCAACGCTCACGGCGAAGCCGTCTTGTACGCCGACCGGGTCACCGACTCGATGCGCGCGGCTATCTCGACGACGGAGCGCCGTCGGCTCATGCAGATCCAGTACAACGAAGAGAACGGCATCACGCCCATCACCATCACGAAGAACGTCGCCGACATCCTCGGGCGCCTGCGTTCTGAGAGTGCACCCGAGCCGACCAACAAGGTGCACGGTATCTCGTCGCTCGAAACCATCAACTCTGACGACCTCAATCTGGAGATCGCGCGGGTCGAGGACGCGATGTTGACCGCCGCACGAGAACTTCGTTTCGAGGAGGCGGCCGCGTTGCGCGACTACTTGCACACGTTGCAGATCCAGGGCCTCGGCGAAGATCTGCGCCGTCTAGAACTCGACGCCTAGGAATTAGATTCGTACCATGGCGTCGACGATTCGCGTACAGGGCGCTCGCGTTCATAACCTCAAAAACCTCTCGGTGGAGATACCCCGCGACCAACTCGTGGTGTTCACAGGACTGTCCGGATCAGGGAAATCATCCCTGGCCTTCGATACCATCTACGCCGAGGGCCAGCGCCGGTACGTCGAGAGCCTGTCGGCCTACGCCCGCCAATTCCTCGGACAAATGGATAAGCCCGACGTCGAGTTCATCGAGGGACTCTCACCAGCGATTTCGATTGACCAGAAGACAGCGTCACGCAATCCTCGCTCGACGGTGGGGACGATCACCGAGATCCACGACTACTTGCGTCTCCTCTTCGCGCGCATTGGCGTGCCTCACTGTCACGTGTGCGGTCGCCTGGTCACCCGCCAGACGCCCCAGCAGATCGTGGACCTGGTGCTCGAGCGCCAAGAGGCCGGGCGTTTTTACGTGTTGGCCACGGTCGTCGAGGGCCGCAAGGGTGAGTACTCCACGTTGCTCAACGAGCTCGCCGCGCAGGGTTTTTCGCGCGTGCGCGTCGACGGCGAGGTCCACGAACTCGCTAATCGCGAGGAAATTACTCTCGCGCGTTACGAACAGCACACGATCGACGTCGTCCTGGACCGATTGACCGTCAAGGGCGCGAATCGCCAACGTCTCACTGAGTCGGTCGAGGCAGCGCTCAAATTGACCAAGGGCCTCGTCTCGTTCTTATTCATCGACACCGACGAGTTGGTGCAGTTCTCCGAGAAGATGGCGTGTACGAACTGCGGCATCAGTTTCAGCGAACTGGCCCCGCGCGACTTCTCCTTCAATTCACCCTACGGGGCGTGTCCCACCTGCACCGGTCTGGGAACCCGCTTCGAGGTCGATCCCGCGCTCGTCGTGCCCGATCCCACGCTCACGCTGGCCCAGGGTGCGCTGGCTCCGTGGTCGGGGGCGCGCTTCAAGTACTTCGAACGTCTGATCGCCGGCATCGCTGACCTCGGGGGCTTTGACGTGGATACTCCGTGGTCCAAGCTCAAGGCCAAGGACCGCAAACTCATCATGTACGGCGTCGACAAGAAGTCCGTGCCGGTGAAGTTCCGAAACCGTTACGGGCGCGTGCGCACCTACGAGACGACGTTCAACGGCATCGTGGAGTGGCTCGAGCGCAAGCGTAACGAGGCCGACGGCGACTGGTCCCGCGAGCAAGCCGAGCAGTACATGCGAGAGGTCGAGTGCACCGCCTGTCACGGACAACGGCTCAAGCCCGACGTTTTGGCGGTGAGGATCCATTCGCACAACATCGCCGACGTCAATTCGATGACCATCGACGAAGCTATCGCGCTCTTCACGACCCTCGAACTCACCGAGCGCGAACTCGCCATCGGTCGCCAGGTGATCAAAGAGATCGTGGCGCGTCTCACGTTCTTGATGGACGTGGGACTGGACTACCTCACGCTCAGCCGGGCGTCAGCGACTCTCTCGGGTGGCGAAGCGCAGCGCATCCGCCTGGCCAGCCAGATCGGGAGTTACCTAGTGGGCGTGCTCTACGTGCTCGACGAGCCCTCCATCGGACTGCACCAACGCGACAATCGTCGCCTCATCGCAACGCTGGAGCGGCTGCGGGACTTGGGCAACTCGGTCATCGTGGTCGAACACGACGAGGAAACCATCCGTTTGGCCGACTTCATCGTCGACATCGGTCCCGGCGCCGGAGAATTCGGTGGGGAAGTGGTCCACGCGGGTACCTACAAGGAACTCCTGGAGAACACGGCGTCACTGACCGGACAGTACCTCTCGGGAGCGCGCTCCATTGAAGTCCCCGCCGTTCGTCGCGTAAGCGATGGCAAGCGTCTCGTCATCAAGGGCGCGCGCGCCAACAATCTACGTGACGTCACGGTGTCGATCCCGTTGGGTCAATTCGTCGCGGTGACCGGCGTCTCGGGCTCGGGCAAATCGACGTTGATCAACGGCATCTTGCTCGCCTCGCTCGAACGTCAGATCAACCGCGCCAAGACCACCGCGGCGGAACACGACACCATCACCGGCGTCAAGTTCTTGGACAAGGTGGTGGCGGTTGACCAACAGCCCATTGGTCGAACTCCACGATCGAACCCGGCCACCTACACCGGGGTCTTCGACAAGATTCGCAAGCTCTTCTCCGAGGTGTCCGAAGCGAAGGTCCGTGGTTACCAACAGGGTCGCTTCTCCTTCAACGTGAAGGGCGGACGTTGTGAGGCGTGCGCGGGCGACGGCACCATCAAGATTGAGATGCATTTCCTCCCCGACGTGTACGTGAACTGCGAGACGTGCGACGGAGCGCGCTACAACCGCGAGACGCTCGAGATCAAGTACCGCGACAAGTCCATCGCCGACGTCCTCAACATGCCCATCGCCGAAGCGCTGCACTTCTTCGATCGTCAGCCCTCGATCCTGCGCCACATCCAAGCGCTGGTCGACGTGGGCCTGGGGTACGTGCGTCTCGGCCAACCCGCGCCGACCCTGTCGGGTGGCGAGGCCCAGCGCGTCAAACTAGCCACCGAGTTGGCACGCCGACCCACCGGCCACACCCTCTACGTGCTCGACGAGCCCACCACCGGACTGCACTTTGAGGACGTCAATCGCCTGTTGCAGGTGTTGCACCGATTGGTCGACCAGGGCAACACGGTGCTGACCATCGAACATAACCTCGACGTCGTGAAGACCGCGGACTGGGTGATCGACCTCGGACCCGACGGCGGACGTCGCGGCGGCCTCGTCGTGGGGGAGGGGACCCCCGAACAGATTGCCGAACTGCCCACCGCCACCGGACAGGTGCTCAATGAGGTGTTGACCCAACACGGGAGACCCTAGTGTTCCCTCGGCCCTCGGGGATTCCTCGCGAGAGTGGTTGCTACCTGTTTAAGAACGCCCACGACGCCATCATCTATGTGGGCAAAGCGCGTTCGTTGTCCCCGCGACTTTCGAGTTACTTTCAGAAGTACGACGCGCTGAGTGCCAAGACTCAAGCGCTGATGGACGAAGCCGCGTCGGTCGAGTGGATCGTCACCCCGAGCGAAGTCGACGCGCTCATTCTCGAGAACGAGTTGATAAAGGAGAATCAACCGCGCTACAACATGCGCCTCAAGGACGACAAGAGTTTTCCCTACGTCGCGATCGACGTACGCAGCGAATTTCCCGTGCCTTACATCACGCGGTCGAAACATCAGCGCGGTGTCCGGTACTTCGGCCCCTTCACCGACGTGGGAGCCCTCCGTCACACCATGGACGAGTTGCTCCAGACGTTTCCGCTGCGTTCGTGCACCAAGCACAAGTACGAGTACCACCAGCGTCTGGGTCGTCCGTGCCTGCTGTACGACATCGGCAAGTGTTCGGGACCGTGCGTCGGACACATTGACGCCGCAGGTTACGCCGAACTGGTGTCATCGTGGGCTCGCTTCTTTGAGGGCGACGTGCGCGAACTGCGCAACCTACTGCAAGAGCAGATGCGGACCGCGGCGATCCAACAGCACTACGAAGCGGCCGCCAAAGCACGCGACAGCCTCGCGGCCCTCGAACGCGCGGCGAGCGATCAGAGCATCGTGCTCGACGACCATTCCAACCTCGACGCCATCGCGATCGCCACCCAGGGAGGACGCGCCGCACTCGTGCGCTTCCGGGTGCGCCATGGTCGCATCCTTGGTCGCACCGTTCACCTCATCGACCGTTCGATGGATGAAAACGAAGCCGAGATCTTCGAAGCGGCTCTACCCGACCTCTACGACGACCCGGGACTCGTGCCCCCGGTAGTCGTGGCCAACGAGATGATTGCCGCATCGGAGTTCGCCGAACGCTTCTTACGCGAGCGTCGCGGGCGCGACGTCACCGTCGTGGCCCCCCAACGGGGGCGCCGCAGGCGGGTGCAGGAATTGGCGCTGCGCGACGCGCACGCGGTCATCGATCGTGATTCGCTGCGCCGTCAGAGCGACCACAACGTAAGGTCGCGCGCTCTGCAGGAACTGGGGAGCGCCCTGGGACTCGATCAACCACCCTTTCGTATCGAGTGTTTTGACATGAGTCACCTCCAGGGGACGAACTACGTCGGTTCCATGGTGGTCTTCGAGGACGCCCTCGCCAAGAAGTCGGACTACCGCCGCTTCAACGTCAAGGAAATCCTGGGCAACGACGACGCCGGGGCGATGCACGAGGTCGTTCGCCGACGATTGAGTTACTGGAACGAGGAACAGGCGCAGAGTAAGTTCCGTCGTGCCAACTTGATCATCATCGACGGAGGACTACCCCAACTGCACGCGGCCGAACGAGCCGCCGCCGACGTGGGCCTGCGCGGGGCCGTCGAATTCGTGGCGCTGGCCAAGCGCGAAGAGTTGCTGTACCGCCCGGGCTCGAGCGTGCCCATCGCGCTCGATCGCGGGTCCGAGAGCCTGTACCTCGTCCAGCGGATCCGCGACGAGGCGCATCGCTTCGCCATCACCTTTCACCGTTCCAAGCGCGCCAAGTCCATGGTCGCCACGCTGCTCGACGGCGTCGAGGGGCTCGGACCCAAGCGCCGCGAGCGACTTATGTTGCAGATGGGTTCGCTCGAGAATCTACGTGGCGCCAATCTCGAGGAGTTGATGTCGTTGGAGTGGCTGCCCGACGTGGTCGCTCAGAACATCTACGATCGACTACGCGCCCCCAGTGCGCCGCGACTCGCGAAGGGAGCCAGGAACGATGACTGATGTCTTGTTGGTGACGGGCATGTCCGGCGCCGGACGCTCCACCGTGTCGACGGCACTGGACGACTTGGGGTGGTTCATCATCGACAACTTGCCCTTGGAACTCATGGTGCGTGTCGGTGAGCTCGCCTCGGCCGGCTCGCGCGACGCCGCGGGCGTCGCCTTCATCGTCGGGCGATCGGGTCGCGCCCAACCCGAAGCGCTGTTGAGCGTGAAGAACGAACTCGAATCGATGCATGAGAGCGCCAAACTCCTGTTCCTCGATGCTCCCGACGACGTCTTGATCCACCGCTACGAGGGCACGCGCCGACGCCACCCCCACGAGGCGGCCACCTTGGCTGACTCGATCGCCCAGGAACGAGAGCTGTTGCAGAGTATTCGCGACAGCGCGGACATCATCATCGACACGGGCACGATTAATACAAACCAATTGCGCTCGCGCATCTCCGAGATCTTCATGTCCAGCGACGCCGACGGACTGCGCGTCTCCATGGTGTCCTTCGGTTTCTCCAACGGCCTGCCGCGCGACGTGGACCTCGTCTTTGATTGTCGGTTCTTGCCCAACCCGCACTGGATCGACGAGTTGCGCCCCTTGACCGGGCTCGACGAACCGGTCGCCCAGTACGTCTTGGAACAAGAAGAGGCGCAACACTTCTTGCACGACGTCGTCTCCATGCTCGAATGGCAGATTCCGGCCTTCGCCAAAGAGGGCAAGTCGTACTTGACGATCGCTATCGGCTGCACCGGGGGCCGACATCGATCGGTCGCGATCGCCGAGGAGATTCGTCGGCGCCTGGGGCTACGTAATTCAGTGTTTCACCGCGACATCACTCGATGAAGGTCGTCGCCGTCGGAGGCGGTCACGGGACCGCGGTGACGCTACGGGCGCTGCGCGCGCTCTCGTCGGACGTGACCGGCATCGTTTCGGTGGCCGACGACGGAGGTTCAACGGGGCGTCTTCGCGCCTTGTTGAACGTCGCGGCCGTCGGTGACCTGCGCAAGTGTCTAGGCGCGCTCGCCGACCCGAACAACTCGCTGGCCGCGGCCTTCGAACATCGATTCCACGTGGGTGAGCTCGACGGCCACACCGTCGGCAATCTCTTCCTGGTCGGCCTCATCGACGCCACTGGCAACCTCGAGGAGTCGATTGACGCCGCCGCGGAAGCCCTGGGCGTGTGCGGAACCATCTTGCCGGCGAGTCGCGAGGGGGTCGTTCTCGTGGCGCGTCACGACGAGGGCATCACGCGGGGTCAAACCGCCGTGGCTCGCACCATGGGGATGCGGGTGTTGAGTCTTGACCCGCCCTCGCCGGCCGCCCCGGTGCGGGCACTGCGGGCGATCGCCGAGGCTGACGTCATCGTGATCGGCCCAGGATCGCTCTTCACCAGCGTGCTCGCGGCGTGCATCGTGCCTGAGATCAACGAGGCACTGGCCCAGAGTGCGGCCCGCAAGATCTACGTGGCCAATCTGCGCCCGGAGGTCCCAGAAACCCTGAAATTCAGCCTCCAGGATCACGTGGACGCCCTGCGGGCGCACGGCGTGACGCCCACTGACGTCCTGGTCGACGCGTCGTCATTGTTCGCGCAACAGTCGTGCGATGTGCACACCTTCGTCACTTCGCTGACCGCGCGAAATCCGCTGGTCCACGATGTGCCAAAATTGACGCACGCAGTCAACGACGCCTGTGCAGTAATCCCCCCGAGAGCTTTTTAGGAGACGACAGTGGCAACCCGAGTAGCGATTAATGGATTTGGTCGAATTGGTCGAGGATATTTGCGAGCTTCCCTGCAGCACCCCAACGTCATCGTGGTCGCCGTGAACGACCTGACGTCGGCGAAAATGAACGCGGACCTGCTCAAGTACGACTCCACGCAAGGTCGTTTCGGCCTACCCATCACCGTGACTGGCGACGGCATGACCGTCGGTGACCAGTTCATCAAAGTCCTCGCCGAGCGCGATCCGGCCAATCTGCCCTGGGGCGAGCTCGACATCGACGTCGTCATCGAGTCGACCGGCCGCTTCACGTCGCGCGACGCGGCCGCCGTGCACCTGAGTGCCGGGGCCAAGAAGGTCATCATCTCCACGGCCGCCGACGGCGTCGACGGCACATTCGTCTATGGAGTGAACCACGAGTCCTACGACCCCGCCACCCAGCACGTGATTTCCAACGCCTCGTGCACCACGAACTGCTTCGTTCCCATGGTCAAGGTCCTCGACGACGCCTTCGGCGTCCAGACCGGGTTGATGACCACGGTGCACGCCTACACCAACGACCAGAACCTCTTGGACCTTCCGCACTCGGACCTGCGTCGCGCGCGCGCGGCGGCGATCAACATCGTTCCGGCGTCCACGGGCGCGGCGCGCGCCACCAGCCTGGTCCTCGAATCCATGAAGGGTCGCCTCGACGGGACGGGGCTGCGCGTGCCGGTGCCGGTGGGTTCCATCACCGACTTCACCGCGATTGTTCGCTCGACCACCGTGGAAGAGATCAACGCCGCGTTCCAGGCGGCGGCCGAGGGTCCCTTGGAGGGCGTGCTCGTCTACACCGACGACCCCATTGTCTCGTCGGACATCGTGGGCAGCTCGGCGTCGTGCACGTTCGACTCCAAGATGACCATGGCGCTGCGCATCGACGACGAGCAGAGTCTCGTCAAGATCTTCGGTTGGTACGACAACGAGTGGGGTTACTCCAATCGCCTCGTGGACATGACCACCGTCGTCGGCCGCTAGTTCGTGTCGGCCCCCCTACCCCACGACGAACGCTGGGGGAGCCTCGCCGGGAAGCGAGTGCTCGTCCGCGTCGATTTCAACACCCCGGTGGCTGAGGTCAAAGGTCAACTCGAGGTCACCGACGACTTTCGCATCCGCGCCACGCTACCCCTCTTTGAGGATTTGCTAGCCCGCGGGGCGACGGTCGTCGCGTGCACGCACTTCGGGCGACCCGACGGGCGAGTGGTCGAGAAGTATTCCGTCGCCCCCGTGCGTCGCCGACTGGCCGAGCTCTGTCACGACGTGGAGTTACTCGAGAACTTGCGATTTCACCCGGGCGAGGAGGCCAATGATCCGGCCTTTGGCGCGGCACTCGTCGAGGGCTTCGACTACTACATCAACGAGGCATTCTCCGCCTCGCACCGCGCGCACGCGTCGATCATGATTCCCCCGACGCTTGTTCCGAGTGCCGCGGGACCCAACTTGTTGCGCGAGGTCGCGACACTACAGTCGATCCTCGAGGAACCGGCGCGACCCTTCGTGGCCATTGTCGGTGGGGCCAAGGTCAAGGACAAATTGGGTATCGTCAAGGTCTTGTCCGAGAAGGCCGACCAGGTCATCGTGGGTGGAGGCATGGCCTACACCTTCGAGGCCACCCAGGGTCGTACCATTGGCGACTCGCTCTATGACGCGTCGTATCTCGAGGTGTGCGCCGAGTTACTCGCCGGCGGAAAGATCGTGATCCCCTCGGACGCTCGTGGTCTCCCCGTGGGGGCACCCTTTGGCAACGGTGGCGACGAGAAGGTCCTCGAGTGGGGAGAGAACATCCCCGAGGGTTTCCAGGGTCTGGACATCGGTCCCGATTCGACGACGGCCTTTTGCGACATCATCGCCGAGGCCGCCACGATCCTGTGGAACGGACCCATGGGCGTGTTCGAGGACGAGCGACTGAGCGCCGGCACCGAAGCCGTGGCGCGCGCCGTTGCGGCGTCGAGTGCCGTCTCAATCATCGGTGGCGGTGACTCGGTGGCGGCCATCCAGGGATACGGCCTCGAAGATCAGGTCAGCTTCGTCTCGACCGGCGGCGGTGCGTCGCTCGAGTTCGTCGAACTCGGCGACCTCCCGGGACTCGCGGCGCTGCGCAACAGCCCCTGGAACCAGTCATGACTCGCCCCCTCGTCATTGGTAACTGGAAGATGAACCTCGACTACGTCGAGGCCGTGCACCTGGTGCAACAACTCGGCGTGGTGCTACGCAACAAGCCACTCGATCACGTCGACCTGGTCGTCGTACCGCCCTTCGTCGATATTCGTAGCGTCACCTCAGTGGTGGAATCCGAGCGCGTCGGCGTGCAGGTCGGGGCCCAGCACGTCAGTCTGCACGAGGCCGGAGCTCACACCGGCGAAGTCTCGGTGTCCATGCTCCAACGGCTGAACGTCGCCTGGGTCCTCGTAGGCCACTCCGAGCGACGCGCCATGCACGCCATGAGTGACGAGGTGGTCGCCCAGACCTTGCGCACGGTGCTGCGCCAAGGTCTGGGCGCCGTACTGTGCGTCGGCGAGGAGCTCGCCGTGCGCGAGGCCGGCGGACAGGACGACTTCGTCGCGTCGCAGTTGCACGCGGCCCTTGAGGGGCTCGACGAGAAGTCGCGACCCCTGGTGACCATCGCGTACGAGCCCGTCTGGGCCATCGGAACGGGCCTGACGGCCGCGACCGAGCAGGTTCGCGACATGACCGAGCACATCCGCACGGTGGCCGCATCGTTGGCCCTGGGTGACGCGCGCATCCTCTACGGCGGATCGGTCAACGTCGACAACGCCGCGTCGTTGATGAGTGAGGGTCACGTCGACGGATTCCTAGTCGGCGGGGCGTCGTTGAAGGCGGACTCGTTCTTGGGTATCGGACAAGCGGCCAACGACTGCTACGATGGCAAGCGCTAATCGGAGGTCGTGATGTTCACGTGGTCATTCATAGTTATTGAGGCTGCCTCGGCGATCGCTTTGATCTTCCTGGTCTTGTTGCACTCGGGTCGCGGCGGGGGTATTTCTGACCTCATGGGTGGTTCCATGGGCTCCGTGGCGGCTGGCTCGACGGTCGTCGAGCGCAACCTGGACCGCATCACCGTCGCCGTCGCCCTCGTCTTCACCTTCGCCACGCTGACTCTCGACCTTCGTCTGCAGTAGCGACCGTGGTCCCGTACGGGTCAGGTCGTCGCGTCGCCCTGATTATCGTCGTCGCCGGGATCCTCGTCGTCGCCGTGACCTTGCTGGTGTATCGCAGTCCGGCACCCGCGAAGGGCCCCGCCAATCCCGCCACGTCCACGCTCACCCTCGCCCTGCCGGGACCCTTTAACGGCTGCAGCGTGCTCAGCCCGGGCGCGACCACGACGACGTCAGCCGTGCTGGACCTGATTCGACCCTCGGCGTTCCTGACTAGCCCCACCAACGTCCTGGTCGGCGAGGGGGGGGCGATCACGTCGGCGGAACTCGTCTCGCTGCACCCCGAGACGGTCGTGTACAGCGTCGCACCCAAGATGACCTGGAGTAATGGTCAACCCTTTCGCGTGAGTGACCTCGTGGCGTGGTGGCACTCGGCGCGCACCGTGGCCAGCGTGAATGGTGACGGCTATCGCGCCATCTCCTCCATGGTGGTCAATAAAAAGTCCACCGCGGTGACCGCGACGTTTTCGACCGACTTCGCGGATTGGAATCTCCTCTTTCGCGACGTCGAGGCCGCGGGGAGCACGCCGTCGTGCACCGTTACCCAGCTCGCCGACCAGCCATCTCTCGGCCCGTACAGGGTCCAGAGCGCCTCACCGTCGCGCATCGTGCTGATCGCCAATCCGCAGTGGACGATCAACTACAACCGGTTCCACAAGGTCATCATCACCTCGGCGGTGCAGATCCCCGCCCACGCCCCCCGGTACTTCGTGAAGTACTCACCGGTGGCCTCCAAGGCGTTGGTACAGGACCTCGTGGCGCACCCGCACTACATGGGACAACTCGGAGATTCGAGTGACATCGAGGAACTGACGTTCAGCCCGCACGACTCACTCACCACTGACTCGTCACTGCGCACCGCCCTCTCGTGGTTGATCGATCGTAAGACGCTGCTGGCGAACCTCTTCGGCTCGATCACCTTTACGCCCTCGGTACCGACATCGGCCCTGTTTTCCCAAGGCCAGGTCGACTATCCGTTGGCCGACACCGCGATTCTGCCGACGGCGAAGAACGCGACGTTGGTGGATCCCTCGCGCGATTGCCGCTCGTGCGCCGAGTCGGTGTTGATGCGCCTGGGCTACGTCCACGAGTCCGCCGGGTGGCGAAACTCCGCCGGCGACTACCTGCACCTGACTCTCGCTCAGGGTCCTTCGTCGCTCGACCACCTCAGTGCCCAATTGGTCCTACAACAGTGGCGCTCCCTCGGTGTCGGGGTCGACCTGATGTCCGCACCGACCGACGCCGAGGCCGCCCTGTGGTCCTCCACCGGCGCCGTGGACGCCGCACTCTTCGAACGACCGACGTCGACCACGCCGTGGATGAGTGCACGGTCGTGGGACCTCACGCCCTACGTCGACTCGTATCCATCGGGAGTACGCTCGTCGGCGATCAACCAATTGTTCGTCCTCGCTCAAGGGACGTTCAATCCGGCCACCGCCGCGTTGACGTGGCTCAAAATGGATCGCGATATCTTGACGCAGTTCTGGGTGCGCCCCCTCTACACCATTCCGTCCTTGACGGAATGGTCCGACCCCGTCTCCAATGTCGTGTCCGCGTTATCAGTGAGCGGGCTGGTGGACCAGACGACCAATTGGGGTGTCTCGCCACCGTCCACGACCACCACCGCCCAGGCCGCCATATCAACGGTCGGCTAGACTACTAACCCACGTCGAAGTGGCGAAATGGCAGACGCGCCAGCTTGAGGGGCTGGTGACCTTAGGGTCGTGCGGGTTCAAGTCCCGCCTTCGACACCAAGGGTTTTCGAGTATTGCCCAGTGATTGAGCGGATTCTCACTGGGCGACTCGAGCCCGTAAGTTTCCGTCACACTCCAATCGTGACCAGTTCTTAGCGCCCATGTAGCGCCCATCGAGCGCCCGAGGGAGTTGGTCATCGTAGCCACGTGTCATCGAACTTGACGAGTGTGCCGTGGTCATCGAACGTCAGTCGATCCCATTGATTTCTCCAAGCCTCATGAGCCGCACGTCTGAGCGTCTCTAGTTTGACCCGGTGCTCTCTCTTGCAACGCCCGCACGCCAGCCGGACCCACTGATCGTCGCCACTGATCTTTGAAAGTGGCATCATCCCGTCGGTGTGTCTGTAAAGCCGGGACGCCCCGGCAGATTCTGACCTGTTCGCCAATGCGCCACGTATGCCAATCCGAGGGGGAGGGGCTTGTGTCCACACGCGACCCTTGGGAAGCGCCTTTAGATAGTGGACGTGTTCGTCGCTGTCGCACTTAGGGCAGATAATCGTCACGTCGAAACCGTGATTCTTCGGAATGGTCGTGGACTTCATAAGACAAGTTTGCTACAATAAAGAGACATTTGGTTGTATCTTGACCCTGTTTTAACCTGTGAGCTCAGTACCAGTAGCAAACCCGAGCAGGTTTTGAGGGTCCGACCATGCCTGCAAACGAAAAGCAAGCCCGCCGTACACCGATGACAAAGCCTCAAGTGGCTGAGTACATCAATGTCTCGATTCGGCACATAACCAGACTCTGTCAAGAACGTCGCATCCCGTACTTTTTACTCGGAGGCAGTTCGGCGCGGTTCGATCCTGACGAGATCGACGAATGGTTATTAGCGCAACCAAGACGCGAGGCCATCGTCGCACCAGCGCCCGGTGTGCACGTCATCACACGGCCGCTCAAAGTCAAGACTGTCACCGTTGGCCCCAAGGCTAAGACTGAGGTCACCAAACGCGACGGTGCGAAGTGACGATGACCATGGAGCCCACCAGCCCGGTCGTTTCCTATTCCGACGCACTCACGGATTTAAGCGCGAACGACCTCGACGCTTTGGCCTTGTCACTCCATGACCGGGCGACACGTCAGCGTGTCGAAATGCCCTACGACGCGGCATTGGCCCTAGTGGAAGCCGCCTGGGTATCGACAGGTGCAGAGCGCAGCCCGTACCGACCCATCATTCAAGTTCGCGTGGCGCTGAAGCGTGTCATCCTCGAAGGCCACTATCACCCAGAGCAACTGGGCGCGTTCCTACAGATTGCCTACGAGCGTGCGACTCACCCGGACATTGCGCGGGCCGCGATCCGACTTGCAGAGCGTGACGCCAAAGCGATCAGAGACGCGGGGCCGGTGAGCGATGACGAATAGGACCATCGACAACGAACCGAGCGACTACAGCCCGAGCGACTTCGACCCGTACGAAGAAGCGCCGCAAGTCATCGTCAACACGTGGGAACCGCGCGACCTTGGCCCGGTCCTACGTGGTGAGAGTGTCGGCGTAGTGCCTACCGTTCTCGAGCGCAATGACGGCGTGGCCCTGTTCTACCCGGCTTGCCTGAATCTGTTGATGGGCGAGTCTGAGTCCTGCAAGACGTGGGTCGCCCTCGAAGCCATCAAGCAAGAGATTCAGCGTGGGCGGCACGTCGCACTCATTGACTACGAGGGTTCGTCTCGTTCCATCGTGGAGCGTCTGCAAGCACTCGGGATCAGTGACGACCAGATAACCGAGCAATTCAGCTACATTCAGCCAAGTCAAAGGTTCACCGACCTAGAACAGCAAATTGTCATCGAAGAGTGCATCGACAAGCGCGGCACACCTTCACTGGTGATTCTCGACGGCGTGACAGAGGCAATGTCACAGGCAGGGCTTAACCCTGACGTGGGCGTCGACGTGGTCGCGTTCTACGACTCAGCGCCTAAGTGGTTCGCGCGTCGTGGTTCGGCAGTGGTCCTAATTGACCACGTAACCAAGGGCAGCGACAACCGAGGCCGCTACGCCATCGGCTCAGAGCGCAAGATCAGCGGTATCGACGGCGCGGCCTACATGGTCGACCTGACGTCACCGTTCGGGCGCGGCAAGACCGGCCGGATCAAGTTGACCGTCTCGAAAGACAGAGGCGGCTACGTGCGCGAACACACCAACACGACCGGCGTCATTGCTGAGGTCGTACTGAGGTCGTCACCTGACGGCAGCGTCACCGTGACCGCCGAGGCACCAGGCGATTTTCAGTCCAGTCCATTCAGGCCCACCGTCATCATGGAGCAAATGTCCAAGGCGCTCGAGGCCAGTCCTGACGGGTTGGGAGTGCGGGCGTTGCGCTCAGCGTCCAGAGGCAAGACCGACACCAAAGCCCTAGCCCTCGAACTGCTCGTCAATGAGGGATTCTTCGCGATCAAGTCCGGCCGGGGCACTTCGATAGTTCATACCTCAGTGCGTCCGTTCCCACCTATCGACAGGGGTAGTGACGATGACATTTTCTAGCATTCGTGACAGCGTGACCGAGCGTGACCCGAGCGTGACCCGATTCGAGGGGCACACTCACCAAACCCCTCCATTAGAGCGTGACCCCGTGACCCACCCCCTAAGGGGGGTCACGGTCGGTCACGATCTGGGGCGGATTCAAGAAAAGGCCAAAAACGGCCAAAGCGTGACCCGATTCCTCGAAGGTGCAAGATGACCAGTCCTGACGACCTGTTCAAGTCCCTCGAAGGTAGCGAGATACCTGGCGGGTGCGACCAGTGCGACGCGTTCCAACGCACCAGCGAAGTTATCCCCGGCGTCTGGTCGGTGACCATCGTCCATGACGACGACTGCCCGTTCATGCGAGCGAAGAAAGCGGGATCTAACTAATGACCATGCTCGATAGGGTTCCAATTCTCTTTGCCCGTAGCGTCGAGGGTTGCGACGATCAGTGGGAAGTCTGGTGCGACTACTGCGAGGCGCTTCACGTTCACACGGCCGGCGACGGCTACCACCGAGCGCACTGTTTCAAGGACTCGAGCCCGTATCTAAAAACCGGCTACGTCATCATGGGCCCGGCAATGCCTCGCACAAATTCACTCCTACAACTATTGAAAGCGGTCTAACGCATGTCCATTTATGGCTACGTCACCAACAGCGGCAGCGGCAGCGTCAGCAAGGTCGCCCTTGGTTCGCTCGTGGCGGTCGGTTCACCGTTGACGGTCGGCGGCAGTCTGCTAGGCGTCGCCGTCGATCCATCGAACACCTACGGCTACGTAGCGAGCCCCAGCGCTAATACCGTCACCAAAATCAACCTGTCAACCTTCACGACAGTTGGGACGGCATTAACGGTCGGCATTGACCCTCAAATCATCGTCATCGACTCCACCGGCACCTATGCCTACGTGACGAACCTCAGCGACAGCACCGTCAGCAAGATTCAACTCAGTTCGTTCACGGTTGTTGCGACGCTCAGTGTCGGGTCAAGCCTTAGCCCCTCATGTATCGTCATTGACCCGGCTGGCTCCTACGCCTACACCGCGAACGGCGTGGGCAGTGTCACCAAGATAAATCTCAGCACGTTTACGGTGGTCGGTTCACCCCTGTCAACCGGCGGCAGTACAGACCCTCAAATGATCGACATCGACCCCGCTGGAACGTTCGCCTACGTCTCAGACTTCATGGGTCATCTCATCAAGATCAACCTGTCAACCTTCACCGTTACCTCGACGCTCGCAGTCACGGCCTACGGTCCCAACACCATCGCCATTGACTCAGCCGGAACCAACGCCTACGTCACCAACCAAGGCGCGGGAACTGTGACCAAGGTCAATCTCAGCACCTTCACCATTGTTGGTAGCCCCCTGGCGGTCGGTTCTGATACTCAGGGCATCGTCTGTCTGGGATCGACCTTCGCCTACGTCGTTAGCCAGAACTCCAACACCGTCTCGCTCATCAACCTCAGCACCTTCACCGTCGTCGGTTCGCCCCTAACTGTCGGCAGCACCCCCAGGCAGATTGCCCTCGACTCACTGCCAGGGACAGCGCCCTACGCGCCAACACTCAGCGCACCGGCCAACGGCAGCACGCAAGACGCGACCGCGCCGATCACGTTCTCAATGGTCTATAACTCGACGGACTACTTCAGCCAAAGCGCCTACCTCTTGCGGATCAAAGTCTCTGGCTTCGCGTATCTGTATTGGAACGCCACGACGCTCGCGCTGCAATCCGGCATCGTCTGGAACACCCTCGCCACGCCCACCCTGCCCGGTGGCACGCTCACCATTACCTTGCCCGCTTCGACACTCACCAACGTCGGCAACAACCACTACAACTTCTCATTTGCATCGCAAGAATCCGCGAGCGGTACAGACGGCCCGTTCGCCAGTGACTTCACCTTCACCGCCAACGCTGCGCCGGTCGTCACGATCACCGCGCCGCTCATCACCTCGAATAGCAACGTCCCTACCGTCACCTGGACCGACACGCTCGGGGCCACAACCCAAAGTGATTACGAGGTCGTCATCGAGTCAGGTTCCTACGGCATCGTTCCGGGTAGCGGCTCGCTCGCGTGGGATTCTGGCGTCACACCATCGGCGGCACAGTCGGCTACGTCGGTCGTGCCACTCGTACCGCTGACCACGTATCGCGTCTTTGTCCAGATCACGAACAGCGCCGGACAACTCAGCGCGTGGGCTTACGCCACGTTCGCCGTTGCCAACCTCATCCCGACTACGCCCTCGATTACCGCCCTCGCGGTGAACGATCAGACGACCGGAATGCCCCTAGTCCAACTGACCTTCCAGCAAGGCCCCGACAACCAACTGACCGCTAATCAAGCCTCATTGGAAAGCGGCGCGTTCACCGGATGGAACCAAGGGCCAAACACCACCATAGGAACGTCGTCTACGTGGTCGGCAGTCGGCACGTACTCGCTGAGCCTCACGGCAACGGCGGCGGGCGCGGTATCGGCTCTCACACTCCCCGGCACCATTGGCCTGCCGGTCACGCCCGGATCGACCGTTCGAGCGATGGCGTCATTTCACTCACCGACCACGGCGCGGGCTTGCACGGTCGCTATCAACTTCTACAACGCGGCGGGAACACTCATCTCGACATTGACCTCAACGTCAGTAAACTCGACGCTCACCGGCATCGGTAGTCAAGCCTTCTTCACGGCCACGGTTCCTGCCCTCAGCGCGTACATGGCCCTGGTCATCAATGGCGCAGGACTTTCAACCAGTGAAGTTCTCGACGCTGACGCCATGCTGATCGCGGCGGGCACGTCGAACCTCTGGTCACCTGGCGGGTACATCAACACTGGCGGGTTGGTCGGACCTACTGGCTCGCGTCCAGTGATTCAGCGTTCAGACGGCTCTTACATCAGTGGCGCGGGCTGGAATAACTTCTTGACGATCCCGGTGAGTGGGACGCTCACCTTCTACGACCCCCAAGCTGCACCCGGCACGGCCTACACCTACACGGCTTGGACCGCTGGCGGCGGTCAAGGGATGGCCGGTCCTGGGTATGTCCCTGCCGTGTCGAGTCTGGCGAGCGCACCGAGCGCCAGCGTGACCCTGACGACTAACGGCTACTGGTGGATATTCGACCCGTACCAACTAGAGACGGTCTGTGTGCGGTTCCTCATGAAGTCCAACTGGCAACCGATCATTAAAGAAAGCGGCGCGTTGTACATGCCACTGGATTACGCCTACGAGACGAAATCGACTGGCGGCACCAAGGGCGTCGGCGGCATCATCTCGATCTACACGGGTGACTCACTGGCGAACAGTGCGGCGGCAATGAAGGTCGTGCAGCAAACCCAGCCACTGTGCTTTATGACGCCGACGCGCGGCATCTACTACGTGATGAGTGATCCGGGAATGAATCAACGCGGCAACATCGTCCCTTGGTGGGAGGTCGACCAACCCCAAAGCGAGTGGCAATTCAACGTCGTGCAGACCTCGAGACCGGGTAGCGCCATATGGGCCGGTGAAATCTAATGAGTGCGTTCTACAGACTGAGAGGCCGTAATGACCGATAACCCCGACATTCCAAAGGCCGGACGGGTGTCACACACGCCTACCGCGAAGGCCGCAGCGACAAAGAAGAAAGCGGTAACACGGACGCCCCGAATCCGCAAGATAACAAAGGCCGTGCCCGCTGACAAGGTGTCGATGAGTGGCAATCCTGGCTTGCTGACCGCTGAACTGGCTGATCGTCTCATCGAAACAGTGGCGAAGGGCGTACCGCTTGACGTCGCTTTGAGTTACACGGGTATACACCGCGAGACTTTGCGGCGTTGGCGTCGAAAGGGTGACCGTGCCCTCGAGGTCAGCGCGTCCGTGCGCTCACCTACACAGCGGAAGTACGCGGCCTTTGTGTTACAACTCGACACGGCCATGGCGAAGGTGACCGTCACGGCACAAGAGACGCTAGGGCGACTGATCGAGGGACCGCGAGAACTAGACCCGGTGACCGGCGTACTGCGACCAGCGCCAATGACGGACACTGAACTTCGCATCCAAGCCGATCTCCTGAAGTTCTACCTAAGTCGTCGTGTCCGGGCCCATTACGGCGCGACCATTTCGGCAGAGGTAACGAACGTCGTCAAGCCCTTGGAAGTAGGCATGACCGGCGAAGCGGCGTTGGCGGCGTTCGTGGAGATATTCGGTGACGCGGTCGACGACGGTGACGAAGATGAATGAGCGCGTCGTCCACCTGCCAGAAGTCCTACAGCGCCGTCTCAGTGAGGCCGTAGCGCGTTCTAACTGCTCAGAGTCAGAATGGGTCATCGAAGCCCTGACGTGGGCGCTAGAGCATGACGCAGATGACCCGCTCGACGTGTCCAGTCGAATCACGAACCGCGTTCGCTCGGGTCACACTTGTCGCTCGGCGTTCTCGTGAGCAAGTGCAACGTCTGTCAGCGTTCATGGACGGGAACCACCAAGGCGCACTGTGTTACGTGTCACGAGACGTTCGCATCGAACAGCGTGTCGGACCTTCACTGGACAGGTCGCACCTGTACCGACCCGTCAAGCGTGGTCGACGTCAACGGCGCGCGCAAACTGACTCAGGACGACGAAGGCATCTGGCAACTGGTCGGTAAACGCTCACCAGCGCCGACACAGACGCCCAAACGGGCACGCGGCGACATGAGCACCAGGAAGTTACCCCTCAGCCCTCGTAGAGCCTCACAGCCGAAAGTCAATCAAGCTCTAAACAGCACAAGGGAGAAACTATGAAGCGCCGCACGTCCTACTCAGTTCACGAGACTTTTTGGGGAGGTTGGCAGGTCATCAGAGACGACGGGCCGCGTCAGTACGTCGCCACGTTCTCATCGAGACTCGCCGCGCTCGCGTTCCTGTCGAAGTCGATCGTTCTCTCGTCCCTCTCGAGGTCGCTATGAGGCGCGGGACATTCGGCACAGTTCGCCCAGTCTCATCGGGCGGGTGGATAGCTATCACCGACGATGGGCAGTCTCGGCGCGTCGTCACGTTCTCGTCGAAGTCGTCGGCGGTGGCGTTCCTGTCAAGAATGGGCTGTCGCTAATGGCGAGGCCCAAGCCGCCGTTTAGCGTGAGGCCAAAGCGGCCGTATGGCTTAATACACCAGAACCCCGACGGCTCTACGTTCGTCGCTGTCGATACTGGCGACGGCGAACACGACTGTCACATTGCCCTGTTCGCATCGAAGCCCGAGGCGCTGGCGTACCTGGCAAATCTGGGCTACTGCGACACCAAAAACGGCCAGGTCTACCGTCTGAACACACCCCCGCTCGACGGGCCCGTCATAACACCGGCGGCATTTATGAAGCTCACCTGACGGGCCTAGGTACTGTTCAGCCGTAGAGGTACACGAAAGAGAGAGAGGCCGGTATGACCACACACAGGCACTTTGGTTACATTCGCAAACGCGCATCAGGTCGCTGGCAGGCCCTCTACTGGCACGAGGGAAAGCGTCACTCATCGGGGACATTCGCAACCGAGAAAGACGCGAGCGCGTACCTGTCGACAATGGAGACGGACCTTCGCCGTGGTGCGTGGATAGATCCTCGAGCCGGACAGATAACGCTCCACATGTACGCCGAACAGTGGCTAGAGCGTCGCCCTGACTTGGCAGTGCGAACCGACGAGCTCTACCGCTGGCTGCTCAGCAATCACATTCTGCCGACGTTGGGACAAACGACGCTCGCGGGACTCGCACCTTCCAAGATTCGAGGATGGCACGCCGCAATCGCTCAGGATCACCCGTCCACCGCAGCGAAGTCGTACCGCCTACTTTCGACGATCATGCGAACGGCGGTCGTCGACGGGCTCATTTTGACCTCACCGTGCAAGGTGGAAGGTGGAGGCGCCGAACGTGCAGCGGAGCGACCATTAGCCACCATCGCAGAGATAGACGCGCTGACGTCAGCAATGCCCGAGCGTCTGCGTCTCGTCGTCCAACTTGCGACGTGGTGCCAACTTCGCAGAGGGGAGATACTCGGACTACGGCGAAAGGACGTCGACCTCATGCACGCGACAATCAAGATCGAGCAGAGCCGAACCTTCACGATGGACGGTCAGTCACTCACCAAGGAACCTAAGAGCGTGGCCGGTCGTCGGTCATTGTCAGTACCGGGCAACGTGACTGAGTCAATCATCCGGCACCTGGATCAGTTCACCGACGTCAGCCCTGACGCTCTCGTGTTCACCGGCCGGACTGGCAGTCCACTGACTGCTAATTCCCTTCGGTCAGCGTGGGATAGAGCGCGTCTGACCATTGGGCGCCCTGACCTTCACCTGCACGATTATGCCGATGTTTGCGTTATGCCGATGTTTATGAGAACGTCCGTTTAACGGCGGTGAGTGCCCCAAAAGCGTCGGCATAATTAGAGCGCCTCCAAGAATGCGATGAGCGAATCCGGCGGCTGATAGCGACCAGGCTTC
>DATCEX010000040.1:0-5622 GCA_036509795.1 Acidimicrobiales bacterium
GTGCGCCGGCCGGGACTTGAACCCGGAACCTGTTGATTAAGAGTCAAATGCTCTGCCAATTGAGCTACCGGCGCGTGAAAAGCCTACACGGTGCGTCGTCGCCCTCGACTCATGCGTGCAGCACGAGGAAGGTTCAAAAAAGCACCCGACTCGTGGTGTGAGCCGGGGGCCATATGGGGTGAGCGACGGGGGTCGAACCCGCGGCCTCCAGGACCACAACCTGGCGCTCTAACCAACTGAGCTACGCCCACCAAGACCCCCCAGTATTGCACAGGGGACGATGGCGCGTCATGAGGTCGCCTCGTGACGCGAGAACCCACTTCTGTCTTTCTCGCGCGTCGTCCTTTGGGAGACATCAATGTCGCAACGTACTCTCGTCGCCCCGATCTCGCGTCGTCAGGAGTGCTCATCGTTTGCGAATGGTTCGCACGGTCGCTCGTTGAAGTGGTGACAACGCGGACGCTCGCGTCTTAGTCGCTGAGTACTATGTACTGGAGCCTCCGTAGCTCAACTGGATAGAGCAGACGGTTTCTACCCGTCAGGTTGCGGGTTCGACTCCTGCCGGGGGCACGATTCAGACTCTCGGAGCTCTAAACCGTGGATGCTTACGCAGCGTCGAACTTGCGCCGCTACTTTCCAATGACCAGCGGGGACCGACCGCGCCGCGGAGATCGAGCAATCGTTGACGACCTCGTCGTGGGTCATCGCCAGATGCTCTGTTACATCTTGGAGAATTGTGTCAACGGGACCCGGCGGAGAATCCCTCGTTGCCTATAGTGGTTCGAAACCAGGGAAAAGTGGAATTTTCTGAGGGGCAATTGCGTGGTGATTTGTGCGGAGTTGAGTTTGTGAGCGACCCTCGGCTCGTGGGTGCCTCATTGGTATGTTTGGGTGTTTTTGGAAATCACCAGGGGAGATCGTGACTGACGTCGACACCAGTGCCAACGCGGTGGACACAAAGGTAAACGTTCGACTCGAGAACGTGACGAAGATCTTTGACGGTGCTGCGGCCGTCGAAAACTTGAATCTTGAAATCAACGAGGGCGAGTTCTTTAGTCTGCTCGGCCCCTCGGGTTGTGGAAAGACCACGACACTTCGAATGATCGGCGGTTTTGAGGAGCCCAGCGCAGGGCGCATTATGTTGGGCGGCCACGACGTGACGTATCGTGCGCCCTATCACCGCGACGTCAATACCGTGTTTCAGTCCTACGCGCTGTTTCCCCACCTCGACGTCTACGAAAACATTGCCTTTGGACTGCGGCGCAAGAAACTGGAGAAATCTATCGTACGAACGAAGGTCGGCGACATCCTTGACGTCGTTGATCTTCCCGGTTTTGAGAAGCGTCGCGTTAGTCAATTATCGGGCGGTCAACAGCAAAGAATCGCTCTGGCTCGCGCGCTCGTGAATGAGCCCGCGTTACTTCTTCTCGACGAACCGATGTCCGCTCTCGATGCGAAATTGCGTCACCAGATGCAAATCGAACTCAAGGCGATTCAGCATCGAGTGGGTATCACCTTTCTTTACGTGACCCACGATCAAGAAGAGGCGATGACGATGTCAGACCGCCTCGTGGTGATGCGCCACGGCCGAATCGAGGGCACCGGTTCGCCACGCGACGTCTACGACAATCCCACGACCGAATTCGTCGCGAGTTTTCTCGGCGCCTCCAATTTGCTCGCCGGCGAAATGGAGGGTAGCGAAGGTCCGCGTACCCGCATCAGACTGACCGGGGATACGACGATTTGGGTCCCCACGTCGCGTCTACCTCGTGACCTCTCGAGTTCTCACGTCAAGGTGGGCGTACGACCCGAGAAGATCAGCATCATGACGGGGGACGTCGCCGCGAACAGCTCGCAAAATTATCTTCGGGGTCGAGTAAAGGTGTCGACCTTCACTGGAGTGGGGAATCAGTATCTGGTCGAGTCGACGTCGGGAGTCGAGATTACGGTCTACGCCCAAAATATCGGTGAGGCCTTGGGCCCGCGGAGCGGCGAGGAAGTTACCTTGATCTGGCCCGTGGAGCACACGTTCGCGGTAGTTCCCACCGTCGAGGCACTGAATGAGAGTGACGAATCCGAGAGTTAGAGGGAGAGACAATGACAAACGATGACAACAACCAAATTGGTGGCGAGGGCATCGATCCGGCGCTGTGGCGAGGGATGACGCAACGCCGATTCTCTCGTCGTCAAGCGCTCGGTGCGACGGGCGCGGGTCTAATTTCGCTATTACTGGCGGGCGAGGGCGAGGCGGCAGCCGCGACGTCGGGCAAATTGGGCAGTGCGAGTTGGTGGAAGAGTCAAAAATTGCATCACGTCGTGAATTTTGCGAACTGGCCGTACTACATCGACGTACTCTCGGGAAAGCACCCGTCACTGCAGCACCTGACTGCGACAACGGGAATCAAGGTCAATTATTTCGAAGTCATTCAGGACAACGCGTCGTTCTATCAGAAGATCCGACCCTCTCTGGCGGCAGGTCAATATACCGGTTACGACATCGTGGTCATGACCAACAACAATCCGCAACTGGGGTACTTGATTGAACTCGGTTGGCTCATCCCGCTGGATCGGGCGTTAATGCCCAATTATGAGAAGTACGCGGGGCTGCTCATCAAGAATCCACCGTGGGACCCGGGTAACAAGTACACGATGGCCTGGCAGTCGGGCTGGACCGCAGTGGGCTATAACAATCACCTAGTGAAGGACCCCGGGACCAGTATCGACATTTTGTTCGACAAGAAGTACGCGGGTCGCGTCGGGATGCTGAGCGACCCCTTTGAACTGGGCAGCATCGGCCTCCTCGCGGTGGGCGTGGAGCCCGAGAAATCCACCGAATCAGATTGGGCCAAGGCGGCCAAGAAACTCCGGCAGCAAAAGAGTGACGGTATCGTGGCCGCGTACTACGACCAGAGTTACATTGAGCACCTTAAGAATGGCGATGTTTCGGTGTCGATGTGCTACTCCGGGGACATCTTCCAAGCGGATTTGAACTCGAAGTACAAGGACTTGACGCTACTTCTCCCCACGGAGGGAGCGATGCTCTGGACGGACAACATGTGTATTCCGAAGTACTCCCAGAATCCACTGGACGCGATGACCACGATGGATTACTTCTATTCTCCCCAGACCCAGTCCGTCGTGGAGTACTACAACGACTACATTTGTCCCGTCCCTGCCGCGCGTGAGCAATTACTACACCCCACGGGATGGAATAAGGCGGCCCTGGCGTCGCTGAAACCCGAAATTGGACTGGCCACCTCCTACACCGCCGACTCTCTCGTGGTGTTTCCTTCCCAGGAGCGCATCAATCAGTCCCGGAGTTACTACAACTTCAAGACGCAAGACGAGATCACGGCGTGGAATAACCTCTTCCTGCCAATTATCCAAGGAGCATGAACCTTCCCGATCGGCGCAGGTCGCGCGCGCGCGGACTCGCTCCGTATCTACTGAGTTTGCCCGCGGGGGCGTGGCTCCTCCTGCTCTTCATTGTTCCGCTGTTCATCATGCTGTCGATCACGCTCAAGACGTGTAGTCCCGCCTCCGGGGCGTGCGTCATGACGTGGCAGTGGGGCGAACTTCCCCGTGTGGTGAACCAGTATCGCGCCCAGTTCGTGACGAGCCTCGTTTTCGCGGCCCTCGCGACCGTCATCGACCTCGTGATCTCATTTCCGATCGCGTACTGGATCGCGTTCTACGGTGGACGACGCAAGAATTTTTTCTTGATCATGCTCCTGGTTCCCTTCTTTGTATCGTTCATTATTCGCACCTTGGTGTGGGAGTTCATCCTCTCTAACAACGGCGTGGTCTTGACGTTCTTGAAGGGTCACCATTTGATGCCGTCGAGTTTCCACGTGCTCGGCACGGGCCTCGCCGTCGTCGCTGGGCTCGCCTATAACTATCTCCCGTTCACCGCACTGCCGCTCTACGTGGCCCTCGAGCGAATCGATCGACGGGTTCTCAATGCCGCCTACGACCTCTACGCCAATCGTCGCGTGGCGTTCATGCGAGTGATTTTGCCGCTAACGATTCCTGGAATTTTTGCCGCATTCTTGTTGACGTTTATTCCGGCCTTCGGCGACTACGTGAACCAGGAGATCTTGGGGGGTACCGCGAACACGATGATCGGCACGGTCATTCAGAATCTGTTCTTGATTGATTCCGATTACGCCGGCGGTGCGTCCCTCTCAGCGGTGCTCCTCGCGGTGTCGCTGGTGGGGATTTGGCTCTACGCCAAACTCCTGGGATCGCGAACGATTCAGGACTACTTATGAGTGCGCAAGTGACGACGTCGGTCGCAACTGAACCAGAGCGCCTCCGTCGCAGGCCTCGCCACCTGGGTCGATTCGTCCTGCCCACCTACTCGTGGCTGGTGATTGCCTACCTGGTGTTTCCCATTGTGGTGATGATCGTCTACAGCTTTAATCGAGTCACGTCCGGACTCCAATTGGTGAGTTTCGCGTGGAACGGCTTTACGTTCCAGTGGTACCGGGAGTGGAGCAATATACCGGGCTTGACCAGTGCATTCTGGCTCTCCATTCGACTGGCTCTCGTGAGTACCGTCATCGCCACGGTCTTGGGAACGATGTTGGCGATCGCCCTCGTGCGCTATCGCGGCAAGAGGTTCCGCGGTCGGACGGGATTCGAGCAAATTCTGTTCTTGAATATTGCGGCGCCCGAGATCGTGATGGGTGCGTCGCTACTCGGGCTCTTCGTGACCTTCAACGTCACGCGCGGATTTATCACCCTCGTGCTGGCGCACGTCATGTTCTCCATTGCGTACGTCACGGTCACGGTTCGTGCGAGGCTCTCGGGTTTCGACGTCGCCCTCGACGAGGCGGCGTACGACCTCGGGGCGACACCTTGGGGGACCTTTCGACTCGTCACCCTGCCCCTCATCTTGCCCGGTGTTCTCGCCGGAGCGTTGATGGCGTTTGCGCTGTCCATCGACGACTTCGTCACGTCGAATTTTGTGAGCGGTACAAGCGCGCCCTTTCCCGTCTGGGTCTATGGGGCGTCGCGAGTAGGCACGCCGCCCCAGGTCTTTGTCTTTGGCACCGTGATCTTCACGCTGGGCATCGTCTTCGCTCTTTCGAGTCTCGTCGTCTCCAAGAAGAAGGTGTGACGAAGCGTCCTCGCCGCGTCACGCCGACGGGCCTCAGTTGCTTTTAATTTACCTTTGATGAAGTCATTCGGTCGGGGCGCCCGGATTCGAACCGGGGACCTCCTGGTCCCAAACCAGGCGCGCTAACCAAGCTGCGCTACGCCCCGTATTTTGTTGCTTACATGTCGGAGACGCTACTACTTCGCGTCTCACTACTCACCACTACATAAGATTCGAACCGGGGACCTCGTGGTCCCAAACCAGGCGCGCCAACCAAGCCGCGCTACTTCTCGTTCCTCCATCTTCACACGTGGGCTCGTAGTGTCGAGAATGACGAGAACTGGAGGGCCGTGGCCTACGACTGGATTATCGACGCGCTCGGCGAAACGTGGTCCAGCGTCGAACGTACGATCTCGGCGCGGTCCGAACGTGACTTTGACGCCCTCAGCGCGTGTCCGGGCTGGAGCGTGCGCGACGTCGTCAATCACATCACCGGTACCGAACTCTTCTACGCGGGCACG
>DATCEX010000041.1:0-4629 GCA_036509795.1 Acidimicrobiales bacterium
CAAGTCGAACCAGTGTGTCGGCCTCGGCTTGAGTCTCGACTCCTTCGGCGATCACGACTGTATTGGTCTGAGCTGCAAAGTGGCACATTCCCGCGGTCATGGCCTGGCGCGCCGGATTCGTATCGATATCGCGGATGATCGAGATGTCGAGTTTGACGAAGTCCGGACGAAGTTCGAGGATATGGCTCAAGCTCGTGAATCCGGCTCCCGCGTCGTCGACCGCGAGTTGGCAATTCGGTAGCTCCGAGATGATGCTGCGTAGAGCGGCGTAGTTCTCAATGGGCTCGTGCTCGGTGACCTCGAGAACAATCGGTCGATTGGCCGTGGCGATAACGGATTCAACAAAGTGACCTAAAAACGCCGAAGGTGAGAAGTTCAAGCTCAGCCATAACTTGGGGTCCATGTCGATTGCAGCCTCAAGAGACGCGGCCGCACAGGCTGCTTCTAGTTCGGGGCCGAGGCCCACACGGTGGGCGTCAATGATGCAGAGGTCGGGTCGTCGTCCGTTCTTGAATCGGGTGAGCGCTTCGTATCCGACAACATTTCCCGTCGAGAGTTCGACGAAAGGTTGAAACACGGGGGTGAAGGCACGCTGGTCGAGGATTTCCTGGATCTGGGCGCGCATCGATTCGCGGTCGCGTTGGGCTTCAAGCTGGGCGCCGAAATATGATCCCGCGTACGAACCCAATTGGTCGAAGGCGGCGAGACGGCGCGTCAGACTCGCTGCCGTCGTCTGGTCGTGCGTGGCGAGAATCAGCACCCCAATCGCCGTGTCATCCCAACGAAGCGGAGATACCACGGAGCCCGCGAGTCCTGACGCTCGGATGGCCTCACGAATGTCGGGATACTCGGCCCACTTGGTATCGGTGAGGGACATCACCGCCGCTGGGTGGCCCTCGTAGATTTGGTCCGCCACTAGTGAAGCGGGGAACGACGAGATTGGCGAAGCGGCAAACAGCGCTGAACTGTGTTGACCCACGACGCTTAAAGTGTCGTCAAGGTGCAGCATCAAGAAGGCCGACGTGTCGATCCCGTCGAGTCGGGTGACGAGGCGACAGAACAGATTCGCCATTGCTTCGGGCGAGCTCACCGGACGCATCTCACGCATGATGGCGAGGATGGTGCTCCGATCGCTGTCGTGACTCGAGAGATTGGCCTGCAAGTGACGTTCGAGAGTGAGATCGCGCTTGACGGCCACGTAGGCGCTCATTCGTCCGGCCTCGTCGTGAATTGGCGAAATTGCCGCCTCTTCCTCGTACAATTCGCCGTTCTTTCGTCGACTGACGAGGACGCCGCGCCACGTGGAACCGGTGGTGAGTTGTTGCCACATGTCTTCGTAGAAAGCCTGATTCTGCAAGCCACTTTGAAAGATGCGCGGGTTTTGACCGATGAGTTCTTCAAACGCGTATCCGCTGGATCGCAGCGCCGACGGGTTCGCGTAGATGAGGTTCGCGTTGGGGTCAGTAATAACGATGGATTCGCCCGACTGGCTGACGGCAGCACCCAGCAGCAACTGCTCCGAGAGCGAGTGCAGCAGTCGATCTCGGTCGCGTAGTCGCTGTATTCCGAATCCGATTTGGGCCGCTAATTCCTCGAACACACTCGCCACCGCCGCGTCAAACGCCCCCGCCTCGGGTGCCTCGACGATCAAAACACCGTCGAGGACGCGAGCGCACCGCACGGGTAGGGCAATCGTGGCGCGAAATCCTCGGACTCGCGCCTCGGAGTCGATCTCGGCGAAGCGTCGGTCGCTTAGGCGATCGTTGACCACGACAGTCTGGCCCGAGCGCCACGCCGCTCCCGCGGGGTTACGTCCCGTCGCGTCGTCACCGAAGGACAGGTTCACTGATTCGGCGTAGAAGCGATGTTCGAAGCTGGACGCAACGCAGGAGAAATGATCCTCGATCTCCATCGCGGGTCGGGCGTACCACGAGAGGAGATAGCCGCCTTCGTTCACCGCGGACTGGCACATGGTATTGAGAAACTCCTGCTCGTCCTCACTTCGCGTCAGTGCCTTGCTCGCCGCCGACAGGGTGTTCAGGGCCCGGCGCGCGACCACTTCGTCGTGGCAGTCACGCAAGGAAATGATGATCTCACGCGTGGCTCGGTTGTCGATGAGTGGTTGGGCGCGAACTGCCATCCAGCGAGATTCGCCGCTAGCGGTGCGATATCGCATTTGAGCCGAGTGGACCTTCTCGCCCGCGAGGACGAGCGATTGCCAGGCCTCGGCGCGCGCGACGTCATGGGGCGCGATGAACTCCAAGATGTTCTTGCCGAGGACGTCGATGGACCGCCAACCCAAGATCGCCGTAATCGAGGGAGCGACCCACTCAATTCGACCCTTGACGTCGGTTTGGATGACGACGTCCGACGCGTTCTCCGCGACACGCTGAAACTCCTGACGTGATTGGATGAGCGAATTGCGCGACTCAACCGCTTCGTGCACGTCACGCCATACCGCGACGCGCGCTCGATCGCGTCCCGGAAGATCCACCAGGTGCGACGCAATCGCGGTCCAACGAACTTCGCCGTCTTGACGAACGAGACGTACCTCGAACTGGACAGTCTCGCCACTTAGGATTCGTGCGAGCGATGATCTCAATATCGGGAGGTCGTCTGCACACATGAAATCGCTAAAGGTACGTCCGATGACGTCGCTCGCCGACCAACCGAGGAGTGTCTCGACACTGGGCGAGACCCACGCGATCTGGCCCTCACCCTCGGTCATTGAGACGACGTCGGAGATGTTCTCGGCGAGGATCTGAAAAAGGTCCAAGTCGGCGATTGAGTTGGCGGACGATGAAGTTGACGCAAACCCGCGCATGGTCACGATGACTGTTTCGACCTGTAGCTCGGAATTCGCCATCGGGAAGAACGTCGCTCGACATTCGCGCGAGCTACCGTCACGATGGCGTACGACGAGTCGGGTGTCGACGGCCTCGGGTGTGGTGAGGCTGGCTGGATCCAACGACTTCGCGGAGTTGTCATCACTCGCGATGAACTCACGGACGTTATGTCCGATGACGTCTAGTTGATCCCATCCCAATAGGTCGGCCAGTGTCGACGACACCCACATGACATCACCCGCTAGCGAAATCTGGGCGACCAGTTCATGGGCGACGACCGGAGCGCCTGACGGGCGACTGCCGGTGTCGGTACGCGTGGTCACGGCTGGCTACCTCGTCGAACGCACACGCTGTCGGCGGATCGATACCCGAATGACCTCAGTGCGACGGGCGCCACGGCAATACCCGCGAATTGGGCCCATGAAACATTGACCCTGGCACCACGAGGGTGTTTCGCCGTCTGGCGGACCGAGGTATCCACCGGGGATGGCAACACAGGTGTACCGCGAATCTCGAACACATCTACATCCCTCCAGTGGCGGAGAGTCCCTACGACGATCGGTCACTTGGCCTCACCTTAGAACGCGCCATTATTAATCCACAAGGGTTTGTGGGCCTGACAGCAGGTACTTTTGACAGATTTGAGGTGCCGTAGTTGCTGGCGTGTTTCTACGAGACGTACCACGTTGTGACGGGGTGCGTTAGCAGCGACACAACAGCCTGAGCGACTTGGGAAATCGAGCCCGCAATACGCACAGGATTCGACGCGATCCGATTGTCGTGTCGTCGGTCTCGCATCTCAGGAGCAGGTGCGCGTTCTATTCGTGAGACGACGCTCGCGAACGTCAGCCGAAGCGACCTTGCACGTAATCGACGGTCCGCGCGTCAGACGGATCGTTGAAGATCTTGGACGTGGCGTCGAACTCAATCAATTCGCCAGCGCGGTCCTCGGCCATCAACAAGAAGGCGCACTCGTCGGAGATGCGAGCGGCCTGCTGCATGTTGTGAGTGACGATGACCATCGTCACTCGATTCTTGAGCTCAGCCATCAACTCTTCGATGCGCTGCGTCGAGACGGGATCAAGAGACGCCGTCGGTTCGTCGAGCAGCAGTATCTCGGGTTCGACGGCGAGCGCTCGCGCGATGCAGAGTCGCTGTTGTTCGCCGCCCGAAAGGTTGGAGGCGTGGGTCTTGAGACGTGACGAGACGCTGTCCCAGAGCGCGGCCGAGATGAGTGCTGATTCGGCTGCTTCGTCCAGCAGTGACTTCTTTCGCACGCCGTTGAAGCGCAGTCCCGACACGACGTTGTCGTAAATGCTCAGAGTCGGGAAGGGATTCGGCCGCTGGAACACCATGCCAATACGACTGCGTAACAACATCGTGGGAATGCCACCCTTATAGATGTCGACGTTGTCTAAGAGAAGTTCGCCACTGACCTTGGCACCCTTGGTGAGGTCGTGCAGACGGTTGAGGGATCGCAGGACGGTGGTCTTACCCGAGCCCGACGGACCAATCATCGCGGTGATCTTGTTCGGGGCGACGTCAAAGGATATGTCTCTTACCGCGACCCGGCCCGAAAAAGCCACTGACGCGTGGCGCAGGCGCAAAATGGGTGCGTTCGTCGCGTCGCCGGATGTGCCGTCATCCACCGTAGCCAGATTGCTGGGGTCGCTCATCCCTGGGTCTTTCTACTGAGACGAGCGGAGATGAAGCGACTCGTCAGGTTCAAGATGAGCACGAGGAGCACTAGGACGAGAGCCACCCCCCAGGCTGCATTGTGCTG
>DATCEX010000042.1:0-9903 GCA_036509795.1 Acidimicrobiales bacterium
CTTGAGGCCTTTGGCCCGCAGACGGCGGGCCATCTGCTTCTGGGTTTGGGTCATGTGAACAGTCACTGGCAATCTCCTCGGTCAGGGCAACAAGCGTTGCCGATTTACCGAATCGTTGCGGTGACCCCTTGAAACCGCCGACTGATTTTCGGAAAATCTTGATCATTGCGGATCAACTCGCAACAATGACCGCGAATTGTGACGAGGTCACCACGGGTGTTCCCAGTCGGGATCGGGACGAGTCCAAGGAATCGGAAGTTGGAGTCCGACACATTTCTCGAAGTATTGCCATCCGCTTTTGGACGCGCTTTTGGGCACCTATGGGCACTTCACACCGGACACTGGCGGTCACCAGAGGTCACTCAGGGTCACTCCAAAAACCTTGAAATCACTGGGCTTTCGAGGGAGAATCGTTGGAGCGGGTGACGGGGATCGAACCCGCATGGCCAGCTTGGAAGGCTGGAGCTCTACCATTGAGCTACACCCGCGCGTCTGCAACCAGACTTCGTCGAGTCTAGAGCACCGCTGTTGCAACCGAGTGGGCTCTAGCGAGTCCACTCATGCCGCACTCCTCACGGAGTTGTTCGGCTCGACTAACGCCGGGCTTCCCTTTTGCGTGTCATCGCCAGCTGCTGAGTGAGACTCAGTCTGATGCTCGGCTCCACGCTTCACCAGGGCTCCAACTGAACCCAGGCTCGCCCAACGGGCGAGATTGATGGCCGCATTGTCGTCGCGCTGGTGTGACGAAGAACACTCCTCACAGGTCCAGTGCTCGGACCAGCCAATGTCTTTGACGTGACGACAGACGTGGCACGTCTTGGACGAGGGAAAGAACTGGTCGGCTTCGATCAGGGCGGACCCATACCAGGGACACTTGTAGCGAAGCTGACGACGGATTTCTCCCAGCGCTGCGTCAGAAAGACCCCGTCGGCGCGCACGCGCGCCGGGGAGTCCCTTTTGTTGCAGCAGTGATGCCGCGTCCAGACCTTCGGCCACAATCACGCCGTGGGTTTTGGCGAGGTGGGTGGTGAAGACGTGGATGGTGTGACGGCGTAGTTGTGCCACCTCAGCGTGAAGGCGCGTGATCTTCTTTGCGGTCTGGATGTACTGGCGCGATCCACGGGTGCGGCGAGCGCGCTGGCGTTGGAGTCGACGAAGTTCTTTGAGTCGATGCTCGAGGCCCCGGGGGTTGGCGAGTTCGCCAATCACTTCGGTCGTCGTCGCGACGGTCGCCAGATGTCGCACCCCCACGTCGATTCCAACCACTGAGTCGTTGTGGGCGACGCCTACCCGTTGCGGACGCGCCACACTCACCCGCACGGACGCGATGATCCGCTCGCCCTGGCGCGAGACCGTCACCCCGAGAATTCTGGCTCGATCACGCGTAATAAGGCGTTCGATGCGTCGGGTGTTCTCGTGCGTGCGGATGGTACCGAGCACCGGGAGCGTGAGGTGGCGACGGTCCGCTTCGAATCTCATCGTGCCAGTACTGAAGGAAAAGCGGTCGCGGTCCTTGCCACGCTTCTTGAAACGGGGGAAACCGGCCTTGCGCCCTTTGATCTTGCCCGCGCGCGACTTCTGCCAGCGCCAATAGGCGTCGGTGGCGCCGCGCACACCGTCGGCGAAGACCTCCTTCGAGACCTCGGGCCACCAGATCTCATCGGTCTCAGCATTCACACAGACGGCGTCCTTTGCGCCATTCCAGCGTTTACGCAATGAGTAGAACGAGGGTGGTGTGCCCGACTCACCAGTCTCGTGGTAATGCTCAAGGTCGGCCGTGATGCTCGCGAGCGTCCAGTTGAATGCCTTGCGCCGAGCCCCAAAGAATCGAGCGATCTGGGTCGCCTGGGCGGGCATAGGGTCAAGCGCGAAAGTGAACGCCTGAATGATGTGGCCCTCGGGTGCAGCGTATTTACGCGGCATCCACTGACTCCTGTACGGCTGACAACGCTTTCGCCGCTCGGTGTGCGGCCGCACGACGGCTATAGAGGCGAGCACCGAACGAGTTCAGCCCGTCAGTCATTTTACGAACGAGTTCGTCATCGACTTCAACCTCGCCCACCACGACCCGTCGTCATCGGTTCGCTGACAGCGACGTAGCGACGTATTGGAAACCGAATCTAGCGAAGCCGTCACGAGGATCGACGCCAATCGTCGTTACTGATGGATCAGCACGGAGGGCGAGGAATGTGCGTCTTTTGCCGTTGAGACCGGAGCCGATTTCGGTCACGACCCGCTCAATTGAATCACCCTGGGAAGTGGCCCAGCCACTCACACGCGATACCGGCCGATCGAAGTCATCTCGTTGGTCGGTTGACGACACACGTGCATAGGCGACGGTAGAGCCAGGTTGCAACAATGAGGCTTCGGGATCACCCAACAGGATCAACCGACCTTTCCGACGTGCGGGCACCGGCAACGTCCCGCCTCGAAACCAGCGATAAGCGCTCAGCGGACGTATCCCCTGGAGGTTGCCCACTAACTTAACTTCATTACTTCGCAGTCTTAGGGAGTGGTGTGACATCAGGTGGAAACCCTAGGCTATTGGCGTGGAAGACACGCTCTACGAACAAGTGGGCGGTCAGGACTTCTTCGAGCGATTAGTTGGCAAATTCTACGACGTCGTCGCCACTGACGAGCTCTTGCGACCGATGTACCCCGAGGAACTCACGGAGTCCAAGCACCATTTCGTGCTCTTCTTGTGCCAGTACTGGGGCGGGCCGCGGACGTACATGGCCGAGCGCGGACACCCGCGACTTCGTATGCGTCACGCCCCCTTTCGCATCACTAAACCGGCTCGGGACGCCTGGATGTCGGCGATGAACGCTGCACTCGAGAGCGTCCGTTTCGAGCTGACGCCGAAACAATTTGAGGAGATGTCGGCTTACTTCGAGACGGCGGCACACCAAATGCGGAATGTCTGAAGTGGTCAGCCCTTTCGCGCCCATGTTTCCTTAGAGTAGTGACGTGAGCCGACGTTTGAGCCTCGAAAATGGCGAAGCGCTCGTCATCAGCGTGACGCCCGTCGCCCAGGGTCTGCTCGCGCCCCTCACTTTGTTAGTACTCCTCGAAGCAGTCGTCATTTGGGGTGTTCCCAAGTGGAAGTCCCTGCACCACTACGAAGCCATCGTGATCCTCGTGGTGGGGGTGATTCCCGCGCTCGTCGTCTTCGGACGGTCGTGGCGTTGGCGGTCGCACAAGATCACACTGACGACCCAACGGATCGCTATAACCGGGGGAGTTCTCGGACGCCACTCCACCCAGATCAATCTCAGCGACGTCTTTGCGACACACGCGACCCAGACGCTGAGTGAACGACTGCGCCGACGTGGCGTGGTGCTTCTCGAGACCCAGTCGGGTACCGTCATGCTCGAACCAGTGCGGTATCCCGCAGCACTTCGCCGGCTAATCGACCGTACGCGACGCGACTCTACGGCCGACGGGTCACCGACGTGGGACCAATGGTTCGACGACCCCGCCGGTGATTCACGGCAGGACGGTCCCCAGGAGTGACAACGAGTCGCGAGGTTCTATTACCGTAAGAGGATGGAAAAATACCGTTGCACCTCGTGTGGGAACTTGACGCGCTTTGACGTTGTCGAAACGACCACAATTCGCTCGTTTCACCACTACACCGTGGGCGGTGAATTGACGATTGAAGAGCCAGAGGTCGTGTCACGCGTGGTGGACTCGGTATCGTGTCGCTGGTGCGGTCACGGGCGCGGAGTCGAGGTGCTCGCCGAAGGTGAGTAGTCGTGCGCTCTCTTGACGCACCGCGTGAGCGCCCCGCGCCCCGGCGCTACTCCGCTACGTCGCTCGATGGGGAGATTCTGGAAGGTGAATTCACTTCGTTGTGCCTCGTTCTCGCTGTCAAGGAGGACTGCATGGGTTGTCGCAGTGTGTTCGATGCGGCGGCCGACGCTTTTGGTAACGTAGCAGTACTTATTGTCGCGCGGACCGATTCGCGTGAGCCGTGGTGGGATGAATCAGTGCACCCCGTCGTGATCTCACCGACATTGTTGGATGACTTGGCCGTGCGCTGGCCCCCTTTCTACGTGTTGGTTGACCCCGTGGCGCAGCGCGTGGTCAGCGAAGGCGTGGTGTTTGCGCCCGCCCAAGTTCGAGAAGAGATCGCCCCCTTTCTCGTGTGACAGCCCCCAAGGAGACTGTTGGAGACTGAAAGGGGCATCGTGTCCGGTATTGAGTTGTCCATCAGCTGCACCGACTGTGTGCGGCGTTCCACCCCCGACTGTGAGGACTGCCTGGTGACTTTCGTGTTGGGGGACCAGCCCGAAGAGTTGACGTTGAGTTCTGAACTCGCCGATGCGGCGGGGTTGTTGTCGAGTCAAGGAATGATTCCGCGGCTGAAGTTCCATCGGGTGACTTCGGAGCGTTGAGCGTCGCCGCTAGCGTAGGGAGATGGCCCGCCACCTCCTGGTGACCAACGATTTCCCACCCAAGACGGGAGGGATTCAGGTCTACCTCCACGAACTCTGGCGTCGCCTCGAACCCGGCCGGGCCGTCGTCCTCACGGCGTCATCGCATCCTGAGGCCGAAGCCTTCGACGCCCGGAGCGACGTTGTCGTCGAGCGGATCAGTTCGTCGACCCTCTTTTTGCCACTGCCGCGCGCTCACGCGGCCATTGAGGCGGCCATTGCTCGACATGATCCCGAGTTGGTCCTCCTCGATCCCGCGTGGCCCTTGGGACTCCTCGGACCGCGCCTGTCGCGACCCTACGGCGTGGTACTGCACGGTGCCGAGGTGGGGGTGCCCGGCCGGTTGCCCCTCGCGGCGGCGTCCCTGCGCTACGTATTGCGCCACGCCCAAGTCGCGGTATGCGCGGGTTCGTATTCCGAAGCCGAGGCGCGACGAGTCGCCGCAGAGTGGATGCCGCCCGTCGTGCAAGTGCCGCCCGGCGTCGACAGCCGTCGCTTTACTCCGCTCGACCCTGCGCGCCGCGACGAGGTGCGCGAGCACTTAGGACTGTCACCTTCGGGTCTGTTGGTGAGCTCGTATTCGCGACTGGTCCCGCGCAAGGGAATGGATACGCTCATTCGCGCCAGTGCGACGCTCGCGCCGACGTATCCAGAGTTGCAAGTGGCTATCGGCGGTGCGGGTCGCGACCATAAACGTCTGGAACGGCTCGCCTCAAAACTGCGGGCTCCGGTGGTGTTTCTAGGTCGAGTGCCCGACGAGGACCTCTCACCCTGGCTGGGAGCCAGTGACCTGATGGTCATGGCGTGTCGCCGCCGGTGGTTCGGGCTCGAGCAAGAGGGCTTTGGTATCGTGTTCGTTGAGGCCGCCGCGTCGGGGGTCGCGCAAGTGGCTGGTCGGTCCGGTGGCAGTCACGAGGCCGTGCGCCACGGTGTCACGGGAGTCGTCGTCGATGATCCGGGCCGCGACGACGCGCTGGCTGCGGCCATATCACGTCTCCTGGACGACTCGCTCTTGCGTGAACAGTTCGCGCACAACGCGCGAACCTTAGCGATTGATGACTTCGAGTGGCGGGTGTTGGCAGATCGCCTGGCGTCGGGGCTCGCTCCGTTCGACCACGGCGCAAAGCACGTCTCTGTCTAAAGTGGTGTGCGAGGAGGTGTCGTGGTTCAGCATGCGACGCAGTCAATAGTCGTAGCAGCCGCGCCATCCGCGGTGTACTCCGTCATCGTCGACTTCGACCGTTACCCCGAATGGGTCAGCGAACTCAAGAGCATCGACGTCGTGGAACGTGACGCCGCGGGCCGCGCTCTCGAGGTCGCGTTCCGCGCCGCCGCCTACGGTCGCTCCACTCGGTACACACTGCGTTACGACTACAGCCACGCTCCGGGCATCCTCAGTTGGCATCAGACCTCGGGCGACGTGACGTCGATGATGAACGGTTCATACTCCTTTCGACTCGCCGACGATGACGCGTTCACGACGGTGATCTACGACCTCGAGGTCGAACTCGCGGTGCCGATTCCCCAGTTCATCCAGTCGCGTGCCGCCTACCGTATTCAACGCCAGGCGCTCGTGGAGCTCAAGCACCGGGTCGAGGAGTGGACGTGAGCGAAGTCGCGGTCGGACTCGACGTGGGCGGCACCAAGGCGCTGGCCCTCCTGGTGAATCGCGAGGGCGAGATCCTCGACCAGGTGCGCACCTCAACGCCGCACGACTCCAACGGTGGCGCGGGCGCGGCCACCGCCAAGGTGCTGTGCGAACAGGTGGCGACCATCGCCCGCCGCCACGGCCTCGATCCCGTGACGTTACCCATTGGCATCGGGATGCCGGGAATGGTTCGCCGTGATGGACGCCTGGCCTTCGCGCCCAACCTTCGCACGGTGTCCGGGGCGTCATTCCCCGAACTCCTTCGTGAGTCACTCGGAGCGGAGCTCGTCTTCATGGAGAACGACGGAAATTGTGCCGCGCTCGGGGAGTACGCCTGGGGAGCCGGCCGCGGCGTCGAC
Organism: Acidimicrobiales bacterium; assembly: GCA_036509795.1. GTDB lineage: Bacteria > Actinomycetota > Acidimicrobiia > Acidimicrobiales > RAAP-2 > RAAP-2. The sequence continues at coordinate 6,444 of DATCEX010000042.1, forward strand.
AACTTCGTCATGGTGACCTTGGGCACCGGGATTGGTGGCGGCATCATCGCCAATGGTGAGCTGGTGCGCGGACAGAGCGGTTTCGGTGGTGAGATCGGCCACATGGCGGTCCAGGCGCGAGGCGCGCTGTGCGGCTGCGGTGGCTACGGCTGTTGGGAGCGCTACGCCTCGGGTGGGGGACTCGCGCGACTGACCTCGGAGTGGGCCGACGACGGTCGTCTCCCCGAACTGGTGGCGCGTCGTGGAGGCGCCGAGAACGTCAGTGGCGAGGACGTGACCCGCGCCGCCGCCGAAGGCCTCGACGAAGCCGTCGCCTTAATGAACGACGTGGGGTGGTGGCTGGCGCGTGGACTGGCCAATCTCATCGCCATCCTCGACACCGGGCACTTCGTCATCGGTGGCGGACTCTCGGTGGTGGCCGACGTGTTGTTGCCCAGTGCTCGTGATTTCTTGGTCGAACTCACGTTCGGTTTCGACCTGCGTCCACCCATCATGGTGGTTCCGTCGGCGCTGACGATGAACGGTGGAGCCCTCGGTGCCGCCAAGGTCGCCTTCGATCGTCAGCCGTGAAAATCGGCGTCCTGCTGCCCACGTTTCGTGATAACGCGAACGATGCCCTGAGCGCGGCGCGGCGTTGTGAAGAACTCGAACTCGACGGCGTCTTCGCCTACGACCACCTGTGGCCAATGGGCTCACCCTCGCGGCCGTCGCTCGCGCCCTTCGCGGTACTGGCGGCGGTGTCCCAGCGCAGCCCGTCGCTGTACGTGGGACCACTGGTCGCGCGCGTGGGCATGGTGGGCACGTCGCGCCTCGTGAGTCAGTTCCGCACTCTGGCCGCGCTCGCGCCCGGACGAGTCATTGCCGCGGTGGGGACGGGCGATACGAAATCGCGCGATGAGATGGAAGGTTACGGGCTGGTGTTCGCGAGCGCGGACGAACGCCGTGGCATGGTCGAAAACGTCGTCGTCGCCCTCAAGGACGAGATGACGGTGTGGGTCGGCGCCGGTGCGGAGGCGACCAATGACGTCGCGCGACGCTGGGGCGTGGTCCTCAACGTCTGGGACAAGGACCTCGACGACGTCACGAGCCAGGTGGCAACGGGAGTCGTGACCTGGGCGGGACCACCCCACGAGGATCTCGCGAGGTGGCTGGACGACCTGGAGTACGTCGGTGTCGAGTGGGCGGTGTTCGCGCCCAACGTCGACGTGGACGAACTCGCGAATTGGCGCCACGCTCACTGAGTCAGTAAATTTCGTTGATGGAATTCCGACGCATCAACGGCCTGCCCCCGTACGTCTTCGCGACGATCAACGGACTCAAGGCGGCCGCGAGGTCTCAGGGCCGTGACATCGTCGACTTTGGCTTCGGCAACCCCGACCTGCCCAGTCCCGACCTGGCCGTCGAGAAGCTCGCCGAAGCCGCGCACAATCCCAAGAACCACCGCTACAGCGCCAGTCGCGGTCTGCCCAACCTTCGCCTCGCCATGGCGACTCGTTACAAGAAGGTGTTCAACGTCGACCTCGACCCCGAGACCGAAGTCGTGACGACCATCGGCGCCAAAGAGGGCCTCACCCACCTGATGTGGGTGTTGCTCGGCCCCGGCGATACGGCGATCGTGCCGTCGCCGAGCTATCCCATCCACTTGGCCGGTCCGGGTTTCGCCGGCGCCAAGGTCATCACCGTGCCGATGGTGGATCCCGGCGCGAGCACCAACGATCCGGGCGACGACTTCTTCGAGGGTCTGCTCGCCGCCTGGGAAAGCGCGAGTGTCAAACCGCGCGTCATCATCTGTTCGTTCCCGCACAATCCCACGAGCGCCAGCGTGGACCTGGCGTTCATGGAGCGTCTGGTGAATTTCGCTCTGGAGCGCGAGGTCATCATCTGTCACGACTTCGCTTACGCCGACTTGGGCTTCGACGGCTACCAGCCACCCTCTATTCTGCAAGTCCCGCGCGCCAAGGAGTGCTGCGTCGAGCTCTATACCTTGACGAAGTCCTTTTCGATGGCCGGGTGGCGCGTGGGTTTCATGGTGGGTAACGCCGAGATCGTCGCGGCGCTCACGAAGCTCAAGAGTTACCTGGACTACGGCACGTTCCAACCGGTGCAGATCGCCGCGATCGTCGCCATGAACGAGGCGTCGCACTACCCCGACTTATTGCGCGAGGTGTACCAGGTACGACGCGACACGCTCATCGGAGGGCTCAATCGCATTGGCTGGCCGGTGGCGGCGCCCAAGGGTTCGATGTTCATCTGGGCGCCGATTCCCGAGCCCTACCGCGAGATGTCCTCACTGGAGTTTTCGACGTTCCTCATCACCGAGGCCGAAGTGGCCACGAGTCCGGGCGTCGGATTCGGCGAGGGTGGCGACGCGCACGTGCGGTTCGCGCTCATCGAGAACGAGCTGCGCACGCAACAAGCCATCCGAAATTTGAAGCGCGCTCTGCCGAAACTCAATTAGTGCTGACGCGTGACGTGACGCGGCACCGCCGAGATCGAGGTACCAGGTGATCACGATCTACGGCGTGGTGGCGGTGAGTTTCATGATGGTGATGTACGCCCTCGAGCGGCGCGCACGTCGCTATATCGCGGGTTTCGCCCTGGGGTGCGTGCTCTCGAGTATCTACGGATTCCTGTCGGGGACGTGGCCCTTCGGGGTCGTGGAGGCGGTCTGGTCGTTGATCGCGTTGCGCCGTTTCGTCTCGACCTCCACGACTGGCGCGCCGCAGCGCGGCAGAGACAAGGGCTGAAGTAAGTAGTCGCCACCGCCTTGGAGTCCCGCCCGGGGTGATTGGAAGGTCTTCGGGCGTCGTGGCGCGGTCACGGTGGCGAATGATTTCGACCCCACGACGTCAAAACCCCGACCGTTGTTGGGTTTTGTCCGGGCGGGGGAGAAGTAAAATGGAATTGTCCAAATTTGGGGTTGACTAATTGTAATTACAGTGCTGTAATAACACAGCATCTTGCGTCGCGTAGTGTTACAACCACTACATATTGTGGCTAGGGGGTCGTGAACTCGTGTTCTCGCTTCTCCGACCCCAGTCCTCGTGAGCAACCGGACACTCAGTCGTTACAGCAGAAAGAGATAACAACATGGCCATCGCACCACAGCGCCTTGGAATTGGAATTCGCCGCTACTTCACCGTTGACGACCGACACCCTTACGACGAGGTCATCTGGGATCGACGCGACGCGCGCATTACGAACTTTCGCGACGGCTCGGTGGCCTTTGAGCAACTGAACGTCGAAGTACCCTCCACGTGGTCTTTCAACGCCACCAACATCCTTGCCCAGAAGTACTTCCGCGGCACCCTTGGTTCCCCCGAGCGCGAGACGAGTCTCAAGCAGGTGGTGGATCGCATCGTGGACACCATCGCGGCGTGGGGCGTCGAGAGTGACTACTTCGTGGACGGCGAAGAGGCCGAAGCCTTCACCGCCGAACTCAAGCACCTCTTGATCACTC
>DATCEX010000043.1:0-13921 GCA_036509795.1 Acidimicrobiales bacterium
GGACCCCCGGCCCCAAGGAGATGGACGCGTTCGCCCCGTGGCCTCGACGACCCTGACGCGCGCCGTGGTGCGAGAACTTCTCGAGCGTCTGCGGAACCCGTCCGGGCCGCCCGCCCCGACGAGCGAAGTCACTGACGCCAAAGATCCAGCCGCAAGTATCAGCGAAATGGTTGACAATATATATAGTGTCGAAAAAGATGAGGGTGCGTCGGGCGATTCGGCTCCATTTCTCAGCGTCACTCTCCTTGCGGGCAACGCATCAGTTACCGCGTTGAATGACGCGCTCGTCGCTCTCGATGCCCAGAGCGATTCCAATTTCGAGCTCATCGTGGTCGCCCCCTCGTCGACCCAACGTGATCGCCTCCAGGTTGAAGAATTGCTCGCCCGGTTCTCATCGGATCTCGCGCGCCGTTCGCGGGTCGTCGCAGGACTGTCGCAGCCACCGCGGCCCCAAACCAGAGCCGACGCGCTGCGCGTGGGGTTCGCCGAGGCTCGTGGTCGCTACATCACCGTGCTCGACGGAACCAGCGTCGTCTTCGCCCACTTCGTCGAGACCTTCACTCGTTTGGCGCACGAATCTCCCGCAGCGGTACTGCGAGCCCGGGCGATCTCCCAGCCGATGCACGTACTGAGGTGGCCCGACGGACGCGAGGGATTCGAGCCGACCAGCGGCGCGACCACCGCCTCCGCACCGCACTTCTCCGCGCTGGAGCACCTGCTCTCGCCGAGTTCGCCAGCGGGAAGTTTTGCTCTATCGAATACTTACTTCCGCGAGGGTCGAGTCGACATCGATGAAAATGAGGCGATTGTCGAGGCGGCGATACTCGGCGGAGTGCAGGAGGCACCCGACGAGGTCATCGTCTTGCTGCGCCACTTCGATAACGAGGACCTGGGCGCGGGGAGTCGGACGGACTGAGCGAACCGACGCTATTGGCGGCGCCTCGTCGCGACGCGCAACTCACACCGCGCAGTGTCGTCATCGTCTGATTGTGGCCCCGTACTTGGGTCGCATTGGCTAAGAAGAATCTGCCAACGGCTCCAATGATCGAGACCACGAGATGGCCGAGGGATACGAGCGCCCCGTAGATTTACGAAAGCCTCACGCATTGCGTTCGCTTACGGTCCGAGCACGCACCAGGAACGGCGCCCTTGGCGCCAGGACCACCGCGTCGGCGAATACGATTACGCGGGTGTTCACCTCTCGTCGTCCCGACGCCATCCTCACGCCATACACGTCGGCTCTTCTAGCGAGTTTCGAGGCGTACCTCGACAAAGTAGATCCGAGCCTGGGCGGCGTCTCCACTGTCGTATCCGATGACCCTGATTATTCTGCGCTCGTGGACGCGGCACTGGCAGTGGTTGTTGGTCCGCGCAGCCCACGGTCGTCTCGCCGTCTGATGAATCAGACAAAACTTCACTCGGCCTTTTCGGGTGGCCTCGCGGCAAATACAGAGCGCGACGAGTTTGTACCGATCACTCTTCATGACCGTTGGGATCCTTTAGCGGTGAAAGAGCGCCCTGCATCGTTCGACGTCCTGGTCGTCGTGACAACGTATAACGAGGCCGACGTCATCGAACAGCTACTCGAGCGCCTGACCACGGGCGGGATCCGGGTGCACGTGATCGACAACTGGTCCATCGATGCGACGCCAGACGTGCTGGAGCGATTCGCCGCCGGCAGGGCCGTCACCTGGGAGCGATTCCCGTCGTCGGGATCAACGGGACACTTTGAACTCGAACGACTCCTCAGTCGGGTGGAAGAAGTCGCGAATGATTCGGGCGCGGATTGGGTGATCCACCACGACGCCGACGAGATCCGTGAATCGCCCTGGCCGGGGGTTCCCCTCATCGACGCGCTCTGGGCCGTCGAGCAGTGGGGGTACAACTGCATCGATCACACGGTGTTCAATTTCCGTCCGGTCGACAATTCGTGGTCTCCCGGCGACGACCTCGCGACATCGTTTGCCTGGGGCGAGTTCGGCGACACTCCAGCGGACTATCTACAGATAAAGGGGTGGAAGCCCCAACCGACGCGACTTACGATGGCCAGCAACGCGGGCCATCAGGTGAACTTTGACGGGCGCCGGGTGTTCCCCTACAAATTCTTGTTACGCCACTATTCGATTCGCTCCCAGGAACACGGTGAACGAAAAATCTTGCGTGAGCGCCAGCCACGCTGGAGTCCGGAAGAACGGGCCAAGGGGTGGCACGTGCATTACGACCACTACAACGACGAGACGTCATTCCTCTGGGACGTCGACGGACTCATCCGATGGGAGACGATCGATGAGCAATACCTCTTGGAGCGCCTCAGCGGAGTGGGAATGAAGAACAATCCGTGGCTGGGCGAAGGACCCGTCGTCGACTCCTGACCGGAATCCGGTGTGACCACCAGATCAAGGTTGTCGGGGTTGTGCGCACCTAGCTTTGGGTGCCTGGCAATTCGGCTCACGGAGGCGTCGGTACGCTGGAGAATGTTGTGGCCATACGTGGTCCCGACGCGTCACGCGACGCGTCGGCGGGAAAGGAGGCAAGAAGTGTTCAACGATAGTGTTCGACCAAAATCCAAGCATGGCCTCAAGCTGAGTGGCGAGGGTGCGTGCCGTGTCTCGCGTTGCGTCGTGGCGACCCTGGGTGACTCGAGACGATGGACTGGGCGATCACGATGAGTGACGGACCCGCAGGAGCCTCGGATGAGGTCCCCACGACGACGGACGACTCAGTCCAGGTGTCGGTCCCTCGTTCGGCTGCACCGTTCGTCACCTGGTCCGCTCCGGGCCACTTCTATTCTCCGGTACCCGACCTCGACGAGGTCGAACTCGCCGCGGATCGCCTGTTCGCGCCGCGCACGTCGCTCCCGGGTATCGATCTTCGCGTACAAGAACAGCTCGCGTGCTTCCGTGATCTCGCCGGACTCGCTCGCGAGTCGCCGATCCCCGTGTCGCCCAACGCAGCGTCGCGCTACGGCACCGACAACCTGAACTACGGAATTGGCGACGCGTCGATGCTCCAGGCGATGTTACGTCGTCTGCGACCCCGACGGTACCTCGAGGTGGGGAGTGGTTGGAGTACGGCCCTCGCGCTCGACACCAGCGAACAATATCTCGATGGCTCGATGTCGGTCACCGCGATCGAGCCCTACCCCGAGTTACTTGCCAGTTGCCTACGGGTCGGCGATCCCGTGGAAGTACTCGCCCAGCAAGTGCAGTCAGTGCCACTCGCGCGATTTCGCGAACTCGAGGCGAACGACGTACTGTTCATCGACTCTTCGCACGTGCTCAAAGCGGCGAGCGACGTGCATTTTCTCTTTACGAGTGTCCTTCCGCTGCTCGCGCCGGGTGTATACGTGCACGTGCACGATATGTTCTGGCCGTTCGAATACCTGCGCCACTGGATTGAGCAAGGCCGGGCGTGGAACGAGTGCTATCTCGTTCACTCGTTTCTGCTGTTCAACACCTCCTTTGAGATAGTTCTGTTCAACCACTACCTCGCCGAGTGTCACCGCGACGTCATTGAGTCCGAACTTCCAGCCATGCTCGAGAACACCGGAGGCGCCCTGTGGATCAAGAGAGTTGCTTGAACAGAGATCCAACAGCAACAGCCATTGTCGGTGCCTCACCAAGAGCTGTCCTGGGCGACGCATTCCACTTTGAGGTCGTGAACGAAACAGCGGGAGTTGCCACGCCGACGCCCGACACCGCCCGGACGTCCGTCAACGCAAGCACCGTGGTTGCCACGACGGGCGGATTCATTGACTATCAAGTCGCGATTGGTTCGTCGGGGCAGTGCCACTCAAGGAGCAATAAGTATTCATTGTCCCAGTGAGGCATCAATGAGTATCAATTCTCATCTCTGGTACGTATCGGACGAGATCGGTTGGCAAAATGTTGGCGACGTCATGACTGAAGAGTCGGATTCGAGAAATCGATTCGATCCCTCCGATCAATGAGTTGAAAAGGCCCCAACGACATTGTCGTCAGGCATCGGCTGCGGTGCGTCGAGGATGATGGCCAGGCAGATTCTCCACGTGATTCTGATTCCGAGCACCCGATTGGCGAACACTCACGCGTTTTCTCACAACTCGTCGACGTCAGTTTTGAGGCAGTTAGTGTTTCTCAAAACGAAGGATCACCCTTCCAGGAGAAACTGAACGCCTTCCACTTCCCTTTCAGTCGGTAGCGCACCACCAACGAGGAGAAGAGTCGCCCGTGCTTGGTGTTCACCGGTTCCGTGAGTCGCACGGCGCTCTTGGGGAAATACGACATCTTCGACGCCGCGCAGTACGGCACGCAGAGATTGAGAGCGAAACGCGTGGTACCGGTCGCACTCGTCGCGTTCCACGTTGACCAGTGGGTTGCGGTGAGCTGGGAGTTCGCATCGGCGCAGGAAATGACGAACGTAGCGGGCTTGAACACCTTCGTATTCGTGCACGTGAGCAACTTTACGGTGGCCGTCGACGACGCAGTGGCACCGACGGGCGCGGCAATCAGGGAGCCGGCGATGGCGAGGGCCGCCGCGCACGCCGCCATGCGAAACCGTGAATGGAACATAAGTTTGATCCTCCTGAGTAAGAACGTATGAGTGAAACGAATGGCAATGCGAAACTATCGCGGCGATGGCGGCGGTACTTAGCGAACGGTAGCGCCCGTCCACGAGAAGTCGAAGGTCTTCACCTTGTTGCTGACGTCGTAGGTGACGACGAGTTCGGAAAAGTGCGTCCCGTGAGCGGACGTCTCGGGCGCGTACAGGCGGACGGTACTATGCGGAAAATACGAGATGGGTGACGCCGCGCAATACGGAGTGCAGAGATTCATTCCGAAAGTGGTGGTACCGTTCGCGCCTTTGACGTTCCACGTTGACCAACGGGTGCTGGTGAGCACGGTGTTCGCGTCCGCACAGGAGACGACGAGCGTACGGGGTCGCACGACCGACGACCCCGAGCAGGTGATCACTTTTACCGACGTGTTCGACGCCACCGACACGGGTCCTCTTGAGGACGGCAACGACGAGCCGGCGTAGCGAACACCGACAACCATTGCCACACTCACGATTCCCACGACGAGCACAACCGAACCCCACCGTCGTAGCCGACGTCGACGCTCGCGTCTCCTCGCTTCCTTGAACAAGACTTCCACCGTCGTGTCCCACGGATTTTCGTTGGTCCTCGTACTTAGGTCTCGGTCGGGAACGGTGAGCATGAAGCTAGTATAATTAGTGTTATGAATTCTGTCAATCCCGCGTCACGCGAGACCGACGAGTCGTCGCTCGAACTCGGACCTCTTGATCGCAGCGATCCCACCCTGTTGCACGAGCAAGTGGCCGCCGAGATACGACGGGCGATCGCCGAAGGCGAAGCCGGTCCGGGCGAACGTATTCCACAAGCACGGGATCTCGCCACCGAACTTGGTGTGAATACGAACACCGTGTTGCGCGCCCTGCGGGTGCTGCGCGACGAGGGCCTCGTTGAAATGGGTCGGGGTCGATCGATTCGAATCGTCGGGCGTCCGGAACGAGGAGTGGTGGTGACCAAGATGAAGGAACTTGTCGAACTCGCCCGTCAACATGGTTACCAGCGCGACGAGCTCATCGCCATGTTGGAAAATCTGCCCAGCGGTTGAGTGCCCCTCGGACACCTCGGTGATCGCCCGTCGGCCCAGCCACGAACACCGGCGTTTCAGCAAGGTCGCCCGCCAAACCGACCACGGGACGGCGCCGTGTGAGGTGCCCGGTTCCAAGTTCGCCCGTCGAAGAGACGAACTCGAATGAGGGAGGAAGAACCACTCCCGTGTTGACGCCGCGAAGCTCTCGTGCGATGAGACGCCCGCCCGAGATTCGACGGCCAACATTTCACGCAGCGGAATCTCGTGGAGAAAACTCGCGGGAAGTGCCATGGAGGGCTGGCCCAGCCAGCGGGGCGACGGCTGCCCCCAGCCGCCAACCAAGAACTAGGGACGCGGGTACCCCGCGCGAGCGACTTCCCACGAATGCAGGTCGCTCAGCCCACCCATGCGCCGAGTAATGCGAGCCGCGCACGAGACAACGGACTTTCCCAGTTGTTCGATTTCCTCGCCACTGAGCTCGACGCCGTAACTCGTGGCGCATACCGCCCCGTTTTGCGAGTGCCGGTTCCCGAGGATGGGCGCGGCGACGCTCCACATACCGCGGCTCAATTCCTGGCGTTCCACCGCGTACCCCAGTTGACGGGTGGTGGCGATCTCGACGGCCAGGTCGTCGAACGTGGTGATCGAGTACTCCGTCTTGGAGTCGTAGGGACCGTCTCCCACGATGCTGCGCAGGCCACGCTCATCGATCGAAAGCATCGCCTTGCCCAGCGCCGTGCAGGTGGCGGGCGCCCGACTACCCGCTCGAAGGTTGAGCGAGATCAAATCGTCGGTCTCGACCTTGACCAGGTACAACACGTAGTCATCGACCAGAACACCGACGCTCGTGGTCAGACCGACCTGTTGGGCCAGGCGTTCAATCTCCACGGTGACGACGTCGCGCATCGTCGTGCGATTGGCGATCTGACATCCAATCTCGAAGAGGCGCAGGGTGAGTCGATACTCCTTGGAGTCGCTGAGCTGCTCGACGAAACCCGTTCGTTCGAGTACGCGCAGCATGCGGTGCGCGTTGGCGACAGGAATCCCCAAATGCCGACTTAGTCGGGTCACCCCGATGCGATCAAACTGCGCCAATTCCTCAATGAGGTTCAGCAATTCGACCGACGAGGAGCGCGGCGCCTTGACGTCGGCGTCTTCGGTTTTGGCGGTCTTGGCCCGCGACGCCCGGGGAGTTTTCGACACTGCCGCGGCCGACACCGGTGCGCGCTTATCGGTAGTCATGTCCCACATTTCTTTGAAAGAAACATCCGGCAATTATTGCACACAGAATTACGCATTCCATCCACAGAAAAATGCCTCTCGCTCAGGGTCGCCGTCATGCGGGCTGCCTCTCGTTCACGACGACGGCGCCTCAACGTCCCGGAGCGACGAGCGATAGAGATCGTCGAGCTCGTCCAGGAACACGTCGGGTGCTGTCGCCGCACCAAACCATTCGTCGAAATGGTCAATCATGGAGTTTTGAAACGCGGCGAAGCGCGGACCGTTGGGTCGGGTCCAAGAGTGCTCCAAGACCGGCGCCACGCCCGAAAAGAATCCTCCCGACGTGACATCCAAGTCGGCGTCCGACCACGGTGCACGGTGTGCCGGTTGCCCTCCCGAGGAGTAGTACAGACCACGTTGGACGTCGCCCGACGCTACGTACTGGGCGTAGGCGAGCGCCTCGGCGATGTTCTCCGAGAACGCGGAAATCGCGAGACCCGCACCACCCAACAGGGCCCCGCAAGGCGTTGTTCCCGCGCTCGCCGACGGGATGTCCCCGAAGGAGACCTTGTGGCCCGTGTGGTCGTGGCGTGAATAATTGACGTAACAAAAGGCCAACGGCGAGTAAACGTAGTCGTCGGAGTGCGCGAGCGCCTCCAGGACGTGAATGGGGTTGCTGTCGAGACAGATCGGATCACTCCGGGCCGCGACGTCGTACATCGTCTGAAGAGCCCAACGCCCCGCGTCACGACCGACGAAACGCTCGCGCGTCGCGGCACATTCTTCGCCCTGGGCCATCGTCAAGCTCATGAAGCTCGCCGCCGCGTCGACCGCACACAGCGGCCACAACACCCGGCCACTCAACGCCAAGGTGAGCACCTCCGACCACGTAGCGGGCGCTCGAGCCAACAGATCGGGCCGCCACGCGCTGGTTTGACAGGCCGCATCAATGGCCAGGGCCCACTGGTGCGCGTCGTAGCGATAACTCTGGTGCGAACGTCCCGGTGAGTTCAGCGCTAACGCCGCGAGGAGGTCGGTGTCCAGGTACCGATCAAGCGCCACCACGCACCCTGACTCGGCCATCGTGCCGATGTGGGGGTGATCCATCACTATCAGGTCGAACTGGCGGGCCAATTCCTCGACCGACACCATGCCGAACTCCTTGAGAGTGCGCGCCACCCACGCGATTGACACGTCGCCACCGTGCTCACTCTCGTACGCGGCGGCCGTGGCGACCATCGGCGCGTGCCCGCGGGGGTGGTCCCACGACGAACCCCGCAGACGCACGACACCGGGCGACACTTCGTGTCCCTCCATACTTAGAACGCCGATTGCGCCGAGAGGCCCGCGTCGACGATGTAGGGAGCGCCCGTCACCGCGCTGGCCTCGTCGCTGAGCAAAAACACGACAACGTTGGCGATTTCGTCGGGTTCGATGACCGTGCCGCGGGGGTGAAGACGACCCCACTGGGCCACCGTCGCCTCGGGGTCACCGGGCGCCAACTCGGCGGCGTGACGCAACATGGGCGTACGTACCGAGCCGGGCAAGACCGCATTGACGCGAATCTTGTCCTTGGCGTGGTCGAGCGCGAGTGTCTTAGTGAGCGACACGATGCCACCCTTGGACGCCGCGTAGGCCGCGACCTCGCGCTGGGAGATCAGTGCTTGCACCGAGGCGAGGTTCACGATCGCGCCACCGCCGCGCGAACGCATCGAGGGAATCGCGTACTTCGACATCAGGTACTGGCCCTTGAGGTTGGTGTCCATGACCGTGTCCCAGTCCTCTTCACGGAATTCGGGCACTTCGCCGTAGATCACCACGCCGGCGTTGTTGACCAGGTAGTCGACTCCACCGAATTGGTCGTCGGCGACCTTGGTCGCCTGGCGCGCGTCGTTGGCAACGCTCACGCTGCCGATAACGGCCACGGCCTGTTGGCCCAACGCCACGATCTCAGAGGTGACCTTGCGCGCTGCGGCCTCGTCAAAGTCCACGATCACCACGGACGCGCCTTCGCAGGCGAGGCGGCGCGCAACGGCTTCGCCGATACCCATTCCTGCGCCGGTGACGATGGCGACTTTGTCGCTGAACCTTTGCGTCGTATTAACTGTCACGTCTTCATCTCCTTCACTGACGTCGCGGGCGCTGAACGCTGCCACGACGAGGTACGTCCCTCACGGCGCCGCGAATCTCACGGCGCCGCCTTCGTTGATTCCTTCCACTGCGGTACTTCCTTCAAATAAGACGGCCTCGATGACCACCTCACGCGACTCGTGGGCGCCCAGTGAGACGAGCGACTCACCCTGGGAACGCGCGGCGGCGATTCCCTGGCCGGGAATCGTCGACGCGGGCTCCACCGCAACGACGTAGGCACGCTGGTACCACGGGAAACCTTCGCCCGAGTGAATCTCTTGCCACAGCCACGCTTTGTCAAACACCTCGAGCGGCCAACGAATTCCCACACCCAGTCCGAGAGTTGGATTGGTAATCGCGAAGAAACCCGCCGTGAAGTCCTTGAGGTACGCCAACATTGCGCGCGGCTCACTCGGATCGGGGATGACGCGTAAGTCCACGGTGTCGCCGGTCACCGACGTCACCATCGGCCAGTCGTGCACCGAGTCGGGCGACAGCAGGGTACCGGGTGCGTCGTCGTCGGCGTGCACCGTGAGGCAGCCCACCGACAAGATGCACGATGCATCCAAAAACGGCGCACCGAAGGCGGGGTGGTGTGACCACATCACTTCGACGTCCTGGGGCGACTCGTTGGTCACCACCTCGCGGATGTGCAGGACGTGTCCCGCGACGTTCAGTTCGCGTCGTATCCGCAGCGGCGAGGTAATGAGGCTGGCCTCGAGGGTCAAAGAGTCCACAGACTGTTCCACGATGGTCCAGGGAATCATGGCGGCTTCGCCGTGAAAACCCCAGGTCACACCCTGTTCAATGCACTCGTGTCCCCCATTGGGCAGCAGTACTTGCCACCCACCCGCATAGGAACTGACCCAGCGTTCGAGCGATGTCGACGTTTCGGACCACGCACTGGGTTGGCGCGCCCCCCACGGTGACTTGAAGAGAACGTCGACACCCGTACGGCGATCGACGAGCGCGTAGATGTCGGCGCCCTTGTTGACCAGCACCACCACTTCGATGAACTCGTTGTGGATCGTGACCGCCCCCAACTGGGCGGGTACGTGATCGAGGGTATTTGTCACCGGCTACTTCTTATGCAGTGCGGTGCCGGTGATCCAACTCACCATGTCGTCGACGTTGTACTCGCCGCGACGCAGTTCCGTGACGACCCGGCCGCGCAACAAGACGACCACGCGGTCACAGAGTTCGTGCACCTGAGGCAGGTTGTGACTCACCAGGATGACTCCGACACCCTTGTCCTTGACCCCTGAGACCAGACCGGCGATCTTGTCGGACTCGGCCACGGCCAACGCGGCGGTGGGCTCGTCGAGCAGAAGTACCTTCGACCCCCACATGATGGCGCGCGCGACGGCGACGGCTTGACGTTGACCTCCCGACATCATGCCGCATCGTGCGTCGACGCTCTTGATCTCGATCGCCAGCGAGTGCAGTGTCGCGACGGCCGAGGCGTGCATCGCCTTGCGGTCCATGGTCCCGAGGCGACCCAGGAGTCCTGATCGTTTCATCTCGCGGCCGAGGAAAATGTTCTCGGCGACGGAGAGCTCATTGGCGAGGGCGAGGTCCTGGTACACCACTTCGATGCCTCGTTCGCGCGACTCCTTGGGCGACGAGAACGTGACCTCGTGGCCTTCGATCAACAGTTGGCCCGAGGTCGGTTGGTGCGCACCGCAGAGGGTCTTCACCAACGTGGACTTGCCGGCGCCGTTGTCGCCGACCAGTCCGACAATTTCTCCGGCGTCGAGTCGAAAGTCGATACCCGTCAGCGCGGTGACGTTGCCGTACGCCTTGGTGATGTTGCGCGCCTCGAGAAGAGGTGTGGCGTTGCTCATTGTTCTGCCCTTCGTACGAATTGGTCCACCAGTACCGCCAAGATCAACAGGCATCCCGTGACGAGGTTCTGTAAGTAGCTCGAGAACTCCAACAGCGCGAAGCCGTTTTGCACCACGCCCAAAATGGCCACCGCCAAGAGGGTGCCACTCAAGCGTCCGCGACCACCCGTCAGACTCGAGCCACCCAAGATGACCGCGGTGACGACCGCGAGCAAATACGGGTCGCCGATCTGGGGGGCCGACGACACCAGTTCCGAGGTCACGACCAGGCCGGCGAAACCAGCGGCCAGAGAATTGAAGACGAACAGACCGATACGAATCTTGTTCGGGCGAATACCGGAGCGGTCCGCCGCGTCGATATTGTCGCCCGTCGCGTAGATGTGTCGTCCGAGGGTGGTGAAGCGGGCGATGAATGCTCCCACCAACCAGATCGCCACGAAGAAGTAGACGGTGGACGGTATCGAAAAAATGTTGCCACTGCCGAGGAATCCGAATCCGTGGCCCACGATCGGCACGGTGGTGGTGCCGGACAAGACGTACGCCAGGCCGGTCGCGATAGAAAAGGTCCCCAGGGTGGTGACCAGCGAATTGATCTTGAAGAACACGGTGATGATCCCGTTGATCGCACCGACGAGAGCGGCGACCACCATGCCGATCGCTGCGGCCAGCCAGATGTTCAACCCGTGACCCACCAAGAGGCCGACGACGACGGACACCAGCGCCATGACGCCGCCGATCGAGATGTCGATCTCGGCGGCGATGACCAAGAGCGTCTCGGTCACGGCCATGATGCCGAGGATGCTCACCACACTCGCCGCGGTGAGCAAGTTGTATCTGTTCATGAAGTACGGCGAACTCGCCCACATGATGCACACGACAATGATCAGGACGAGTCCCAAGCCCTGTTGTTGCACGCGTTGGAGAAACCGTCGGCGACGGGCCAGACGCCGCTCCATTTCGAGACTGCGTTGCTCCTCTTCGACTTCGAAGGCGGCTTCGGCCGTCGTCACTTCGTTGACGGGCAGGGACTCTCCCATCTCCGATACGCCCACATCTTCTGAATTCACAGTGCACCTTTCATTTTCGAACCGCGTGGAACCGCGCCACCGCCAGGGTGATCGTCGATTCAAACGTCGTACTCGCCGGCACGTGGGGACATGCCGGCGAGTACGACATCCCGCGTGAGTTGAATCAACTCACGCGGGATGTTGCAGTACTACTTGCAACCGGCCAGGCCATTGGCCTTGGTGGCCTGCTGGCCCAAAATACTGGTCGCAGCGGGTACCTTCTGGCCATTCTCCTGCATCATCACGAGTGACAACGCCGTCGGGCCCCACGTCTGGGGCTCCAGGGCCCACGCTCCCGCGTAGCTCTTGGGGTTGGCGCAGACTTGTGACATTCCGTAGCTGTCGCCACCGAAGCTCTCGGCGGTCACGGCCTTGAAGCCACCGTGGGCCGTTACGCCCTGCCACACACCAGCCGTGTCCTCGTCGTTGACCGCTTGGGTCATGACGACGCTGCCCGCAGGAATGCGTGATGCCGCCTGCTTGGCCACGGAGTACGCGGTGGACTGGGTGCCGTTGGTGTCAACTTCAATGATGTGGTTCGCCGGAGCACCGGGGAAGGCCTTCTTGAAGCCAGCGACCGCGCCCTTGTAGCGGAGCAAAACAGCCGCGCCGCTCTCGGGCTCGGCGCCCCCGACGAAGTACGGGGTCACCCCGGGGTACTTCGACTTCACGTAGGCGGCCTGGGCCAACATGCCCTTCTCTTCGCCGTTGAATGGGTCAAGACCCAGCGACGGGAAGCCCGGCAACAGCGCACCGACGATGGTCACCGCGGGAATGTGGTGAGCCTTCAAGAGGTTCGCGATTGCCTGCTGGTACGGCTGCAAGACCTGGAAGTCGACGAAGAGGTTGATACCCTCGTTGATCTCGGTCTTGACGTTGGCAATCGCTTGGGGACCGTTCATGTTGTCGACTTCAGTGATGACCGAAGCACAGCCGACCGCCTTCGCCGCCGCCACGAGGCTCTTCGAGACCGACACCGCGAACGGCTGGCTGCTCGAGAAGACTTCGTAACCAATCTTGTAGGTCTTGCCACTCTTGCACAACGCCTTGGTGGGGTTAGCCAAGCCGTGAGCTGATGTTGCCTTGGGACTGACCGCCGCACCGGCATCGGACGTGGCTACAGCCAAGCCCGCCACCAGGACGACCGGAAAGACGACTCGCCCCATCATTTGGATACCACTGATCTTTCTATTTGCCACTTTGATTCCTCTCTGTTCGTTAATTCGCCTATTGGCGAACCCCCCTTTTGAGATCCCGTCATTGAATGTCACCATCGGGGAAGATGATGACGACGCCCCATGACGAGCACTTCCAAGGAACTCACGCCACCTGCATTGGTGACGATTTGCGCTACCGATCATTGACCACCCCCGTCGCGATCCACGCGGCATCGAGGAGTCCCTCGCGGGCCAATTGGTAGAGGTGCGCCCGCGCGGTGGGGGCGGTCTGGGGCGTCAGTGGCGGGTTGGTACCGATCAATTCGCCGATGGCGGTCGCCACGTCGCGAGTGAGCACCGGTGACGGCGCCGAGTGCTCGACCATGGTGCGAGTGAGTTCGTCGACTTCGTCGATGAAGTCCAAACTCTCGCGCAAGAAGGCGAGACCGGCGTCGCGGTCCATCGGGGCGACGTGCGCGGGACACAACTGTTCGAAGGGGACGTCCAGGAGACGACGAAGGCCCCAGCGCGCCTCGGACACGTCAACGTAGAGCGGAGCGAAGACTGTCGTGCCGTCGCTACTGCGAATTCCGCGACCCTGCACCGCGTCGCCCGTGAAGAGTGACTGGGACTGCTCGTCGAAGTAGGCACAATGTCCCCACGTGTGGCCCCGGGTCTCAATCACGCGGAGTTGACGCCCACCCATCGAGACCTCATCGCCGTCGCGCAGCAACAGGTCAACGCGAGGTTCGGGCACGCACAGGCTCGCCAGCAGGTCGCGCGTGGGGTTGTTGTCGAGAACGCCGGGGTAGTCGTCCCAAAACTGAACCCACTGGCGTTCGAAGGACTCCACCCAGGGCGCATCGACCAGCGGCGCCCCGATACGCGCGTGGGGTGCGTCG
>DATCEX010000044.1:0-21579 GCA_036509795.1 Acidimicrobiales bacterium
TTGCGTCGCGATGTCGACTGGTGACTATCGCCCAACCGGCGAGTCTGTCCTCCGCCGACACATTTCATTTTCTGTCTGCTGCGACGTTCGCTCGCTGCGCAAAGCGTCGCGCGTCGAAGGTCGTTTAGTTCATCTCAAGGAGTTCTCTTCGGTGAATGGATCGTTCGCACTGACTAGGACTCACGACCATGCGTGTTCATCCCGATCAAACTTGTCAACCCGCCAAAATGAGGGATTACGTTCAGCGAAGCCGACCGCTTCGTTGGAGAAGCGAACCTTCACCACTCTGGCGACAGCGAGGCCGATGCGATGGTCCGTCGTCTCGCCCACGTTGGATACAGCGAACGGGTTTCGGTCCTCATCACGTCACCAGTTGTCGGAGCCACGTCGGCCCGTCGATTAGTGGCCCTGGCCAGCCTCTGTGACCTTGCCGTCGTCGCTGATCATCCCTCGGGGGCGGACGAGTTGGCGATTGCGTCGTCCATCGACGCCGTCCCGCTCAGCGTTCTCTGCGACGTCGACGTGGGTCTGGGACGAACGGGCGCGCTCGGCCCGAGCGAGGCCCTCGAGATCGTCGAACGAATCACGGACTCTGCTTAGCTCCGCTTCGGCGGAGCCCAGGGCCACGGCGAACAGCGTCAGCACATCCATGGTCGCGAGGCGCGTGTTGAAGCCACGAAGCTTTCCTCGTTGCGACTGCACGCTGTCGTCGATGCCCTCGAAACAGACGGACATGAAGTCACCATTCGAACTGGCGGAGGTTGGCTACTCAGGCGCAGTCGTCCAGCGTTGCTTTCATGTACTCCGAGACGCTTTCGTGGCGCTGTCACCGTACGCTCATTGCCGTCAGCCTCGTCGCGCGCGACTTGACGGTGCACCACCACATGAGCGAGGGAAAGGTGATCGAACACCAACTCGGCCTATGGAGGCCGGAACCTTTCGTCACCGCTGGCCGGGTCACCTACCAAGACCCACAACACTGATTCGGGGCTGACGTGGACTCAGCGTGTTCACCTCACTGAAACTGTCACGAGTCACTCCACCCGTCTGTTGACATCCTTCCAGCAAGTATTTATTTCCAAAGAACGGCGATCGTGATCCGGGCGGCCCACACGATGAACCCTCCGCAGTCCCACGTCGACATTCGCGACTTGGTAGACAGCGTTCGAGAGTCGCTGCGTCCTCTCTAGCCGACGGCGCCGCTCGGTGGCGTCAGCGGTCGGTCCCGTGAGAGAAGTTCGACAACTTCCTCGACGCTCATTACCAACTGGGGAAGTAAGGCGTCGGCGGGCGCCATCAAGAGCTCTCGAGTCAGCGCGCCGTGAAGCGAGTGCCACATCTCCCCCACGAGAAAAAGACGAGGGGCATTCGGTTCAGTCTGCGCCGCCGCCCAAACAACTGCCATCTCGGAAAGTGTTCCAACTCCACCATCTAAAGCGATCACCGCGTCAGTGGTGAGTAAGTGCTGGAGGCGTGTCCCGTAGTCGTCACACCAGCGAAGTTCGTCGTTGTGAGCGTTGGGTGACAAGTGATCCCACGCGGTCATTGGCAGCCCCAACGTCGTACCACCCACCGACTTCGCTCCGGCGGCAGCGGCCACCATCAGTCCTGAGTACCCTCCGGTGACAACTGACCAATCCGCCAGAGCGAGACGCCGGCCGAGCTCGAACGCCTCGCCCCAACGAGGGTCGGACTCACTCACGCGGGCGGACCCGATTACCGAAGCAAGTCGGAGAGAAGGTTGCCTATCCCGAGACAAATTGGACACCCTTTACGCCCTTCTTGGCGTTCAGCGTGATTATGACACCGCGCAGGACCCCCTCGCTGTACTCACTTCCAGGATTGACGGCAAGCGTTCGCCCAATTCTGGCCTCGCCCCGAGACTCGTGAATGTGTCCGTGGAGGCTAAGGATCGGTTGATGTCGGGCGATGACGTTACGAACCGCCGCGCTACCGACACCCGTGATGACAGGGCTCCCGCCCTTCATGATCGGACGCCACTGGTCATCGAGCGCCAACGCTTGATCGATCGGCGTGTCCTTCGGCGGCACGTGGAGATTGAAGATCGCCATCGAAGGATCGTCCAGTTTGGAGATCTGCTCTTCGATAGTCCGCTCGAGCGCTTCTTCGTCGAGTTCACGCGGCGATGTCCACGGCGTCACGTTGGAATACCCGACCGAAATCATGAGCACGCCACCTGGCAACTCGGTCACTCGGCCATCGGGGTTTATAACCAATTCACTGCTCGACAAGATGTCGTCGACGAAGAACGGATCGTCATTACCCGGGGCGAAGAACACGTCGATACCCGATCCCTTCAGACGATCTTCGGCCATGTCCAGCCACTTGCTGACCGTCGCGACCATCACCTTCTCGAAGAGCGCTTCCACCTTTTCGGGACTGGTCTTGATATCGTCCACTTCATCCCTAGTCATGTCGTGCGGGTAAAAACCTGCGTCGGCTATGAGTTTTCTTAGGCCCGCGAGCCCCTCACCGTCGACGACTCGATCCCGCCCGAAGAGGTGCGCTGCAAAGGTCCCGTCCCCACTCGCGACAATCGGCACGATCATCTTGCCGGTGATGTCCCCACCCATGACAACGGAGTCCACGCCGTAGAACTTGCCCGCGTTCAGGAACTTTCGCAGACAGACGTCCGAACCATGGATGTCCGTCGCGAAGAAAATCTTCCGGTCACTCATCACATTCCTCCACTGCTATCCAATGTCTTCGGGTAGCTCATACCAAGGTTTCTTTCGCCCGACGACGGAACGTGCCTTCCACTTCATCGACTTCGGCGCTGCCTCGAGGTGCTCATGAAGGCCACGGATCCGCGGCTCTGCGGTGGTGCGAACGATGTCGTCGGCGAATCCGTGAAGCATCCCGGCGATCTTTTCGAGATTATCGGTTGCGGTCGTGTACCAACCCCAGTCCGCGGCGGTTACTCGGCGCACCCGGTCCATCGCAAGACCTTCACACGACGGCCCGCCGAGGTGTGTCGACTCGTCAACGAGTTCGTGCGTGAAGAATATCCGCGCGATGTCAAGGGCGTCTTTGTCATTCAGTTCGACAATCTGGAGCTTGGTAAGAAGCAGGTCCGCGGCCGAGAGGGACGGCTCATGCGCCTCGAAACTGTCTTCGAGCGGAAGGTCGTGACACATCATGAAACTTCCAACAAAGACGTCGACCTGGCGACCGTGAACCTCGTCGTAGAAGAGCAACCGACGCGCACCGTGAATCGCGTTGAATCGATCGTTGGCCACGTACCCCAGCTGATGGAAGAGCATCGAAGTGTCTCTCGCGTCACGTTTCTTCACGATGCAGTCGATGTCCCCGTACTCGCGGATGAGCGACGTCGGTATCTCCACGTGGTCGTGGTCAGCGATGCCAATGCCGCCGAGTAGTCGGAGCGATAGACCGAGTTCCTGCGCCGCCAACACGACGCGGCGCGCCTCGTCCAGAATCTGGGCACTTGGACCGTTGTCCGTCACGCGGGCAACCCAACCGTGACGCGGTGGATCGTGGAATAGTGCTCGCTCTTCACGGCCTCGTTTGGAAAGTTGTAACTTTCCTTGCCCATGAGACGCGCCAGTTGAAAGCCCAGTTGCGACAGTGGAAGGCACGTGAGGAGCCCACTCAGTTCCTCGCTCAGTCCCTCAGCTATCGGCAAGAGGTAAGCGCCGTGGACCGCCGGGCCGTTCGTGACGAGGATCGGCGTCGCACCGATGTACTCGATCTCACTCAATATCTCGAGACCCCGATCGTGACTCGCTCCCGTCGGATTCACCACGATCACTGGATCGCCCGACTTGGTCACGAAGTACTCTTCGTGCGCCCACTCCTCAAGGTTGGTCGGGTGTCCAACCATCTGGCACCCTTCGAACAACTTGGCGGCGCCGAATCGAGCAGTCGCCTCATTTGGACCAGCGCCGAGGAACGAGACCCATCGACTTGACGTCAGCAGTTGCGCCGCTTTCGCGACGGCGTCAGCCGCCATTTCCAAGGTTGCTCGCGCCAAGTTGGGTACTAGAGCTAACTCGCGTTGAAGGCCGTCATCACCTTTCGCCAACGCTAGTTTCGCCGAGAGGAGGAGCAGGTTCGCCAACATCGACACGTACGATGAGGTACCCGGTGAAAAGCCCAGTGTCGGGACGTCGAGGAGCAGCAACTCGTCGCAGGCCTTGGCCAACCCGCTCTCTCGGGAATTTGTTAAGGCGACCGTTGGATGGCCAAACTCGCGAGCCTGCAGGGCGACCTCGGTCGTCCGACCCACCTCCCCGGAGAAGGACAGCGCGATGATGAGACTCTTCTCCGGCAGGTACCGCATGCCGTAACGGGCGAGGTCGAGCGCGTGGACGCCGCGCGCGTCGAGCTGGGCTCGGCAGTTGAAGGCAAGCGCGCTGGCACTCGCCGCGAAGAAGGAGTCACCACACCCGGTGAGATAGAGATGGCGTATGTCCTCTTCGATGATTCGGTTGGCGAGACGTCCGATCGCACCCAAGGGGTCGCTCAACTGGTGCGCGGCCACCTCGGGAATCATGTCTATCTCGCGGTTCATGACGTCAATGGCGTAGCTTCCAGCAACACCGACGTCGCGCGGCGGTAACGTCGCCGTCCGCAAGAGGCCACCGCGCCGTCGAAGTTCATCCCAGCTGGGCGCCGCGACGAGCAGACGGGTGCTTCCGCTGCTCTCGACGGCGCGCGTGGCAACGTAGCAGCCCACCTGCGCGGCTTCGACGAGAGACAGGCCGCGAGCCAACGAGGCGACGACCGCGCCACAAAAAGAGTCTCCGGCTCCGGTGGCGTCCACCACGGTCGTCGCAGTGATGGCGACGTGCGTCACGCCATGCTCGTCCACGACGTA
This sequence comes from Acidimicrobiales bacterium, assembly GCA_036509795.1. Lineage (GTDB taxonomy): Bacteria > Actinomycetota > Acidimicrobiia > Acidimicrobiales > RAAP-2 > RAAP-2. The sequence continues at coordinate 4,862 of DATCEX010000044.1, forward strand.
GGCGCCGTCAGCTCCCGACTTGACCACGAAGGTGCGGACCCCGACGGCCCTCATCTTCTCAATCGCCGCTGTCACGTTGTCGGTCTTGGTGAGTGGCAAGAGTTCCTCACGGCTCGGCAAAAAAACGTCGACCTCGCGCGCGAGATCGAGGAGGCGAGCCTCCACCCCCTCGACCCAGTCCTCGTGCGTGTCGAGGGTGATCAGAACGTTCGGGAAGTGTGAGCGCACGTATCGCACGAGCGCTTCGGCGTTCGCGAGCGGCATCGCCGCGATGTGGACCGCGTAACAGTCGCGAAACGTCTCGTCTCGGAGGTCCTCAGGTGTGACGGCGACCGCCAACGAGCGCTCACGGGGCGTCCGGTAGACCCACGTTCGTCGACCATCTTCCTCGTAGATCACCCAATTGCGCACCGTAGGACCGTCAACCTCGACCAACCCGTCGAGACGAACGCCCGCTTGGTCGAGATGCTCTAGGTGTGCTGACGGGAAGTCGGTCCCCTTGCGCGCGACCAGCGAGGGGGACGCCCCGGCGAATCTGGCCGCGCAAGCACTGTGGAGGCTGTTCCCCCCCACAGTGCCCATCGCGGTCGTTCCGTCGGCCCGGATGACGTCGTCAATAGTCAGGTTCCCGATAATGACGACTCGGATCGGTGGCTCTCCCGCCGAGGCGGACCCTGCACTTGCGCGCTCACTCATCGTCGACCTATTCCGGCGGAATCTCGCGGTAGGAAAGGGACAGATCGTAACCGCGACGCTTGTTGACCACTTTTGCGGCGAAGTACCAGATGATCCCGACGACCACCACGCCGACCATGAATCGGATTGAAATGGCGCGCGTCACGGCAAAGGTGGTGTTCACTGTCTTGTTGAAGATGAACATCAACATGAGTCCGCCGAGCGCGATCACGCCACCAATCCCAGCGAGCGTCACCGTGGGAACACCGAAAAGACGGCGGCCACCCGCGCTCTCCCAAACGTTACGCAACCGGTACGGGAAGACGATCCCCGCGACACTCACGACGATGAAGGCGAGAATTTGCGCGAGTAACGCGCCGAGCAGACTCGCCGTGGAGAACGTGATGAGGAACCAGAGCGCGATTACTCCGGTCACGACGCAGAACCAAATCGCCTTGACGGGCGTGTGGTATTTGTCGCTGACCTCGCCGAGCTGATGCGGGACCGTCCGGTCGAGCGACCACGCGAGCATGTACCGCGTAGCTTGCAACGCCGAGAGTGGCGTGCCCATCAGAGCCCACAACAAGAACCCGATGCCGATGATCAGCAAGAGCGGAACGCTGCCCGTCAACAATGAGGCCATCAAGTTCATGCTCGCGGGGATTCCCCCAGGCAGGCCGAGCTTGGACGGGTTGGCATTGCTCAAGTACGAGAGCGAACGCGCCCAGTTGGCGCCCACAGCGTGCTCGTAGCACCACACGACGACTGCCATCACCGCACCGTTGATGAGCACCCCGCCGACCATGGCGAAGTACTGGGTCTTCGAAGCACGCTTCACTTCGCCACCGATCTGCGCCGAACCCTGCGCGTAACCCACGACAAAGAAGACCCACGGCAGCATAAGTATTGTCGCCGTGAGACTGAAGTGCGCTCCGTTGCCGGTGAATCCCGCGCTCTTGGCAGCTGCGATCACCTGGTTGAATGCCAGGCCCTTATTGGCGACGGCGACGTGGCTCCACGAAGAAGCGATGGAACCACTACGGAAAAGTAACAACCCCGCCACCAAGATCAGGCTGAGCCCCGCGATCGCGAACAACCACTTCTGGACTCGCCAGTAGGTCTGTGAACCGTAGATCAACAAGAGTGCGAACCCGATCGTTAGCAGCGCTCCGACGATCAGAACCCACCACTGCGTCGTCATGCCGAGGACGTTCTGCTTGGCGACGAGATCGGTGCTCAAGCGAATCCACCCCGACTGGCCAGTGGCAACGCCAATCGTCGTGAGGGCGACGGGGGCGGCGAAGGTCAAAGCAAACCAGGCGTTGAATCCGATCCAGAAGAAGATCAGCCACATGCCCTGACTCCAGGAAAGCAGCCAACCGAAGAAGGGATTGAGCGTGCGGCTCACGAAGATGTAGTCACCACCTGACCTCGGCATCGCGGACGCGAACTCGGAGTAGACCCAAAGGAGTGTGAACGCCATGACGATGGTCCCAATGACGATCGCCAACAGCATGTTCCCTCCGGGAAAGTTTCCCGGGGCCTGAAGGACCAAGAAGATCGCGCCGAGAGCGACGTTCATTCCTAGCGTGTTCATGATCAGCGCGTCCCAGCGCGATACTTCTCGCACGAGACCCGTGGATCTGCGTGTGAAATTCGAGTCGCTTCCCGCGAAACCCGTTGACAATGAAGATTCTGTTGACACATCCCCCCCTGTTGCTCTTCGTCGCTCCAGAATCTCCGAATCGACAATTCGTGCACTACCTGTCACACGTCCTTATTGATTAACCCCTGACTCCGCCGCTCCCGCGTCCGTGCTCTCAATCGAGAACTGAAACCGTTGCGCGTGGTAGAGAACCTCTGAGTACTCGATGGGCCGACCACCACCCTCTGACGTGACTCCCTGTACTCGCAGCACCGGCGCACCAACGGAGAGGCCCATCAACGAGGCGTCCTCGGTCGTGACGTTGGCGACGTCAATCTCGTTCTTCGCGTAACTCATGCGAATGGCGTGTATCGCGTCCAACATGTCGTAGAGGGACGCTGTCGAAAAATCCGCCGCCCGCATCGTTTCGTTGAGATACTCGCTGGGTAACCATGCGTTCAGCAATGCCACTGGCTCTCCGTCGATGTCGGCGAGGCGTCGAAGAAACCACACTGTCGATTCGACCGTCGGGAGACGACGTCGTACGGTCGTGGTCGGGGAAACGAGGTCGTTGACAAGAACCCGAATGGTCGGCGTAATGCCTTGACGCTGAAGCGAGTCGTGGAAGCTCCCCAGCACGGCGATCTTGTTGTCGAACTTCCCGCTTCTGATGAACGTGCCTCGCCCGCGCTGACGCTCCACCAGCCCCGAGCTGTCAAGGTCCGCGAGGGCCTGACGTAAGGGAGCGATGCTGACGCCGATGGCCGACGCAAGTTCACTCTCACGAGGGAGTCGGTCACCGTTCTTAAGCCAGCCCTCTTCAATGCCCCGCATAACGGCCACCTTGATCTGGTGGTGCAGCGGAACCGAAGATTGGCGCTGTACGAACGAACCGAGACGGATCCCAATGACTGAGCTCGGGTCCGCATTCATTAGTAGATTGTTATATCATAATCTGACGCGTTTTGTCGAGCCGGAAACTCGACCAGGACAACCGATGCTGCACCCTTTGACGTATTGGCCGATTTGAAGGATCTCGAAGGGCGATCTGTTCCCTATGCGTTCCGGAGTGCGGTACCGCTCACTTAAATTGACTTAACGTTCGATTGAAGCAATACGATTCTCGACTCGATTCATTAGCGACTTTTCGCGCTCCTTGCATTTACTGGACTCTGTGGATGCAAGAGATGAATCAGAAGTGGTGGGCATCCTTTTAATCCAGAGTTATCGCGCACGAGCTAAGGAGGGACCGTTATCACCACCGCGTCTTGCGTGAGCTCAAGGTCCAACCACGCGAGACCGGTGATCTCACCAGTGGCCCATCATCACGGCCGCCGCCCTCTTAGACTGCGAGAGGATTTAGTCGACAGCGCATTACTGTTCGGAAGCGCATTACTGTTCGGAGGCTGAATGACCCTTACTGCTGACGCCATCGTGGTGGGTGCTGGCGTTATGGGTGGCTCTATCGCGTTCGAACTCGCGAAGCTGGGTCTTGTCGTTGTGGTCGTCGACAAAAATGGCGCCCCCGGCCATGGGTCCACCAGCGCATCAAGTGCCATTATCCGGTTCAACTACTCGACTCGAGATGGAGTTGCCACCTCCTGGGAAGCTAAGCATTGCTGGGAAGTCTGGTCCGAACACCTGGGTTGCGGCGACGAGTACGGACTCGCGTCGTTTCAACAAACGGGGATGATCGTATTGGACACCCCGGTTACTCCTCGTGAGCGAGCCATTGCGCTCTTTGAGCAGGTTGGAGTGACTTATGAAGAGTGGGATGCAGCCGCACTGCGAGCACGCATTCCCGGCATCGACGCGAGAGCGTACTGGCCACCCAAGCGGATTGACGATGACGCTTTCTTCCACGGCGCCGACCGCGAACTTGGCGGACTCTTCATGCCAGACGCCGGTGTTGTTGATGACCCTCAGCTCGCGGCCCAAAACCTGATAACTGCCGCGCAGCGTTTTGGTGCCACGCTTGTGCTCAACCGCACCGTCACCAAGATCATCCAGCGCGATCAGCGAGTCGCTGGCGTGGAACTCAGCAATGGAGAAGAAATCGAATCACCGGTGGTGATTAACGCCGCCGGTCCATGGTCCGGTCGGATCAATCGCATGGCAGGAGTTGGAGCAGAGTTCACGATCGGCGTACGCCCGCTGCGACAAGAGGTGCATTACGTTCAGGCACCGCCCGGCTTCAATGCCAACGGTGCCCTTGGCCCGAGCATTGCCGACTTGGACCTAGGAACCTATATCCGAGCCGCAGCGGGCGACAAGATGATGGTGGGTGGAACGGAGCCGGAGTGCGATCCGCTGGATTGGATCGAAGATCCTGACGAGTCCAATCCGAGCGTCACGGCATCATGCTTCGAGCGGCAGGTCATGCGAGCGGCGCGGCGCCTCTCGACGCTGGGCGTGCCGAACACGCCCAAGGGCGTCGCCGGTGTCTATGACGTGTCAGACGACTGGCAGCCGATTTACGACCGTACCGACCTCGCGGGCTTCTACGTTGCCATTGGCACGAGTGGGAACCAGTTCAAGAATGCACCGCTGGTTGGAAGATTTCTAGCCACGCTCGTGGAACGTGTCGAAGCGGGACACGATCACGACAAAGATCCATTGCAGTACGTGGGCGAACATACGGGCAACGAGATCAATCTTGGAGCGTTTTCGCGCAAGCGACAGTTCAACGCCAAAACAACGGGAACCGTAATGGGTTGAAGCAGTTCAGTCGTAATTGCTATCAATTGTTTTGCACTCTGCAGCAACGGGGACAGTTGCAGGAATATTCACTGATTGGTCTTATGCGCCAAGGAAGCCAGCTCCTTGCACCTACGATTAAATGTGCGTGTGCGAATGAATGCTCACTGCGTGATCGCGCCATTCATGTCGACTCGCTACGCCTTGACGTTTCACAACGATGCATCAAGGTGATACAAATCAATGGCATTTTGGCGTCCAACCAACGTTGCAACTCGAATCGCGTCGGCTTGGCTCCAATGAGTCTCGTCGACCCATTGTGAAAACAGCGACGTTAAGCCATTGCGCCACAGTCGCGATCCCAGTAAATGGAACTCCGCAAGTCCCCACGCGTCACTGGAGTACAACTGCTTTGTAAAGGGAGCAATCTCAAATGACTCAGCGATTAACTGGCGCGATTGCACGCCGGTGTAATTAATCGCCTCACCAATATCGAAAAAAACGTTGGGAAACATCTGAGCCAGATAGGAGGCTTCACGTTGGTAGGGATAACAGTGCAGCAACACCACCGGTGTCCCAATGGGTTCAGCTGCTCTGAGGAAATCTGTCAGATGAGCGGGATTCGAACGAATGAGGTCTAGGTCCGAATCGCCGTAACCAGTGTGAATCTGTACTGGAAGCCCCGCATCGACACCCGACCAGAGAAGAAACCTCAACAGCACCGGGTCATCTACTCGCACCACTCCGGAGCGCTCGATCGTGGCCAGCCAGTGTCCCATGGCAACCCCGACGTCACGCGCCGACGGTCGTTCCGGATCGAAATTGAGACCGTAACGATATGCCGCAATGCTCTTGGTCGCCACCGCTCCCGACGAAAGGCGTTTCTGCAGGGTTGCTCGAAAGGTATCCGCGAAGTCCTTGGCCGATACTCCTTCGCGCGCAACGTCTTCAGCGACCGCTTCGAGGCGTACTACCTCGTAACTTGGCGCTCCCGACGCTTCGCTCATCTGATCGAGGTCGAGAAGGTCTCCCGCAGCAAAGCCAGTGTCCACCAACAGTGCGCCGACGTGAGCGGCGCGCAAGAGTCGCCGATTGACTTCATCGGCGCCCAACGCCAACCGTCGCTCGATGTAGGCCAAAGGATCAGCGAAAACGTCGAGGTCGAGTAAGGGGGCGCACCATCGGCGGATCGCGAAGCCAAGTTGAGAGTCAAAGTTCGATGTACCCGGGCGGTGTGCCCGATCGGATTCGGTCATCACGTCTTCGAACAAGGCTCTGTCTAACTCGATCTTCAGAGCGCCATGAACGTGGTGATCCACGAGGTCCAGCGATTCAATGGCCTCGGCGATCGCCGGGTTATGTTGCTCGACGTTGGATTTCAATTCGCCATCACCAACCCGCGTAGGCGGCTACGACGTTCGCGGGAATCTTCTGCGCCGCGGCGTCATCGATGGCGGCTCCAATAATTTCAACCGCACGATCAACTTGCGCATCGGAGATCACGAGCGGTGGTGTGATTTCCAGAACGTTGCCGCCGACGTAGAAGACCACAACACCGAGTTCAAAGGCTTGGTAAACCGTGGCCGCGGCCAAGGTCGGGTCGGGCGTCTTGGTAACCGTGTCGCTCACCAACTCAACGCCGATGGCAAGACCGTGGCCGCGGATGTCGCCCACGTGAGTGTTACGCAGTGCCGCTAGTCCGGCGCGCAAACGTTCACCGGCCCGGCGAGCGCGCTCGGGCAATTCTTCTTCCTGTAAGACTTTCAACACTGAGCGGCCAACTGCCGCGCAGACGGGATTACCTGCAGTAGTCAACAGTGCGGCCGCGCTCGGTCCGTTCAAGATCTCCGCGGGACCGACGGCCGCCGAAAGGGGCAGTCCATTACCTAGGACCTTGCCAAAGCAGACCAGATCGGGCGTTGCCCCATCGAGCTGGAAGGCGTGCAAAATCCCGGGACGTCCTAGACCAACCTTCACCTCATCACAGACCATCAAGGTGTTGTAGCGGTGACAGAGTTCTTCGAGGCCGCGAAGGAAGCCTGGAGGAGGAACAATCATTCCTCCGTCGGCCTGGATTGGCTCGGCCATGACGCAGGCGACGTCACCTTGGGCTAGCGCTGCTTCAACCTGTGTGAGCGACGCGTCGAGCGCTGCTTGGGCGCCTGAAGAAACGCCACTGGGGGGACGGTAGTCGTTGGGATAATCAACGAAGGTGTTCCACTGATCGGCCCCCACCGTGCCGGCTTCGACGTGAACGCCTGACGCGGACATTGCGAAGCCGATGCCTCCGTGGTACGAGTGGTTAAAGGCGACGATACGACGTTTCCCCGTGGCGAATCGGACGGCGCGAATCACCACGTCGCACGCGTCGCTGCCGGCGTGTCCCAAATAGACACGACGATCGCCTCGACCAGGCACGAGTTCCAAGAGATCCTCCGCCAGACCAACCGCGTCCGGGTGCGCTGCTGAAAGACCCCCTGCACCGGGAGGATTTCTCGCCGCCTTGACGAGGGCTTCGACGACCTTGGGGTGGCCGTGACCGAGTCCCGCTGCGGTCCACGTCGCGGATAAGTCCAAGAGTTCACGGCCTCCGGCCTCAATCAGCGTGCATCCTGACCCCGACTCAAGTGCGAGGGGAAAGAAGCGCAGCTTCTCTATTCCCGCGACCGACGCGAGGTCGCGGGAATAGAGATCTCTAGCCGCTGGGGCTATTCGGTCGAGTCCGGGGAGAAGCGACGAATCCATTACAGCTCAGCGGTGGGGAACGGACCCCGATCGTGACCGCTCGCGGCGGGCAGTTCCTTGCCCTCGGGCTCACTCAAATTGCGCGTAAGACCTATACCGACCTTGTCGGCCAAACCCGGGAATGCCAACGCGATAATGAGACCGATCAACATGAGGGCACCCGCGAGGAATGGCTCAGCCACCCAGTTGGTCTGACCTTTCACGTTGAAGTAGAAGACCGCGAGAATCATGGCGGCTCCCAGGATTGGCAGGATGATTTCGTAAATCAACTCTCGCCGATCACGTACCAGGTGAACCATCGTGCCGGCTTCCACCATTAGATACGAAACCATCAGGCACATGGCGCCGGCGGTGGCGAAGTAGAAGTACATATCCAATGAGGCACTCCCAGTTCCCACGACTGGGTGTCCAGTGAGGAATGACACCACGGTTACCACGAGGATGACGATAAACGTGAAATACAAGGCGTTGAGCGGTTCACCGCGCTTTTCATCGAGCCGGCTCCACTGTTTCATTCCAATGCCGTCACGAGAAAATGCGTACAGCAAACGCCCAGAAGTTGTGGCACACGCCAAATAGCTCCCGAACGCCGACATAATGGCGGTGAAGGAAAGGACCAAAGAGAACCACAGTCCGACGTAGGAATGCCCTAGGGACGCCAACGAGTTACTCGCCGTGCTAAACGCGTGCACGCCAGCGGCGTTGGTCCCAAATCCAACCGTCTCAGCAAACATAATGATGATAAACACCACGCTAGAGAGGGCCACGGAGCCCAGTAATGCTCGCGGAATATTGCGTCGAGGATTGTCGGTCTCTTCACCAAGCGCCGCGCAAGCTTCAAAACCAGCCCACGATAGAAAGGCCGCCACGACGGCGCCCATGATGGCGGTGAAGCTGTGCCCCTTCGGGTTGAAGACGCTGAAGTCAATACCTCCGCCATGCGCCGTTCCGCCTTTGGCAAATATGACAATGCACAAGATGGTCATGAAGACGATGCCAATGCCTTCGATGGCTAAGAGGATTCGCACGACGTTACGGAACTCTCTCGTACTCATGAACCCCGCGATGGCGAAGGCTACGAGGGCGCTGATGAGCCAGGAGACCTGAAAAGGATGAGTGGAACTGCCTTGCGCATTTGCCAGAAATGCATTGACGAAACTTCCGATCGCGCCGAGAATAGCAATAGCGAACAGTAGATACGTAGCCAAGATGCCAAAGCCGGAGAAGAAACCGGCCCGAGGACCAATAGTCGAGCCCACCAACGCGTAAGCACTGCCGGCCTGATTGAAGCGCTGCGTCAATCGGATGAATCCGTGGGCGATCAAACCGATCCCGACGGCCCCCAGTACAAAGATGAGCGGTACCGATTTGCCAACGGCGACCGCGGCCCCTTGGCCATTTCCGGCCATCGCCAAGTTCGGCGCTATAAGGCCCAGTGAGAGACCGATGGCCCCCCAAAGCTTTAGGTTTCTGCGCGGCCTTGCGTAAGGCGCCGCCTCGCTTGTCTCTTTACTCACATTCCCCCCTAAATATGGTGCTCTCACTCGAGCGGTGGACTAGTCAGTACTTCTCATCTTCACTACGCACTTCCTTCTTCACTTTCTTCACGCCGACCAGGTGTAGCGAAACTGTTCCACCAGCTCGTCTACGGTCTTCGACTTGGCGATCTCAACTTCGTGGCGGCGCACCCCGATGATGGCCTCCACCAGCACGGCGCCGAGTACGTCGAGGGCCACCGAACTCGATTCGAATAGATCCAAATTGGAATCCTGGTCAAGACCAATGGGCACGATGTTGCGAAGCGTCCGTTCCTCAGCGCTCAACGTGTCGGGATTCATCGAAACCTCGTTGGGCAGTTCGATCTTCTCTTCGATCCCCCGCCGACTTAGTCCGAGGATCATCGCGACAGCGGCGTACGGGTTTATCGAATGATCGAGGCACTTGATTTCAAGATTGCCGCCATAAGGATTCCCCGGCGTGGCTTCACAAAACCGTAACGCCGCCTCTCGATTCTCGAGGCCCCAACAGGCAAAGGCTCCCGACCATTTTCCTGGCTGGAGCCGCGTTGACGAAAGTAGAGATGGCGCGAGGACCGCGATACTCTCTGGAAGCCATTTCGCGAGGCCACCAATGACTGCTCCGCCGTCACGGCGAAGTCCGTACGGTCCGTCGCCGCCGGAGAAGAGTGGCTCCCCGTCACGACGAAAAGAAATGTGCAGATGGGCACCATTGCCAATGCCGTTGGGAACCGGTTGAGGCGAGAACGAAAGCCGCAGGCCATGTTCTCTGGCGGCACGACCCAGTAGAACCCGGGCCAGTACGTAGTTGTCGACCGCCCGCAATGGTGGAGCGGGTGCCATTGTCAGTTCCATCTGGCCTACGCCGTATTCCGCGTGGACCTGTTCGATCTCCAGTCCACAAGCTTCAAACGAATCGTGGACGTCCGCAAGAAATTTCGACCGATCAAGCAGTGGTGCTACGCCGTACGCCGGACCGCCGCACACGAGCCCCGTTACAGCATCAAAGCACGTGAACTCGATCTCAAAGGCCGCCAGTGCTTCTAATCCTTCGACCTCGCAGGCGGTCTGGAGGCGTCGAAGTACTGCTCTCGCACAGTGATCAAGAGGTGCGCCGCGCTGGTCGGCCGACTCGAACGGCACCCACGCCAAGCCGCCTCCGAGAATCATAATGGCGTCCAAATCAGCGCGTAGCCGTACGTCACCCACGACGGAGAACGACGGCGTTATTGCAACAAGATCATCGATAGTAAAAACGGCCCACGTTGGTGACGCACCAACGCCGGGAAAGTTCAAGGATCCAATTTTCGCCACTGGCACTTGCTTGGCCCGAAGAATTCCACCGTTATCGACGAACGTGCCAATGACGACACGAACGTCGGCGTCGCCCAACTTCTTGGCAACCCTAGCGACCCGTTCAGCGTTGAAATGTTCAAGGTTTGGCTCAGTCACGGCCATGCGCCGCCAAAACTGTCCATGTATGAAACATTCCAAGAATGACCACATTCATAATTTTTGCAATATAACATACATAGGTGGCGTTCGCACTGAGCGGATTCCTTTAAGCGCGAATTCAAAGAAAGAAGTTGCAATGTGCCGATTGCTTGCCTACGTGGCGCCCCACAATCGGGCCGCCACTGAGCTACTGGAGACTGGTGAGTTTACGAGTTTTAGAGCACTCTCCTCCCTCCACTGCGATGGATGGGGTATGGCTTGGTTGCCAAGTTCAACCACGGGGACATCAGCTCACGTCGCAACGATTCGCTCCGTCAATCGAGCGCTTGATGATGTCACGTTCTCTGAAATGGCGGCCGCTCCATTGGGGCGCGCCGGGCTGATCCATCTTCGTTCGGCGACGGCCGGACTACCCATCTGCGAAGAGAACACGCATCCTTTTTTGGTCGATGGGTGGGCCTTCGCCCATAATGGATCAATTGCGAACTCCGAGCGTATTCTTGGACTACTTTCGGATGAGTCCAAGACCAAGTTGCGGGGCAACACCGATTCAGAGCTTTACTTCCTGCTAGTTCTTCAACGCGTGAACGAACTCGGCGACGTCGTAGCGGCTCTACGTCAAGCGGTCAGCGATATTCGCACCGTCTGTGGTTTGGGATGTCTGAACGCAATACTTATGTCGAGCGATGTTCTGGTAGCGATTCAATGTCAGGGCGATACGCCACCACCTCTTGATGACTTGCGCGCGTCAGTAACGAGTGTGGATGACCTCCCAGCGGGTCACGATGAGGACTACTACCAACTTCGTTTTTCGCGACGCGGCGATTCGATAGTGATCTCCTCAACGGGAGTCACGGGGACGAACTGGGAGCCACTGTTGGAAGATTCGATGATTGTCATCGACCTGCACGAGAATGTCGTCACGATCTGTCCATTTAAGGACCGCGGGAGCGCAGCTCGATTCGCTCTGGCGACGAACTCGGCACCGTTTTCAGATATCAGCGCCCATCGTTAATGGTGAACTCCCCTGAAGCGCATTCGGGCTCTATCTCGGAGCAGATTCGACGGGCTATGAATGATCTTTCTCCGGCGGAACTTCGGGTCGCTCGAAAACTATTGGCTGGCTACCCGGCACCGGGTCTTGGTAGCGCCGCCGAGTTGGCGAGCGAGGCTTCCGTGAGTTCGGCAACGGTGATTCGATTTACGCAAAAGTTGGGGTTTAGGGGTTTCCCAGATTTTCACAGTGCCTTGCGAGAAGAGCTCTCAGGCCGTCGAGCGGGGCCAATTGACTTGTTGGATCGAACGACCGTTGACTCCAGTGGCGCGGGAATGTTAGGCGCGTTAACTGCTGCGCTCGCTGAAAGCGTGGCCGGCATAAGTGAAACGATTCCTCCGGCCGAGTTCGACGCGGCCACCAGGCTGCTCTCGGATAGCACTCGAAAGATCTATCTCGTAGGTGGCAGAGCGAGCCACCCCTTGGCCGAATTGCTCGCAATCTATCTTTCGCGTCTGCGCCCTGACGTTTCATTAATCTCGCGCGATACTTCGCGTCGCCTCGGCACAATCGTCGAAGCCTCCCGACGAAGCGTCCTGGTCGCCTTCGACTTTCGACGTTACGAAATTAGTACGGTGGAGATCTGCAAACTCATGGCCAAGCGTGGGGCCAAAATAGTCATTGTCACCGACGTGCTGATGTCACCGGCAACATCTGTTGCGAACATCGTTTTGCCGGTCCAGGTTGACGTTCCATCGCCGTTTGACACGTTCATAACTGGAGTGGCCCTGGTTGAATGTCTGGCCCTTGCCGTCATGCGTGAACTCGGCGACGACGCGATCAACCGCATGCGCGAGTGGGACGCAATCGCTGATCAAGGTCTGGTCAAAGAGTGAGCAAACTTTTACGCGAAGACGTGTCGCTGCTCGATGCTTACGCTCTAAGTGGGGATTCTGGCGAGCATGGCGCGATTGAGAACCCGACAAGACACTGCGCTCTCGCGATCGTTCGCTGGAGCCGACTGCCAGGTGTACGTCGTGAAAGGGCAAGAACGAATCACCCAGTGCGTCTTGTTGTAGCAACTTCGTTGACGCATCAACGGGTCAAAGGGACAAATTAATGGAGGAACAGATGAACACAATGAACAACACGCCGAGAAACGCCAGCGTAAACAGCCACGACCTCGCCGAGCGAGCTCGTCGAAATCTCTGGCTCGAAGTGACCCGAATGGGCACGTTCTCCGAGACCAACGAGATTCCGATCATCGTGCGTGGTGAGGGAACGTACCTGTGGGACGCGAACGGCAATCGCTACTTCGACGGACTCTCAGCTCTTTACACGAATCAGCTTGGTTACGGGCGTCGCGACATTGCCGACGTCGCCGCTCAACAGATTCTCGAACTCTCGTACTTTCCGTTATGGACGTACGCCCATCCACGCGCCATTGAATTGGCCGAAAAGATCGCCAGCCTGGCGCCGGGCGACCTCAATCGCGTCTTTTTCACCACCGGTGGTGGCGACGCGGTGGAGAGCGCGTGGAAACTGTCGCGCCAGTATCACCGACTTCGCGGTGACATGAATCGCTACAAGATCATCAGTCGCAACATCGCCTATCACGGCACCACGATGGGCGCTCTGGCGATCACCTCGGTCGACGCGTACCGAGAGAATTTTCACCCGCTGACGCCTGGGGGCATCAAGGTCACGAACACCGATTTTTACCACGCCACAAATTTCGCGGAAGACGAGAAAGCCTTTGGACTCTGGTCAGCGGGTCAGATTGAGGAAGCGATTCTCCGAGAGGGTCCCGAAACGGTGGCGGCCGTCATCCTTGAACCGGTACAGAACGCCGGAGGTTGTTTCACGCCGCCGCCTGGTTACTGGCAGGAAGTGCGGGCAATATGTGATCGCTACGGCGTCATCCTGGTGTCCGACGAGGTCATTTGTGCCTTTGGACGTTTGGGAACGTGGTTCGGGGGCCAGAAGTACGACTACGTGCCGGACATTATCTGCTGTGCCAAGGGGATCACCTCGGGTTACTCTCCACTGGGCGCGATCGTCGTTTCGGACCGCGTTGCTGAGCCGTTTTTGAAGGGCGAAACAACCTTTAGTCACGGCTTTACCTTCGCGGGGCATCCCGTCTCCTGCGCCATTGCGCTGAAGTGCATTGAGATATTCGAGACCGAGCACGTTTTGAAAAACGTGATGGACAACGAGGAGTACTTCCAATCGCGTCTCGAGTCATTACTCGATTTGCCAATCGTGGGTGACGTGCGAGGCGCTGGCTATTTCTGGGGAATCGAACTTGTTAAGGACAAGGAGAAGAAGGTGGCCTTCGTGGGTGACGAGGCCCACTACCTGCTTCGAAACTACGTTGTACCCGAGATGTTTCGTCGGGGACTCTACTGCCGTGTGGATGACCGAGGCGAAACGGTAGTCCAGCTTGCTCCGCCGCTCATCTCTACTCGCGACGACATCGACTTTATGGCTGACACATTACGTGACGTGTTCACGGGAGCACAGGACCATTTCATGCCCGTGTAGTCATCGGGACTGACGCTTAATTTTGGGGACTGACGTTCTTGACGTGCCTGGTTCATTCAGACTCCATCAGGTCACCGTGGCATTGACCCCGAATAGTGGACTTCGTTTACGCGAGTTTCGTCGGAACGATCGAGACCCTATCGTGGGGACGCCGCACCGCGATAATTAGTTCGTTCGACTCTTTTGGCTCGCGACGACGTGCAGCGGGCGACCCACCAGCATCAGCGCCGCTTCGTGAAGGGACTCACTGATTGTCGGATGGGGGTGGATCGTGCCGGCAAGGTCCTCGGGGCTCGCGCCCATCTCCACCGCGAGCGCGGCCTCACCCGCGAGCTCAGAAACCATCGGTCCTACGAGGTGTACACCCACCACCGCGTCGTGTCCCCGGTCCACGATGAGGCGCGCGAAACCCTCGGGCGCGCCGAGCGTCGCCGCCCGGCCCGAGGCCGTCAGGGGGAACTGCGCGACAACGACGTCCAGCCTTAGAGCGCGAGCCTCGTCTTCGCTCAGCCCGACCGTCGCGATTTCAGGGTCGGAGAAGACAACAGCGGGCACGACTAAGGGATCGAACGTGCGAGCCGCGCCCGAAAGCGACTCGGCGGCAACCTCCGCCTGGGCCGTTGCCTTGTGAGCGAGCGCCGGCCCCGCGGTGATGTCGCCAATCGCCGCGACGCCGCGAGCAGCCAAAAGACTCGCGTTGACCTTCACGGTTCCGTCCGGCGCGAGGTGCGCACCGGTCGTCTCCAAGCCGATGTCGCGAGTGTTGGGCCTTCGTCCGACCGCGACGACAACGCACGTCGCGTCCACGTGGCGCTCTGCGTCATTCACCCGCATGACAAGACCCGTATCATCGAGCCCCACGACTTCAGCCCCCAGCAGCACCTCAATCCCAAGGCGCGTCAACGATCGCAACATGACGCGCCCGATAGCCTGCTCCATCTGGGGCAGCACACGACTCAACGCCTCAACGATCGTCACCTTCGATCCCAACTTCGCCAAGGCCGTCCCTAGCTCGACGCCGATATAGCCCGCGCCGATGACGACGACGGACGCGGGCACCTCGGTGAGAGCCAGCACGTCGGTCGAATTGAGGACGCGCACGCCATCGCGCGGGAGCCCCGCGAGCTCCAGGGGTAGCGATCCGGTCGCGACCACGGCGCTGTGAAATTCGAAGAACGTGACGTTGCCATCGGGCAATGCCACCGCGACCCGGTTCGGTTTGTTGAAGGTCGCGGTGCCCGAGACGACCCTCACTCGTTCGTGTCGCAACAACGTCTCGACACCGTGCGACAACCCCGCGACGATGCCGTCCTTCCAGGTCTGAAAGCGTGCCAGGTTGATATCGAGCGAGTCCACGTCAAGGCCCGCCACCTCGAACGATCGTGCGCGATGGCGCGTCTCGGCGAGCTCAATGAGGGCTTTGCTCGGAATGCAACCCACGGTCACGCACGTGCCGCCAAGGCCGGCCGCGCCATCGCGCTCAACGAGCACCACCTCGCGACCGAGTTGTGCGGCCCGCAGCGCCGCCGCGTAGCCGCCGGGACCGCCACCGACCACGAGAAAATCAATCCCCTCGGCCATCTCGCCAACAACCATCAGACCAACTCCATCAGAAGCTCGTACGGGTTCTCCAGCAGATGAACCAGTGTTGTCGTGAACGAACCGAGCGTGTCACCGTCGAGCAACCGATGATCGCCCACCGACGACAGCATCATTATTGGACGCACGACCGGCACGCCCTTGCGCGCCACTACGCGGTCGCTGATCCGGCCGAATCCGGCGATGCCAACCTCCGGGGTACGAATGATGGGCGTGCCCATTGAGGCCCCAATTGATCCCAGGTTATTCACCGTGTACGTGCCACCCGTGAGTTGTTGGTTCGTCGCCTTGCGAGACCGCGCTAGTTCCACGAGCTCGCCAAGTTCGACGGCGAGTTCGACAATGGATTTGCGGTCCGCGTCGCGAACGACTGGAACGAGCAATCCGTCCTTCGTCGCGGTGGCGATGCCAATGTGTATTCGCCGGTGCAGGACATACTCGCTCGCCTCTTCATTGAACGATGCGTTCATGAGCGGATGACGACCCAGCGCGATGGCCGAGACCTTGACGAACAACGGAAGGTACGTGAGCACGCTGGCGTACTCCGGCCGTGCCTCGCGTAACGCCTGTCGAAATTCGATGAGCCGCGAGGCGTCGACTTCGCGGTAGTCAATGATGTGCGGCACGGTGCGCCACGACTCGACCATCTTCTTGGCGATCTGGCGCCGAAGACCGCGCAGGGGAACATGCTCGTCTTCCTCGCCGCCCTCGCCGCCCGCTGGTCGTCTCGGCGCAGCAGTACGGGCGGGTTCGACGTATGCGCGAGCGTCTGCGCGCACTCCGGTCGTTGGCCCAGCCGCAGCCTCGAGCACGTCATCACGGGTCACTCGCCCACCGGGTCCGGTCG
>DATCEX010000045.1:0-4886 GCA_036509795.1 Acidimicrobiales bacterium
CATCCACGCCGACCGGGGTTCACCCATGATCGCCAAACCAGTGGTGCACCTGCTCGCGGACCTCGGAGTGACCAAGTCGCACTCTCGACCCCACGTGAGTAACGACAACCCCTACTCCGAGAGTCAGTTCCGCACCTTCAAGTACCGGCCGGACTTCCCCGATCGCTTCGGCAGCTTCGAAGACGCCCAGGCCCACTGTCAGCGTTTCATGACTTGGTATAACGAGGACCACGTGCATTCGGGCATTGGCTATCACACGCCCGCTGACCTGCACCACGGACGCGCCGAGCAGGTTCGAGAACTACGTGGTGCGGTGCTGCTCGACGCCTACAGCGCACATCCCGAGCGGTTCGTTCGCAAGGTTCCCACTCCACCGGCACTTCCGACCGTTGCGTGGATCAACCAACCAGTGAAGGAGGTTGCTGACTCACTCAATTGATTCAAAAACTGTCTCAAAAGGCTTGACACGCGCCGCCCCGACGTAGAACGGCTGGGCGCTCTGGCGGCAAAATACGGCATCGATATTCTCGGCCCGCCCGGGATTCCCACGTGAAGAAGGCCAAATGTTCCGCAGCACACCCAGTCGTCGTCGCAGTATTTCATCGCGATATACCACGGTCTGGGGCAAGGCCGTGACGGCGCCAATACTTTTGGACGCGCTCGTTCACGAGCGCATACGCGAACTTGAAGTGCGAGCCGATCACGCGCGACTGGTCGTAGAAGCACGCGCACTTGTGCGTCGAAGAAGCGCGCGCGACTCGTATCGTCGATACGGCGAAGTTAAATCTCGTCCAAATTTGACTGCGTCTTCGCGCCACCTCCTCGCCGACATCAGAATCGCGACCGGCATTGAATTGTCCGAGACCGTCACCCCTGGGCCTCTTGTTGGGGCAGGTTTCGCGTGATTCACGACCGTGCTTTTTTAGTTAGTGGATCAACTGTCGTTGGATGACGACGCGTGTTATTAGACGTTTATCGCTTAAACGAATGTGAGTAGTTGGATACAGTCACTTTCGTGCGAAACGGTGAATTCGGATACCGAATCTACGCCGTCAATTTGCGGCGCGAGCAGTGGTGGTGGCCGACATGAAAAGTTCCATTTTTAATATACGTTCAGGCACACCGCGGGAATACAGCGGGTTTAGAACAGTGGTCAGTTGCGGGCGACGTTGGTCCCTCGCGGTCACACTTCGAAACTCGAAAGTCCCCAACGGCTACTGGCGTTTCGGCGAAATTCCCTCGCACCCCCTCCAGCCTTCTCCGTCGTCCTCACCGACCGATCGGGGCACGTTCTCCGAGCAGAGCTCGAGGCTCAGATTGTGCTGGTGCTCACCAATCAGCGGTTCGGTGTCATCTTCACAAAAGACGATGACGAACACCATTAGATTGTGATGGTCCAGTCACGGAATCCAGTGGGAGGGAACCTCACCCGTCTCGACGAAATAGGTGGCCACCTGTCGCAACTGCTTTCAGGTCTCGGCAAACTTGGCCCGTGTCAGTCGAGGATTTCTGTTGCCAAGCAGAACGGGTGACCCGCCGGGTCGAGAAGAATTCGCCACAGCTCCGGATTGGTCTGCTCTGTCGCGATCCGAGCTCCCAAACGCACCGCGTCCGATTGCGCTGCGTCCAGGTCGTCGACTTTCAAGTGCAGATGCATCTGTTTCGGCACAGCCGGGTCCGGCCACGTGGGCGGCTTGTAGTCCTGCACCTTGACAGCGACCAACATGCCTCCGTCCGCCTTGACGGCGCAGAACTCGTCGTTGCGATGAGTGACTTCACCGCCGAGTAGCGCCGCCCAGAAGTAAGCGAGGACCGACGGGTCAGAGCAGTCCAGCGCCGTTAAACCCAATCGTGCCGTCGCCATTCCTCAGAGCCTACGGCCACAATGGATGATCGAGTCGGTCGCATCAGGGGTGCTCAGAATCGTTGAGTGCGAGGCGTGCGGCGATTGGGTCCAGGGCGTAGTACAGCGTCTCGGCGGCAACGATTCCCAGACAGGCATAGGGACACGATGGACTGAGCGCTAGTGAAGAGAACTGACCTGCGTCTTCAGGTAGCTGTTCCCCGAAGTTTTCGGCGAGATTTCGAAGGCGGGATGGGCTGGCCAGCAATCTCACCAATCAGATCTGTCGCGACAAAGTGAACACCACCTGAGATCGGTGGTGCCGGTCTTACGGTCACTTCGTGGCCACGTCTGGAGTCCGCGAGCGTCCGGCGCGACCAAATATCCGCTTCGACGTGGATTTGGGCCGCATTAAAAGGGAATTAACAGCACCATTTTCGCGAGGAGAGCGGCACTTTTTGACGCGCACGAGTCAAGAGGAAATTGTCAATGACCAGGAATTACGAAGCACCTCCAACGGTTTTCTCATCGAACCATTTCGTAGCGTGGCTTCACCGACTTGCGATTCTTGTAGGGGTTCATGGGAAAGTCAGTTACGAAGGGCAACGGTGAAGTTTGAACGTCGCAAGTTCCGAAAGTTCAATGCTTGACGATAGACCCACTTGACCTAAATAATGCTAGCAATGCTAGCATTATTGATGGAGGTGCTCGATATGGTTGCTGTCAGTATCAGAAATTTGGACGAAACGGTCCGGGAACGGTTGCGGGTACGAGCCGCCGCCCACGGGCGTTCCATGGAAGCAGAGATGCGGGCGATACTCATCGCAGCAGTGGAAGAGCCCGGGGATAACAGAAATATTGTCGAATCCCTCGTCTATGGATTCGTCGCGCTAGGTGGCGTCGACCTGGACCTTCCTTCACGGTCAGAGCCACCCCGCGCCGCTGGCTTCGCATCGTGATCGTCGCCGACACCAACGTCGTCTCCGAACTGATGAAGGGTCATCCCTCAGAGTTGGTCAAAGCCTGGTATCACCGTCAAGACTCGCGCGAACTACGAATTACTTCGATTACCGTCGCTGAGGTTTTGTACGGCATTGAACGGCTTCCTTCGGGAAAGCGACAAGAAGAACTACGCGAAGCAGCGCTCAGTATCTTTGGCGGTTTCGCTGAACAGATTCTTTCGTTCGACGCACTAGCGGCTGTCCATTACTCGAAGATTGTGACCGATCGCGACCGAAAAGGGATCCCGATTGGTGGCTTCGACGCACAGATCGCAGCGATTTGTCTATCTCAAGAGGCACGACTTGCCACCCGCAATGAAAAGGACTTTGTTGAAGTGAGCGTGACCGTCATTAATCCTTGGACCGAATAGTGGGGTCAAGGTTAGGCGGCACCCCCAACGGGATTCGAACCCGTGCCGCCACCTTGAAAGGGTGGATGAAGTAAATGCTGGCGCAACCTAAAAGCGCAGGTATCTTCCTGTTTCTGACATGAACGCATGTGCTCACACGTCGCTTGGGCACTCCGCGGACACCAATACAACAGTCGGATAGGTGGCCCCCACTCCATGGACCGGGTTGGTCACCCTTTTGGTCGTAAGCCATCCACCAACAAATTCAGCATGCGAGCGGCCTGGTCACGTTGCCCGGATTGTCCGGCGACAGTCAAGATGCCAGCAAGAGTTGCAGCGATCGTCTCCGCGTCGGCGTCAGGTCGAATATCTCCCGCGGTTACCCCGGCCTCGAGGAACATATCCACAACTGCAACCAACTCTGCTCGCGTCTGAGCGAATTCGAGCCGACTGGAGGACATGATGACGCGAAGCGTATCGATCATGCCGTGCTTCGTGACTGCCCAATCGACGAATAGGTCCATCCATAAACGCAGCGCTTCTGTCGGGGGGAGCGTGGTCAGCAGTTCCAAGGCGCCTGTCCGCAGGCGGTCCTCCTGATCGTGATAAACCGCTTCAACCAGCGCTTCTCGCGTTGGGAAATGGCGGTAGAGCGTGCCAATCCCAACTCCTGCCTGCTTGGCGATCTCCTCCAACGAGACTCGTTCCGAACTTAAACTGAAGACTCTCGTGGCAACGACGATTAGGTTTTGGCGGTTACGTCAGCTTCAGCGATTCGGGCACGTGGTTGGTCTGAATTAGTAGGTGACATCGTCGCGGGTCCTACCTCTTATGATAAATTTTACTCAGTCGGAGGTACCTCCGATTGAGTAAATCCGTCGAACTATTTGAGCAGCGCACGTTACCGTACAGCCGAGACGTGCCGTCTGTCCGTCTAGGAGACTGTTGAATAATTCGCCACGAAATGCCGGTCTTCGTGGAGCGCGGCGTCGAGAATTGATGCATGCAAGGACTCAGCGAACTCAACCGTGAACTACTCGACGCGTCGGCGCTGTGTCGCCAACTCGTTCGCGAGGGCAGTGTCGAGGCCTTCTTGGCCGACCACCGTCATGACCTGTTCCCCGACGAGATGTTCGAGGACCTCTTCACCTCGAAGCGCGGTCGTCCCTCGATCCCGGCCGACACGGTGGCCTCGGTCATGGTGCTCCAGGCCCTAGAAGGACTCTCGGACCGCGACGCGGCGCGCGCCCTGACCGACCGGATCAGCTGGAAGGTGGCCTGCGGGCTGGCTCTCGACGAGGCGGGCTTTGACTACTCGGTCCTCACCTACTGGCGTTCGAGGTTGCGCAACTCCACTCGTCCCGAGCGCATCTTCGAAGCGGTGCGCTCGGTGATCGACGCCACCGGGGTGTTAAAGGGCAAGACCCGACGGGCCCTCGACTCCACACTGCTCGACGACGTCGTCGCGACCCAGGACACCGTCACCCAATTGATCGCCGCGATCCGACGGGTGCGTCGGATCGTGCCGGGCCAGGACGTCGAGCTCGACGGCGAGGGTCACTGGCGCATCGTGCGCGCAGTGGCGAAAGACCGCGTGATCTCGGTGGTCGATCCCGAGGCGCGTCACATGCACAAGTCGCGCAGTGTCTACCGCGACGGTTTCAAGGCGCACCTGGTGGTCGAGCCCGAGAC
>DATCEX010000046.1:0-23581 GCA_036509795.1 Acidimicrobiales bacterium
TTGAAGAGTCTCTTGCAATGCATCAATAAGGCCACGCGCTGTACGGCCTCCTAGTCGCTTAAAAGGGTCGTCCAAATCAAAACGGTCTAGCGAAATCAGTCGCCTCAAGGGCTGCTCTGAATAATTCAACAGCCTCCTAGGGCGCCGGCGTAGGCGCCGGCGAATTGCGCGATCCAGTACGACAGGGCGTCGCTCAACGTCACGCGTCGCGCGATCAGCGCGCCTAGCGTCACCGCCGGATTGACGTGGCACCCCGAAATCGGTCCGATGGCGTACGCCAGGCCCAACAGCACCAGTCCGAAGGTCAGCGCCGTTGCGACGACCCCGGCCGCCACGCTGCCGCCGTCGAACTTGAAACCGAACATCAGCGTGGCGACGCCGACGGCAAAAAACACCAGCACCGCCGTTCCGAACAACTCCGCCAAGAATCTGCGTCCCATGTGCGACTCCTTTGTCGATGACACCTTTTATTATGCAAGAAAGGACCTCGACAACTGGTGATACGGGCGAGGACGTCCCGACGGAACAACACCACCGAGTGCGGCTCATTCAGCCGGGGTAAATCGATCGAGCGCGACGCCACAAACGCGTCGGATTGGCGCGCTTCGAGCGGCTCGAATCGTCGCGTTGACGTTCCCTCGAAAATATTTCAGCGCGGCCAGGAGAATAGATAGACTCTCACGTTGTATCTCAAATATGATTAGCCAGTTAGCCCCTAATCTCAAAAACGAATTAGCGCCCTAACATCTCACCAGGACGTTGAAGGAACCCCCCATGACCGATAACGCGTTGACGAAGCGTAAAGCGCCGACGAGAAAACCCACCGCGAAGAAGGTTGATGGAGGGCAACTCACCAAGTACTACCGCGACATGATGCTGATCCGCCGATTCGAAGAACGCGCCGCCCGCGCCTACACCGAGGCACTCATCGGCGGCTACTGCCACCTCAACCTCGGCGAGGAAGCGGCGGTCGTTGGGCTGATGTCCGCCCTGCGTGACGATGACTACCTGTTCACGAACTACCGCGAGCACGGCTACGCCCTACTGCGTGGCATCGACCCCAATCGCGTGATGGCCGAACTCTACGGTCGCGTCGACGGCGTGTCCAAGGGCTGGGGCGGCTCGATGCACATGTTCGACATGGCCCACCGGCTGCTGGGTGGCTACGGCATCGTGGGCGGACAACTTCCCCTCGCCACGGGTGCGGCCCTCGCCATCAATTATCGCGGTCTCGACGAAGTGGTGATGTGCACGATGGGTGACGGCACCGCCAACATCGGGGCGTTTCACGAATCGCTCAATATCGCGGCACTCTGGGACCTGCCCATTGTCTTCGTGGTCATCAACAACGGACTCGGAATGGGTACTACCGTCGCCAAGGCGTCCGCCGAACCCGAGATCTACAAGCGCGCCAGCGCCTATGCCATGGCGTCAGAGCGAGTCGACGGGCTCGATCCCGTACTCGTCGCCGACGCCGCCACGCGCGCCGTCGCATCGGCGCGCGTGGGCAAGCCGTTCCTCCTCGAAGTCGTGAGCGAACGACTGCGGGGCCACTCCGTCGTGGACCCAGCCAAGTATCGCTCGGCCGAAGAAGTGGCTCACCTCGCCCAGTTCGATCCGGTCCCGGCGCTCGCCGCACGCTTGGTAAAAGAGAAGATCCTTACCACGGCCGAAGTCCACAAGATCGATGAGGACGAGACCGCGCGCGCCGACGCAGCCGACGCCTTCGCCAAATCGAGTGCCCAGCCCGACGTCTCCACGCTCTTCGACTACAACTACGCCACTCCGGTGGCTAACGACTCTCGTCGCCTGCCGGGCGAACCCCTCTTCGCCGCCGCCGCCCGACCGTCCACGGAGGCCTCGCGATGACAATAAAGACGTACCGACAAGCGTTACACGACACCCTGCGCTCCGAAATGCTGCGCGACGAGGACGTGTTCTTGATGGGTGAGGAGATCGGCGTATTCGAAGGCTCCTACAAGATCACCGCGGGACTGTTAGCCGAATTCGGGGACAAGCGCGTGCGCGACACACCCATCGCCGAGGAAGGCTTCACCGGCGCCGCCATTGGCGCCGCGATGCTCGGACTTCGTCCCGTCGTGGAGATCATGACCATCAACTTCTCATTGTTGGCCCTCGACCAGATTGTGAATCACGCCGCCAAGATCTACGGCATGTTCGGTGGTCAGGCCAAGGTGCCCCTGGTGATTCGCACCCCCGGAGGCGGCGGTCAGCAGCTCGGGGCCACGCACTCACAAAACATCGAGCTCTACTACGCCTTCGTGCCGGGTATGAAGGTGGTCGCTCCCAGCACCCCGGCCGATGCGAAGGCGCTGTTGCTCGCGGCCATCCGCGACGACGACCCGGTGTTGTTCCTCGAGAACTTGGCGCTGTACAACACCAAGGGTGACGTCCCCGATCACGACACCCCGGCGGAGATCGGCAGGGCCAAAATCACCCGCGAAGGACACGACCTGACGCTGATTGGATACTCACGCATGGCCTACATCGCCTCGAACGTCGCGGACGCCTTGGCGGAGTCCGAGGGTCTCGACATCGAAGTCATCGACTTGATGAGCTTGCGTCCCCTCGACCGAGAGACCCTGATCACCTCCGTGAAAAAGACACACGCGGCGGTCGTTCTCGAAGACGACTGGCTGACCTACGGCATCGGCGCCGAAATCGCCGCCACGATCTCCGACGGCGCCTTTGACTACCTCGACGCCCCCGTGCGACGCGTCGCCATGGCCGAAGTTCCCATGCCCTATTCCAAGGTTCTCGAGTCGGCGGCCTTCCCGACCAACGATGATGTAATCAACGCAATATTCCAGACGCTCGAGGCTGTCGGTCGACGCCTGAAAAAGGTTGGTCAAAGCCATGATTGAAATTAAGATGCCCCGCCTCTCGGACACGATGGAAGAGGGTGCGATCGCCTCGTGGCACAAACACCCCGGTGATCGCGTCGAGATTGGTGACGTCCTCGTCGAAATCGAGACTGATAAGGCCACGATGGACTACGAAGCCTACGAAGCGGGAACCCTCAGCGAGATTCTGGTGACCGAAGGTGCCACCGTGACCATTGGTACGCCCATCGCGTTGCTCGACAACGGAGAATCCGAGTCTCCCGCAGCCAAGACGCCCGCCGCGTCCGCCGGTACGGCCGCTCCGGCACCCGCAGCCGCCGTACCGGCGGACGCGCCGAAACCCGTCACTACCTCGGTGGCCGAGACCGCGCCTCCGGTCGCCGCGACGATTCCCGCTCACGTGCCGCTGGACCGTCTTCGCGAACCCGCACACAGCGGCGGTGACGGTCGCTTCGCCTCGCCTCTCGTACGTCGGCTCGCGCGCGAACACAACCTTGACCTGACCCGAGTCAAGGGATCGGGTCCCGGTGGTCGCATCATTCGCGCCGATCTGAATGGACTGCTCGCCGAGGCTCCCGCCGCCGCGCTGCACCGGAGCGCCCCCCGGGCCCCGGTCAGCACCGGACCCATCGTCGACGAAAAGCGTGCGTCCCAAGAAATGACGATCTCCAAGGTTCGTCGCGTGATCGCTCGACGCCTCAGTGAGAGTTCGCGCACTATCCCCCACTTCTACGTGACGTCGGTTGCCGACGCCCACGTCTTGATGCAAATGCGAGCCGACTTAAACGAGCAGGCCGACGCCAAGGGTCTCGCCAAGGTCAGCGTCAACGACCTCATCATTCGCGCCACCGCGCTCGCGCTGCGCGAACACCCCGACGTCAACTCCTCGTACGTCAGTGACGAGAGCAACGTGACTCTGGTGCACAATCGGATCAATATCGGTGTTGCCGTCGCCTCCAAGCATGGTTTGGTCGTTCCCGTGATCTTCGACGCCGACTTGAAGACGGTGAACGAGTTGGGTGTCGAGGCCAAGGCGCTCGCCGAACTTGCCAACGGTAAGGGCCTCAGCCTCGAACAAATGAGTGGGGGAACCTTCACCGTCTCCAACCTCGGCATGTTCGGAGTGGAAGAGTTCACGGCGATCATCAATCCTCCAGAAGGTGCGATCCTCGCCGTCGGTGCCACCACTCTCGAACCCACGGTATGGGGCGACGTCGTGGTCCCGCGCTATCGCGTGCGCTTCACTCTCTCCGCGGACCATCGCATCATCGACGGAGCCCTGGCCGCCCAGTTCTTGCGCACCTTGACGGGACTCATCGAACACCCGTGGAGAATTGTCGCCGTCGAGGACTGAGCTGACGTCAGCTCATCATCGAACGTCCACTACATCACTACCGTCACCGCATCGCCCGGGTGAATCACTCCGGACCGGAGGACCCGCGCGCGCACACCCACTTCATTTGCGTGGGCCCGGTTAACGTGGCGAAGAATATCGAGTTCGCGCTCCAGATCACGGGGCTGGGGACGCGTCGTCATCACGCAACGCGAACACCCTTTTTGAATCTCGATTTGAACGTCGCCCAACTCCACCCGTTGTCCCGGCCTCGCAAATACAGTGGAAACAACATCGGTATCTACGACAATGTTGGGACGAAATCGACGGACTTCCCAGTGCAGGTCTGGGCGTTCCGAACTCAAAAGCTCCAGATCTGCGCGCGTCAAGAGGTGCAGCGCACTTTCGTCGACGAAGGAACCTTCGACGCCCACCCAGCGAACTCGCGGCGAGTCGTCATCCTCGAAGTCCTCGGGACATTCGAAGGTGGCCGGACCAATGTCCGCCGCCTCCGCCAGGGCCACGCGATGACCTAACCAGTTCGTGAGGCCGTCGTCCAATCCGGCGCCCGGGCTCATCGTGTGGCCATCGGGCATCGTGACGCGCAGGCCTTCAGAGGTAAACGACGCGGTGGCTTGCAGAAGACGTCCTTCGCGTTTGGCGGAGATGACGGTTTCGGATTCGACGTCGAACACGCCGTAGCGACGATCTCCTCTCACGCCACGAGCATCAACGATCAGCTCGGCGCATTCTTCGCCCTGCATTGATTTCACCGGATATCGCCAGAGCGAGCCGACGCGCATTGAGTGAACGTCGCCTCCAGGAATCATGGCTAAATCCTAGTAACTCGCGATTTCGGACTCCACTTCCTGTCGCTGATATACGCGACCTCTAACGCGATTGGTGACGATCTCGCGCCCATGGCGAAATGCGCCTCCCCACAGAATGCACGAGGGCTAGGCCCAGCCCAACTCGTGCAGCCGAGGGTCGCTGATTCCGAAGTGGTGGGCGACCTCGTGAATCACGGTACGCCGTATTTGCTCCTTCACCTCGTCTTCGCTGTGGCACACCCGACAGATCGTCTGCTGGTACAACGTGATGCGATCGGGTAACACCGCGTTGTAGGTCATGGTGCCAC
The DNA here is from genome assembly GCA_036509795.1 of Acidimicrobiales bacterium. Lineage (GTDB taxonomy): Bacteria > Actinomycetota > Acidimicrobiia > Acidimicrobiales > RAAP-2 > RAAP-2. The sequence continues at coordinate 5,336 of DATCEX010000046.1, forward strand.
GTCTCGTGAGGGGGATTCCCTCGTAGAGACCAAAGAGTGAACGTCCCTTGGCCTGGTCGTCGACCACGATGACCAGGTTTTCGATGTGAACCGCGAGTTCAGCCGGTAGCGAATCGAGAGCGTCACTCGCCAACTTCTCGAATCGATCGTTGGATATCTCGAACATCATCGCAGCGTAAGGGTCAGCACTCGATGCGACGGCACGTCGCGAACTAAATGCTTGCCGGCAGGCAAGTTCCTGATATGATGGATGGCAATGAGCAGGAAAATCGTGAGGGATCTGGTCCACGTCGACAACGAGATGATCGACCGGCTACGTACCGTTTTCACCCGCGGCCAACGCCAACTACGGCTCACCTACACCGACGAGACGTTGTCGCCCACCCAGCTTGAAGTACTCGGCATGGTCGTGCGACGCGGACCGTTGCGCCTGTCCGAGGTGGCCACCCTCGAGGGACTCAATCCCACCATGCTGTCGCGCATCGTGGCCAAACTAGAAGTCGCCCAGCTCGTCACGCGCACCACCGACGTGACGGACGGACGAGTCATTCACCTGGGGGCGACCGATCAGGGTGAAGAGTTACACGAGATGATCCGACGCCAGCGCAGTGAGGCATTGGCGTACGCACTCGAACAGCTGTCGACGAGTGAGAGAAAAACGCTCGCTGCGGCATTGCCGGTCCTCGAGTTACTGGTCGAGACTCTCAGGCTGCCCCCGCAATGAGCATGCAAGAAACCGCCCGGCGCACCTTCTCGTCACTGTCGAACGGGAACTATCGAAAGTTCTTCTTCGGCCAGACGACCTCTCTCGTCGGGACCTGGATGCAAACGACGGCCCAGTCGTGGCTCGTGTTGACCATCACCCACTCGCCCACCGACATCGGATGGGTTGTCGCCCTGCAGACGCTGCCAGTGCTGTTACTCGGGCCCTACGGAGGTGTCGTCGCCGACCGTGTCGATAAACGCCGTCTGATGATCGTGCTGCAGTCCTTCATGGGGATCCAGGCGGCAATACTGGCCGTCCTCACGCTGTTTCACATGGTGACGTTCCTCGACGTCTGCATTCTCGCGCTGGTCCTCGGGCTCAACAACAGCTTCGAAAACCCGTCGCGACAGGCATTCGTTCTCGAGATGGTCGGCTCCAAGGATTTACGCAACGCGGTCAGTTTGAACTCGACGATGAACAACGTGGCGCGCGCCGTCGGACCGGCCGTCGCGGGTGTGCTGATCGCCACGGTGGGAGAAGGTTGGTGCTTCGCCACCAATGCGTTGAGTTTCGTCGCCGTTGTCGGTTCGCTCGTCGCCATGGACCGCAGCTCGCTGAGCCCGTCCATTCCCACGCAACGGACCAAGGGTCAATTGACCGAGGGGTTTCGCTACGTGACCCGTACGCCAGAACTAGGTGTGCCACTGCTCATGATGGCCCTGGTGGGAATGCTGGCCTACGAATTCCAGGTCACGTTGCCGGTGTTCGCCGAGAACGTGTTTCATGGTAGTTCGGTCGCCTACGGAGGAATGACGGCGTCCATGGGTGTTGGCGCCGTCTGCGGTGGGCTCGTGACCGCCGCTCGCGGGCGCACAGGAATGAGGGCACTCATTCGCGCCGCCTTCGTCTTCGGTATCGTCGTCTCGTTCGCAGCACTCTCGCCCGTCCTCGCGGTGGCTTTCGCCGCGCTAGCGCTCGTGGGATACGCGAGCGTGTCGTTCCTGGCGATGGCCAACTCGACCTTGCAACTCAAGACTGATCCCCAGATGCGAGGTCGGGTGATGGCGTTGTGGGCGGTGGCCTTCATGGGATCGACACCCATTGGTGGTCCGGTGATCGGATGGATCACTAGTTTGTTCGGTGCGCGCATGGGCCTAGCCGTCGGTGCGTTGTCGTGCTTCGTCGCGGGACTGATCGGGATGTACGCGATTCGTCACCAACGCGCCAAGGGTCGCGTGCTCGAATAGTTACGCCCACGCGTCACTTCCACCTTCGCGCGAAGTGTCCCGCTGGATGCGACGAATTCCTTGGCGGCGTCTCTCCCGCGCGGGGCCAGTGTCCAAAATCTATATTGGGTGATGCGACGGTACGTCCGAGATGGTCAGAACGCCGGGCAAATGCGCCGTGGCGTTCAACCCGAGGTCACAATGGCCGGTCAGCGCCGCGAACGACCGACGGTCACGCGGGTCGTTAACACGTCATTTTCCCCTAAGGTCCTTGAGAGGAGTGACTTCACGAGTCCCTCGTCGGCGCTGACGAGTCCAAGAGTGACGAGGGGAATCAGCGGAGACTTGACGCGGGCGACGTGAGGCGGACGAAGGGAGAACGATGAAGGCGACCCAGGAATTGCACGACGCGGGTCAGAGTCTCTGGCTCGACAACATCACGCGAGGGATGCTCGACGCGGGGACGATCCAGGACTACATCGAGAAGTACGCCATCACTGGACTCACCTCCAACCCCTCGATTTTTGACAACGCGATCAAGACGGGCGACTACGACGAGTCGATTTCGGCGCTGTCGCGACAGGGGCTCACGGGCGAAGAGATTTTCTTCGAGTTGGCCATCGCCGACTTGCAACGTGCGGCGGACCTCTTTCGTCCCGTGCACCACGCCACCAACGGGGTCGACGGATGGGTATCGCTCGAAGTCTCGCCACTGCTCGCCTACGACACCGATAAAACGGTCGCCGCCGCTACGGACATCCATCGGCGAGCCGATCGCGCCAACCTCTTGGTCAAGATCCCCGGCACTCCCCAGGGCTTGGGCGCCATCGAGGAGTGCATCGCCGCGGGGATACCGGTCAACGTCACGCTGCTTTTTGACGTCGATCAGTATCTGGCCGCCGTGGACGCGTATCTGCGTGGGGTGGAGCGGCGCATCGCGGCTGGACTCAATCCGGCCGTCGCGAGCGTGGCCTCGATCTTCATCTCTCGTTGGGACGCCGCGGTCGCCGCGAGGGTTCCCGCCGACCTCGTCAACCAACTCGGTCTCGCGGTCGGTCGCGAGATATACCACGCGTATCGGTCGCTGATGAACTCCGATCGATTCCAGCGCGCCGCCAACAGTGGGGCGCGGGTCCAACGACTTTTGTGGGCGAGCACGAAGACGAAGGACCCGGCCGCACCCGATTCGCTCTACGTGCACGGCCTCGTCTCGCCGTTCACCATCAACACCATGCCCGACTCGACGCTGCTCGCGTTTCACGATCACGGCACCGTGGGAGAGTCACTGGCGTCGAGTGACGACGGTCTGGCGGAGCTGTTCGCGCGTTTCACGGCGGCGGGCGTCGACAAGGTCGCCCTCGCGCAGAAGTTGCAAGTGGACGGCGCTGCGTCGTTCACCAGTTCCTGGAACGAACTACTCTCTCACATCGAAGACTTGCTTCCGACCACCGAGGACGTCACGTGACCCCACCCCCCCTGCGACAACGAAGGGCCTTTCAAGACCTCGAACGTCATTTCGGCGACATCGGTGAGCGCCACCTGCGCGACTTCTTTGCCGACGACCCCACGCGGGGCACTCGTCTCAGCGAAGTCGTCGAGGGCATCTACTTCGATTACTCCAAGAACCGCGTCGACGAGCGGACCCTGGAACTGCTCATGGAACTAGCCGCCGAATCAGAACTCGCCCAGCGTCGTGACGCGATGTTCGCCGGCGACCACATCAACGTCTCCGAAGACCGTGCCGTCATGCACGTCGCCCTACGAGCACCCCGGGGTTCGTCACTCCTGGTCGACGGCGTGGACGTGACCAATGAAGTGCACGCGGTGCTCGAGCGCATGGCCCACTTCGCCGATGAAGTGCGTTCGGGGTCGTGGCGTGGCCACACGGGCAAGGTGATCAAGAACATCGTCAACATCGGGATCGGCGGTAGCGATCTCGGGCCCGTCATGGCCTACGAAGCTCTGCGTCATTATTCGCGCCGTGACCTCACGTTCCACTTCGTATCGAACGTCGACGCCACCGATCTCGTCGAGGCGCTGCACGGCCTCGCCGCCGACGAGACGCTCTTCGTCGTTTCGTCCAAGACGTTCGGGACCCTCGAGACCCTCACCAACGCACACTCGGCGCGCGACTGGCTCCGCAGCCAACTCGGTGACCATACGGCCGTCGCACGGCACTTCGTCGCCGTCTCGACCAACGCCGAGAAGGTGGCCGCCTTCGGTATCGACACCCAGAACATGTTCGGCTTCTGGGACTGGGTGGGTGGACGGTACTCCATGGATTCGGCCATCGGTCTCTCGACCATGCTCGCGATCGGACCCGAGAATTTCGCCGAACTACTGAGCGGTTTTCACGCCATCGACGAACATTTTCGCACCGCGCCGTTCGAGCACAACGTCCCGGTCCTCATGGGGATGCTCGCGGTGTGGAACCGTAACTTCCTCGGCTGCGAATCCGTCGGCGTCATGCCCTACGAGCAATACCTGAAGCGCCTGCCCGCGTACCTGCAGCAGCTCACTATGGAATCCAACGGCAAGCACGTCGCGCTGGACGGAACAACGCTGGACTACGCGACGGGACCCGTCTACTGGGGCGAACCCGGCACCAATGGCCAACACAGTTTTTATCAATTGCTGCACCAGGGCACCAGCATCGTACCGGTCGACCTCATCGGATTCGCCAAGAGCCTCAACCCCCTGGGCGAGCATCACGACATCTTGACGTCCAACGTCTTCGCCCAGGCCCAGGCACTGGCCTTTGGGCGCAGCGAAGACGAGGTGCGCGCACAAGGAACCCCCGAGCACGTCGTCGCGCACCGGGTAATGCTCGGTAATCGACCGACGAACGTGCTGTTGGCCGAAGTTCTCACCCCGCGCATACTGGGCAGCTTGATCGCGCTCTACGAGCACTCCGTCTTCGTCCAGGGCGCCATTTGGGGCGTGGACTCGTTCGACCAGTGGGGCGTGGAGTTGGGCAAGGAGCTCGCCGTCGCCATCTTCCCCGCGCTGTCGTCAACGAGCAAGCCTGATCTCGCCTACGACTCGTCGACGAACGCACTCGTGTCGCACTACCGCGCTCTGAAGAGAAGAGAGACGTCCGATGACGACCACTAATCCCATGCAACTCGCCATGGTCGGACTCGGACGCATGGGCGCGAACCTCGTTCAGCGCCTCGTTCGCGACGGGCACCGTTGCGTGGTGTACGACGTGAACGCGGCCGCGGTATCGGGTCTCGCCGGCGGCGCGATCAGCGCGGCCTCATCGTTAGAGGACCTCGTGCACCAACTCGATGCGCCACGCACCATCTGGCTCATGTTGCCCGCGGCCGTCACTCAAGGAGCGCTCGACGAACTGGTGCGCCATCTCTCGCCGGGCGACGTCGTCATCGACGGCGGTAATTCCTATTACAAGGACGACATCCTTCGAGCGGGCCAACTGAAGCCCCAGGGCATCCACTACGTCGACTGCGGCACCAGTGGCGGCGTGTGGGGTCTGGAGCGCGGTTACAGCTTGATGATCGGGGGCGAGACGGACGTCGTTGAGCGACTCGACCCCATCTTTCGCACGATCTCCCCCGGCCCGGACCGACGCTCCCCGTCTCCCAATCGAGATCCCTCGATCGGCACCGCCGCCGAGGGGTACCTGCACTGTGGCCCTAATGGTGCGGGTCACTTCGTCAAGATGGTGCACAACGGCGTGGAGTACGGAATGATGGCCTCCATCGCCGAGGGTCTGAGCATCATCAAACACGCCAACGTGGGCACTCTGACTCAAGTGGCCGACGCCGAGACGACGCCGTTACGCGATCCCGAGAACTACGCCTACGAGATCAACGTCGCCGAGGTCGCCGAAGTGTGGCGTCACGGATCGGTGGTCAGTTCGTGGCTGATGGATTTGACCGCCGACGCCCTCGCGCGGTCGCCAGAGCTCAGTGACTTCTCGGGCCGCGTATCGGACTCCGGCGAGGGTCGTTGGACCGTCGAAGCGGCGATCGAGGAATCGGTGCCGGCGCCGGTCATCAGCGCCGCGCTGTGGCAGCGGTACGAATCACGCGGTCTCGGCGACTTCACCGCCAAGGTCCTCTCGGCGATGCGCTCAGAATTCGGCGGCCACGTGGAAAAGGAGTCCTAATGCGACACGACGTCACTGAGATTTCCGACGTCACCGAACTCGCGCGCGCGGGCGCCACGTTGATTGCCGAGCGAGCTCGCCACGCGGTGGAAGAGCGCGGTCACTTCACCATGGCAGTCAGCGGCGGACACAATCCGTGGACGATGTTTCGCGACCTGGCCTCGTGCGACATGCCCTGGGAGCAAACGGTCTTCTTCCAGGTTGACGAGCGCGTGGCACCGCGCGGCGACGAGGACCGTAACTTGACGCACCTGATGGAGAGTTTCAGTGACGTTCGCGCGACGGTCGTGGCCATGCGAGTCGAAGACGACGACCTCGACGCTGCGGCGGCCGACTACCAGAGTCGTTTGCCTGAGCGCTTTGACCTCATCCACCTCGGTCTCGGACCCGACGGCCACACCGCCTCGCTTGTCGCGGACGACCCCGTGCTCGACGTCACGGATCGATTGGTCGCGGTGACCCGGCCGTATCAAGGTCGTCAGCGTATGACCCTGACCTACCCCGCCCTGGCGCTCTGTGACCAGATTCTGTGGCTGATCACGGGAGAAAGCGCACGCACGCCACTGACGGCGCTACTCGCGGGCGACGACACCATTCCCGCGGGACGAGTGACGGCCCCGCACTCCCTCGTCATGACCGATCTGTCGATCAAGTAGTTAATGGGCGCGGACCACGAGAAGCAGTTGGCCGCATGCGCCGGTGCCGACTTGGTCAAGCCCGGGATGCGTGTCGGTCTGGGCACCGGATCCACCGTCGCGTACCTCTTGGCCGAGCTCGCCCGACGTCGGGTGGCGGCGACGTACGTGGCGACGTCGCCCCACACCGCTCGCGCCGCCGGTGCGCTGGGCATTGTCGTCGAGCCCCTCGACGTGTTTGACCGGCTCGATCTGGCGATCGACGGTGCCGACCAGGTGAGCGCCGACGGGTGGCTGATCAAGGGGGGCGGAGGGGCCCATACCCGCGAAAAGATCGTGGCCGCCAGCGCTGATTGTTTCGTCGTCATCGTCGACACCACCAAGTTGGTGTCGACCTTGTCGGCCCCCGTCCCCCTCGAGTTGGTCGCCTTCGGTTTTGCGGCCACCTTGGACCACATTGGTTCGACGGTGCTGCGCGACGCGCCCGCGAGTCCCGACGGCGGCGTGATCGCCGACTATTTTGGCAGCGTCGCTGACCCGAGTGCCCTAGCCGCACGGCTCTCGAGCGTCCCGGGCGTCATCGAGCACGGCCTCTTTCCCCCGTCCCTGGTGAGCGAGGTCATCGTGGGACGAGGCGACAACATTCATCGCGTTACCATTGGAGGTATTGAGTGAGCTCTCCAACCATCCACGAGGAGTTCGACGTCCCGGACAACCACGTGTTCGTCCTCTTCGGTTCCACCGGCGACCTCGCCAAACGCAAGATTCTCCCGGGACTCTTCCACCTGGCGTCGGTGGGTCTCATGCCCGAGCGTTACCGCATCGTCGGCTCGTCACGAATGTCGTCGGCCATGTCCGACGAGGATTTTCGTGACTACGCCAAGAAGGCGATCCTCGAGTTCGGTTCCAACGCGCCCGAGGGCGACGTCTGGGAGCAGTTCCAAGAGTCTCTCTCCTTCACCGGCGCGGACATTGCGGATCCCGCCGCCTTCGCGCGCGCGGTCCACCAAGTCGAACGAGAGATCGGCGGGAACGTTCGTCGCCTCTTTCACCTCGCCGTCCCTCCCGCCGCCGCCTTGGAACTCATTTCTCTGTTGGACCAAGCAGAACTCAACCAAGAGTCGCGCATCATCTTCGAAAAACCTTTCGGCGTCGACCTCGCCTCGGCGCGGGAACTGAACCGAGTCATTAAGGCCAGTTTCGACGAGGTGCAAGTCTTTCGTATCGACCATTTCCTCGGCAAGGAGTCGATCGACAATATTCTGGCGCTGCGCTTCGCCAATCGAATGTTCGAGCCCCTATGGAATCGCGATCACGTGTGCTTCGTCCAGATCGACGTACCCGAGACCCTGACGATTGAAGGTCGCGGCTCGTTTTATGAAGAGACCGGCGCGTTTCGCGACATGGTGGTCAGCCACCTCTTCCAGGTACTGGGCTTCTTGGCCATGGAACAACCCACCTCCTTCGAGGCCGGTCCGCTACGCGACGAGGTGCACAAGGTCTTTCAGACGCTGACTCCCATCGACCCGGAGAGCGCGATTCGCGGACAGTACGAGGGGTACCTCCAAGAAGAGGGCGTCGCACCCGACTCGACGACCGAGACGTTCGTCGCGGTTCGCGCCGAAGTGGAAAATACCCGCTGGAAGGGCGTGCCCTTCTATCTTCGAACGGGTAAGGCCTTGGCGCAAAGCCGCCAAGTCATCACGATTGGCTTTGACGAGCCCGTCATGCGCCTGTTCCCGGCGGGACCCAAGACGCCGCGGTGGCGCGGCAACAAGTTGACCGTCGACTTCGCCGATCCGGGTTCGATCCACGCGCATTTTTTGACCAAGGAGCCCGGACCACGTATGCAGTTGGAGTCGGCGCAGATGCACTTTCACTACCGCGACTCGTACGCCGAGGCGCGGCACCTCGAGGCCTACGAGCACTTGATTCTCGAGGCGATGTTAGGGAATCGGTCCCTTTTTACTCGTTCCGACGGTATCGAACGGCTGTGGGAAGTCGCCACTCCGATGCTCGAGAACCCATCACCCATCGAGACCTACGCCAAGGGTTCGTGGGGACCCGAATCGATCCACGCCCTCATCGCCCCCAACCAGTGGTGCCTACCGCACTAGAAATAGTCACTCACCGGTCGTTGTGAGGGTACTTAACACCGGCGAAGTCGACAGCGCTCGACGAGAGGTCAGCGCATGTCCGGTGAGGGTCCCACGACGGGGGTGACGTCGCGCATGATGTCCTCAATACGCGCGAGCGCGCCGGCGTCGAGCACGAGATCGGCGACAGCCAGTGACTCCTGCACGTGCGCCACGTTACGCGTGCCAACGATCGCGACGTCAACGGCGGGATTCGCGAGGGTCCACGCCACGGCCAGTTGACCCACGGTGACGCCGACGTCCTCGCGCGCGTACCGCGCCAACTCGTCGATTCGCTCAAGGTTGTGCTCAAACACGCTACCTTGAAAGTCCGGACTCGTCGCACGCCAGTCGCCCGAGGCGAATCGCGTGCCACGTCCGATTCCCCCGCCCAAAAGGCCGTGAGCGAGAGGACCATAGATCAAGACGCCAATTCCGTGTGTCGCCGTGTACGGCAAAACTGCGGCCTCGATGTGGCGATGCAACAGGTGGTACGGGGGTTGCAACGTCTCCACCGCGAGGGTCGCGCTGAAGGCGTCCATCTGCTCGGTGTCAAAATTTGACACACCCACGTGGCGGATCTTGCCCGCGCTCACCAGTTTGGCCAGCGTCTCGGCAGTCTCTTTGAACGGGGTCCGCGAATCCGGCCAATGCACCTGGTACAAATCGATGTAGTCGGTGTCGAGGGCGCGCAGACTGGAATCAACCCCTTCGACGATCCACGACGCGCTCGCGTCGCGAACAACTCCTCCGGCCACCGGTCGTAGACCGCCCTTGGTCGCGATCACGAGTTCCTCGCGAGCACGACCCTTGAGTGCCGTCGCCAGCAACGCCTCGGACGCGCCAAAGCCGTAGGCCTGAGCAGTGTCGAAGAACGTGACGCCCTGGTCGGCGGCGTGGCGAATCGCGGTCACGGCAGCGTCGGTGTCCGTCGCGCCCCAATCACCCCCGAGCTGCCAAGTTCCAAAGGCAATTCGCGAGACCGTGAGGTCGGATTTTCCTAATGTGATGTATTTCATCTCTGCCTCCTTATTTAGGCGTTGCGGGTGTTGACGACCGGTGCGGCAGTGCGAGCAGAAATCGGTGACGCCGCTGCGCGGCGCAACGCGAACAACACCGCGAGAGCGCCACTGAAGGCGATAGCACTGGTCACCCACATCGCGAGTCGGTCTCCTGCGACGGTCGTCGTTCCCGACGTCGCGTGCGAACCTTCGGCGAGTGCGACCAGGACGGCCACCCCGAGGGCCGCACCGATTTGGCGCGTCGTGTTAATGACCCCTCCGACCAGACCCTGGTCAGAATTCGCCATACTCGTGGACGCCAGGATCGTCGAGCCGACGACGGTACCCACCGTTCCAAAGCCAATGGGCAGAACCGCGAGGAGTGCAATTCCGTAATGTCCCTGCGACGGCAGTGCGGACATCAGGAGGAATCCGACACCGGCCGACAGTGAGGACGCCACCAGAAGTCGCCGCAGACCAATCCGGCGCACCGTGCGCGCACCGAACATCCCGGTGACGAATCCGACCACGCCCTGGGGTGCGATGACGAGACCCGACACTAGGGGTGAGTCGTGCAACGTCTGTTGGAGGTAGAGCGAGAGCACGACCAGTTCACCGGCCGACCACGCACCCATAAGTAGTGAGAGATAGCCCGACGTGACGAGATTACGTCGTCCCAGTAGGTGAAGATCGACCAGCGGGTGGCGGTGGGTTCGCTCGACCACGACGAAACTGACGAGGCTGAAGACCACGAGCAGTAGAGCACCGATGACGAGCGGGTGCGCCCACCCGAGCACCGTGCCCTCGGACACCGCGTACACCAGCGCGGCCACCGCGAGGGTGACGAGGGCGGCGCCCGCCAGGTCGAGGTGAACAAATCGACCACGTTCGCGGTCATCGACGAAAAATCGAGTGGCGAGGATCGCGGCGATGACCCCGACGGGAACGTTTACTAAGAAAATCGACGCCCAGCCCATGAATTCAACGAAGACTCCGCCGAGGACTTGGCCCGCGACGAAGCCGATGGACGCCGTCGCGCCGTAGAGTCCGAGTGCTCGTGAACGCGCCGCTCCCTCACCAATGTTGGAGGTGATGAGAGCGAGCGACGCCGGAGCCACGAGTGCCGCACCGACACCTTGAACAGCCCGCGAGCCAATCAGCATCGCGGCGTCGGTGCTGCGCCCTGCCGCCAACGACGCCGCAGCGAAGAGAAGCAGACCGCTAATGAACATTCGTCGGCGTCCGAAGAGGTCGGCGAGTCGTCCCCCCAGGATCAACAAGCCACTGAAGCTGATGGCGTAGGCCGTCACGACCCACTGCACGGAGTCGCCAGAGAAATGCAGAACGTGGTGAATGGTGGGTAGGGCCACGTTCACGATGCTGAAGTCGAGGACCACCATGAACGAGGCCACCAAGACGAGAGCCAGGGCCCGCGACGACAGTCCTTCTATCGGTCGTCCTTCACCATGCTCGGCCACCGCGACCGGCGTTTCCTTGCCTGTCACCAGGGTCGGGGCGCCGTGGGCGCGTCCTCGCAAGGGGCGTGCGTGGCGACGGATCCCGGCGCGATCAAATCCTACATTGCTCATGTTCGACACTTTCTTAATTACGTTACGATACGTATCGTATCTGGAATATGGAGTAACGTGACCGTGATGGAAGAAATTCAAACTTCGACGGTCCGGGGGCGCGGACGACCCCGCAGCGACGAGTCCCAACGTGCCATCTTGGACGCCACACGGGCCCTCCTCGAGGAACGCGGTTTAGCCGATCTCACCATCGAGGACGTGGCCCAGCGCGCCGGCGTGGGAAAGACGACTATCTATCGACGATGGCCGACCAAGGGAACGCTCGCCTTCGAAGCGTTCGCCGCCGACTTCCTCTCGCGGCAACCTTTGCCCGACACCGGCAGTCTGCGTGGCGATTTCTACGCCGCCCTGATGTCGTGGATCCGAGCCGTGAAGGGCACGTCCACGGGACGTACCCTGGTGGGTCTCATCGCCGAAGTGCAACGCGACCTCGAACTCGCCGATATTTGGAAGGAAAAATTCGTCAAGCCCGTTCGAGCTCAACATCACCTGATGATCGAGCGAGCCGTCGAGCGCGGCGAGGTGGACGAGACGATCGACACCGACATCATCGTCGATCTATTATTCGCTCCCGCTTACCACCGACTCCTCCAGACCCATCTCACGATGAACACTCGTTTTGCGCACGCCTTGGTGGACGCAGTCCTCAATGGCGTATCGTCGCGCGGCGCCGAGCGCTAACAGTTACCGGCCACAAGCGCGGCCCCGATTGGCCACTACTCCAACTGCGACACCGCAGGGCCACGCTGGCGCATCGTAATCATGGAAATCGCCGCCAGCCCGACGGTGACACCGATTGCTTGGCTGAACGTCAACGATTGACCGAGAACAGGGATCGCTACCACCGCCGCGACGAGAGGGGTTAGGCGACTGAGGGCCGACGATATCGAAGCGTCAACGTATCGGTGAGCCCAATTCATCACGAGGTGTCCACCTCCGGGCACCACGACCAGTAGAGATATCCAGAGCCAGTCGCCAACTTCCACTCGAGCGAGCGATTGGCCCGACAACAGAACGATGGGGTGACGGCGAGCGCGGCCATAATGGTAACTCCCGTGGTCTACTCCACTGCCCCGTGCTCTTCGCGAGCACGCTGAGATACCAGCCAATAGCCGGAGAAGCTCACGAGCGAACCCACTGCCATCAGGTCACCCGCCAGCTTGTGGTGACCGGTCGTCCCGGGACCGATCACCGCGACCGTGACACCGACCGCGGCGAGAAGAATCCACACGACATCGCGACGGCCGAGGCGCTCACCGAAGAAGCGTGGTGCCGCCAGCATGACGAGCGCGGGTTGGGAAGCACCGATCACCGTCACGTCAATAATGCTGGTCAGTTTGACCGCGCTATAGAACAACGCCATATCGCCGACGAGCAGAATTGCCCCGAGCCAGGTCACTCGAAACAGGGTCCGAGACAATCATCGGCCCGTCGCGTACACCACCACGCAAAACAACGCAGCACCGAGCCAGAGCCGGTAAAAGGTCAGCACCAACCCCGGGGCGAACGTCAATGCTGCGAAGATACTTCCGAATCCCCACAGCACGGCCGCCATCGCCGAGGCACCGAGATCAATAGACCGATGATCATCACCGGAACCAATGTCTCGCCGACTCATATTCAACGCCCTCGTTCAATCAAAACTCCACGACCCAGTTAGGTCCACTGGTCGTATCGAAGGACAGTCGCACGGCGCGTTTGCGAGATTCACGACGCGTCGCAACTGCGACGCGTCGCCGTGCGTCGAATCATCCAGTCCTTCGCCATCGAGGAGACGGCTGCATTCTCGATGCATCGTAGGGACGGCAACGCTCGACCCGGAAGCCAGTGGGTGAAGCTATCGCAATGTCCACGCCCCGAGCACTCACGTTCGTCAAGTTCTCGTTTCACGTTGGACGCCCAATGGTAATCTCGAACTCCTACGTTGGTCTCGTGGCGGCACCAATCCAACACGGATTAAGGAATCGTAATGTGGCGACGAGAGGTGCCCATCGGCATTTAGCAGACGAGGCGGTTCCCCAATGACCGAGGTCCTTTCGTTCCCCGCTGTCTGGTTGCGCGACAATTGCTCGTGCCCCCAGTGTCGCGATCCACGAACTCACCAAAAACTCCTTCACGTCACCGATCTGCCCGAAGAACTTTCGGTGACCGACGTCGAGTTCTGTGACGATGAAGTCGCCGTCACGTTCACGCCCGGTGGGCATCGTGGCATCTTCTCGCACGAATGGCTCACGAACCAGTCGCTCTTTGGCGACGGTCGCGAACGCGCCACGCGTGACCGATTGCTTTGGCGCGCCGCTGATGTCGCACCAACCGCGCAACACGCCCAGTGGTCCACCTACTGCGATGACGATCATGTGCGTCTCGAAGTGCTTCGCGGTATCCACCAATTTGGTTTTGCGATACTCCACGGTACGCCGGCCGAGGAACGCGCCGTGCTGATGGTGGCACGCACCTTTGGCTTCGTGCGCGAGACCAACTACGGTGAACTCTTCGACGTTCGCGTCGAGACGAGCCCGAACAATCTCGCCTTCACCAGTGTCGCCATCTCTCCGCACACCGACAATCCGTACCGCGACCCGGTTCCGACGATGCAGTTACTGCACTGCCTCAGCAACGACGTCGACGGCGGTGAGTCGGGGTTGGTCGACGGTTTCCAGGCGGCCACGATACTGCGCAACGACTCCCCGCACTTCTTCGAGGTCCTGACGAGGACGCCAGTAATTTTCGCCTGGGGTGATGCGCATAACGACCTGCGCGCGGAACGGCCCATCATTGAGCTCGATCCGCTCGGAGAAGTACGCTCCGTCCGCTTCAACAATCGATCCCGGCAGGCAATGCGAGGAGACGGCGAAGATATCATCGAGTTCTACGACGCTTATCGCTCCTTCGCTCGCATCATCGAACGTCCCGAACTTCTGCTGACGTTTCGATTGGATTCGGGCGACTGCCTCATATTTGACAACACCCGTCTTCTTCACGCCCGAACGGCGTTCGCCGAGTCGAACACGGGCCGGCGTCATCTGCAGGGTTGCTACGCGGACCTCGATGGTCTCGCGAGCACCGTTACCGTCCTCGAACGCGTCATCGCCGCGGCCATCAACGACCGAGGCGGATCACCCTCTCGAATCTAATACGGGTCCGCCCCGAGACTGCTGGTGATCTCCGCAGCGACGCGAAGGCACGCGAGGCTGTCGTCGTGGCTTTGCAACGGTGATTCGAGAAGGCCGCGCCCGAAATAGTCGGCGAAGGCAGTGACCTGATAGGCCAGACCATCGTGGCGGCGGATCCCTGACTCATCTGTCCACCAGTGCATCGACGCGTCGAGTCCCTTACCCGCGAAACCGACTCCAGTCGGAAAGATGTACGGTTCGCCGAATTGGATCACCCCGTCTTCGCCAGAGATCACCGCGTGAAGGGGGGCGTCCACGAGACCCGACACGGTGAGAGTTGCTCGAGCACCATTGGCGTAGGTCAAATACGCGGTCACCTCGGCGTCCATGCCGCTGTCCAGCACGATGCCGCGCGCCTCAACGGCCGTGGGCTCTCCCAGGACCATCTGGCTCAGGGCAATCGGGTAGATCCCCATATCCCACAGCGGGCTACCGTGCCCCTTGCGCCACATCCGAGCCGACGAGCGACTGTCCTGGCAGAAATCCGACATGACGAGTTTCGGCTCGCCAATGGCGCCAGACGCCAAGAGCTGACGAGCGACATCCATCTGCGGCAGATAGCGCGTCCACATCGCCTCCATCGCCAGAAGTCCCGCGTCACGGGCGCGGGCGAAGATCGAATGCGCCTCCTCGACGCTCTGGGTGAACGGCTTCTCCACCAGGATCGATTTACCGGCGTCCAGCGCCAACATCGCGGCGCTGGAATGATCAACGGGCTGATTAGCGATATAGATCGCGTCGATGTCGTCTCGTGCCACTAATTCCTGGTAACTCGACAGGTGATTGGGAATCGAGTACGTCGCCGCGAACGCCTCCGCTCTACCCGGCGTGCGCGATGCGATGGCCACGATGCGTTGATGAGTGTTGGCGAGGACCGTCGACGCGAACGCTTCAGCGATCCATCCAGGGCCGATAATTCCCCAGCGTAGTGAGGGGACGGATGACGGATCCGTGAGGCGCGGTGCGGGAAGGTTCACACGCATCACCTTAGGGGCTGGGTTCTAGGTCGCGAGGTCGCGAAGAACCGCAACCAACGCCATCACGTCATGTCTCTTCCGGGTGGCCGTAGTAGCACCGAGTAGGGCGTTACTGCACATAAATACCACGAGAGGGTCGTCTTTGGAGACGCTCCCTCTCGTGGTATGTGATATCGCCCATTTTTTAACTGCAGCCGCTGGTGGATCCGCAACTCGAACAGACGTAGCACGATCCCGCACGCTGCATGGCATCTCCGCACTGGAAGCACATCGGCGCGTCCGACTGCTGGCCGCGACTCACCAACGTCGGCCGCGCGGTCGCCTTGTCGCTCAGGTCTACCAGAGTCGGCTGCTCACTCACGCCCAACGTCGGGGTCGCTTGTTCGACGACCTCGGGCAACGTGGGCTGAGTGCGCTCGCTCGTCGAGAGCACGCCCAACTCTTCACGCTCGCTCAAGTCGAGGTACTCGAGAGCCAGACGTCGGAAGATGTAGTCCACTAGTGACGTCGCGATGCGTAGTTCGGCGTCGTCGGTCATTCCCGACGGCTCGAACTTCATGTTGACGTACTTACGCACGTAGGTCGACAGCGGAACGCCGTGCTGCAATCCCAGACTGAGAGAGATCGAGAAGGCGTCCATAATGCCCGCGAGTGTCGAGCCTTGCTTCGAGACCTTGATGAAGACCTCGCC
Organism: Acidimicrobiales bacterium; assembly: GCA_036509795.1. Lineage (GTDB taxonomy): Bacteria > Actinomycetota > Acidimicrobiia > Acidimicrobiales > RAAP-2 > RAAP-2. Next base: position 21,601 of record DATCEX010000046.1, read on the forward strand.
CGGGCGTCCGTCCTCGTATTCTCCGACGGTGGCGTAGCCTTCGCAGTCCGCAACGCGAAAGGCGAAAGTCGTCGACACGCGTCGGCGAGGGAGGCGCTCTCGCACCGCACCCACCACCACGTGGCTGCCTTCGGTCTTGGCGAGCTCCAGGGCGGCCTCGAGCTTGGCGATCTTGGTGAAGAGCTCCGCGGCCACGGAGTCGGTGGCGATGACCGACGACGTCGACTCGCCGTCCTTCTTCGCCGTCGACAAGGGCTGGCCCACCTTGCAGTTGTCACGGTAGATCGCGACGGCCTTCACGCCCATGCGCCAGGCGTCGAGGTGCAGGTTCGCCACGTCTTCAATGGAGACATCCTCGGGCATGTTAACGGTCTTGGAGATCGCCCCCGAGATGAAGGGCTGGATCGCCCCCATCATCTTGACGTGGCCCAGGTAATGGATGGTGTTGTCGCCCATCGAGCACGCGAAGACGTCGAGGTGCTCGGACTTGAGTGCCGGTGCACCGACGATCGACTTGTTCTCGTCGATGTAGGCGACGATCGCCTCGACCTCGTCGGGCGAGTAGCCGAGCTTGGCCAGCGCGCGCGGAACGGTCTGGTTGACGATGGACATGTTGCCGCCGCCGACCAGCTTCTTGAACTTCACGAGGCCCAAGTCAGGCTCGACACCCGTGGTGTCGCAGTCCATCAGGAGACCAATGGTTCCAGTGGGAGCTAATACCGACGCCTGTGCATTACGCACGCCGTGTCGCGTGCCGAGGTCGACGGCCTCTTCCCACGCAGCCTGCGCCGCGCTGAGGATGTCGAAGGGTGCGAGTCGCGCGTCGATCTGGTACGACGCGTCGCGGTGCTTGGCCAGAACCTTGAGCATCGGTGCGGCGTTCTCGGCGTAGCCCTCGTGTGGCCCCATGCGTCCGGCGGTGCGTGCACTAGTAGCGTAGGCGTGGCCGGTCATCAGCGCGGTAATCGCCGCCGCCCAGGCGCGACCCGCGTCGGAGTCGTAGGCCAGACCCGACGCCATCAGCAGCGCCCCGAGGTTCGCGTAGCCCAGGCCCAATTGGCGGAACTTGCGCGAGTTATCGCCGATCTTTTCGGTCGGGTAGTCCGCGGCGCCCACGATGATCTCTTGGGCGGTGAAGAGCACCTCGATCGCCGCCTTGAAGGCGTCGACATCGAAACTGCCGTCGTCTTGAAGGAACTTCATCAGGTTGAGGCTCGCCAGGTTGCACGCCGAGTTGTCAATGTGCATGTACTCCGAACACGGGTTGGAGCCGTTGATACGCGCCGTGTTGGGCGACGTATGCCACGTGTTGATCGTGGTGTCGAACTGCAGACCGGGGTCCGCGCACTCCCACGCTGCGCGAGCGATCTGGCGCCAGATGTCGCGGGCCTTGACGGTGCGTACCGTCGCTCCCCCGTCGCGCGCCGTCAGTTTCCAGTCAGCGTCGGCCAAAACTGCTTCCATAAAGTTGTCGGAGATGCGCACCGAGTTGTTGGCGTTCTGGTACTGGATCGAGTGGATATCCTTGCCGTCGAGGTCCATGTCGAAGCCGGCGTCGCGCAAGACGCGCGCCTTCTTTTCCTCGTTGGCCTTGCACCAGATGAACTCTTCGATGTCGGGGTGGTCGGCGTCGAGGATGACCATCTTGGCGGCACGACGAGTCTTTCCGCCGGACTTGATCGTGCCGGCCGACGCGTCAGCGCCGCGCATGAATGACACCGGACCCGAGGCCGTCCCGCCGCCTTCGAGCAACTCCGCACTCGAACGGATCTTGGAGAGGTTGACGCCCGCGCCCGAACCACCCTTGAAGATGATGCCCTCTTCGGTGTACCAGTTGAGAATCGAACGCATCGAGTCCTCGACCGCCAAGATGAAACAAGCACTGCCCTGCTGGGGTACGCCCTTGACGCCGATATTGAACCAGACCGGAGAGTTGAAGGCCGCCTTCTGAGTGATCAAGAGGTGCTTGAGTTCGGCGGTG
>DATCEX010000047.1:0-2205 GCA_036509795.1 Acidimicrobiales bacterium
TGGAACGTGCCCACAGCCTCGATGTCGACTGGAAAGAGGTCGCCGAGGCGAACGACAGTCACTCGGCCCTCGGTGCTCTCGGGCAGCTGATCGAAGGTGGTCACACCGGTTGGAATCTCTGCGACCTCTACGTCGCGCTGACGCAGGGTACAGGAACGGTCCGACGAACGTACAAATTTTGACTGCTGAAACGGCACGCTCGTGTCGGGCGAGTCCACAAGTCGAGCGATTAAAAAAGATCGCGGTTGGTACGCTCGGGTCAGATATCGACTCAAATTAGAAGAACTTCGGAGAGGAATGTCGTGAGTGCAACACCTGAGAGGGGTGCGGCCCCACAGGAACGAGTTGGCTTCGTCGGCCTCGGGACCATGGGCGCGTTGATGGCAGCCAACCTGGCGCGCGCTGGCTTTCTACTTACCGTGTGGAATCGAACGGCCGGACGAGCAAAGGAACTCGTGGAACTCGGCGCTGCCGAGGCGTCAAGTGCCGCGGAACTCGCGCGCTCGTGTGACGTTGTCGTCGCTTGCTTGACGGACTCGCCCCAGGTTGAAGAGGTCCTCTTCGGTCCCGGGGGGCTCTCGGAGAGCCTTGCACCGGGAATGCTGTTCATTGATTGCTCGACTCTCAGTCCCCTGAAGGCCAGCGAGTTCGCCGAGAGACTGTCGCTTCAAGACGTCGCGATGCTTGACGCGCCGGTGACTGGAGGTTCAGAAGGCGCGAAGAACGCCACACTCTCGATATTGGTAGGGGGAGAGGTGTCTGACTTCAATCGCGCGATGGATATCCTTGGCGCGATGGGCAGCACGGTCACACTCCTAGGCCCGGTCGGTGCTGGCCAATGGGCGAAGGCCATTAACCAGGTAATCCTGGCCGGGACCTACCTGGGCGTCGCCGAGGGCGTCACGCTCGGGCTCAAGGCCGGCCTCGACGTCGAGAGGGTGCTTTCCGCATTGAAGGGCGGCGCGGCTGGGTCGTGGATCCTCGAGAACCGAAGTGAGCGTATGATCCTTGACGATTATCCCCTGGGGTTCAAGATCTCCCTTCACCGAAAGGATTTGGGCATTGGTCTGGATCTGGCGAGGAGTGTCGGCGCCGTCCTTCCCGTCACTTCACTCGCGGCCACCTTTGAAGATGGGCTGATCACGCACGGATACGGCGACGACGACAACTCCGCCTTGGCTCGACCGATTCGAAATCTCTCGGGCCTTTAGGAACGCCTTAACACCGCGTGGTCGCCCCAAAGAGCGACACTGTAAGGACGACACCGCGGTCGAGCGCTGAGTCTGACCGGTCAGGTCCGTTTGAATCCGCCGAGGACGCGCGCTGAACCAGCCAGTGTGCTCGCCAGACCGACCAACATGAACGCGCCCGCGATCACGAGAGGTGGTGGCAGCACGCTCGAGGTGACAAAGACGCCGCTGCCGATGCTGTTGGCGAGGAAACGCGGGTCGTAGGCTGCCTCACTTGCCCACCAGAGCCCTATCCCACTGGCGATGACGCCCATCAACACCGTGACACCTAGTGCCATTGATGAGAGGAGTCGCAACGTCGTGCGGGGAAGTTTGAGAGCCCGGGTGACGGTGATTACCGTCGACGTCACGACGGCAAGAGCGGCAAGAGCCACGAATGCGGCGATTGAGGCACCAGCGCCGAAGAGTGCCGAACCGCCGTTGCGTTGGTTCACGTTCAAATGATGTGCCCACAGGATTACGCCAGCGGCCACCACGGCAGTTGTCGTCACCGCGACAAGGCCCCGCGTGATGGGACGCCGTAGGGACCTCCAACCCTGCGCCCGTAGTTGGCGAACGAAGGTCGGCACGACGAGAACGGCCGCTACGAGGACGGCGATCACGCCGATGATTCCCGCCGACTGCGTTGCGGTCTCGGCGATGGAGGGCAAGGTTCGGTGAGAAGACGCCATCGCGACGCTCCAATGCTCGGTGAATTTCGCGAAAGTGGCGCCAGCAACGACGAAGAGCGACCAACCACAGAGAACGAGCAGCGAACCAGCCTTTAGTTGTTCGCTCGAACTCGCGGTCTCACCAAGTACTCCGACTTCTCGATCACGTTCAACGGTCCCGGTTCGGGCGAGCGAAAATCGTACTCGCAGTGGCAAGGGGTTTTCACCGTAGGAGTCCTCCAAAAGTGCGATTAGTCCTTCACCGTATTTAATGCGCCATTGAGGGGGGTACCACCGAAGGACGC
>DATCEX010000048.1:0-30797 GCA_036509795.1 Acidimicrobiales bacterium
TCCCCAGCGGCGTAAATCGTCATGGCGCGCCGTAGCGTTTCAGCACTTGAGGGCGCCCGTCGGTTATGGCTCCCACGTCGCGTCAATTCCGCGAACATCGCCATCGTCATCGCGCAGGACGTCCGAGAGCACGAATCTACGGTGTGACAGGTCATCGCGCAGTGCTTCCACTTGTTCGCCGCCCAGTTCAAGAAGTAGCGCCCCACCCGGGCGTAGATATTCGCGGCACTCGTCAATCACGCGACGAAGGACGTCCGCGCCGTCGTCACCTCCGTCGTAGGAGAGCGTTGATTCAAACGTGAGGGTGTCGCGCTGAAGAGTCGCGAGTTGCGGGGTCGGCACGTAGGGCACGACGCCGACAACGACGTCAGTTCTCCCGTGCAGGAGTGCGGGAAGAGGAGAAAACAGGTCACCAAGGTAGACCTCCACACCATTGTCGCGAGCGCACGCGACCGCTCGCTCGTCGAGATCGGAGGCAACAACGCGTACGTTCGGTCGCTGGTCCATCAAGGTCTTAGCGATCGCGCCCGAGCCGGTGCAGAGGTCGACGGCCGCGCCTCGAAGGGGCAGACGCTCCACCGCTCGACGAGCGAGGGGCTCACTCTGCCACCGCGGAACGTACACGTCACGGTGAATTCGTAACTTCAGACCGCAAAAATCAGCACTTCGGGTGATCCAGGCGAGCGGCTCGCCACTCAAGCGTCGTTCCACGAGCGATGCCAGCATCTTCGAATCGCCACAGGCAGATTCGCTAAGTTCTTGCGCCTCGTCCTCAGCGGCGACGAATCCGGCCTGTCGTAATCGCGACGTGAGGTCTTCAAGTTCCGTCAACTCATTGCCCGGTTCGCCCACCAATCCTCCGTTGCCCGTATGACCCTCTTTCACGTTACGTCTAGTCATGAGCGAACGTGCAGTCCATCATGGGCCAATCACGGGACGCATCGTCATAGACGACGCACGAGCGGTGTGGACGTGACGTCTGCGGGCATCGAACGCTACGGTGAGATGTGTCGGAAGCCGACGTACCCACATTTTTCTGTATGAAGGAGAGATCGCATGGAGGACAACAAGGTCTTGCAACGAATCGAGGCTCTATCAGAAGAAGAGCTCGCACTCGAAGAGTCCCACGCCAGTGCGGCGTTGTCCAAGGATCGCCACAGGCGACTTCACGACATCGAGGTCGAACTCGACCAGTGCTGGGATCTCCTGCGACAGCGTCGTGCGCGACGTTCCGCGGGGCAAGATCCCGACGACGCGCAGGTGCGGTCCGAGACCGTGGTCGAACAATATCTGCAGTGAATCGTCTCCGTGTCCTCGTTCGTACGTGAACGAGGAAGACGAGATCGTTGTGGGGAAGAGTCGCTCAATTAACTCGCGATCCCTTCAAGCGCGTCGCTCGACGGGCGACGTGAACGACTAGGTATAGCAGTAGGAGAATGGCGGAGACGGCGTGCCATCGAATTGGACGTACGAAGCCGACCGTAATGAAGACTCCTCGGTTGCCGATTATGTAGTCAGCAATGCCCGAAACGGTGACATTGACAAAGAGGAACGTCAAGATCACGTCGGACCACGCGAGACGTCCACCTCGTCGACCCCACCTCGTCACATTCTGTAGTTGACGCAAGAGTCCCCGAATTCGTTTTTTGCGTTGGACGAGATGGACGATAACGAGCCCAGCGAAGACAAGGCCGAGGAGAGCGTGGGCCCCGATGGACGTCTTGATCAGGAGCGTGAGGAGCGAAGCGACGAAACTGACCATGAGCCAGAGGTGGACGAACCAACGGCTCTCTTGGATCGCGTCGGCATTCTGGGAGAAGAGTTCGGTCACCCTCGTGACAGTAACGAACTCGCGCTCTTTTCGACAGTAGGGGGAACCCCGACGTTCGAACGAAATGTCATGGATGCCCCTGAGGTTGACGCGCTGACGACATCACGGAGACGCGATGAACTACGGTCGCGGCGACATTCAGCTAGTGGTCGTCGCGAAGGAGGCCATAGACGACGCGATCGTGCCACTGACCATGACGCCACTGGGCACCGCGTGCCACTCCTTCACGAGTGAACCCCGCTCGCTCGAGAGATCGCTGTTCCGCGACGTTGCCCACGTCAGTGTCCGCCTGTACTCGATTGGCGTCGGACCGGGCAAAGAGATCGAGCGCCAGGTACCGTTGTGCTGCGGCACCGAGGTGGCGCCCCCGGAACTGGGGAAGGATGGTGACGCCGATCGACCACGCCAAACTCAATCGATTTGGTCCGTAGGGGATCTGAATCCACGACACCGATCCCACCGGTGTCGCGTCGTCGCGTTCCACGACCTTGGTGCCGCCACGGTACAGCGCACCGCTGAGCATCTGTTCCGGCGCGTCGTCAAAGCTGTCCCACTCACCGAGGACCTCGGGGGACGACAGTTCTCGTAGGAGATCGGCGTCCTCGTCGCGGGGCTCGCGCAGTTCAACGCGAGGGAGGTACGCATAGAGATCGACATCAACCATGAGAGCCCTCAATTCTTCGCCGAGTTGGCGTCAGACGAAGACCGCTTGGAGCCAGCTGGCCAGCGGGATCAGCACGTTGACGTCACCGCGGACCTTGACGCGACCGTCGCGTAGGGCGGCAGTACTGTCGAGACGACCGGTGACCAGGGCCGCGGCGTCGTCGTAGCTCAGTTGAAGCGTTACGTCGGCGTGTGCCCCGTGCCCGGGCGTGACGTGTGCTCGCGAACTCGTGATCGAGAGCGTCAGTGCAGGGGTGAAGGTCGTTGGTACGTCGGTCAGGTCAAAGGCGACGTCGCACGCACTCGCCCCCTCGGGCAGGGTGACGAGTTCGCTGGCGTCCAGTCGGACGTTGAGTTCGTCGAACCACGCGTCAGAAAGGAACGCCTCCACCATTTAGGGAGCCGGCTGGACGGCCGCGTCGTTGGCCGAGATTTTTGTCTTGCGGCGGATCTTGCGACCGAGCCACGCCACCGGGTCGTAGTGCGCGTCCACGACGCGCTCCTTTAAAGGAATGATCGCGTTATCGGTGATCTTGATGTGCTCGGGGCAGACCTCGGTACAACACTTGGTGATGTTGCAGTATCCCAGACCCATCTCTTCACGAATCAGGTCGCGGCGGTCGTTCGTGTCGAGAGGGTGCATCTCGAGCTCGGCGTAACGGATGAAGAATCGCGGACCGGCGTAGTGCTGCTTGTTGTCCTCGTGGTCGCGAATTACGTGGCAGACGTCTTGACACATGAAGCATTCGATGCACTTACGAAATTCCTGGCCGCGCTCCACGTCTTCTTGGAACATGCGGTAGCCGCCCTCAGGCATGGGCGGGGGCAACAGCGCGGGCACCTTCTCGGCCTGGGCGTAGTTAAAGGATACGTCGGTGACGAGATCGCGAATGATCGGGAACGCCTTCATCGGCGTCACCGTGACGGGGCCCTCGGGTAACTCGTCGATGCGCGTCATGCACATCAGTCGAGGTTTCCCGTTGATTTCGGCCGAGCACGATCCGCACTTACCGGCCTTGCAGTTCCAGCGACACGCGAGGTCCGGCGCCTCGGTCGCTTGAATACGGTGGATCACGTCGAGCACGACCTCACCCTCGTTCTGGACGAGGGTGTAGTTCTCGAAGTCGCCGCCGTTGGCGTCGCCACGCCAGACGCGCATCGTTACGTCAGCCATTACTTTGCCTCCTCGAGCAGGGCCATGAGTTCATCGGGCATGGGTAATAGCGGTGACTTCTCGGTCACGATCTCGCTATCCCAGTTGCCACCGTTGGTGGTGTGTGCGAAGTTGAACTTCGCGAACTCGGGGTCAGCGTTGGGGAAGTCGTCGCGGGTGTGACCGCCGCGCGACTCCTTGCGCAGCGTCGCGCCGATGGTCACGGCTCGACAGACCGTCAACATGGCGGGTAGGTCGGTCGCCAGATTCCACCCGGGGTTGTAGGCCCGACCGCCCTTGACCTTGATGTTCTTCACTCGTTCGGTAAAGGTGGCGAGTTGCGCGGCGGCCTCGTCGAGTTCGGACTGGTTACGGATGATGCCGACGTTCACCTGCATCATTTCTTGCAGGTCGTGTTGAACGTCGTAGGGGTTCTCTCCCTCGACCCGGTCGAAGGGAGCGAGCGACTCGGCGATTGCCGCCTCGACCTCGTCCATGTTCATCGCGCTCGCGACGTCGCCGGCCTCGATGTACTCGGCGGCACCCATACCGGCGCGCTTGCCAAAGACGATGAGGTCACTCAGCGAATTGCCGCCCAGACGGTTCGCGCCGTGCATGCCTCCCGCCACTTCGCCGATAGCGAAGAGCCCGGGGACCAAGGTCGCCGTCGTGTCGGCATCGACCTTTACGCCACCCATGATGTAGTGACAGGTCGGGCCGATCTCCATGGCCTCTTTAGTGATGTCCACGCCGGCGAGCTCCATGAACTGGTGGTACATCGACGGCAGGCGTCGTCGAATGAACTCGGGCGAGCGGCGCGTGGCGATGTCCAGAAAGACACCCCCGTGGGCGGTGCCACGTCCCGCCTTGACCTCGGTGTTGATGGCGCGCGCTACCTCGTCGCGGGGCAACAACTCCGGCGGTCGACGTCCCGCGGTGTGGTCGTCGTACCACTTGTCGGCTTCTTCTTCGGACTCGGCCGTCTCGGCGCGGAACATCGGAGCGACGTAGTCGAACATGAAGCGCTTGCCCTCAGAATTTCTCAGTACGCCTCCGTCGCCGCGCACTCCCTCGGTGACGAGCAGGCCGCGTACCGAGAGCGGCCAGACCATGCCGGTCGGGTGGAACTGGATGCACTCCATGTCAATGAGTTGGGCGCCCGCCCATAGCGCCATCGCGTGGCCGTCGCCGGTGCCCTCCCAGGAATTCGACGTAAACTTCCACGACTTGCCGGCGCCCCCGGTGGCCAAGATGACGGCCCGGGCGGCGAAGGTTACGAACTCACCGTTTTCACGGTGGTAGGCCACGCAGCCAGCCACTTTGCCCTTGGCGTCGTGCACGAGCTTCAAGATCTTGCACTCCATGAAGACGTCAGTGCCCATCGAGACCACTTTTTGTTGCAGGGTGCGGATCAATTCGAGACCCGTCCGGTCACCCACGTGCGCCAGGCGCGCGTAGCGGTGCCCGCCGAAGTCACGTTGCAGGATCTTGCCGTCCTTGGTGCGGTCAAAGAGGGCGCCCCACTGTTCGAGTTCCATCACTCGATCCGGCGCCTCCTTGGCGTGCAATTCGGCCATGCGGTTGTTGTTGAGGTACTTGCCCCCGCGCATGGTGTCGCGAAAGTGCACCATCCAGTTGTCCTCGGGGTAGACGTTGCCCATCGCGGCGGCCATGCCCCCCTCAGCCATGACCGTGTGCGCCTTACCCAGCAGGGACTTGGTGACGATGCCGACATTCAGACCGCGCTGCTTGGCCTCGATGGCGGCGCGTAGTCCCGCCCCACCGGCACCGATGATCAGTACGTCGTAGTCGTGGTGTTCGTAGGTCACGTCAGTCCTTCTTAGAAGATTCGGTAGTCGGTGAGGGCACCGGACGCCACGAGGCGTACGTACACGTCGGTGAGCGCGACGAAGACCAGGGAGGCCCAGGCGAAGTTCATGTGCCGGGCGTTGAGTGGCGTGAGAAATTTCCAGAAGCGGTAGCGGATCGGGTGCGCTGAAAAGCTCTTCACCCCGCCGCCACAGAGGTGGCGACACGCGTGACAGCTCACTGAGTACAGCCACAACAAGACGGCGTTCACGCTCAAGACGATGGTCCCGATCGTCACGCCCCAGCCGATGCCGGGCTGGCGAAACGCGCGTACCGCGTCGTAGGTGAGCAACGTATTGAAGACCAGTCCGGCATAGAAGAAGTAGCGGTGCACGTTCTGCATGAGCAGGGGGAAACGAGTCTCACCCGAGTAGTTGGTGTGCGCGTCCGACACCGCGCACGCCGGCGGCGACCACCAGAAGGCGCGGTAGTAACTACGTCGGTAGTAGTAGCAGGTGAGGCGAAATCCCAGGGGGAAGATCAAGATGAGGAGCGCCGGCGACAGCGTCCAGCCGTTGAGCGCGAAACCGGCCTTGGCTCCGGGCACGCAACTACTGGCGATGCACGGCGAGTAGAAGGGGCTGATGAGGTCACGTCCCATGGAGGCGCCTACGTAGTAGTAGCGATTCTGGAACGCTGCCCAGGTGGAGTAGATGATGAAGGCGGTGAGGATCGAGACCGTGACCACTGGCTGGAGCCACCAGCGGTCCTGGCGCAGGGTCGTGACGTCGGGCCCACCTCGCGTTCCGCCTAGCACGACTTTGGTGGAACTCTCCGTGGTTGACACTACGTCTCCTAACTCCGTCGACCGCCCTCTCGCAGTCGCGAGCGGGCAACCTGGCCCATTCTAAGTAGGTACTGCGAGGCCCGCCGTGGGCCGAAAAAGATTTAGTGGTGACCGCCGCGCCGACCTTCGGCGGTGCCGCCGAGGAGGGCCCACACGACCAGCGCGAGGCCCGGAACGAGCAGCCAGATACCAAAGACCAGTGCGAGCACGACGAAGAACGCGCCCATGCCCATCACGAAGGGAAAGATCGAGGAACCCGGGAACGCCCCGACGACGCCCGCGCCCTGCGTCTGGGTCGCCTGGGGGTTGTCCTCGGGTCGCGGCTTCATGCGCCGGCTCCACCAGAAGTAGTAGCTACCCGGCAAGAAGCACAGCAGCATTCCGGCGAACATCATGACGCCGCCGGCGTTTTCGAGACTCCAGTTCCAGTACACCGCACACATGAGCCCGAAGAACGTGCCCAGACCTAGGAGGACCTTGGCTTCGGTTTTCATACGTGCTCCCCTTCGCTCTCGGGCACCTGGTGGTCAACATCGTGTTCGCCGTGGTGCAGCGTGCGGTGCTCGGGGTGGTTGTGGTCCCAGGTCGGTCGCTCGGAACGGATCTGGGGGAGTCGGTAGAAATTGTGGTGCGGCGGCGGTGACGTGGTGAACCACTCGAGGGTCTGCGCATCCCACGGGTTGTCACCGGCGGGGTACTTCTTCCAGCTCACGACGATATTGACGACGAAGATGACGGTCGACACACCGATCAAGACCGCGCCCAACGTCGAGAGGTCATTCAGGGCCTTCCACTGCGGGTTCGCGGGGTACACCGCGACGCGTCGGGGCATCCCGTAGAGACCGAGGAGATATATCGGGAAGGTGAAGACCTGGATGCCGATGAACAAGAACCAGAACTGCGCCTTGCCGAGGCGTTCGTTCAACAAGTACCCCGTGATCTTGGGTCCCCAGTAATACAGACCGGACATGGCCCCCAGCACGAGGGCCATCACGATGGAGTGGAAGTGCGCCACCACGAAATAGGTGTCGTGGGTGAAGAAGTCGAGCGGCGGACTCGCCAGGTAGATGCCTGTCAGGCCGCCGACGAGGAAGGTGAACAAGAACCCGATGGACATCAACATGGCCGTCGAGAACCACACCTGGCCTTTCCACATTGTTCCTATCCAGTTGAACATCTTGATGCCCGTCGGTACCGCGATCAACAAGCTCATGATCGAGAAGAACGGTAACAAGACGACGCCCGTGGTGAACATGTGGTGCGCCCACACGCCCAGTGAGAGCGCCGCGATGGTGAGGGTGGCGAAGACCATGCCCTTGTAGCCAAAGACCGGCTTACGCGAGAAGACCGCGATGACCTCGGTGACCATGCCGAAGAACGGTAGGGCCAAGATATACACCTCCGGATGGCCCCAGAACCAGAAGATGTGCTGCCAGAGCACGGGCACACCTCCGCCCGCCACTGAGAAGATGTGCGTGCCGAAGTGCCGGTCGCAGTAGAGCATGATCAAGCCCGCAGTCAGTACCGGGAAGGCCAGGAGAATCAAGATCGCGGTCACCAACATGTTCCAGGTGAAGATCGGCATGCGGAACATCGTCATGCCTGGGGCGCGCAAATAGAAGATCGTCGCGCACAGGTTGACGCCAGTGAAGATCGCCGAGAAGCCCGTCAACAACAGACCGCCGATCCACAGGTCCGCCCCCGACCCCGGTGTGTTGAGCGAGTTCGACAGCGGCGCGTAGGCAACCCACCCGAAGTTCGCTGCGCCCCCGGCCACGAAGAAGCCCGACAACATGGTGATCGACCCGGTGAGGTAGAGCCAGTACGACAGCGCGTTCAAGCGCGGGAAGGCCATGTCGGGTGCGCCGATTTGGATCGGCACGATGATGTTGGCGAGCGCACCGAAGGCGAAGGGTCCGGCGAAGAGATAGATCATGACCGAACCGTGCATGGTGAACAGTTCGTTGTACTGCGCGAGCGAGACCAGCGAGCCGTTGGGCGTGGCCAGTTGCGCGCGGATGATCTCGGCGAAGGCTCCGCCGATGACCATCATGATCACCGACGTCACGGTGTAGGACATCCCGATGACCTTGTGGTCGGTCGAGGTCAGCCAGTTGAGGATGCCGGTGGCGCCGTGGTGCTCTTCGTGTCCACCATCGTGGTGTTCGATGTGGATGGGCGGATCGAGAACGTCAGTCATGGTTTATCTCCCGAACTTCGTGTATGAGGCCTTCGAGGCGACGCCCGTCGCGAGTTCCTCGTTGGTGGTCTTGATGGCCGCGGCGGCCGCGGCGGCGTCCGCGGGATTATTGAACGTCGAGATCCATTGGGCGTACTGTGCGGCTGGGACGACCTTCACGCGGAACCACATGAGTGAGTGGTAGAGCCCACACAACTGGGTGCACTGGCCGAAGAACGTTCCGGTGTTCTGGGCGCGAAACGTGAACTGGTTCACCACGCCCGGCAGGGCGTAGCGAGAGAAGTTGAAGGCGTGCACGTAGAAGCCGTGAATGACGTCGGTCGACGTCAAGTTGACGTGCACGTTGGTGTTGACCGGCATTTCCATGATCGGACTCTGCGTGGTCTGTCCGTAGACCAGTGCGTTGGTCCCCGGGTAGATGAACTGCCAGCCCCACTGGAAGGCGTTGACGTTGATCGTGACGTTGGTCTTGGGGTTCGAGGTTTCCTTGTTCTCCACGACCAGCGTGGCGGCGAACAGTCCGAAGACGATCAAAATCGGCATGACCGTATAGAAGACTTCGAGGGGCAGGTGGTACTGGTGTTGGACCGGGATATGGTCACCCCGACGGCGATAGCGCACGACGGCCCACGCCATGAGCCCCACAGTGATCCCGCCCACGATGACGGCGCCGATGGAGAAGCCCTGCCAGAGGTGATAGGCCGATTGGGAACTGGTCGTGTCGCCGGGGGTCGCCCCAAAACCGGGAACGGTGCAGCCAGACAGGACGAGAGCAGCCAGGGGTAGCGCAGCGGCTCGGCGCACGCGACGCCAACGGCGCGACCGATCCGGTGCACCCTGGGGGGGCAGGGCGGGTGTAGGCACGATCAAACCTTAGTCAACTTTTATGTGTTGGCTACAACGAGCCGCGAGTGCGGTTGCGGCGTGGAACGCACCTGGAGCACGCGGGCCCGTCAACTTGGTGAATCGGTGTCCGACGGCGGTGACGACGGGGGAGAGGAGGGAGGAGAGTCGTCCTGGGTCGCGGCGGCGTCACCCGTCTTGGTCGACTTTAGACCCTTTTCGAATTCATTCTTGGCGGAGCCCAGATTGCGGGCCAGTTTGGGGATGGCCGAGCCGCCGAAGATGAGGACGAGGACTACGACGAGAATGATGATGCCGTCGGGACCAGCAATATTGGCTAGAAACACGGTCGACTCCTTTGACGTGTCGTTCCTTCAGCGTACTCCTCGCGTCTTGGGACGGTACTGGGCGTGGTGAGTAGATTGCTCCAATGCCTCGCGTTTCGCGTCGAACCCTGCGTGACGCACTCAGTGTGGCCCTCACGGTCGGGGCCTACGGTGTGGCCTTTGGCGCAGCGAGTGTCGCGGCCGGTTTTTCCGTGCTGCAGACCTGTTTCTTTTCCCTGTTGACGTTCACCGGAGCGAGCCAATTCGCCGCTGTGGGCGTCGTGGCCGCCGGCGGCGCCGGAATCAGTGCGGTGGCGACCGCCTCGTTACTGAGTACCCGCAACGCTCTCTACGCGGTGCAAATGGCGCCACGACTGGATGTCAGTGGATGGCGACGCATTGTCGCGGCGCAGATCACCATCGACGAGTCGACCAACGTGGCGTTGGCTCAGGGGTCTCACGGGCCTGCGGCCGTGCGCCACGGCTTTTGGTTGACCGGCTCGGGTGTCTTCTTGTTTTGGAATCTCTTCACCCTGGTGGGCGCCTTGGGGGCGAAGTCGTTGGGCAATCCTGCCGCGTGGGGGCTCGACGCTGCGGTGCCCGCCGCGTTTCTCGGCCTGCTCCGGCCGCGATTGGTGGACACCAAGATTCGCCTGATCGCGGGGGTCGCAGTCGTATTTTCCCTCGTGATGACCCCGCTTCTTCCCTCGGGCACACCGATTATTGCCACCGTCGTCGTGGCCGTACTCGCGGGGTGGCGTAGTTGAGTGCCGCGATGACCTGGTCGGTACTCCTGGTAACGAGCGCGCTGTGTTTCGCGATCAAACTGGTGGGGTATTACGTTCCGGCTCGCTGGCTCGCGAACGAGCGCCTCCAGCGCATCAATTCACTGGTCCCGGTGGTGCTGCTCAGTGCGCTGGTCGTCTCCCAGGCGCTCGCGGTCAAAACGCACGTCGTACTCGATCATCGAATGGCCGGGGTGACCGCCGCCGTTGCGGCGTTGTTGGCCAAGGCCCCGTTCCCGGTCGTCGTGCTTTGTGCCGCGGTGACGTCGGCGCTGGTGTACCGCCTGCACTAACCCGCGAGCGCCACACCCAAGATCATGGCGAGCAGCGTCGCCAACGTGCCCACCGCGGCGAAGATTCCGCGAGCCCGCGGGGTGGCGGCCTTGGTGTGCAGAAAGGTCCCGACGCCCGCGGCGACGACGCAGAGCATCTTGATGCCAAAAGCGGTGTTCCAACTCGATGACATGGTGTCGCCATGCACCGCTGCGTAGTTCCAAAAGCCGGTCAGAATCAACACCCAGAAGGCCGGCCAACTCAGGCGACCAAAGGCGTTCGCCACCTTACGTGGCGCGTCGTCGCCGAAGGTGCGGATGGTGGGGAGCAGTCCGGCGACCACGATCTGTCCCCCCAACCACACGCACGCCGCCAGGATGTGCAGGCTGAGGCGGATGATGGTCGAAGTGGAAGCGAGGTGCAGGGTCGTGGCGAGCATCTACTTACCCTGCCACACGGCGGGACGCTTCTCGGCGAAGGCGACGGCACCTTCGAGGGCGTCGGCGCTACCGGCAATCGTGGCGAACGCTTCGTTGTTGAGGGTCCAGGCGTCGTCTTCTCCGAGGTCCATCGCGTCGCGCATCACTCGCTTGGAGGTGCGTACCGCGAGTGGGGCGTTGGCGCAGATTCGTTGTGCGAGGGCCATGGCCGTAGGCAGCACCTCATCGAAGGGCACGACGCGATTGACGAGGCCGACGTCGTACGCGCGTGCGGCACTCAGCGGTTCGGCGGTCAGGGCCATCTCGAGGGCGACGGCGCGTGCGATGCGCCGCGGGAGTCGAATGAGACCGCCCGCCCCCGCAATGAGGCCACGCTGGGCCTCGGGAATTCCGAAGAGCGCGTGGTCGGCGGCCACCACGAGGTCACAGCTCAACAGCATCTCGAATCCGCCGGCGAAGGCGGATCCGTTGGCCGCGCAGATGAGCGGCTTGGAGAATTGACGTTCGGTGATGCCGCCGAATCCTTGTTCGGTCGCGGGGAATTCCCCCTGGACGAAGGCCTTGAGGTCCATGCCCGCGCTGAAGGCCTTGTCCTCGGCACCCGTCAAGATCACCACCCAGACATCGTCGTCAGCGTCACAGTCGTCGAGAGCCGCGCCGAGCGCTCGAGCCGTGGCGAGATTGATGGCGTTGCGCGCGTGGGGACGATTAATGGTGAGCACCTCGACGTGTCCGTCGCGGTGGCGCAGTAGTTCTTCGGCCATGGCGTCTCCTCGTCATTGACGTCTCGTGGGCGACATCCGGACGTTGGCCAAACGCTACCGGACGCGTCGTTACGTGCCAAACTGGCCCGATGTCGACGAGCCCGCGCACACTGGTATCAGTGAGCGCCTACGCGTGCGAAGGTGGTCTGGACCGTCACTACGAACCCGCGACGTGCTACTCGCCGACCATCGCGTTGGGTCGCCACCCCGGACCCGGTGCGGCCGAAGGATTATGGGAGAGCTACGAGGAGGTCCTGGACCTCGCCGCCGACGTTGGGGTGACGGGGGTGTGTCTCGAAGTTTCGTGGGCACGTCTCGAGCCGCGACGAGGCGAGCGTGACCATGTCGCTCTCGATCGTTACCGGGCGGTGCTGGCTCACGCCCGTCGTCGCGGACTCTGGGTCAGCGTCGCGGCCGTTGACGCCGCATGGCCCGCGTGGCTGGGGCTTGAAGCCTGGCTAATGCCCTGGGTGACGCCCGTCGCCATCGACTACGTGAATTGGCTCGCCTCATCTCTGGAGGCCGACGCCCTCAACGTGTTCGCCGCGCGCGAGCTCTTGACACGGGGGTTTCTCGATGACGCATCTGGCCCACCCTGGCGACGCGGCGCCACCGAGGACGCCGTCAGCGCGGCCCAGAACCTCGACGACATCGGGCGCGCGGTGCGAGCGGCGTCGTCACTCGAAGTGGCGACCCACGTCAACCTCGAACTCGACGACGCGCAGGACGGAGTTGACTACGACGTCGACGAGGTGCACCTGCGCTCGTTGGTACGTGGCACGGGTCCTCTCTGTGCATCGCGTGGATTAGTGGCGCGCCGTGGTGATCAGTGGGTGGTGGCCGACGAGAGCCTGGTCGAGTGGATTGCCCAACGCGCTTAAGTCGGCGGGGGCGACTCGATCTTGCGGCGCCGACGTCGGGCGCGACGCGTGACCTCAAAGACGACAATCGTGAGTACGACGATCATGACAACGCCGACGGACGCCCACCCCGAGTACTTCTCGATCTTGGATAATTGCGACCCGCCGAAGTAGCCGAGGAGTGAAAAGGCGATGCCCCACAGCAGGGCGCCCAGCGCGTTGGCGATGAGGAATCGTCGATAGTGCATGCGACTAATGCCGGCGAGACCGGGCATGACCGCGCGCAAGAATGCAGTGAATCGTCCGAGGAAGACGTAGATCGGTCCGCGTCGTTGCATCCCGGCCATGGCACCGTCGAGCTCTTCGCGGTGTTTTCGCAGTACCTTGATCGACAGGAGTCGCTCGCCGTAGTGAAAGCCAATCAGGTACCCGACGGTGTCTCCGAGGACCGCGGCGATCACCACGAGCACGCACAGGGCACCGATGTTGATGCTGCCTTGACTCGCGACGACGCCCGCCACGATCACCGTGGTCTCTCCGGGAAGGACGAATCCGACGAATAGTGCCGTCTCGCCAAAGACCAGCAACGCCACGAGTCCGTACACCAGCGGTCCAGGTAGGCGGTGTAGCTCGCTCAACACGAACGAGATGATTGAGGCGCTCATCACGACATCCTTATCGACGCGCACGTCGCGACGTCTACTTATTACGCGCAGTTTAGAATCCAGGAATGCCGAGTTCCCCTCCGTCACCGCCGCGCCCCGATCGAGGTCTTCCGGTTCGCGCGAGCGCGCTATCGGAATGGGCGCTGTTGCCCTTGCGGATTTTCCTCGGTGTGACCTTCACCTACGCGGGACTCCAGAAACTCGCTAATCCCGCCTTCTTCTCCAAGTCGTCGCCGACGTCGATTCAAGCGCAGATGGCCGGCGCCGCGCGCCTGAGTCCGATCCACTCGCTTCTGCACGCGATGTTGCCCCACGCGGTGATCATTGGTTGGATCATTGCCTACGCTGAACTGGCCGTTGGTATCGGGACGCTGATTGGACTCAAGACCCGCATCGCCGCCGCCGGTGGAGCGTTCCTCAGTCTCAACTTGTTCCTGGCCGTCAGTTTTCATTCGTCGCCGTACTTCACGGGCGCCGACATCGTCTTTCTCTTCGCTTGGTTACCTTTCATCGTTGCGGGCGCAGGATCGCGACTGAGTGCCGACGCGCTGATATCTCGTCGCGCGGCGCGACAGGCGGGCTTTTCGTTGGCCCCTCTGGTCGCCGTACCCTTTGACACGGTCCAACGACTCTGTGGCCACTACCAAAAGGGACGGTGCGCGGCGCGCGGAGGCGAGCCCTGCACGGCGTCGGCGTGTCCCGTGTTGCTCTCGCGTCCCCCTCAGGTAACGGCCGTCGAGATCAAGAACTTCGATCGTCGCTCGGTGGTGATCGGCGGGACGACCGTCGCGGTGGTGGCGGGAGCGGCAATCGTGACGGGTTTCTTGACCACGGGCGTGGGTCACCTGGAGGCGAGTGCCGTTTCGGGGGCCAAGAACTCGACGCCGAGCACCCTACCGAGCGGGTCGAACACCAATTCGGGCACGGGGGGAACGTCGGGCACGGAGATTGGGCCCGCGACCTCGGTGCCCATCGGCACAGCGGCGGCCTTCACCATTCCCTCCTCGGGCGATCCGGGCATCGTATTTCAACTGACCAAGGGTAGTTTCGTCGGCTACGACGCGGTGTGTCCCCACGCCGGCTGCACGGTGGGGTACTCGCCGTCACAAAAGGTCATGGTCTGTCCGTGTCACGGTTCGCAGTTCCAAGTCGCCACCGGCCAAGTTATCTCGGGACCCGCGCCCCACGGCTTGACTCCACTCTCAATCGTCGAAGCGTCCAACGGTAATCTCTACTTACAGTGAGTGAGACCCCGCGTCGAGTCCTCGTCGTGGAGGACGACGTGGATTTGGCCCAGGCCATCGCCGACTTGTTGGGCGACGAGGGTTTCGAGGTCCACCAACGTTACGACGGGTTGGAAGGTCTGGCGTGCGCGCTCGAGTTTCCCTTTGACATCATCATCTTGGACCTCATGTTGCCCAAGCGCAACGGATTCAGCGTGTGCTGTGACCTACGCGAAGCGGGCGTGCATACGCCGCTCATGATGTTGACGGCGAAGAACGGCGAGCTCGACGAGATCGAGGGACTCGACGTGGGTGCGGACGACTTCTTGCGCAAGCCCTTCGAGTGGCCGATGTTGCTCGCGCGGATCAACGCGTTGTTGCGCCGCTTCGAACGCGGCCAGAGTCGCAAGGTGGTCGTCGGTGACGTCGTGCTCGACACCATCAGTCGCCAAGTCTCCACGGCGGGCGCGGAGGCCAAACTGACCTCGCGCGAGTTTCGTGTGCTCGAGTACCTGATGGAAAGCGTCGACCGGACCGTCACCCGAGCGGAGATTCTGCAGGTGGTGTGGGGCCCTGATTTCGACGGCGACCCG
The DNA here is from genome assembly GCA_036509795.1 of Acidimicrobiales bacterium. Lineage (GTDB taxonomy): Bacteria > Actinomycetota > Acidimicrobiia > Acidimicrobiales > RAAP-2 > RAAP-2. The sequence continues at coordinate 15,276 of DATCEX010000048.1, forward strand.
AACGTGGTCGAGGTGTACGTCGGCTACCTGCGGCGAAAACTCGATCAGAAGGGGACGGCGTCGCGGATTAAGACGATTCGCGGTGTGGGGTACCTATTTTCGAGCGGGGTATGAAGCGTCATCATCTGTCGATTCGCGCCCGACTCACCGTTCTCTTCCTTCTGGTGGTCGCCACTTTGTTGGTGGCGACGGGCGGCGCGATTTTGGTCCTGGGTCGCCACACCAACGCGGCCGACGCCGTTAGTCGTATCAACCAAGCGATGTCCTCGGTGCAAGACCGCGAGGCCAAGAACATGGTGGCGGGCCAGGGTGAGTTGAGGCTCTCCACCGGCACCGACGTGGTCGTTCAGGTCACCAGCCTCGCGGAGAACCAAGTGTGGGCTGCCAGCAGCGCGATATTTCACGACGCCGTCATTTCGCACGAGGTGGCGAGCGTCAACGCGCCGAACTACTACCTCGTCGATCTGCAGCCCTGGGTCCAGCACAACAAGTTGAAAGGTGAGATCAGCCTCGGTGAGGCCCAGGGCATTTCCACTCCGCGCGGACCCGGTCTCCTCGTCGCTTTCAACTACGGCCAGTCGATTAACCACGCCAACCACTTCCTGCTCACGGTCTTGGTGGTGGCGATCCCGCTGCTTCTGCTCATCGTGGCCTTCATCGTGTGGATTTCGGTGGGACTGACTTTGTTACCCATGGAGGCGATCCGTCGACGGGTGGCCACCATCGCGGCCAACGACCTCACCGAACGAGTTCCCGAGACCGGGGGCGACGACGAGGTCTCACGAATGGCCAAGACACTGAATGCGATGTTGGACCGTCTCGAGACCAGTACGCGAGTGCAACAAGAGTTCGTCTCCAACGCGTCGCACGAGCTACGCAGCCCGCTGACGACGCTGCTGGCGACCGTGGACCGCGCATCGAACCACCTGGAGGAGACGGACTGGCTCGAGTTCACCGACACCATCCGTCGCGAGGGCCGACGGATCGACTCACTGGTCGACGATCTGTTCTTCCTCGCGCGCAGCGACGAGCGCCGCGAGGTCATGCGTCGCGACGAAGTCGACCTCGACGACATTTTGGACGAAGAGGCCCGTCGAGTTCGCCACATCAGTCAGCTGAGTATTTCGACGGCGGGCGTGCAGCCCGTGCGAGTGTGGGGCGACCCCGCGATGTTGCGCCGGTTGGTGCGCAACATCGTCGACAATGCCCTGCGCTTCGCGAACGAAGAAGTGACCTTTTCGACGCGCTACGTCGGACCGATGGCCGAGATCTGCGTGCACGACGACGGTACCGGCGTCGACGCCACTACTGCGGAACGTCTCTTTCAACGTTTCGTTCGCTCGGACACCGCGCGCTCGCGCGCTTCAGGTGGAACGGGACTGGGGCTGCCCATCGTGGCCGAGATTGCGCAACGCCACGGGGGCGAAGCTCGCTTCATCACGGTGGATTCGGGTTCGACGATGCGCGTTCGCCTACGGCGTTATTAGGGTGAAGATAAGTCCACTCGTGTCACGTCGTAGCTGCGGGTGGCGAGTGAGGCGTCATGAACGAAAACACCTACAAGGTCGTTCGGTGGTCCCTCTTACGCTTTCTGACCGCCGGAGCCGTCGGCGAGACGATCTGGACGGTCTACATCGCCTTCGTGCTACCTCGTCACTACGACGTGAATCATTGGGATATCGCGTGGGTGGGCCTGGACGTTGCTCAGATCCTCATGCTGAGTTTGTCGGCCTGGGCCGCGTGGCGACGCAATACCCTGCTCGTCATGTTCGCGACCGTGAGCGCGACGTTGTTACTGGTGGACGCTTGGTTCGACGTGACGACTGCGCGACGTGGCGACCTGTCCCAGAGCATCGTGTTGGCCGTTCTCATTGAGGTACCGTCTGCGATCGTGCTCTACGCCGTGGCTCACCGTGGTCTGCGTCACACGGTGATGTTGCCGGTGGGCGCGTCGTCGGGTACAAAGAGGATGACGACGTTCGAGGTGACCGAGGACCGCGATTCCCGCTAGTAGAGATCGACCCCTTCGAGAGTCAACAGATAACGCTTGACATCCTCACCCCCGCCGTAGCCACCGAGTCCCTGGGAGGCGACGACGCGGTGACACGGCACAATGACCGGCCAGGGATTGGCGTGATTCGCGTTGCCGACGGCTCGGGCGGCGCGCGGTCGTCCGGCCAGTTTGGCGACGTCCGCGTACGTGGCGACGCTGCCGAAGGGGAGCGACCGCAGGGCGTTCCAGACGTCGTGTTGAAACTCCGTCGCGGTTGGGTCAGCGAGCATCACGTCAAAGTCGCGCCGCGCTCCGTGAAAATATTCGTCGAGTTGGCGCGCGGCGGTGGCGACAGCGGCATCGGGCGTCGCGGAGGCCGCCGGCGCCATTTCGTGAGGCAGAAATACTTTCGTGACGCCGAGGGCCGTGCCCTCGACCGTCCAAGTACCGACGGGTGACGAAACGGTGGCGTAGGTGAGTTCCATGACGTATTCCTAGTCCCCCACTGCGACATGAAGGCCCGAGCGGCGAAGAGTTTTCATGTCGGGACTTCTTGGCCCCTGCCCGGGCGAGGGGGTTCTGCCTGCTAAAACTAATGAATGAAAATATCTCTCTCTAGAGAGTCGCGCGCGGGTGAAACACGGGTCGCTCTGACCCCGGACGCCGTTAAGACCCTGGTCGCCGACGGCTGGAGCGTCGAGGTCCAGCGGGGGGCGGGCGTTCTCGCGCACTTCAGCGACGACGCGTACGTTCAGGTGGGGGCCACCATCGTGGATTCACCAGCGGGCGACGTGATTCTGCGTGTCAATCCTCCCACTCTGGCCGAAGTTGCGGCGCTTCCCGAAGGGTCGATGCACCTCTCTTTCCTCTCGCCGCTGCTCGCCACTGACGTCGTTCGCGCTATGAACGAGCGTCGTGTCACCATCTGTTCGTTCGACTTGTTGCCGCGCATTTCCCGCGCACAGTACATGGACGCACTCTCGTCGCAGGCGACGGTGTCGGGATACCGAGCTGCGCTTGCCGGTGCGTCGTACTTCGACCGTTTCTTTCCCCTCCTCACGACCGCTGCGGGTACCATCCGTCCCGCAAAGGTATTGGTCATGGGCGTGGGCGTCGCGGGTCTGCAGGCCATCGCCACTGCCAAGCGTTTGGGGGCGAAGGTGCGTGCTTACGACGTTCGCTCGGCCGCCAAGGAAGAGGCCGAATCCGCAGGCGCCGTTTTCGTCAAGCTCGGCGTCACGGCCGACGCCGCGGGCGGCTACGCGCGTGAACTCACCGATGACGAGCGCGCGCAACAGCAGGCCGCCCTCCTCAGCGAAGTCGCCAACGCCGACATCGTCATCACGACGGCGGCCGTCCCGGGGCGAAAAGCCCCCATCTTGTTGACCGCCGCCATGGTCGAGGCGATGGGCGAAGGTTCGCTCGTCATCGACATGGCCGCCGACGGAGGCGGGAACTGCGAACTCACCGTCGCCGGTGAAGTCGTCGATCACCACGGGGTGCGCGTGGTGGGACTCGCCAATCCGCCAGCGCAAATGGGCGCACACGCCAGTTTCATGTACGCGAATAACGTCTTGAAACTGCTGGCACTCTTTGGCGATAAGGGTGAGCTGCACCCCGACTGGTCTGACGAAGTGGTCGTGGGCGTGACGGTGGCGCGCAACGGACAGGTCAATCACGCCGCGACCGCCGAGGCGCTCGGTGTGGAGCGCGTAGCGATCACGGCTGACGTGAAGGAGAACGAATAATGGGTAACGCCCTGTTGCAGTACGCGACCGTATTGATGCTGACGATCTTCGTCGGTATCGAGATCATCGCCAAGGTACCCAGTATCTTGCACACGCCGCTCATGAGTGGCTCGAACGCCATTCACGGCGTCATCTTGGTGGGGGCCATGCTTATCTTGGGTTCGGCCAACACGACCCTCGAAGAAGTGCTCGGCTTCCTGGCCGTGGTGCTGGCGACGCTCAACGTGGTCGGTGGCTTCGTGGTGACCGACCGCATGCTCGAAATGTTCAAGGCCAAGCCCAAGGCGCCGCCGGCGAAGAAGGATGAGGTCACCTCGTGAGTCGTGGCACCCTGATTGACCTGTTGTACCTGGTGTCGGCGACCACGTTCATCATTGCCCTCAAGGGTCTCGGCAGTCCCAAACGAGCGCGGCTGGGTAACGGCATCGCCGCCGCCGGCATGCTGCTCGCCGTCGTGGCCACGTTCTTCAAGCAGGTTGACGGTCACTCGCTCTATCACGTCGGCCTCATCCTCGTCGCCATGGCGATCGGCGTCATCGTCGCGGTGCCGACGGCGCGCTTCGTGCGCATGACCGCCATGCCCCAACTCGTCGCAATCTTCAACGGCGTCGGCGGCGGCGCGGCGGCGCTCGTGTCAATCACCGAATTCGTGCACATCCACTCGACGCGACCGGCTACTTACGTCACTCTAGAAGTCCTGCTCGGCGTGCTGATTGGCACCGTGTCGTTCTCGGGGTCTGCCATTGCCTTCGCCAAGTTGCAAGAACTGATGACCGGTCGACCCGTCACGTACCCGGGTCAACAGATCATCAACGCCATCTTGGGGGTGGCGGGACTGGTTCTCATCATCGTCATCTTAGTGAATGGTCAGACGACGCTCCTGTGGGTCCTGCTCGCCTTGGCGTTCGTCTTGGGAATCGCCTTCGTCTTGCCCATCGGTGGTGCGGACGTACCAGTGTTGATTTCCCTGCTGAACTCCTTCACCGGTTTGGCCGTGGCCGCCTCTGGCTTCACGCTCGGATCGAACCTGTTGATCGTGGCGGGAACGCTGGTGGGCGCCTCGGGTATCTTGTTGACCCGACTGATGAGTAAGGCCATGGGTCGCAGTCTCTCGAACGTTTTGTTCTCGGCCTTCGGCTCCGTCGTGACCGCCAGTGGCGGCACCGGCGCCGACGCGCGTCCCGTGCGCTCGGGGTCGCCCGAGGACGCCGGCGTGCTCCTCAGCTTCGCCAGTCGCGTCGCGATCATTCCGGGTTACGGTCTCGCCGTCGCACAGGCTCAACACGTGCTGCGCGAACTGGCCGAAGAGCTCGAGAAAAAGGGTATCGAGGTCTTCTACGCGATTCACCCGGTGGCGGGTCGCATGCCCGGACACATGAACGTGCTCCTGGCCGAAGCGAACGTCCCCTACGAACTGTTGTTGGAACTCGACGAGGCCAACTCCGAATTACAGACGGCGGACGTGGCCCTCGTGGTGGGGGCCAACGACACCGTCAATCCGGCGGCCAAGGACGACAAGAGTTCGCCGATCTACGGTATGCCGATCATCGCTGCCGACCTGGCCGAGAACGTCTTGTTCCTCAAGCGCTCGATGCGTCCGGGCTTCGCCGGCATCGAGAACGAGTTGCTCTACAGCCCCAAGACGACCTTGATCTTCGGTGACGCCAAGGACACCTTGACCAAGATTGTCGCCGCGGTAAAGGCTAGCTAGCCACTAGTCGTCCGCGGTCAGTTCGTTGAGGCGCGCCAATTGCGTGTCGCTGAGCGACAACACGGCGTGGGCGTTGGCGCGTACCTGCTCGGCGCTCGTGGCGCCCGCGATGACCGAGGCGACCGGCGGGTGAGAGAGCAGCCACGAGAAGGCGAAGGCGAGCATCGTCAGGTGCTGCTCCTCGCCGTAGGCGATCAGCTCATCGACGCGCGTGCGTAGGGCGTCACTCAGCCAGTGAACCTTGCGGTCATCGGGCATGAGCGAGAGTCGTGTTCCTTCGGGGATGGGTTGCCCCGGGCGGACCTTCCCGGTGAGCAGACCGTTGGCGAGGGGGTAGTACGGAAGAAAACCCACGGCGAACTCGTCGCAGGCGTCGAGGACACCATCGGTCTCGGGCTGGCGCGCGAGCAGAGAGTACTGACTCTGGATCGAGACCAAATGGGGACCGGCGCCGGTGGCGGCGACGGCTTCACGCAATTGATCGGCCGAAAGGTTCGAACACCCGATCTCGCGCACCTTGCCGAGGACGACCAGTTCTTGCATGGCCCCGATGGTGTCGGCGAGGGGCGTCGACTCGTCGGGGAAGTGCAGTTGGTAGAGGTCAATCACGTCGGTGCCCAGTCGCGTCAGGGACGCGTCGCACGACTCGTGGACGTACTCTGGCGTCGCACACACGCCCGAGCGGTCGTGCAACATGCCGAACTTGGACGCGATAATCGCCTCGTCGCGCCGCGCGCCGAGGGCCACGCCGAGCTGGACTTCGGATTTGAGGTCGCCGTAGATGTCGGCGGTGTCAAAGAAGTTGATCCCCTCGTCGAGGGCCGCCGTCACCACCGCCGTCGTGGCGTCCTGGTTCAGTCGCGTGCCGAAATTGTTGCACCCGAGGCCGACTTCAGAGACCCGTAGAGACCCCAGTGAACGCTGATTCATACGTTGTCCTTTGAACGCCGCCCAGCATAGACAACCGCTCGTAACGACTGGACGCGAGTGAACGAACCCCCTCCGTGGAGAACCGACTACTAAGGTGGGAACATGAAAATCATCGTCGATTTTGACTTGTGCTCGAGCAATGCGGTGTGCATGAGCATCGTTCCCGAGGTCTTCGAAGTTCGCGATGATGGCTACCTCTACGTCCTCAAGGAACAGCCGGGCGAGGAGTTCGCCGAACGCGTGCGCGAGGCCGTGGTGAGTTGTCCCAACGGCGCCATTTCGATCGAGGAGTAGTTGGTGAACGGACCACGGGTCCGATTCGCGCCTTCACCCACGGGATATTTCCACGTGGGTTCGGCGAGGTCGGCGTTGTTCAATTGGCTCTTGGCGCGTCAGTCGTCCGAGGGCTGTTTCATCTTGCGTATCGAGGACACCGACGCTGACCGCAACCGCGAGGAGTGGGTGGACGGCATCATCTCGGCGATGGCCTGGCTGGGCCTCGATCTCGACGAGGGTCCCTTTCGCCAGAGCGACAATCACGCGGCGCACGTCGCCGCCACCGACGCGCTCCTCGCGGGTGGGTATCTCTACTACTGCGACTGCACGGCTGAGGACGTCGTGGCGCGCAAGGGCGACAACAAGACGCCCGGCTACGACGGATATTGTCGCGACCGCGGACTCGAGCGTGGACCCAGCACCGCGCTGCGCTTTAAGACGCCGCGTGACGGAAGCACCGTCGTGCACGATCTGATCCGTGGCGACGTGGAGTTCGCCAACGCGACGATCGACGACTTCGTTGTCGCGAAGTCCTCGGGTGCGGTGCTCTACGCCTTGGCCAACGTGACCGACGATCGCCACGACGCCATCACTCACGTCATCCGTGGTGAGGAGCACTTATCCAACGCGCCCAAGCAGATGATGTTGTGGAGCGCCCTCAACGACGTCCGGCGCGAGCCCGTCGCGATCCCCGCGTACGCGCACCTGCCACTCCTCGTCAACGAGCAGCGAAAGAAACTCTCTAAACGTAAGGACCCCGTCGCCACCGAGTCCTACCGCGACCAAGGATACGTGGCGAGCGCCTTCGTCAACTACTTGGCCCTGTTGGGGTGGAGTCCGCGTGGCGAAGAAGAGATCGTTCCGATAACCACGATCATCCAGCAGTTCCGTCTTGAGGACGTCTCGCACTCGCCGGCGTTCTTTGACGTCAAGAAGCTCAGCCACATGAACGGCGAGTACCTGCGGGCGATGACGACGAGCGAGTTCATCGAAGCTTGTACTCCCTGGGTCGCGCCCTGGTCCAGCGCGTGGCGACCGGCCGATCGCGACGTGCCTTGGAGCCACGACCAATTCGACGCCGCGTTGTTTGAGCGTGTCGCCCCCCTCGTGCAAGAGCGGGTCGCGACGCTGGGTGAAGTACCGGCGATGGTGGCATTCTTCTTCCTCGACGCGCCAACTTTTGACGACGCGGCGTTTAACAAGGTGATCGGGATGGACCCCCTGGGACAAGCGCTGCTCGCTGCGGCGTTGGAGCGATTCGCCGAGACACGGTGGGAGGCGGCTGACTTGCACGCGGCGGTGGCGGAACTCGGCGAGTCGATGGGACTAAATCTTCGCAAGGCCCAGGCCCCTATTCGATGCGGGGTCACCGGCACGTTGGTGGGACCGCCACTGTTTGAGTCGCTGCAGTTCTTAGGGCGTGAGACGGTCACCGCGCGACTCATTGCGGCACTGGCGCGATGCTCGGTCTAATTTTTGCGCCGTTGCGCTTGGCCATCAAGGTCGTCACCACCCTCGTCGCAATCATCATCTTGTACTTCGCTGTGACATTCGTTCAAATTTGGATGACCAGTCATATTCACTCGAGCACCAAGGCGCAGGCGATTCTCGTGTTCGGGACCGCTGAGGACAATGGTCGGCCCTCGCAGGAACTTCAAGCTCGACTCGACGAGGCCCTCGTGGTGTACCGCGCTCATCGCGCGCCGTGGGTCGCGGTTACCGGCGGCAGCCGCCCGGGCGACGTCTTCACCGAAGCCGGAGTGTCGGCCACCTATTTAGAGGCTCACGGTGTACCGGCTGATCGCATCTTGATCGGTGGGGGGGGCGACACCTGGCAGAACGTCGAGACGGTGGCGCCGCTGTTGAAGAAGCATGATTTGCTCCACGTCATCACGGTCACCGACCCTTTCCACGAATATCGTGCGATGGCAATTTCGTCGTCCCAGGGGTTCGATCCGGTGCCGTCGCCGGTCGAGAACTCCCCAACGATCAAACATTCGCTCTGGAAGTTCTATCTCAAAGAGAGCCTCGGAGTGGGCGTCGGGCGCATCATCGGGTACGGACGGCTGAGCTCATGGACAACGTCGACACACATTTCAATCCCGTCTGGCGGCTGAGTTACGTGCTCGGGTAAGATTGCCAAGCCCTTCGGGGGTGGTGTAATTGGCAACACAACTGGTTCTGGTCCAGTTATTCAGGGTTCGAGTCCTTGCCCCCGAGCGAAGTGAGTGCGTGATTCCACACGTGCTCACTTCATGGTCCCATCGTCTAGTGGCCTAGGACATCACCCTCTCAAGGTGGAGGCACGGGTTCGAATCCCGTTGGGACTGCGAAAAGAAAATACGCCAAAAGGACAATGATCACAAGGCCTTTGGTGTGTCCATGGTTGACAGTGAGTGATCATGATTGACCGCTGCTTAACGCCCACTAACGCCCGTGGAGCGCCCAAAATTCGAATAGCGGGCACCTCAGATGCGTCTGCGGAGGCGCCGAACTTTGCCGCTTTGAGATGGTTCTCTGACAGCCGACTCCAACTTGCACAGCTGGAGAATCGGTCCCGGGTCGTCCATTCTGAGAATGAGAACTTTGGCGTACCGCCAGTAAGGCGGCCTCTGCTGGCGTCACCAACGAGAGTGGGGCGATCAATTGATTGCCCGCTGGTCGCATGCGAAAGTTGGGAGTTCTCTTACGGATTAATGCTTGGAAGAAGATCCCAGCCATCCGGAAAGAGGTTCCCTGGTTGAGCCGAATGGCCAAACCTTGGGGAACGTGGGAGTCCCAGGGGGCAGTGAATAGTCCGACTTCGCCTGAGTTATCCCCGCAAACGCGAAGTCACTGTAGGACTGAATTTCACCTACGATCCGGGTGGGTCCAGGAAACGGTGCTTCTATTGATGCCAGAGAAATGTATACGTAACGTATCTCGATCAAATTTGAATTTGAAGGGTTGAAGACAGCCTCTGTAGTCAACCCGGACCTTTTGAACGGCAACTCAATTACCGACCCCTTCTCATGAGTCACCATCGAAGTTGCGTACCCCGATAGTCGGACCCCGGGAATCGTTGCCATAAACTTCAAGATTGCTGCGCGCTGTAAAGACGAAGCACCATTCTCGAGGAACTGCAGAGCTGTATCAAACTCCCATGAGGCTTGACTTCCGTAGGGAGATTCTTTGGGACGGTAGGTCTGACTTTTCAGGTACGCAAGAATCTCCGACGCCTTTGTGGGTAGACCTTCGACGTTGTAGTACAGCGGCGGCCCGTACCCTGAACTTCCACTTTGAAGTGGCTGAGATCCGTCGGTCACCCAAACCGAACGATCGGCCGCCGACACAAATTCCGGTCTTCCGACGATCTCATACGTCTGGTGCGCAGCTGCAGTTGGTGACGTCCACACCTGGTGCAATTCGTCGGAGTTGTACCAGAACATCTTCGGTGAAGGATGCATACTTTCTCCATCGGTATTACTCACAATTGTCGCAACATAGAGGTATTGGCCGGGCCCGGGTACCAGTGGATTTTCGCGCGACGCCTTGGCCGCCATTGAGCCGAGCAATGTTGCTGCAGACGCGGGTGAAACAGCATTGTTCTTCACGCCGGGGACCGAAACGAGTCCAATGCTCAGGAGTGCGATTATCAGCGCCGCGGCAACTCCGAGCACCCACAATCGCCGGCGCGAACGTGGTCTGACTTGGTGCGAAATCGTCATCACGTGCATAGAAACATGCGCGGTGAGGATCTCTTGCGCCGACACCGGTGAAGCCCCGGTCTCGATGAAATCTCGAATTCGCTCATTTAACTCAGTCATTCTCAACCACCTCCAAAGCGTTCCGAAGGGCACGCATTCCTCGTTCCAAGTGACTCTGAACCGTTGAAACCCCAACGCCTAAAAGTTCCGCGACCTCTCGGAGTTTCCATTCAAATCCGTTGATCAGCACGACTGCGACGCGCTGATTTTCAGTGAGAGCACTAAGTGCTGGAGCAAGGCCGGGGTCGTACCACGGTTCGTGCGCCTCACTCCGCTCGAAAATGTCCGGCGTTTTGCGGTCGCGGCTCTTGCTCTGTCCCACACGAAACAAGTAGGCGATCTTGTTATTCAGATCTTTGGCGCGCTCCCAGTTTTCCCACGCCCAACGAAGTGCCTCGGCGGTGGCATCTCTGCCGCGCTCAAATCCAAAGGCGGCAACCAGAGCGCGACGAAGTGATGGCTCCACGTCGTGAACGAACGTCTCGAACTCTTGGCGTACTACCTCTCCCACCGGGCTCCTGACTTCCTCTACCTATATAAACCCCGGCCACCGGTATTTTTACGGCGCCATTTCGGAATTCGGTAGGTAGATCTTGCCCACGAGTTTCATTCTTCTGTGAGGGAATTCATCAGAAGTTAGGTGAGACCTCAAGCGACTTCAGCATTTCGGTCGGTCAAATACGCCAGTCCACTATTTCCCTTGTATTCGTTTGATACCAACGATTGTCGAGTATCGAGGGCGCGTCGCAAACTCCTCGAAAGACCACACCGCAGGTTTACCGACTTCTTGAGAGAGGTGAAGGATTTCGCCTGACGTCATAAAGATACCGATGTGGGCACCAAAGGATTTACCGGACGAGTTAAACAAGATCAAGTCGAGGGGTTTTGGCTCATTCACGACAATTGTCAACTCCTCTTCTTTCCATAAATTCGATGAACGTAGAGGTGGACACCACAAATCGAATAGTGCCATAACGCCATATGCGAAGCGTTGGCAATTTGAACCCTCGAGCCATGACGAAGGTGAGTCCGCCATCGGACCGGCTGAAGTGTTGTACGGAACATTCTCGATGTTCTCTGGCCAACCGCCAATTGGGGAGGGCCAATTCATTTCGTCAAAATGAATCTCGGCGTGCTTCTCTGTCATCAACCTCAAATTTTGGCATGAATTGGCAGATCATCACCGGCGGTCATGAGTGATAATTGAAATATGCCCCGATTGATACCACCGGTGATCCCGCCGGGCTCGATGAACGGGTTATCCCAGCCGAATCTAGACGTGGACGAGCGTTCGTATCTGCGCCCGTGGACCTTGGATGACGTCTCGGTAGTAGTCGCGGCGTATAACGACCCCGACATTCAATGGTGGGTTCCCTACTCGTATGACGGAGAAAGCAGAAGAAGTCATTGGAAAGTGGACCGAGACCTGGCAGAAAGAGATGGGCGCTTGCTGGGCGATCGCGAAGCGATCTGACAATGCCGCATTCGGCCGATTCGCATTTCAGACCATCGACTTCATAAGCGGCTCCGCCGAAATTGCGTATTGGGTGCTTCCCGAGTCGCGAGGCGAAGGATTCGCACCATTGGCGACCTCAGCCATTTGTGAGTGGGCCTTCGATTAATTGGATCTGCATCGGGTGCACTTGTTCCATCCCGTGCGCAACACTGCATCATGCCGTGTCGCCGAAAAGGCTGAACTTGAAGCAACCTTGAAGAGTGACTCCATTTATCGTGACGGTGAAGAACCTCGCCGAGCTTATTGCGCTGACCGGTTGAACCCGCCGTAGATTCGGCTCAAACTATTCTCAGTGCACTGAATCCATGGAACCATCGTTCAGAACGAGGTTCGCCACAAGAATTCCTGGGTCTCACGAGGTACCTGTTAGAGACTCTCCCAATGCTGCATCGTCGGTTCAATGGTTCCCAGCTGGTGGTTTTCGTCGTTGCACTTGGTTTGGCCTGATTCGCGACGAGAATCCTGGAGAGTCTCCGGCAAACCCGTCGCGATTCCTGGCTTCTATACGTCTGAGTGGACAAGAAACTGATCCCTCACCATTCGGAAATATGGATGGCTCTAGGTCGATGGATCGATGTTCAAATGGGTCGCGACGCGTGTGTCAAAAAGCACTGAGTCAAACCTGGGTCTACGCTGAAGGATTAATCAACCTACTGCCACGGAATCGAGAGATTTCCAGCCGGGAGATGTATGTTCGAACGATTCACCGATCGGACTCGACGAGTTCTCGTCTACGCCCAAGAAGAAGCACGTGACCTCGATCACGCATACATTGGCACGGAGCATCTTTTGCTGGGTCTCATCCGTGAAGCCGAGGGAGTGGCGGCGAAAGCGATCGACGCCCTCGGCCTCACCTACGACGTCGTTCGCGATAACGTCCAGAGCAGGACTGAAATCAAACCCAATTCTTCCTCGACCTCGCCTCCTTTCACGCCGCAGGCGAAGAAGGTCCTTGGGATGTCACTACGCGAAGCCCTGGAACTGCGCACTTCCTACATCGGCACAGAGCACCTTCTTCTTGGCCTCGTGCGACATGGGGAAGGGACGGCGGTCCAAATCCTCTACGACCTCGGGGTTGAATTACCTCAAGTCCGAGCGCAGGTTCTGGAGTTGATGCAGGTGTCTGAAATTCGCGAGGTCGACGAGCCTCGCCTTCAAGTGAGGTTCGAAAGTTCAGCCTTTCGCAGTCTCGTGCGCGCGATGGGTCAACAGCTTCGTTCCGACCTTGACGCCTCTGAGCTTGACTCCCGCGCCGAAAGGATCGCCGACGATCTCCTCACTCAACTGCGTCAGAGTTGGGTCGAACCCGAAAGGCCCCTCTGATCGCCCCGGCCGCTGGAGACGATTACTCCTTTCGTTGCTTCGTCAGTTAATGCGGAGGTGATCAACTGGACCCACGAAGTTGAATGGTTCCATGAAAAAACTGCCGGGGTTACGATTTTGGCGTTTTCAGCAGCAATATCATGACGTCTTCGTACAATGAGGGAACACTGCGAAAGGCTCCCCACATTTAAGGCGTCTCAATCGAGGTTGGTCAATGCTTAACGGAAGGTGACACCAGTTCGGCGAGTCGCGTCGTTGCTCGATTTCTTGAGTTTGAAGAATCCATCTGGAAGCGGACGTTTTCCACTGTGATGACAATCTTTGGCATGGGTGTTTCGAAAGGAGAATCAAGTTGGACCACGATCCTGATTACGTAACGAAGGACAGCCCGTGGCCGGTCGCACATACCGTGAATCGACTGACGACGCTTATGGCAGAACGCGGTATGACGATTTTCGCAGTCATTGACCAGCGCGCTGCCGCACGAGGCGCGGGTCAGGAACTGCGTGACACTACCCTCATCATTTTTGGCAATCCGGCGGTTGGCACTTCAATCATGAACTCCGAACCCCTCGCAGGTTTGGACCTTCCGTTGAAAGTGTTGGTCTGGGATAATGGTGGACTCACGCGCGCGTCCTACGTATCCCCGACCGTACTTGCGACAAGATACTGACTGCCTGTTCATCTCGTCGCTCCGTTGATGGGAATCAATCAACTTATCGATGCCGCACTGGTCGACACTATTAGCAACCCCGATGACGCTGAAGAACACGAGTCCTTTTCGTAGCGGTTGACGAGGTGGGCACGCAATGTCCAAAAACAGGATGGCAATGTGTACGAACGAGTTCAGCGATAGTTCGCCACAGGATTTCCTGGATCTCACAAGGTACCTGTGAAAGACTCTCACAATGTTGCATCGTCGGTTGAACCGTGCCCAACGGGTGGTGATCGTCGTTGCACTTGGCTTTGCCTTCTTTCTTCTCGGGGATTGGTTGACGATTTTAGGGACACACTTGCCCTACGGCTCGGCGGAGTTCACCAACATCAACACACCCGACATCGTCGGCGGATTTTATCCCTGGGTCCGGTTCACGATATGGATGTTGCTGCTCGCGATTTGGGTAGGCGTATCGATCCCATTGCTTTCGAATAGGAAGATTGAACCTAGAGAAAGCTGAGTCTGTGAACCTCGTGCAGACTCGTCGAAGCCAGTGGCTAAGTCGTCGGGAGTGCTGAAGGTTTCTGTGACATCTTGGCTTGCCCGTAGATCGTGGCCGGCGAGATTGCCGAAGTGTGCGGAATCTATTCGCTGTGATTTACCCATCCACTGTCCATCGCGTCAAGGTCCGCGACGTTTTCAGAAGTCCGACGTATCACAACCACTCGAGTGTTTAGCCATGAGCTCCCATAAGGGCAACCGGGATGCAGTCTTGGACAAGGACAAAGGGAGTCGGATTGTTGTCGTGAGACGTGGCCATTACCTGTGTATCGGTTATCAGAACTCCGACGCCCACGTTGGAGATCCAGATTGCCGGAAGTGATCGGACTTGATCCTCGAATACGCGCCTCCGGTCTTCATCCAGGTAAGCCAAGACAGCGCTATGGAAGATCACTAATGTTGCGCCGTCTGGGACCTTGTCGGCCACTTCTCTGAGCCGTTCGACGAGATCCCCTCCGAAAAGAAGCGGAGGGTCCGACCGTGCGATGTCGACTGCGGCCTGGAGTCTCGTGAGGCGGTACTCTTGTTCGGGCCATACCAGCGCTTCCAGCCACCTCATAGAAGCGGCGTCACTAACATCGAGTGGATTCAAATCCATGCCTGCACGCCAGACAACTTCGGGTAACGAAACAGGCAGGGGAGAACTTCCCCGAGTTGTGCACGAAATTGTCACTTCGCTAACGCCGTCCACGGGATCGATCTGGTGGACGGAGTTGTGGATGTACCTGTCCGGATAGAGACGGAGCCCAGCTGAGGTGCCGACTTCGAGCAGGGCCAGTGGCTGCGGGAGGCTCGCGAAGATGGGCAGTCGGACTGCGCATCGACCTGGTTCATTCGTTTGAGTCCACCGATTGAGCGCTAGGTCGGTGACCCCGGACCAATTTGCGAGCAAGAAGTCCCGAAAGACGCTGTATGTGCGAGGTGGCCGGACCCCGAGAACTAAACCACTTCGCCCTGGAAACGTCGGTCCCCGCAGCGAATGTCAAAATTTTCGGGCTCTTGTGACTCATCCGTGGGTCATTTGCCCCTTCTAAATAGTCGCACGCCGTTCCCTGTCTAA
>DATCEX010000049.1:0-9058 GCA_036509795.1 Acidimicrobiales bacterium
CGGCCGTCGACTTGTCACCCTTCAGGGCTTCAAGGGCCACCTTCGCCTTGAAATCAGGCTTGAACTTGTTGCGTCTGGTTGTCACGAGCACCTCCAGGATGCGTCAGTGCTCAACCTTAAGTCGGTGTCCAGTTTCCGGGGCCCACTTCAGTTTGGTTCATTCGAGACGTGGATGTACACGAATGCAGTGAAGAGTGGCTAGTAGTAGATTCCCCGGTAGTCGCTCGGCGGGGATAAAGGCTCGCTCTCCCTAACTCCATGATTCTGAATTGACCATAGGAAATTGTCATTCTTCGGCAGAATTGGACCGCATATGGGGCCGCAGCGCAAGTCACCCAAACAAATACCCCATTCTGCAGTCAGTTGATACGTATCGTCTGACCCGTTGCCCGGCGCGAATCGGGTAGCGCAGGAGACAGTACCGCCCCGACCTTGCACGGTCCACCAATTAATTGGCCCATCTGCGAATCAGAGGTGGGTCTTCGACCATTGTGGCATCCACACGGTCACGTCCAACGACGAGCCTCCAAGGCATCAATCGTCCGACTTGACCGGCCCCGTCATCGTTGATGTCATTGGGTCGAGTAATCGTTGAATCGTCATTTCAAAAGGGTGCGAGATTCTTAACATTGTCGATCCACATGGGACGATCTCACAGCACGCCGCTCCCTTCACGCTCTTCGGAAACCGGGGACTCATCCATTCGCACTACGTTGTCACGAAGAGATTCCACAACATCGAGTGGATCTACTGTTCGACGAAGGGACTGGCCACTCCGCGCGAATTCATGCGAGAGGACAGGTATACCGAACTCTTCTTCCTGGACGAGGCGTCCGCACTCGCCGCAGGACATCGTCCCTGCGGGATGTGTAAGAACCACCATCAAGTGGAGTTCATTGCCGCGTGGCAGGGAATCTTCCCCGACGACGATTCCCTCGAAGCAATCGATCTGCACCTACACCGGACGCGCATCCATAGCAGGGGCTTAAAGGTCATCTACGAGGCTGACCGCGATGACTTGCGTAGCGGCACTATGATTCGAGACCCACATTCGTCAGATGCTCTATTGATCAGGAATGAATTCGTCTATCGCTGAGCCCCTCAGAGATACGGAAACCGGAGCGCTCGACCAAGGGGCACGATCGAGGTGCTTACTCCACTTCCGATCGTCGCAATGATCGAAAGTGGATTCACGGTTGGCTCCATGATCCACTCTTGGCGTGGTGAGCCCACCACACCCCGACGTTCGAGTGGTTCCAATTCGGTGAAGGGACTACCCGCGACATCGCGTCGTCGCTAGCATTTTGGAATGAGCAATGACTTCGAAGAGTCACTGATGGAAGCTGTTCTCGAGGAATTGGACGGCACGTCGTCGACCTTCAGCGAACTCGTCATGGCGTTGCGGCGTCGAGGTGCGCTCGGCCCACTCGAGCCCTACGACGATGATCAAGTTGCTAAGGAACTCGACTATCTCCTCCTTGACACTGACGAGGTTTGGACGACAAACGATGGTTTCATCGCAAAGACGAGTTCAATGCTGGACGGCCTCTTCTTCAGTCACGAGGTGACTGCGGCTGAACTTGATCGAAGTTCGCTCGAGGTCGTGCCGGACTTCATCGCACTGGGCTTCGAGATGGATGACGGACTGGCTTACGCCACCGGCGGCCGACTGCACAACGAAATAGGTGACGACCTCGAGTCGGACCGTGACGACCTGGTCGGGCCTCCGGGCTGGCTCGACGACGTCGCGGCGAGTGAGTTGTTGGTCATTTCACGACGGAACCGGACGGCTACAGTGATTCGCCATTCCTCACCCGAATCGGGTGACCGAGAGGCACAGGCCCTCCTCGCCTCGTTCGAATTGGTTCACGAGGAGGGCGTCATGGACGACGCCACCCAAGTGGTCCTCGACACACTGTGTCGCGACCGTACATTGTTCCGCTCCCCCGTCGCTCCGATACGTGATCTTCTCGAGCAGGTGGGTCTAGAGTGCGATGGCGAGTGGGTGCAACGTCGAGGAGAGGTGGCGGAGCCACCCGGGGTCATTTATCGCCGCCACCGGATTGCCGAAATCACCGAGAGTTTTGACTTCGACCGATGCTGTTCTGCACCCTTTGAACTGGTCCTCGCGGCTTGGAGCGACTTTGTGGTGGAGGGCAGCTTTGTCGATGATGCTCGTCGCGTGGCACAGGCACTCGCCCATGAGGCAGTATCACCCGCTTTCGTCGAGTACGTGCTCGCTGGAGCCGATACCGGATCGCGACGACTCGAAGAATTTGCTGGCGCAGTGGCAAGTCTCAACGGCAGACTGAGCGCCCCTGGCATCTTTCTTCTCGCCCTCAACGCCGAGCGTGACGCAAGAACACTCGAGGCTGAGCGTCTCCTCAAACTCGCCTCCATGACCGACGATACGTTTCTTCCGGCCCTCAGCCAACTGTCGTGGTACGAATCGGACCGAGGACATTTCAGTGCGGCAATCTCGCTACTACGTCGCGCCGGTTTCGAAGAGGGCGACACGCCGATCGAGAACCTCAGGTCCCTGATGGCCATCTCGTCGCCCAAGGCGGGGCGAAACGATACCTGCCCTTGCGGCTCGGGTCGCAAGTTCAAGGTCTGCTGCCTGTTCGACCCCAAACTCACTCCCTCACAAGTGAGGGAGGTATTGCACCACAAGATCATGCAGTTTTCTTTCCGACGTCAGAATGCGGCGCGAATGCGCGACGTCTTCGATGTCGCGATGCACTACGCCGACGAGAATCGCAGTGAGGGACTGGCGCCGTTCTTGGTCGATCTTGTGGCGTACAACCCGGCCGCATTGGTCCGCTTCATCGATACCCGAGGGCCCTTGCTCCCCGAAGTGGAGCGATTGCTGGTGCTCGAGTGGATGGGGGCTCGACGATCGCTCTGGCAGATCCTTGAGGTCACTGCGGGAACCTCGATCCGACTCCTCGACACGTGCAGCGGCGATGTGGTCGACGTGAGCGAACGGACCGCCTCACAGACGTTGCAGGTTGGCGACTACTTGTTCGCACGCCTCATGGAAGAAGGAGATCAATGGGCCATCGAGTCCGAGATCTTGTTGGTACCGGTCCAGCATCGCGCCTCCCTGATCGAAGTCCTCGACGAAGGCGGAGATCCGCTCGACCTCGCGGCATGGTTGGGCGGGATGTTCGGCCCGATCACCATGGTGAACTACGAAGGGGAGGAGATCGTCATGTGTCGAGCGGTATTGGCTCCGACGTTGACTCCCTGGAGCACACTTCGTGAGACGCTGGACCGCATCTTTCAGCCGATTGGCGACGACCAATGGAACGAGACGGTTGAGACCGAACGATCCCCGGCGGTGCGCTGCTTTCTCAGTCGTGTTGACGACACCTTGGTCGTCGTGACGAACTCGGTCGAACGCCTGGAGCGGGTCCTGGGACTGCTGAGTAAGAACGTCGCCGATCTGCATGTCTTAGAAGATGAGCGCAGTGATATCGCGACCGCCAGAGAGAAACGGCGGGCTGATGGTGGCGACCTTGGAATGCCCGATGAGCCAGCTCCTTTTGAGGTTCGCGAGGTCATGAAGGCACTCATGCGCGAGAAAGAGGAGGCCTGGATCGATGAGTCGATTCCGGCGCTGGCTGGATTGACGCCGCGCCAAGCTGCGAGCGACCCCACACGCCGCGAGGATCTCGTCGCTGTTCTGAATGAGTTCGACCGCCGTGATGTCGGCCAATCGGGATTCGCCGGCTTTGACGTCGCGAGGCTTCGTCACATCTTGGGCGTATCGAGAGATGCGTGACCGCGACGAGGGCTGCACCCTAAGGAGGCTCGACTACGGTGGCCGTGCGCAATGGCCTGAGATGACCTCCCGCTCTACAGATCTTCGTTGTTGACAATCATTCGCACTTGAACTTCTACGCGGGCTCAACGCGAGGTTTCGACGTCGACGTATGTGCGAGATACGTTGTCGTCGTGAGGTGCCACGGTCGAGTGGACCATGGCAATGTGGCGAACCATTACTCATCCTCGAGAGACGCCTCGATGGACCCCACGCACTATGAATAACGAATTTCCTCTCGTTGGTGAATTCGAAGGCATTCCCACGGTTGGACCGCCGCGATCTGCGGCGTGGAGGGTCCGATCAGCCCTCCAGCCGATGGGGTCCCGTCTCGTCGAACCTCGAGGGGAACACCAAGCGAATACCGCTGGCGTCGGCAACGCCAGGGTCGACGTAGGCATTGACACCTTGGAGAGTTCGGTGAGCTTTATCGAATGATTGCCAGTCCACCTCCCCAGTCCAGCGCTGAGCGAACTCCAGGACTGCAATCAGCGATTCTCCACGCCCCACGCCGCGAGATAGACCTGCGAGGGAAGCAAGATAGTCGTTGCGATAGACGGTCGGGATGATGATTCGAACCTGTCCGGCGACGGAGAGTTCGGCATTGACTGTGAGACGCGCGACCCTCCCATTACCATCATCAAAGGGGTGACACTCGGTGATGAGGACCATCATCGCGACGGCTCGGGCAAATGGATCCGACAATCCATTGAGAACATCAAAACCTCGGCTCAGGGTTCCCTGCACGAGGTCGGGCTCGACGAATTGGTAACCACCCGCAAAGTTCATCCGCGTCTTCAACTCTCCCGGATTCTTCTCCGGTCGCGCCGCCATCAAGAGACGGTGACGATCTCGCAGGACGCTAATCAGTTCTTCTCCCGAATGCGGAATTCGCACGCGGTCACGAGGATCATTCGCCAATTGGTATGTCGCCGCGATATCGTGTGCATCGGCGGGTCGTGCCTCGGGGACGATGTGGTCGATGGCAATGCCGCGGGCTTCGTCGACGCCGAATTCCGTTCCCTCGATGAAGTTGGAAAAATAGGCCTCGAAGAAGGGCTCCCACGCCCAGCGTGCCGCATCTCCCAGCATGGGAGCGGGTCGAGGCGCACGCGGGCCCAGGACTTCGACCAGCCCTCGCAAGAGGTCTAAGCGGCGTTGATCGAAGGGTTCGCCCGATAGACGCGCCTTCAGGCGCCTGGAATCTACCTTCAACGCTCCGTTTTCGAATGATCCCAGTAGGGCCGCTAGTCGCGCACGGACGAAGGCGACCGACTCGCGCTCAAATGATGGCGCGATGACGTCGAGCTGGGTGAGGATCTCACGAATTCTCCCCGCTCCCCCAGCACGCGCCATCTCATCTATGCGGTCTTCGACTGCACGAGATCCAGCCCGAAAGAGTGCCGGACGACCCCGGAGGGTAGCGTTCTCGACGAGGCTTCTCGCGGGACCAGATATGAACAGTCCGTTCGGCATCGCCATGTCGCCCGGGAGTGCCCCTGGTCCAGGACTGGGGGCAATGGTGATCCCTGGGAGTTTGAGAGGAGTGGGACGACGTCGCGTCGGGTCGGCGAGATAGAACGTTGCGTCACGTGGCATGCCGCCATCGAGTGCCGTTCTTCCGCACAGGACGGCGTCGGGCCAGATCATGGCGACGATCGCGAAGAGGTGATGCCTAGTAACCTCTTGAGGTGACGCCGCGGCGTTCTCAACGTAGATTCCCGGAGCGAGACGCATCGCCACGCCAGCCTTGGCACGTCGGCTCAGTTCAGCCCGATTAGCGGATGTGACTTTTCGCAGCACACCGTAAGGATTCGTTTGCGCACCATTCATGGAAACAAAGGCTCTCTTTCGACCACTAACGCAACAAAATTACCATTTAATAAGTCGAAACGCAACATTTTTGAAGATAATCTGAACCTATACCGCCGGCCCCTTGCCAGGCGCCACTAGGGTCAGAGCGCTAACGAGCATCGCCGCCTTCTTTGAAACGGGACTCATTGTACTGTGCCGGGTAACAACGAACAGTAATGATCGAAGTTCATTCATCCATGTCATCAGCCTTCACGCAACGCGCGAATTAAGATTCACTGATACTTCAAAATACCCCGTTTTCAGGCCATTAGGAAGCCTCCATCGTTAGTTATGCTTCATTATACCCTATAAATAGGGTATAATGAAGTCGTAATGACTACTTCGAACCTGATGCGTATTGCGGAGTTTGCTGAGGAGCAATGGGGGTTGGTCACTCGCCGTCAACTCGAAAGCGTGGCGATTCCCGCAACGACAATTGACAGGCTCACCGCCTCAGACTCTGTACTCGAGCGAGTCGCTCACGGCGTGTATCGACTGGTGGGATCGCCCACACCGGACCACTTTGAACTACGCGTTGCATGGCTGCAACTTGCTCCCGGCGTGCCCGCATGGGGGCGCACTCCCACACAGGGCGTCGTGTCTCACCGGTCAGCGGCTGCACTCTATGGAGTCGGCGATCTTCCAGCGGACCGGCACGACTTCACGTTGACGCTACGCAAACAGAGCCGGCGACAAGATGTTCGTCTTCACCGACGCCCCCTCGCGGATGTCGAATGGATTCGACTACGTGGACTACCAGTGACCAGGCCAGCGCGAATCGCTTCGGACCTCCTCTACGATCATGAGGATCCAGGGGCCGTCGCCCAGATTATCGTCGACTCCATCCGACTGGCCTTCGATCATCCCGGAACCTTCGCACTGAGCCTCTCCCCTCACGCCGCAAGATTCGGACTTCGCCGTGATGATGGCATCGCCCTCCTTCGTTGGCTATTCGATCTCGCCAAGAATGACCAGAGCGCGAATTGGATGAAGGAAGCCCGCGACTCGATACAGCAAATTACTGACGCTGCCCAGCCATTTCAAGGCCCACGATCAGGAGTAGATAGTTGAGCGATCGCGAGCACACATATTCAAGTCCGATGGCGTTTCGTCGAGCGCTCACCGACAGGCTCAACGAGGTTGCACAATCAGGCCGGTGGGGTCTTCCTCAACTTCAGCGTCAGATGGCGTACGATCGTTTCCTGGCTCGGCTCTACATTGTCGACGACGGATGGATCGTCAAGGGAGCTACTGCACTGCTTGCCCGAGGCATAGGTGTTCGAGCCACCATTGATGTCGACATCTATCGCGCCGTGCAAAGCAACGTTGCCATTGCCGATATTGCTCGAGCAGCCAAACTTGACCTCGGAGATTGGTTCAGGTTCGAAGTGGGTTCGACACGTCCGCACGCAGACGGATCAGACGGCCTCCGCATTCCTGTCGACGCGTACGTCGGAGCGACGATGTGGGCTCAATTTCACATCGACCTGGTGGGCACGAAGCTTCGCGTCGTCGACCGACCCGATGACGTGCCTGCCCTTGCTCGCGTCGGCATGCCGAACGTCGCCCAGCTGGGTTATCGGGCCTATCCTCTGGTCGACCATGTGGCTGACAAGGTGATGGCCATCATCGAACGACACGGAGAGCGTCCCTCGACCCGCTTCAAGGATCTCGTTGATCTTGTCGCAATCGTTACAGAGGTGTCGATTGATGCGGGAGCTCAGTATGCGGCTCTTCGTGGGGAGGCAGCTCACCGAGAGATCACCCTGCCCTCTAGTTTCGAAGTACCCGATCTGTCCCTCTGGAAGACGGGCTATGGGAACGAAGCACGACGTTCGCTCTTGCCACTGGCTCAGACGCTCGACGAGGCGCTGACAATTGTCAAGCCATTCATCAATGCACTTCTCGACGGTTCAGCAATCGGTCGGTGGGACCCGCTCGTGCTGCAATGGAGTGGAGTCTGAAGGTTTCCATCCGAAGAGGCACAACTTTGGGTTTCGATGCTTCATGGCGAGCACGCTACTGGACCGCGATTCACGGTAGGCCCGCACGGTCGAACTCGCGCTGCAAGCGCGGGCGGCGCCGATGCGTCTCGCGCAGCTCCTTGATGTAATCGTCAACCTGAGTTGCTCGCGGTGAACCTGCCGCTAGCCGGCGCATGTTCTTGAGTCTCCTCGCCGCCACGATGTAATGCTGAGCGCCCGCCTCGGTGAGATCATGATCAACAAGACGCGTCAGCACTGGCAGGACGGCCAAGGGATCAATCTTCGCGTAGGACTTCGCCAAACTTGTCCACACGCGGTCGTCGTTGAGCGAAAGGGTGTGCGCCAACGACCACGCCAGTTGAATGTCGCCGAGCGACGAGTGGGCGAAGTTCACCGCCTCTGCGGGACGCGTTGACAATACCGACAACACCTCTTCGTAGTACTCGTTCCATCGATCGGCCGCCGCCTCGTGCAGCGCCGTCGCGTGCCCGGCGGTGGGCCAGCGACGAAACACCGTGAGTCGAGCGTCCACCAGTTCACTGGGCCGCCGCTGCGCGAGGAGTTCGCACCAGTAATCGGCCGCCCGGGCCGCTTGGTGCCCTCCGTCGAATTCGGCGCCACGCTGCGCCCAATCAATGGCGAGCGAGTACTCGCCCACCTCGACGAGAGCCTCTGCCGTGTCCTGGTACCACGCGGCGACCTCGGCGTCGCGGAGATGGGTTCGGATGATCGCGTCGACGTCCTTGTCAAGTACCGCGAATCTGCGCTCATTCCACTCGAGCACAAAACGAACATGGGCATTCGCCGACGACCATCGTTGCTCCTCGGGAGGGTTGGGTCCGAGGCCTTCCGCGATGCGATTGAGCTCGGCTCGATATTTCCTGAGGCCCTCCTCACCCAGCGCGGGGGCGTAGGCCACGGGGTCGAGTTCGAAATAATCGACCTCGCCAGCGAACTGGAATGTGATCATCCACCTCACCAGTGGTGCGACGGGCGCACTCGCTCGCGCGGCCGCTACCGGATGTAGCGCCAGCAACCGACGACATGCGTCGCCAATGATGCCACTCGAGTCGTCCGATCGGGCGATGACGGTGAGGGAGCTGGCGAGTGCCTTGGATGTCACGGCAAAGATCTCCTGGGGGGCGTGGTCAGCGACCGCGGCCTCGAGAATGTCCACCGCCTCGTGCATGAGCATCCCGTGTCGGTTGGCGTCGCTCCAGCGGTGCAGGTCGGCGCGAGTACGGATCATCGGAAGAACTGAACTGGCGAGGTCGGTCATGCGCTTCCAGGACTCTTGGCGTCAGAGTGGGGCAACATGATTCTCATCGCCACGAACTTATCTGAACAGAACGATACGCAGCCTAGAATCGCGAATGACCCGTTGCCTGGCGCG
>DATCEX010000050.1:0-16703 GCA_036509795.1 Acidimicrobiales bacterium
CAGCATTCGCCATAGTCTTGAATTTCGCACGCCGTTTTCCTCCACAAGTTCCTGTTCTTTCAACAGTCAGAAACTTAGACAGGGAACGGCGTGCGACTATTTAGAAGGGGCAAATGACCCACGGATGAGTCACAAGAGCCCAAATTATGGCGTTTTACGCGAAGATATTGCGCGTTGTGATTGTTGTCATTCCATTGAGATTGATTCATGTCCCTTATCCCTTGCGATGGAAACTGAGATCGGTTGTTCGACAAATTCGCCGGAAAAAATACTCGGTGTCATCAGTGATTATGCGCCGACATCTACCCCACGTATTTTTGATTCGCGTGCGTCTCGCGCACGACGTATGAGTCTGAGGAGACTCTTAGGAATCTAGTCGTTGTGTCTAATTTGGTTTGTTAACCCCAAGGGGCACAGTTAGCGTTAATTCTGACCTTGCGCCCGCAAAGTCTCCGCGTGTCGGAAAGTAATTGAGAAATGAGAACCGCATGATTTCAACCCTGAAGAAGCTTCAGGCGAAGAAGGCTGCTCAGGAGAACAACGGTGGTTTCACCTTGATTGAACTCCTGATCGTCATCGTCGTCCTTGGTATCTTGGCCGCTGTTGTAGTCTTCTCGCTTGGCGGCGTGACTACCTCTAGTGCTGTCGCAGCCTGCAAAGCTGACGGTGCCACAATCTCCACCGCCATGGCGGCTGAGCAAGCTCAGTACCCGAGCCAGGTCCCGGTCATGGCTAGTGGCGCTGCCTCATCCGGCGACTTGGTGTCGTCGTACTTGGCGAGCATCCCGAGCAACCCGAGCCACTACACCTTCGCCATCAGCACGCCTGTCTCAGGAGTCGGAGGCGGAGTGTTATTCGTTGGTGGACCTACCGCAGCGACACCAGCTGCAGGAACCAGCACGGCCAATTACACCGCCGACGCGTGGGCTAGTACTAACGCCACTACCCTCGCCGGTTGGGTTCCCTGGACGGGAGCAGCTGTGTGCTCGAACACCGGGTTCATCAGTTAGTCCCCCAACATGCGGGAGATGTTCCCGTTGTACCGTTGCAGAGTCATTGCATGTCAAGACGCCCGGCCCTAAGATTGGGCCGGGCGTCTCGGCTGCATAGCCCTATTAAGGAGAGCCTTTTCATGAGTAACATCGCTCCGTCGATGGAAGTTTGGCTCCAGGAACTATGGGACCAGGGAGGTTCTGACCTTCTTCTTTCGGGAAATTCGGCCCCGCGAATTCGAGTGGACGGAAAATTGGCGCCCATTGAGGGCGCTACTGACCTCACAGGTGACGAGATTCGCGAAATTGCTTGGCCTCTGCTCACCGCAGGTCAGCGTGAGATGTTCGAAGTGGAACTGGACGTCGATTTCGCTTTCTCGTGGCACGATCGTGCGCGTATCCGTGGCAGCGTGTTCACCCAACGGGGCCAAATGGCCCTAGCCCTTCGCGTGATTCCCTCTCGAATTCCTACTTTCGAAGAGTTGGGTCTGCCCGCCGCCGCCGAAATGGTGTCGCGCCAGCCTCGTGGTTTTGTTTTAGTGACGGGCCCAACCGGGTCGGGTAAGTCAACGACTTTGGCATCCATCATCGACCGCATCAATGAGACACGCCCGGTCCACATATTGACGATCGAAGACCCGGTCGAATACGTGCACAATCATAAGGTGGCGGCGGTCTCTCAGCGTGAAATCGGCCTGGATAGCCCCTCATTTCCACGAGCCCTCCGCTCGGCCCTACGTGAAGACCCCGATGTTATGTTGATCGGTGAGATGCGCGACATCGACTCGATTCAGATCGCTCTCACCATGGCCGAAACCGGTCACTTAGTCTTTGGCACGTTGCACACGAACGACGCGCCGCAGGCTATCGATCGCATCATTGACGTCTTCCCAGCGTGGCGTCAGGAGCAAACCCGCGTTCAATTGGCAGCGTCGCTCTCGGCTATTTTCGCCCAACGCTTGATCCCCAAGATCGGAGGGGGTGTCGTGGCGGCATTCGAAGTCCTCGTCGCGACGTCACCAGTGCGTAACCTCATTCGAGAAGGCCGTTCCAACCAGTTGAGTAACGTGATGTTCACCAACGCTAAAGAGGGCATGCAAATGCTCGAAAACAGCCTCGCAGAACTCATCGTCGGTGGGATCGTGACCTACGAAGATGCGTTGGCCGCGAGTGCGCATCCTAAAGAATTGGCACGCGCCATCGAATCAATCGAGATGAGGGCCAAAGGGCTGCTGAAGCGGTGATTATCCGAAAGGGACCTCAGCTGCCCTATAAAATAGTGGCGGGCGTTACTCCGAGCGCGGGTCAGTGGCTGGTCGCCAGCGCGAAAGTGTCGGGCGCGACATTCTCGCCCGAGGCGCCGCGACTGATTGCAACGTTTAGCCTTATCCTCGACGAACGTCCAACGTTCGACGCGATCGTGATCAACGCGCCGGTGGGCTATCCATCCGGCGCCGATCTTGCTTTTCGCAACTGTGACCGCGAAGCGCGCGAATTACTCGGCGAACGCGGCAACGTCATTACCGCAGTGCCAGGTCGACGAGTCTTCGAGAAGGCGGACATGTCGGTCGAGGGACTGGATTTTGTCACTCAGGTCCTGATGCCGCGCTACCGAGACGTCGCTTCTGAGATGTCGCCATATCGTCAACGCCAAGTTTACGAGGGGAATCCCGAGTTGAGTTTTTATCAACTTAATGGTGGCGTGCCAATGAGGTTCCCAAAATTCCGCGAAAAGGGCCGGGCCGAGCGCACGGCGCTCCTCACCTCCAAGCTCAATGGTATCGAGCGCGTGCTCGACTTCGAAATCGACAGGGTCAAGCCCCATCACCTCATCGACGCGGCAGTACTTGTTTGGTCTGCTCGCCGCGCCTTCACTCATACCGCTCGGCGTTTGCCTTTTGACCCCGAATGGGACTCGGAAGGACTGCGCATGGAGTTCGTGATGTAACTAGTGCGCGTTGGGCCAGTTGTGCCAATGCACCAGTAATACCGGCCCGATGAGGACCGCCAATGTGGCGCCAGCGGCTAGGTAGACGCCGTAGGGAATGGGTTGGTCGCGGGACATCTTCTTGAATCCGATCAGCGTCAATCCTATGATTGCGCCTAATAAATTCGCTGCGAAGAACCCGATGAGCACGTCGCCGACGCCCAGCCAACCCAGGGCAATCCCCAATACCAACGACAGTCGAACATCGCCGTAGCCGAGCGACCGCGGGCTAAAGAAATTGAGTAGCCAGAAGACGATGAACCAAGCGGCTCCGCATACCGCGGCGATCTGGAGTCGATGCCATTGGTCGTAATAGGCCGCTGATGCGACGAGCCACCCGATGACAGCGCCGAGCGTTGGATACACGATCGACCTCGGTAATAAGAGGTGCTCGAGATCGATAAGAGCCAGCGCGATCAGCGAACCGTCAAGAACTAAGAAGACCCCAAGGTCGAAGTGTGGACCGATCCGCCAGGCCGTGAGGGCAAAGAGCACTCCAGTGGATGCTTCGACCAAGGGGTAGCGAACGGATATGGGGGAGTGACAGTGGCGGCACCGACCCCGCAGGATAATCCAGGAGAGCACCGGGATATTGTCGCGTTCGGCGATGGGATGGCGACACTGGGGACAAGCGGAACGGGGTCGAATAATCGAAAGTTTGAGAGGAACGCGGTAGATCACCACGTTGAGAAACGACCCGACGACCATTCCAATTAGCAAAGAATAGATAAGGAGAAGGGTCACAGCGACAAACGATGGCGGAGGTTCCAGAACACGTCACAACCCTAACGAGGCGTCCGGGCAAAATGAGGACTTCACCCGGCGCCCTCCACCCAATCTGCGTGCAGCTTCATTATGCTGGCCTTGTAATTACACGGACGTTATTTCAGCCGCCCCCGACTCAACCGCGAAGTGGAGAATTCAGCGTGGCACATTCAATCAATCGACGTTATCGCTACGGTTCGAGCTTCGTCGATCTAGAGTCGGGAGTCCGATTCGAGGGTCACCACCCTGCCGAACGACCCGACCTGTGGAAGAAATACCTCGACGGCGCCGAGGGCAAGTACCGCAGTTTTGGTTTCGAGGAGACGCTCCACCGCAAGGATCTCGAGGCCGGTGTCGGGATATCACTCTTCTTCTTGGCCTACGACGCGGCGAACAACGTGGTGGGTGGCGTTCGAGTGCACGGGCCGCTCGAGAGCCGCTATCACGCCGCAATTATGAGTGAGATGGCCGCGTCGAGCGAGATCGAGGAGATCGGCGAGGTTCTGGACAAGGAAGTTCGTTTGGGGGTCATTGAGTTCAAAGGTGCGTGGTCCGATGGAGAAGCTGCGCTAGGACATCGCCTTCTCGTGACGTTTTCGCGTTGTGTCATTCACGCGCTCAACTGGTTGGGGGCGGAATTTGCCATCGCCGCCGTCGCCGATCGTATGTTGCCCGTCGGCGATCTCACGGGGGCGATCCGAATCGGCACCACGTCAGTGGCGTTCCCGGATGAGCGCTACCGCACCGTGGCGGTGTCGTATCGACGAAATCTGAGCTACGAACTTTCCACACCCGAAAATCAATTGGCGCTTCGGCGTGAGGCCGAGCAACTTTCTCGCGGCCCGGAGTCTTCCGCTGGTGCCTTGACCGACGACACGGCTCAGTATCACGCGTGGAAGCCGCTCGTGATGGACGTCACTGCGCGCGGTCAACGCGAAGTCCTTCGCGTCTTGCGCGAAGATTCGTCGCTGCAAATCCTCGATCAGTTCGAAGAGCAGCGCGCACAGTTGGACGCTCTAGTGGGTATGAAGCCGAGTGACGTCACTGGCGACGGCCAGCGGTGGGTGTATTACCCGTGGCGCCGAGCCGTCGTGCGCCTCCTCGGCCCGAGGAGTTTCGAACTACTGCGTCTCAATCGCAACCGCAACAAGCTCACCAAAAAGGAACAGGCCAAGTTACGCGCACTGCGCATAGGCGTCATCGGAGCAAGTGCGGGGCACTCCATCGCCCACGTGTTGGCAATGGAGGGAATCGTTGGTGAACTGCGCCTGGCGGATTTCGACGAAATCGAACTCACCAACTTGAATCGAATTCCCGCCGGCGTCATGGACCTCGGCGTCAACAAGGCGGTGGTGCTCGCACGACGCGTGGGCGAAATCGACCCCTACCTCAAGGTCACCACCTTTACCGAGGGCATCACGCCCGAGAATCTGCCACGTTTCATTGACGGTCTGGACCTGGTGATCGAAGAGTGCGACTCGCTCGACATCAAGTTCCTCGTGCGAGAAGCCGCCCGCGAACGGTCGATCCCGGTCATCATGGAAACGAGCGATCGCGGGGTGCTCGACGTCGAGCGTTTCGATCTCGAGCCCCATCGCCCGATCTTCCACGGACTCTTGGGGGATATGAGTTACGAGCGACTCGCCGGTCTCACGACGGAGCAGAAGGGCCCCTTCGTCCTTCGCCTGTTGGGAGCCACGGACGTTTCGGCGCGCGCGGCAGCATCAGCGCTGGAATTGGGTCACACCGTGAGTGGATGGCCACAACTCGCCAGTGAGGTGACTCTCGGGGCTGCAACGGTGGCGGCGGCCGTGCGTCGATTTGGTCTGGGGGGCGACCTGCCCTCGGGTCGAGTCCGTTTTGACGTCGAGGAGATCCTCTCGGAGATCGCTCCGGTCACCGTTGACAATTCACTACAGCAAGACTTAAGGACACCTCCACCCGTCGATCCACCGACGACAAGTTTGGATCCGATTGATCGCATCGTCGACGCGGCTCGTCGTGCCCCCTCGGGCGGCAACGTCCAACCGTGGCGGTTCGAGGCCGACGCGTCAGAGATCCGGTTCTATCTCGTGCCCGAGCGCACGAGCAAAATGGACGTGCGTCATCGTGCCAGCTATCTCTCCATTGGCGCCGCGCTCTTTAACGCGCGCGTGGCCGCCGCGGCACTGCATATGGTGGGTCAAGTCCGCCTCTTCCCGGAGTCGAAGTCGTCGCTGCACGTCGCCACGCTGCACTTGGGCGAGGGGATGGATCCGGAGATTGAGTTGCTCGAGCCGTATTTATTGACTCGCTCCGCCAATCGACGCATGGGTCAGCCGGCACCACTCGTTGCGTCGCAACTCGAGATGATGACTCGCGCCGTCGAGAAAGAAGGCGCTCAACTGCGCATCGCGACCGAGCGCGACCGCATCATCAAACTCGGCGCTTTACTTGCGGACGCTGATCGGATGCGTTTTCTGATACCTGAGATTCACAGCGAGATGATGGGAGAAATTCGCTGGCCGGGACGTGATTCGCTCGAAGAGGGTCTCGATGTTCGCACCCTCGAGATGGATCCAGGATCATTGGGCATGATGCAACTTCTCGGTCGCGCCGACGTCATGGAAAACCTGCGTGACTGGCGAGCGGGTCGCGTGCTGGGACTTCGAACGCAGGCCGCGATCAACACGAGTTCGGGACTGATGATGGTGACCGTTCCTCGCGCTGAACCGCCCTGGTACGTGCGTGCCGGCGCGGCCATGGAGCGACTGTGGTTGCTCGGGGAAAGCCTGGGTTTCGCCATGCAACCGGTGTCCCCGCTCTACCTCTTCGCGACGAACGAGGAGGAGATGGTAGAACTCGGTGGAGAACGACGCCTGAACGAACTCTCTGATCACTCTGAGCAGTTCCGCGACGTGTGGGACATTGACGACACCGAAGCGCTGGGAATGGTGTTTCGCGTCTTTCACGCCGAAGCGCCGTCCGTCCATAGCATTCGATTACCGTTAGATCACTCACTGAGTCGAAATTTTGATACATCGGACGTCGAATCCGGTCTTCGGGCCTACGGAAACTGAAGTAATTCTTAGTTAATTGGGCAAATGTTTATGTGACCCGACCACAGGTGGCGCCCTAGTATTTAGGGATGAAGGCCGACCATTGTGGATTACAAGAGGTCTGGTATTGGACAAGTGTTGATCGACGACGGTCGCACGGCCCCGAGGTGGTGAGTTCATGAAGTCAGGCGAAGAGACACGGCTCGTCGTCGAGACCTTGTTCGAAGTGATTCCCGGTACTCAAATCGTCGCCATCGTCACTACCAGTGGCGAGCCGTTTGTCGGTCTTGAGATGGAGCCCCTCATTACCGGCGGAGCTCACGAAACGTTCAAACGTATCAGTGGGCTCGTCAAAGAGATGTTGTCGACGCCCGAAAAGATTGATGACTTGTCGACGGTGATCGACGGAGTCGAGTGGGGAGTGTTGGTCAACCGTATCGAAGCGCGTGAGGGTGTCATCGTCGGTGCCCTCATTGTCGCACGCGAGGGTCGTGTGTGGTCGACCAGGGAGCGATCGCTGGGACGTGGATTTGGCGGACTGCTCAGTCACGTGGCCGCACAGTTCATCCGCGAGAGTAAATTGCTTCACCAGCAGCGCCTCGACGAATTGGTGTCAAAGGTTGCCGAACGCCTCATGTCGGCATCGTCAAATAACAGACAAGACGTTCTCAATTGGGTGGCCAAAGAACTGTGTGAATTCCTCGCCGTCGACGTTGCCTTTATCCGTCGTAATGACCACGTGCGGGGCCTCTCCATCATGGACGCTGAATGGCCGGTGCGAGACGACGTTCCTGACCCGGACCCATTGGGCGAGGTCCCCTTTGATTCAGACCCCATCTTCGCGGCCATGCGTGACTTGCGGGGGCCCTATTTGCCGGGCGTCGACGACCCGGAGGAATATTTAGCGAACATCGACGCCTCGACGGGAGTACAGCTCGGGGCCGATGACGTCTACGGTGCGGCTGTTCCGCTTCTCATGCACGATAAGACCTGGGGTATCTTGGGCTTCTTGCACTTCAGCAAGCACACGTGGGTCAAGGCGGAGATCAACGCACTTCAAGCCGTCGCGTCGCTACTCGTGCAGCTGCAGGCGCGAATCGACGCCGAAGAGCAAACGATTTTCAATGCAAATCACGATGACTTGACAGGGTTGCCGAATCGACGAGCCTTGATTCAAGAGTTGGTACATCGGCTCGAAGATGGTCGTGACACCGCCGTGATGATCATTGACCTCGACCGCTTCAAAGTCATGAACGACTTTCTCGGACACGCCAGTGGGGACCGGTTACTCGTGACGATTGCCGACCGTCTACGCACAAGTATTCGCGCCAACGACTTTGCCGCCCGTCTCGGCGGCGATGAATTTGTTTTTCTCGTCGATCAAATCACCAGTGAGATGGAAATCCTCGCCACGTCGTTTCGCCTCCTCGAGGTGATTTCTGAGCCCGTTGACATTCACGGACAGATGTTTAGCCACACCGCCAGCATTGGAATTGCGCTCGCACCCGACGTGAAACCCGACGCCGTCGAGATGTTGGGGTGGGCCGATGTCGCGCTCTACAGCGCGAAGAGCCGAGGCCGCAATCAGGCGGTGGTCTTTGATGCCGAGTTGCGCACGGTCGCCACCGAACGCAGCGAACTGGAATTGAATCTTCGTGACGCCATCGAAGAAGGCGGACTGCGCCTACATTTTCAGCCCGAAGTGGATCTTCGAACGGGACGCCTCTTGGCTCTCGAGGCCTTGGTGCGCTGGGAACACCCGGCGCGCGGCATGATTCCCGCGGCCGAGTTCATCACCGTCGCCGAAGAAACCGGCCTTATCGTCAATATCGGCCGATGGGTGTTCGCTGAGGCCTGTCGCACGATGGCAAGTTGGAGCGTCCTTTTCCCAGAAGGTGACTTCGTGCTTCGCATCAATATGTCGCCGGCTGAGTTCTTGATGGACGACATCGTTGAGTTCGTGGAAGAGTGTCTGGTCCTCAACGGCGTTCCCGGAAGTCGCGTGTGCATCGAAATCACCGAATACACAGTGCTCGACGAACCGGAGAAGACTGCCAAGATTCTCCTCGGATTCCAGTCGTTGGGCGTTGAAGTCGCCCTGGATGACTTCGGAACGGGTTTTGCGTCAATGACCGAGCTCAAGAACTTGCCGGTCAATGTCCTCAAGCTGGACCTCAGTTTCGTACAAGGCATCACTCACGACATCTACGATCGCGCTATCGTCGAGTCCATTATTCGCCTCGGTAGTGCGCTGAGTCTGAAGGTGGTGGCCGAAGGCATCGAGACCACCGAAATTGCGGACAAGCTCGTTGACCTAGGTTGCCAGCGCGGTCAGGGATACCTGATCTCCCGGCCATTGCCGCCTAAAGATCTCGAGCCGATCTTGCGCGCCGGTTCGGTACCGCTCAATTCGCTACGCAGCCAGCAGAGTTTGATGGATCACGTGGTGCACGGCTGATGCTAGATCCTGACGTGAGCCTCTCTGAGGCCCCCGTAGCCGTAGCCCTCGACGCCAATTACGAACCGTGGCTCTTTCAGACGATGCTCGACGAGTTGGCGACCAGTGAACTGGGCATCGGCTTCATCTACTCGGTCATTGAGCACCTCGCCAAGCGCTACGACCTGAATGACGTCGTTGTCGTCCTCGATCACGAGTCGTTGACGACTCAGGAGTTTCGCCTCGGCGGTGCCGCGGTGAGCGCGGACCACGCTGGTCGTATAGTATCCGACCCGGGTGTTCACTGTGAACCCGATATCGTTCCCCAGGTCGAACTTGACGCGGTACGTACCGCGTGTCAGTTGGCGCTCTCGCTGCACTTGGCCCGTTTCGCCGCCGCGCATGATGCCTTGACCACCATTGCGAATCGACGGACCTTCGACATCGCTCTGGCGAACTCGACAGTTCGTTCCGCGAGGTACGGCTGGGCCTTCACCTTGGTTTTGATTGATCTCAAGGACTTCAAGATCGTGAACGATCGTTTGGGTCACGACGTCGGCGACCGACTGCTTCGCCACTTCGGATTTGCCCTACGGCTTTCCGTTCGTCAGGGCGACTTGGCGGCCCGCATCGGTGGCGACGAGTTCGCCGTCATTTTGAACAACGCCGAAGGTCACGAGGCGATGGGATTCGTCGAACGCCTGCGCGAGAATGTCGCCAAGGCGGGCGAGAGCATTGAATTCACCACGGGGACGTCGACGTCACCGCGCGACTCCACGGATCCGTCGGAGCTCACGAGGATTGCCGACGCTCGTCTCTACGCTAAGAGGGGTATTATCCACCGATGATTTCACCAACTGAAGAAGACTTCGAACTCGAATTACGTGCCCTCCCGGGCGTCGTGAACGTGGGATTTCGATACGGGGACAAGGGGGACGTTGACGCCGTCTCGCTGGTGGTCCATGGTGACGACGCGGGCCCCGTTCGCGTCGTCGCTAAGCAAATCGTCAGCCTCTACTACCCGGACGCGACAGTGAGCGTCGAGGAGATGAAGCCGGTGCCCGCCGCGTCACGCACTAGCTCGGGTGATTCGGGTCGAGTGGCACTGGTCCGCGCGGAATTTAACTCGCACGACGGATTTTGCGAAGTTCACCTCAACGTCAACGGCCGCCTCGGTGTCGGCCGTTCCGAGAACGGTCCCTTGATCGGCGGCGCCGAAGCGACACTCGACGCTCTGCGTCAACTCGACTTTGATGTACCGTTTTACCTGGTGGGATCGGTGAACGTCGCCACCGTTCGCGGCTGGCCCGTCATCGTGACGTTGCGTCCGCGGGCCAACGAGTCCGATCGTCACGGCATCGCTCAGGCGGAGACCGAATTGGTCTCGTCGGCGAAGGCCACGCTCAACGCCCTAAACCGCTACCTCTCACAACTCGAAAACTTCGGCTAATTCGGTAAGGGTTCCACCCCAGCCGACAGGACGTGAGTGGAGGTGAGTGTCATGAATCGATGCATCATTTCGATGACGGTCGTGGCGACGCTCGTGCTCGCGATGTCAACGTGGACCGTGAGTACCTCGGGTGCCGCAACCTCGAAGCCCGCGGGTGATCGAATCGGCGCCGATTTGCATACTCTCACGTGGGGCTTTCCCCTGGTTGATCCCGGCACCCATCGAGGAAAAGCCATTGTCATCACCAACACCCAAATCGTCGCCAAGGTAAGGACGCTCATTGATTCCCTGCCCGACACGGTCCCCAACCCCCATCGAATGTGTCCGATGGACGTGGTGGTGAGTCCGCATTGGCGTTCTCCGCGTCGTGGCGAAGTCCGATGGTCACTCGCGTCATCGTCCAACTTGGTGGCTGTGCGTACGCGCAGGTCTACCAACTCGGTCGACCCATCTCACCGACCTTGGGTGCTCCGCGACTCGGCGAGGTTTTTCACCAGATCGAACATCTCATCGATCCTCGAGGTATCGCTCTCTACTAACCTCGCGCGTCAGGGACCCTTAGCCGCCGGCCATCGCGCCAATGACGTAGAAAACTTCAGTCCCGTTCGCTACCTCGGCGGGTAGTGGATCGTCGAGCGATTGGTGTGAGAGATCGTCCTCGCCGACGAAGAATCGAATGAAGGGTCGCCGCTTCCCACTTGTCGGATCGCGAATGGTGCCGCGAAGCGGAGGAAACGTTGTTTCAAGTACGTCGATGATGGCACCGGCACACACGGGACCATTGACCGGCATTGTCACTTCGCCTGTTACGCGCGCCAGTGTCTTAAGGTGTGCGGGTAGGACGACTCGGACGTTGTGGGTCACGCCAGCGTCTGGACTTCGACCGAGAGCACGGCGGGGAGGTCGTGGGCGATGACTTCCCACGAGTCGCCCTCGTCGGCCGAAACGTAGACCTGGCCACCCGTCGTACCGAAGTAGATACCGCACTTATCGAGGGAGTCGACGCACATCGCGTCACGCAGGACGTCTACGTAACAGTTGCTTTGAGGTAGGCCCTTAGTGAGCGGCTCCCAGTCGTTGCCGCCGACGCGACTACGGTAGACCCGCAATTTGCCTTCAGGAGGGAAATGTAGCGAGTCACTGGTAATGGGCAGGACGTAGATGGTCTCGGGTTCGTGAGCGTGCACGTCGATGGCGAAGCCGAAGTCGCTCGGTAGATTGCCGCTCACCTCGTGCCAATTCTCGCCGGCGTCGTCACTGCGCATCACGTCCCAGTGCTTTTGCATGAAGAGAACGTCGGATTTCGTGGGGTGCATGGCGATTTTGTGCACACAGTGTCCAACTTCCGCCTCGGAGTCAGGAATCCCTTCGGAATGTAATCCTCGGTTGATGGGCTTCCACGTCGTCCCACTGTCGTCGGACCGAAAAGCCCCCGCTGCCGAGATCGCCACGACAATTCGACCGGGATTGTCGTGACTCAAGATGATCGTGTGCAAACACATGCCACCCGCCCCGGGTTGCCAGTGCGGTCCCGTATCGTGACCGCGCAGACCCGAGAGTTCACTCCAGGTGGTACCCGCGTCACGCGAGAGAAAGAGTCCGGCGTCTTCGACTCCCGCGTACACCACGTCAGGGTCGTCGAGGGACGGTTCGAGGTGCCAGACGCGGGCAAATTCCCACGGGTGCGGGGTCCCGTCGTACCACTGGTGGGTGCCGGGGATGCCGTCGTATGCGAACTCGTTGCCCACGGTCGTCCAGTTGGCGCCGCCGTCGTCGGAACGCTGCATAATCTGGCCGAACCAACTGGTTGATTGTGACGCGTAGATACGGTTGGGATCGAGGGGGGACCCCTTCAGGTGGTAGATCTCCCACCCGGCGAAGAACGGTCCCTCTACTTTCCAGGATCGACGTGCTCCGTCCGACGAGAGAATGAATGCACCTTTTTTGGTGCCCACCAACACTCGTACGCTGCTCATGCAATCCCCCGCCATCGTGCCGCAACTCATTTTCACAGTAGCGCTCGTTGGTCATTTCTGACAAGAGGCTTGGAGTCGGCGCGACGCAGATCAGTGGATAGTGAGTCGACCTGTAAGCGGGGTTCTGTCCACCTCCGAAGAGGTTGTGTGGCCATCCATCTCAGCGACCTACCTTGGGATGCCTCTCTCGAGACTCGCGGGCCACGCTCCCATGTTTGATCTTGCTCCGGGTGGGGTTTGCCGAGCCACTACGATCACCCGCAGCGCTGGTGCGCTCTTACCGCACCGTTTCACCCTTACCTGATCCCCTCGCGGGGCCATCGGCGGTCTGTTCTCTGTGGCACTTTCCTGCACGTCACCGCGACTCACGTTTCGTGAGCACCCTGCCCTGCGGAGCCCCGACTTTCCTCACTCCTCGTTGCCGAGTCGTGCGACCACCCGGTCAACTCACTATCCATCCCCAGTCTGACACACGACATTTTTCTTGACAACCGGCCGGAAACGGGCGGTGCACCAACTAGCCTCGCAACGTGTTGGCAGATGACGTCGCCTTGGTAGAGCCCGTCCTAGAAGTGGGGCAGTTCTACGAGTTGATCACGACGCACTTGGAGTCAGCCTTTGGACGCCGCCAGCCACGGTGGGTCCGGGGTGAGATCGCCAAGGTGTTCGAAAAGGGACATCTCTACGTCGACCTCGTCGACGCCGGCTCCGCGTCGTCGGACACTAAACGACCGGTGTTGAACGCGCACTGTTGGACGTCCGTGTGGGGACCCCTCAAGCGCCGGCTGGCCGACGAGGGCCTCACGATGAAGCCGGGCGTGATCGTCAATCTCTTTGGCTACGTCGACGTCTACGCCCCCCAAGGCAAGATCGGTTTCACGGTGACCGCGATCGACGCGGAGGGGCTGCTCGGTGACGTGGCGCGCCGGCGCGCTGAGTTGATTGCGCGCCTCGGCGCGGAGGGACTCCTCGAGACGAATAAGCGCGTCGCAATGTCGCCGGTGGCGTTACGGGTGGGCCTCGTGGCAAGCCCCGGAACCGAGGGATTCAACGACTTCACCGGACAACTCGTCTCGAGTGGCTACTCCTTTGATGTACGACTCGTCACCACGCTGGTCCAAGGAGACCAGGCCCCGGCGCAGATCGTCGCGGCGCTGGCTACTTTGGACAGCGAAGCGCTCGACGTCATTTGTCTCGTGCGTGGCGGCGGGTCCAAGGGCGACCTCGCCTCGTTCGACGACGAACGCGTCGCGCGGGCGATCGCCGGTGCGTCGACGCCGGTATGGACCGGTATCGGTCATACGGGTGACGAATCGATCGCCGATTTAGTGGCGCACACCCGAGCGATTACCCCGACCAAATTGGGCGAAGAGCTGGTCGCGCGAGTGCGCGCGTGGGACCAGAGAAACCTTCGCGTGCCCGCCCAGCGACTCACCATTGCTCTGGAAGCGGTGCTGGACGAAGCGACCGAATTCATCCAGGAACGTCGACGCACGATGGTCTTCGCGGTGCGAGATCGCTTACGTTCCGAAGAGCGTCACCTCGTCGCGGTACGGGAGCGACTGGTTCTACAAACTCGACATCTCCTCGACGCCGCGACAACGTCACTGGCGACGACGCGACAATTACTCAGTGCCTATGATCCGGATCGCCTCCTGGCGCAGGGTTGGTCGATTGTGACGCGCGCCGACGGCTCGACGGTGAGCAAAATCAGTAACGTCGCGGTGGGCGAGCGCGTCCGGGTGCGCTTAAGTGACGGTAATTTCGATGCAACGATTTCAACGAAGAATGGAGAGATCTGATGAGTGATGACTGGAACGAAGCAGCCGAAGAACTCAACGCCATCGTGGCCTCGTTTGATCAGGGCGAGGTATCAGTTGATGACTTGTTCGTCAAGCTCGAGCGCGCGACGCAGATCATCGAATCGCTCGAGGAACGGTTGGTGGCGACCAAGGCCAAGGTGGAAGAACTGGCACCGCGAATATCTCGGGTCGCCGCCAGTGAGTGAGCGTTTGTACTTTCGCCAGCTGCTCGCGGGGCGTGACTTCGCCGCCGACAACGCGCTAGCGAATCAGATGGCGAACTTTACCTACGTGATTGGTGACGCCCAGTCTCGCGAAGCACTGCTGGTGGATCCGGCCTACGCCCCCGAGGAACTC
Source organism: Acidimicrobiales bacterium (assembly GCA_036509795.1). GTDB lineage: Bacteria > Actinomycetota > Acidimicrobiia > Acidimicrobiales > RAAP-2 > RAAP-2. Next base: position 14,805 of record DATCEX010000050.1, read on the forward strand.
ATATCGTTCGTCGAGGCCGAGGGTCTCCACTTAGTCGGCGTTGTCGCGACGCATTATCACGCCGACCATATCGGGGGCAGTCTGATGGGTCACCCGGTGTCGGGAATTGCCGAGATCGCCCAGATGGTCGACGTTCCCGTGCACGTCCAGTCAGCGGAAGCGTCGTGGGTAACCAAGGGGACGGGAGTTGGTATTCCTCCGATTGTCATGCACGAACCGGGCGACGTCGTGCACGTTGGCTCTCTTGAAGTGGTGTTGCTGCACACCCCTGGTCACACCGCAGGGAGCCAGTGTCTCTACGTCGAGGGCCACTTGGTGAGTGGCGACACGTTGTTCCTCGACGGTTGCGGACGCACGGACCTGCCAGGATCGGACCCCTATCAAATGTACGTGTCGCTGCAGGAGCGACTCGCAGTTTTGCCCGACGAGACGCTCGTGTTTCCCGGCCATTTCTATTCGACTGAGGCCTTCGCCACGCTCGGCGACGTGCGCGCGCATAACGCAGTCCTCGCTCCCCGTGGTCCCGACGAGTGGCTGGCGTACTACGGCTGATGGGACTCACTGCAGCTGACCACGTCGTTGTCGTCGGCGCCGGCTTAGCTGGATGGCGCACCTGCGAGGAACTGCGTCGCCACGGATTCGCGGGGCTTCTCTCGTTGATCGGCGACGAGGCGCACGCTCCATACGACCGACCCCCGCTGTCCAAACAGGTGATGTCGGGTAAGTGGCCTCTCACACACACGACGCTCGCCACTCCCGAGAAACTACAAGCGGCAAACGTGGCGACGTACTGGGGCGTTGGGGCTCGCCACCTGGACGTGGCGGCGACCTCGGTGACACTCGATGACGGAAGGACCGTCGAAGGGTCGCACGTGGTGATCGCCACCGGTGCGCGAGCCCGTCGACTCGCGTGGTACGAGCCGTTGATCTACGAATTACGCAACCTGGGCGACGCGCAACGGTTGACTGCCCGCCTCGACGCGCTCTCACCCGGCGACGTAGTCGCCATCATCGGCGCGGGTTTCATCGGAGCCGAGGTGGCCACGGGCGTGAAGAGCCGTGGTCTGCGACCGATCCTTCTCGAGGCCATGGAGCGTCCCCTACTCAACGTGCTGGGCGACACCGTGTCGCGGTGGCTGATCGATCTCCCCGCAGATGCGGGTATCGAGCTACGCACGAACCAACAATTCGCCGCGGCGGTCTTTCGCCATACCAATGGCGACGCCGACGTCGTCTTTACCGATGGCTCACATTTTCGTGCACGTGTCGTGATCGCCGGCGTGGGCGCCCAACCTAACGTCGAGTGGCTCGCGGAGTCGGGCCTCGCTATCGACAACGGTGTCGTCGTCGACTCGAATCAACTCTGCACGCCGCGAGTGGGTGCAGTGGGCGACGTCGCGAGTTTTCTGTGGTCCGGTGGCACGCACGTGCGCATCGAGCACTGGCAAGTCGCCACGGACCACGCTGGCGCGCTGGCGCGTCACTGGATGACGGGCGAAGTGTCGCCGATGCTGATTCCGTATTTCTGGTCCGAACAATACGGACGGAAGATCCAAATGCTCGGACACCCTCGTCCCGACGACGAAGTCATTCGAGTCAAGGACACTGGCGAAGGACAGTGGTTGGGCCTCTATAGCCGCGACAGCCTCGTCACGGGTCTGGTCGCCCTTAACCAGCCACGCGCGCTCATGCTCTCCAAGCCATTGCTCGAACATCCGACGACTGTGGATGAGGCCCTCGCGGCCGGGCCGTGGGCGCCCTGAAGTAGCCCTCGTTCGGGCGCCTTCCGGCCGGGGACGACTTCGGCAACTGGGCTAATTTGGGCCACATGGACTTTGAACTCAACGATGAGCTGTCGGCACTGCAGATGGTGGTTCGTCGACTGTCCCAGGACAAGAT
>DATCEX010000051.1:0-14994 GCA_036509795.1 Acidimicrobiales bacterium
ACTCGTGAGACCGAAGTCGCCGACGCGAGCAACGAGTCCTCTGCATGCGATATTTAGTGTTCGCTTGAGATCAACCGGTCGTTCCGCGAATTCTTGCTCTAAGTGATCGACGAATTCATCGCCGTATCGTTCGTTCCACGCCGTTGGATACCAGCGTAGAAGCCGAGTCGCACGGCGCTTGTAATCCACTGTGTTACTCACGCCAGATGCCACGACTGCTTGAGACGGGCTTGTCCAGTTTTGAGAATTCGCTGCTGCGCGGTGAAGTAGTCCGCGAGCACACTTGCTCCCTGGGCTGTCAAACGATATGGGCGCCTGCGGTCATCAGCCTCAAGGGCAGTAATCAAACCGCGACTTTCGAGTCGAGCAAGCAATTGGTAAAGCGTGCCCGGAGGGATGTGGATACTGGCGAACTGTTCGACGTCCTTTACCAGGGCATAACCGTGCTTGTCGCCACCCGCGAGGCTGGAGAGCACGAGTACAGCGGCGCCGGCGTTTCGTCCGAGTCCTATCAGTGTGTCTTCTGAACTAGTCATGATTGCACTATAGCGATAAGCGGTGTAGCCGTCAAGAGAGTAGGGTCCATAGTCCGTTAGCTAGGGGACGAAGCTTCCTCGCTTCGCAAATGTTGGGCACCAATGAGCACTACTTGGGCACCAAATAGTGGACAACTGCGGCTCGTCCGGTCGCCTTCGGACAATGAATTGTCCTTACGATCATTTGCCTTGAAAGGAAAATCGTTGGAGCGGGCGACGAGAATCGAACACGCGTTCTCAGCTTGGGAAGCTGAGAGTGACAAATGCGAGCCTGACGAGTAAATCCTGATCCCAATTGGGAAGTTTCTTCGAAATGAGATGGATTCTCACGGTCGGGCATACTGCGGGCATACTGCCGACGGTTGCTCAAAGGATCTGAACATCAAGAACGGACAATTCTTGAGTGGTGCGTGAGGTTCACATCGAGCAGTGTCTTAATGTGCTAATGTAATAATACATGAGCACCGAAAACGCGATGATCCATTTCCGATTAGAACCTCGATCGGGCGTACCAGCGTACCGCCAACTCTACGACCAGGTCCGGCAGGCTGTGAGTTTGGGCCACCTCAAACCAGGCGATCAACTCCCACCCGTTCGCGAAGTCGTGAGGCAGATCACGCTAAACCCCAACACCGTCCACCGGGCCTATCGAGATCTCGAGACAGCAGGAATCGTCGAGGGACGGCCGGGTCGCGGAACTTTCGTAGTAGAGGTGCCCATGCCCTCAACGACTCCCGAGCGTCAGGCCGAGTTACAGAAGGATCTCGTCGCCTGGATCGAAAGTGCCCGCGCCGCGGGGATGAACGACGACGCGATTGCTGCTCTGGTTTCACTCTCGATTCGAATGAAGACGGTTGCAAAAGAAACGATGATGCTATGAGTAGTTCCGGACCCGCCGTGGAAACGATGGGGCTTGGAAGACGCTACCGACGAACATGGGGACTTCGCGATTGTTCTTTCGCATTGCCCCAGGGCCGCGTCGCGGCACTCGTCGGGCCAAACGGTGCCGGAAAGTCGACACTCCTTCGCATGCTCGCTGGGATCAACGCGCCCAGCGAAGGAGTGGTCACGGTGCTCGGTAAGTCGCCGAGAACCCAAACCGCCGACGCACTCTCTCGTACGGCCTACCTTGATCAAGATCGTCCTCTTTACAAAGACTTTCGGGTGGAAGAAATGCTCCGGTTCGGACGCGAACTCAACCCCCGCTGGGATAACGAGAGGGCGCGGCGTCATCTTGAAGAACTGCGCATTTCTCAAGCATCTCGGGTCGGACAGTTATCCGGAGGACAACAGGCCCAAGTCGCGCTCACAATGTGTCTCGCGAAGCGGCCAGAGTTACTTCTTCTCGATGAACCCGTCGCGGCACTCGATCCGCTCGCACGCGAGGATCTAATGCAAATCCTGCTTCAATCAGTTGCAGATGACGACACCACCGTGTTGCTGTCTTCGCACGCCGTCACGGATCTCGCGACGATCTGTGATTACGTCATCATCTTGTCCGCGTCGCGCGTTCAATTCGCGGGTGAACTCGACCACGTGCTTGGCGTCCATCGACTCCTCGTTGGCCCGACTGGCTCAGTGTCGGCAACGCTCGACGGGGCTACTGTCATCTCGTCGATCACCGCCGGACGCCAATCCACGATGCTCGTACGCGCCGAGCAACCGATCATCGATCCATCATGGGAGGTCTTCGAGCCAAACCTGGACGAGATCGTGCTCGCATACCTGCGTGCTGACGCGTCGGCGGCACAGCCTCAGTTTGAGCCCATGTCTCGTAGAGAACGTAAGTCGCGTAACTCAATTCGGATTGTCAAATGACCTGGGCCGCGTGGCGCGTACAACGCTCGCAGATCATTGCCGCAATGGGAGTGGTGTTGGTTTTCGCTCTCTGGCTGTTGATCTCCGGTATCGTGACGGGTCACAATCCGACGTTCAAGTACTGGACCGACGCCGACGTTTACGTGTTGTTCGCACTTCCGGGCGTTCTGGGCCTGGCACTCGGGGCGCCGCTTATCGCGGGCGAGTCCAGCCTGGGAACGAATCGCCTCGCCTGGACCCAGAGCGTCACCCGAAATCGGTGGTTCGCGTTCAAATTTCTCGTCGGCGGAGTCGTCACTGCTGGCATCGTGATCGCCTTGGGATTTCTCCTCGACTGGTGGACCGGAGCAGTTTCCGTTTCGGCGCTCACAAACTCGGGAGGATTCTCCTCGGCGGTTCGCATTCAACCAACGGCCTTCGACCTGTCGGGGATAGTCGTCATTGGTTATGCCCTGTTTGCATTTTCTCTCGGTGTCGCGTTAGGTGCGGTAGTCCGTCGACCGGGTTGGGCATTCGCGCTCGGAATACCGATCTTCGCCGCAGCGCGAATCGTCGTTCAGGGGTCACTACGCGCGCATTTTGTCGCGCCCGCGATCTTCACGAATCTTGCGGGACTTTCAAATTCCACGTTGGCCGTCGACCGCGGTTGGGTGCTTCACTCCGCGTTGCTGCCAGCTAATCGACTGAGCCCACCTCCCGGCAGGACCTGGGCGTGGTCGGACTCCACCAAGAGTTACGACGCCTGTCGAGGTGCACCAAATCTCTCTAACGCCGGCGCAGCTCACTGCGCCGCCTTGTCCCACTTGCACTTCGTCTTCGTGTATCAACCGGAGAGCCACTACTGGGCGCTCCAAGGAATTGAGACGGCAATTTTTCTCGGCCTCGGACTTCTGCTGGTGGGGTTGACCGTGATGAGATTGAAAAATTGGCGAACATGATGTCGATCGGGACGGATAATCGAGAACTATGACTTGGGTCGCCTGGCGCGTCCAACGACTGCAGTTTCTGGCAGCCGCTGGTGCCGTGCTCGTCATCGGACTTTGGTTGGCGGTGTGTGGCCACTTCGGTGACTCTTCATGGTCGCAGTTGACAATCAAGGGCGACATTTTTGTCTTGACCGCACTCCCGGGACTCTTCGGCCTCGCGCTCGGCACGTCACTCGTGGGCGAAGAGGTTAACAACAAAACGAATCGACTTGCGTGGAGCCAAAGTGTCTCTCGGACCCGCTGGCTCTTGAGCAAGTTAGTAGTCGGGACTGCAGTGGTCGGTGTTCTTACATTGGTGCTGGTGCCGATTCTCAATTGGTGGACAGGTGCCGTGAACGAAGGTCTCGACGTCCAGCCGAAGCTCTTTGACATCACCGGTGTCGTCGTCGTCAGTTACGCGCTCTTCGCTTTTATGTTGGGGGTTACTCTCGGCGCGATTATCCAGAAACCCGCGTGGGCGTTCGCGGCCGGTGTCCCGGTCTTCGGGTTCTTTCGATTGGTTGTTGGTGGACTGCGATCAACGCTCGCGTCGCCTGCCTCATTGATACAGCCATTCCAAGAGTCTCCGCCGAATGGCTGGGTGCTTCATTCTGGCTATCTTCCTCTTGGGCGGACGAGTCCGGCGCCTGGACGTACGTGGTCAGGAGATGCACAACAAGTTGATTCATGCCTCAACCGAGTGTCTTCGCTCGCGGGCCAAGCGCACTGTGCGCTTGTCGCTCACCTCCACTGGGTTTGGCAGTATCAGCCTGAAAGCCATTACTGGCCGCTTCAGTGGACAGAGACGGGCATTTATGTTGGACTCGCCCTCGTCTGTTCTGTCGCCACGTTGATAAAAGTTCGTGGTTGGCGAACTTAAGACAGCTAACTCCCTATTTGACAGTGCGGTCACATTAGGTTGCACTCTTGGGCTCTCCTGCCGATGGTGTGGGTTGAATTGAGTCGATAACAACGAACACGCCGTCTCTCCCTTAGGTTTTCGGTTGCTAACACCTGAAGACCAAGGAGGAGACGGCGTGCTGTCCCAAAGATTATTGGCTCGGACCCTGGGCGTGGACGCCAAGAGCGTCCGCGTGGAGAATGTGGATCTCGTCGACGAGAACCCATACTCCATCGGATGAAGTTCAATCTATGGCTATGTGAAGCGACAAATCTCCTGCTTTCATAGTTGAGACTTGATGATCGCAACAACTTCTTCGCCTCGGTAACCCTGGCTGCGTGCATAGTCCAAAAGATCATTGATTCGTGTTTGAAGATTGCTCTTGCTTGGTGACGCCACGACGCGGATGCCGCGTCCTCGTGTGAAATCCAGTAAGCCCTCGTCTCTCAAGATATGGAGAGCTCGAGTGACAGTGTTCTTGTTCACTCCGATCACGTCGGCTAAGTCAATCGCCGAAGGAAGTCGTTCGCCGGGAGCAGCTTCGCCATCGGCGATTGCTCTTCGAATCTCTGCGGCGACCTGTTCGTAAAGCGCCACGGACTCGTTCTTATTGACTACTTGAATTTTCATAGATACTAGATTTGATAGTATCATTTAGTGAGGACAAATTCGATGACAATTACACCCGCTCGACACGATGTTTCCTTCGAGATTTCGGACGCCGCGGAACTACTGATTAAAGAGGCTCGGCGGAAGGGGCGTCGGCGTCGCCTTCGGGTCGGCTTAATCGTCCTCGCAGTGTTAGTCATCATCGCGGCGGCTCTCGTTGCGATCGGACGCGCAACTACCCCAGCGTCGAAGGCGATTGGCGGTCCTCGCGCCACCGTCGGAGCGAACACCGTATCGAGTGCTGTCTTTGCCCCGTTTTATTTTCCGCCTAGTCAAAACCTTCAGTTCGTCTCGACCAATGACGGATGGCTTATTGACCCGAGCGTTGAGAACCGAATCCTAGGCACCACTAATGGCGGACGTAGTTGGTCGACGAGCTACTTGTCATCTGTGTCCGCAAAAACGAATAAGGGTGGGATTTTAAGCATTGACTTCATAAACACTTCCGACGGTTGGGCACTTCTTTACGGAGAAGGACTCATTTCCACGACAGACGGCGGACGTTCTTGGTCGGCTGCACGTGAACCAGTCCAAGGCTCGGTCATGGCCTACACGTTCACTGGACCTTCCAATGGTTGGGTGCTCACGAGCAAGGGAGTGCTGCTGCACACCCTCAACAACATGAAGACGTGGCTCAAGGTGACGACGCCCGCAGCGGGGACGTCATTGTGCGCGACTCCCTCGGGAAGTCTCTGGCTTGGCGAGAGTGACAGCGGCAGCGTGTACTCATCTAGCAACGGTGGTTCGTGGAAGCTCTCGCTCTCGGGTTCACGTGTCCCGGCCGCCGGTAACGTCCCTCCGAGAAAGCCAGCCCCTTGGATTTCGTGCTCGGGTACGTCCGCGTGGTTGCTCTACAACTGGGGAGAGAGCGCCGGCAGTATGGCTTACGTTGTCGAGCGAACGTTAAACGGTGGCAAGAGCTGGAAGGCCGTGGTGTCGAGCGAAGTAAAGCCTGCGGTGCCGGCAGACACTGCGGGCGTGTTCGGAACGATAGAGAGTTTTGGCAGCACGGGAAAAACCAGTGCTTGGATTCTTGGCTACTGCGGACCGTGCACTACAGGATCGGCAACCGTAGCAACGACAACGAACGCGACAACGTTTGCCGACGCGACTCTGCCGATCGCGAAGAGCGTTCACGCTACTCCGGTCGGAGTTACCTTCCATGGCCCCAAGGACGGTTGGGCCATTCTTCAAGAGAGTCCGTCGTCGGCCATAGCTCCGACACTGAGGATCGTCGTCGTTGATACGACAGACGGAGGGACGACCTGGAAAGTAGCGAACCCTAACCTGAACCCTTAGTGTCCGGAATCGGTCATTGACGATTACTAGGAGGGACGCGAGGTCATCGCTGAACCTGCCTTCCAAGTGGCGCTACAGCACTATTGGGTGGGATTTCAAACGAGGTACTCCAGTGTGAGTCCGCAAAGTTGGCTAGGAGTTCGAACTCCTTCCTGGGCAGTGGGCGGGCAATAGTGGGAAAGAAATGGGCAAGTTGTGCGGGACACTGGCGGTCAATAGTGGTCAACGAAGGTCAGTTGAAACCCCTTCAACCGTTGGCTTTTAGAACAAACTCCTTGGAGCGGGCGACGGTGGAGCGGGCGACGGGAATCGAACCCGCGTTCTCAGCTTGGGAAGTTGAGGCAAGTAAGTGACCCGCGATGTCGGCGAATCTAATTTTTGCAGATAATCCAAAATTACGCTCCTGAAACTGAGCGTCGGCGGGACCGTTGCGGTACGTGTGGGTCAAAAAGTGTATCGAGTGATCGAGGTCGCGTCGGTTGAGCGTTGGCATCTCAACGATGGCGCCACGACAATTAGAATTGGCAGCCATTCTTTGATGGAGCTGCGACCGACCAAGTGCGCTAATCGATGTTCGCTGTTAGTTGCAATGTCTTCGGGCAAAGTGCGAACGTCATATCCGGCGGGGTCGACGCGCGACCGGAGAAGTTGCGACTTAGGCGCCGGTATTGGCACCAACGCCCTCTATCCAATTTCACCTTTTCTATTGCCCGACCGTTGCGACGCTCGCTCCGCGGTGCGATTCCGTGAGCGCTTTCCTGAATGGTCAGCGACGTGAAGAACATGGCGATTCTGGTAATAACTTCGTCTCTCGGTTTTGCTATGGCACTACTCGGACTCGTCATTCTGACGAGCAGCATTGGCAGTACGACGCAGGTCGCAGCCTGCGTGCTCGCGAACCACCACGCCCAATCCATGACCAATTCGACGAGTACGACCACCACTACTGCGCCGACTTCGAATACGAATTGCGGGGCGGCGGCCCCGGCGACGTTGCCCAGTTCGCCCGTTGTCGACAACGGACTGCCAACCAGCTACGCCATTCCCAACGATGCCACGGCCGCTGAAACGGTCGCGATCACCTACGCCCTCGCGCAACTCGGCAAGCCCTACCTCTGGGGCGGCGTTGGTCCCAACGCCTTCGACTGCTCAGGGCTCACCATGATGGCCTGGACCCAGGCCGGCGTGACGTTGTTGCACTACACCGGCGACCAAATCAATGAGGGCACACCCGTTTCCTCATACGCCGACATTTCTCCGGGCGATTTGGTGCTCGTACCGGGCAGTGACGGGACCGTTGCGAACCCCGGCCACGTCGGCCTCTACATCGGCGACGGTCTCGTCGAGTCGGCGGTCGACGTGCAGTACGGGGTCATCGTGCAGCCGTACGCCTACTTCGTCAGTGGTGGCCTCTCGGGGATTCGTCACGTGGGCTAGTCGCAGTACGCAAGGCGTGAGGGCAGCGGTACGTCAACCAACCAAGGAGAAGTAATGACTCATCTCAGTTCAGTCCAGCTCATGGCGAGCGGCGTTAACGTCACGCCGAACACCACGGCGATACCAGGCCTAAGTACGTTGTCCACGCTCGTGGGATCACTGATGGCCTTCGGTCTGGTGCTCTCGCTGGCCGGGTTCGTTGGATGCGCGATCGTGATGGCGATCGGACACCACAGCGCCAATCCGCAGTGGTCGACGAGGGGAAAGATGGGTCTGCTCGTGTGCCTCGCCGCGGCGCTACTCATTGGTGGCTCGGACCTATTGATCAACACGTTCTACAACCTCGGATCGAGCCTCAGCTGATGGGCGCCCGGCGATCCGTTCGCATGAAGTTGTTGGTGGCGGCTCCGTTAGTAGTGGTGTTCGTCGTAGTGGTGCTCCTAGCACTGAGGCCTCCGTCGGAGTCACCGATCAAGAGAGTGTCCGGGCAGACGAGTCTTGCCCACACCCATAGCGCTTTACCCGCGTCGCCCACGTACCACCCACTGCGCGTCACCCCGCCACAGACGGCGGTCGAGCGAGCGGCGAACGCGATCATGGCGCAAAACCAGAACTCCGGAAGCTTCACTTCGTCACAGGCAGCGAGATTTCCTGAGGCCGCCACCTGTGCGGCCTTTCCGCCGATCGACAAGGCGGACTCGTCGCTGCCGTCGATGTACGCCCTGGCGTTCACGCAGGAACTCTTGGATGTCGACTTCGCCAGTTCCACGAGGAGGGAGCTTCTCGCCTGGGCGAGTTACAACAACGCACCCAACACGCTCGCGAACATTCTCGCTACGGCGAACTTGAAGATCCTTCCTGGCTCACTCGCGGCGAGACCCGCCGTGGTGCCCACGAAGACGCAGTGGGCAACGATGGCCGCCTCGCGAACGCATTGGCGCGTGAGCGGCCTCGTGATCTCGGTCAGCCCGATCTGGACGCAGATGTTGAGCACGGGTTGGCAGCCGGTCGATCCGCTGATGGTGATGTACGACGTCTCGGGAACCCTCAAGGTGACGACATCGGGTCGCGCACCAGTCGTCGAGTCGATCTTCTTCGCCCTCACGCTCGGCGGTGCGTCGTGGCACCCCGGTTACGGCGCCGTCGCCGTCAACAACTGGACGGTGAACTGAGTGTGTAACTCGCTGAATCCAATCTGTGACGGCGTAAAACTGATTGGTCGCATCGGCAGCAGCGTCACGACATCGGTGTTTGGCAGCGTCGCGTCGGCCTTCGGGAACACCGCCGACTCGGCGATCAACTGGCTCTGGCAGCAGCTCTCCTCGTCGACGACGGTCTCACTCGGTGGCGCCAACTTCGAACTCGACCTCGGCATCGTGGTGTCCATCGCGGCCGTGCTCTGCCTCGGACTCTTCGTCCTTCAGATGGTGGTGTCGGCGCTACGCCGCGACGCGGGCGGCGTCGGGCGAGCCCTGCGCGGTCTCGTTATCGCGACGGTAGGGTGCGCGGTCACTTTGGTGAGTCTGAATGTTCTACTCGCGGCGGTGGACCAACTCTGCGTCGGGGTAGTGAAGACGGCGACGGGTGGCACCATCGCGTCACTGGGTACGAAGATCATCGGCGGCGCCTTCTTCACCACGGCGTTGGCGAGTCCCGCCACTGTCTTGATCCTGTCGCTCGTGACAATCGTCGCAGTCGCCATTGTCTGGTTCGCTCTCGTTATCAGAAAGATGCTCATCATCATTACCGCGATCTTTGCGCCGATCGCCTTCGCCGGGGGAGTGGCCGATTTCTCAAGAGGGTGGGTGCGTAAATGGCTCGAAGCGATGCTCGCGCTGGTCTTTTCAAAACTGATCCTGATCATCATCTTCGTTATTGGGCTTGGCGTGCTCGGAGGTTTGGGCTCACCGATCGGCGCTTCGCCGCTCACGATGATCACCCAGGAGATCACTGGCCTGTTGATTCTCCTCGTCGCCGGCTTTTCGCCGTGGATGGCGCTACGCCTCGTGCACTTCACCGGCGACCACGTCGCGACAATGGCCCAGTCGGCGTCGCACGCCAGTGCGGGTGCGTCGACCGTGGTGGGCGTTCCCCAGAAAGCCGCGCAAATGAAGTACTCGGCGATGATGCTCGGGGGACACCGCTCGGGTTCGGTAGCACCGCCGCCCGGTTCCGGACTCGGTCCGATTGGCGGTGAAGTTGCGACGTCCACGAGGGCCGGGACGTCCGCGGCCGGTGCGGCCGGCGTCGTCGGCGGTGGCGTCGTTGCTGGCGCGGCGAAGGCTGGCGACGGAGTGCGAAGAATAGCCTCGGGCGCCGCAAAAAGTGGAGTCGCATCGGGTGCGACGGTTGGTGAGACAACTGGTAGTGGCGCGAGTGGATCACCTGTTGTCCCGCGCGCTGAGGGTCCATCTCGCACCGGGCAAGACCCGACACCGAGTTCATCCGGCAGCTCAATTACTCCTCCGACCCCCAGTCCGCAGACTCGCAATTTCGATGCTCCCGTTTCTCCCGCGTCATTTAGTCAGGCGCCGCCGCCTGCACCACTCCGTGCGGCGGTAGATCCCCCATCTCAACCGCCGCCGTTCCCCATCGCGCCGCCCGATCCGCCAACGGAATAGGTCGTGACTACGATCACAGGTCCCTCGACGGTGCGATTCGCCCGACGTCCCACGCGCGGAATAATGCTCGGCTTTTCGGCCCTGCGCTGTGGCGCCATTGGCCTTTCGTTCGTGACGATGCTGGTCGGCCTCCTTGTGGGTGGCGGGTTCGGTCTGCTCGTCACGGGTCCGCTCTGGATGTTGTTCCTAGCCAGTGCCTTCGTCACGCGCAAGGGCGAGCCAGTCGTCGAATGGTTGCCCTTCCTACTGCACTGGACGACCCGCGTATCGGCGAAGCAGACCGAGTACCGGATGCGCGTGACGTCGCCACGTCCGGCGGGGACGATGGCCCTGCCGGGTGACGCGGCACCACTGCGCTTCTTCAACGATCCCGACACAAGAACGTGTCTGGTGCACGACCCCCATCGTCAAACGCTCTCGGCGATTCTCGCGGTGTCGCACTCGGCCTACGTGTTACTCGCGCCGAGCGATCAAGTACAACGCGTGTCGGCGTGGGGGCGTGTGCTCGCGTCCGTGGCCCAAACGGGGACGTGCGCGGTGTTACAGATCCTCGAGTCAACAATTCCCGACCCCGGCACGAAGGTCGCTCAGTGGTTCGAGGAGCACGCCACGCACGCGGCCGACTGGTCCAACGAGCAGTACCGGGCCCTGCTCGCGCAGTCATCCTTCGGCTCGTCGACGCATCGCACGACACTCACGCTCACTCTCGACATGAAGAAGGCCGCGTCGGCCATTCGCGCGGCCGGGCGCGGAGTGAAGGGCGCCGCCCACGTGCTGCGCGTTGACATGACCGTCCTCGAACAGGGGCTTCGCGCGGCCGGCCTACGCGTGGACGACTGGCTCACTGAAGCCGAGATCGCGACGCTCATCCGCCAGGCCTACGATCCCGCGAGCGAACTGGGAGTTGAGCATCCGGGGGCGAGACTGCGAACGGCGGGACCGGTCGCCGTCTCGGAGCACTGGTCGTATCTCCGTCACGATTCGGGGTACTCGAGTGTGCTCTGGATCAGCGAGTGGCCGCGAATCGAGGTCGCCGCGCATTTCCTGCACGCGCTCGTCTTCGCGCCCGATATTCGCAAATCCCTGTCACTGGTAGCGCGGCCGATCGGCACGGCCGAGGCGCTGCGGGCCCTGCGAAAGGAGAAAACCGAAGCGATTACCGACGCCGGTCACAAGGCCAAGGTTGGCCAGATTCAAGACCTCTCCGACGTCCAGGAGTACCAAGACTTGCTGCAACGCGAGCAGGCCCTCATTGGTGGCCATGCCGATGTTGAGTTCAGTGGCTTCGTCACGGTCACCTCGAGCAGCGAAGAGGGACTGACCCAAGCCGTCGCGCTGATTGAACGCGCCGCCGGTCAGTCGGGCTGTGAAACCCGTGTGCTCTACGGACGCCAGTCGCAGAGCTTCGTTGTCGCGGCGCTGCCGCTCGGGCGCAGCGTTTTCTAGGGAGAGAGGTTCATTCAATTGCCACGTCGTAAAGACAGCCCCACTCCGCACAACGAAATCAAGGATCTCGAGATGGCGATATCGAAGCCGCGCCTCGCGCGAGTGCCGGGGTCCCATCACGTCGTCGTGGCCGGCCCGAAAGGGGGCACGGGTAAGACCACGGCGGCGGCGATGCTCGCCCTCTGTTTCGCCGAACTTCGTGGGGAGATCGTGAGCGTGCTCGACGCGACCACGCAGCTCGGCACCTTGCGTCGTCGCGTGGTGTCGTCAGAGGATCCTTCGACGCGACCCTTTCGAGAACTCTGCGCCCGAGCTCTTGATGGTGACGTGCTGCCCGAGTGGTCCGCGCTCGCGCCCTACGTCGACGTGGTGAACGGTCTGCGGGTGCTGCGAAGTCTGAGCAGTCCCGCCGACCAGGACTGCCTTACACCAGCCGAGTTTGCCGCTGGCATCGCGCTGCTACGACACGCCGGTGAAATCGTGGTCTCCGACGTGGGCGCTAAGGCCAACGGCCCGGTCGCCGTCGCGGCGCTCGAGAGCGCGAGCACGCTGGTCCTGGCGACAGAGTTCGCCTACGACGCGCTCGAGCTGACCATTGAGATGGTGAGCGCGCTCGCCGGTCAGCCCCTCAGTTATCGGCCCGACCCCGACGATTGGTCCGCCGTTGCCGACGGCAGGTTCGCCCCGTTGGTCGCGGGGTCCGTGGTCGTCGTCGCACCCGGTCGTCAACGTAGCAGCGCCGCGGATCGCCGCGACGTCAATCTCACGTCGATGACCGAGTGGCTTCGCGTCGTGTGCGGTGGCGTCCTCATCGTCAACCACGACGATCACCTCGACCTTGGCGATCGGATCGTGCTCGCAGAGCTGCAACCCGACACGGCAGTTGCGTATCTGCGCGCCACCGCTCTGATCGCCGCGAGATTCCCACTGACGGAGGTGAACGAGTGATACCTGAGCTACCGGTTCGACGGGTTGCGCGACGTGGAGTCCCGCGGGTCCGTCGCTCCGCGTCGTCGTACTCGTCGACCAGACCGAAGCGCACCACGGTGGTTCAACTGGTGGTCGTGGGCATCGTTGATCTGGTGTTGATAGTGGCCATGTTTCATCCGGGAATCGTGCGAAGCATCTTCACGTCACTGTCGATGACGATCACCGTGTTCACGACGGCGACGAGTTGGGGTGGCGCGTGACGAGCCAAGAAGATCAACCCGTCGCCGCGCCGGCGAGGATTCAACTCCCGCCGTACCCGCCATTCGTTAACGCACGAACACGTAGCGCCGTGACGCCGTCGGTGGTTTCGCGCAAAACCCCTGGTGGATTGGGAGTACCAACACCCCGCGAGGGGGAAATTGAGCCCACAGCGGCGATCCTGGACGGGGGAAATTCTCTCGGTGCCACGTTGTACAGCGCTGCGAACACTCCGCGACGGGTTCGACGAGGGATGGCGCGCGCGGCGGCGCAGATTTCCGGAGCGGATCGGGTAGCAGCGCACGAGCAACTGAGGGAGGCCAAACGTCAACTTCAACTCGAGGCTAAAGCAGCTGCGTATCTGCCGAGGAATGGCGAACTCGGGGAGCGTGCGCTGCGTACGTATCGAAGGTTGAAGGTTGAGCCACACCGAGCAACGAGCGAGGTCTTGGCCGGCGCGTACCCCTTTCTCGCCGAGAGCGGTCTCGGGAGTGAAGGCATCCTGATCGGTCAAGACGCGTGGAGTGGCGCGGGCTTCGTCTACGACCCTTGGGTGCTCTACCGATTGGGAGTTCTCACTAATCCGAACTGTCTGCTCGCGGGTGTCGTTGGTCGTGGCAAGAGCACGCTCGCCAAATCGATCGCGACCCGCTCGATCGCCTTCGGGCGAAAGTGTTACGTGCCCGGCGACCCCAAGGGGGAATGGACAGCCGTCAGTCGCAGTGTCGGCGGCCAAGCGATTGCCTTGGGTGACGGCGTTGCGGCGCGACTCAATCCCCTCGACGAAGGTCCGCGTCCTGCGTACCTGACGAATCCCGATGGCGATCAGGTCACGCTGTCGGACGCGGCGTGGGCGCAGATGGTGCGACAGCGTCGCCGCGAACTGTTGCGATCAATCACCGAGGCCGCGCTCGCTCGACTGATGGGACCGGTGGAGTCCACGGCGCTCTACGCGGCGCTCGACGAGGCGGTGATAACGAATTCCGTGGCGACGTTGCCGCAGGTGGTATCAGCGTTGTTCGATCCACCGGGCGACGTGATCGGTTCAAATCGCGCACAGTTGTTGGACGACGGGCGTGACGTTGGGCACGCGCTCAATCGCCTCGTCGGCGGCGACCTGGGAGGACTGTTTGACGGGCCCTCCACCGTGCACTTTGACGCGACTCTCCCCATGGTGAGTCTCGACCTCAGTCGTATACAAGGTTCGGACGCCAAGATCGGTCTGGTGATGACGTGCGCGAGTTCGTGGATGGAGGCGGCCTTGCAAGACCCCGCCGGCGGACAGCGATGGGTGATCTACGACGAAGCGTGGCGCGTGCTGAAGCAACCGGCGCTGCTCGCGCGCATGCAGAGCCAGTGGAAGCTCAGTCGGGCCCTCGGGATTGCCAACCTGATGGTGATCCATCGACTCTCGGACCTTGACGCCGTGGGCGAAAGAGACTCTGAAGCGCGCAATCTCGCCTTGGGCCTGTTGGCGGACTGCTCCACCAAGATCATCTACGCCCAAGAGTCGGGCGAAGACGTGAAGACCGGCGCGGCGCTGGGTCTGTCTTCGACCGAGATCGACCAGCTCCCGAGTCTGGCGCGAGGCGAAGGGCTCTGGCGCGTGGGCGAGCGGTCCTTCGTCGTTCGCCATATCTGCACACCGGGCGAGTTGGCTTTGTTTGACACAAATCAACGAATGATGACATAGTGGGACCGCGACGCCACGACGACGACAACGTGTGGTTTATTGTCATCGCCGGAGCTTTTGGACTTTTCTTCACGTTGGCTGCGGGAGGGCTGCTGAGCGCGCTGCTCTCGGGCCACGGATTCCCGACGCACCACGTCGCGGGCGCGCTCTCGGCCTTTGCGCACACGAGTGACCCGTCGGTCTCGTGGCGCACGCCGGTCGGTCCGGCGTGGCTCTACTGGTTGGCGACGTCACTGGTCTTCGCCGTCACCGCTATCGTCGCCTTCTTCGTGACGCGCACCGTGCGACGTGACATGCGCAGCAAGGCCGATGATCCGACTCGTATTCCCGGCCTTGCTGATCGACACGACGTCATTGTCGCTGCCGGGGCGAAGCATCTTCTACAACGGGGCTCGATCCTGCGGCCGTCAGTTGCGAAGCC
>DATCEX010000052.1:0-10145 GCA_036509795.1 Acidimicrobiales bacterium
TGATCCGCACTCACCGTGGCAACGCGGATCCAATGAGAACACGAACGGGCTCCTGCGTCAATACATGCCCAAGGGCACCGACCTCTCGAAGCACTCGAAGAAAGACCTTCAGCGAATCCAGCGGAGTCTCAACGGACGTCCGCGCAAGACCTTAGGATATTTGGCTCTTCGCAGATCAACGGGGTGTGAGTGTTGGCAGCGGTGACCAGTCGGGCTTGCCGGCGTAAAGCAGGGACCTCACTCGGTAGTTGCGAAAGTTCTTGAAGCCGAAAGCCACCCGCTTCACTCTCTTGATCAAGTTGTTCGCTGTTATCTGGAGTGCCCCTGCTCGCAACCGGTGTTATCAAGACGTCTACGTGGTGGACATGTCCTTGACGGTGTCACCAGGCTGACGCCCGCTGCTGTCCGTAAGCGCGAGCGACTTCTTCGCGCAGTCGACGATTCTCCTCTTTGAGGATGGTCAGCTGGTCGAGCAGGGCCTCGCGCTGCCGCTTCGTGGAGTCGGCTGAAGCCCGTTCGACCGTTGGCATCGTGTCGTCGCCTTGGCGAGCTCGTAATCGGTCGATCTCGGCGCGAATATCGGGTTCGCGATAGAGCCAGGAACGCGACACCGAGGCGGCCCCGGCGACGCTCGCGAAGGTGACCGGCCAGCCCTGCCTGTCGAGTTCACGGATTGCCTCTTCAGCCCTGCGTCTTGTCTCAGTCACCCGTGCCTCGGTGACCTTGGCAAGCGCGGATGTCGTCGGGGGCGTAGTCATGTAGAGGGTTCCTTCGTCGCTTCGAGAGCGGTGATGACGTGCTCGAGGTTTTCGAGCACTCGGCGGTGGTTGGCGGCGAGACGGAAGCGTCCGTCGGCGTCAGCAGAGGCGACGAGCTGACGCGTCTCAGTGTGCTGGCGCCGATGAATCTCGAGGAAATCCGGGGTCGTCTGGAAGTCCGGGCAGGTGAGACAGGCGTTGGGATGAGGGCAGTCCTGTTAAGGCGGCCGGCCGCAGTAGCCGTTCGGCAGGCTCGCTTGGATGCGCGCGAGGTTGTGCTTGGTCCATTCCGCATCAGCCGTCGACGCGTGCGGGTCGAAGCCGATCTGTTCACCGAGGACGTTGATCCGCTGAGACCAGTATGCGTCAAAGGCCTCGCGGATCGTCGAGTCGTGCAGCGTCGCGTAGCGGGCGGTCATCTGGGGACTGACGTGGCCGAGCAGACGTTGCACGACGTGTTGAGGGACTCCCTGGTTGATGAGGCGGGTGCCCAGAGTATGTCGAAACCTGTGGGCACTGACACGAATCGGACGGCCAGTTTCGTCGCGCAGATCGATCTTCTCCTGCCAGGCGACGAGGCGTCCGCGCAGGGTCGCGTAGTTGAAGGGCTGGTCTCCATCGGGGTTCGCGATCGGTGCCGGAAAGAGCACCCGTGGACCATTCGGCCAGCGGAGTCGAAGATGGGCTTGCTGGTCTCGCACTGCGGCGGCGCCGGCAGCGCTGAGTGGGATGAGCTGGTCGGCGCGCATCTTCGCATTGAAGAACCGCAGGCACGGCCCACCACCACTGTCGCTGACCAGAGAATCAAAGGACAGCGCGCAGGCGTCGTTGGCTCGCAGTCCGGTCTCAATGAGCACCACGACGAGTGCCCGGGTGCTGTGATCGGGAAGCTGGTCGAGGTTGTCCGGCGCTTCTATCTGGTGCATGACGAACTCGGGAATGTAGCGCGGCAGCGGCTGGGGTCGGCGCGGGAGGTCGTCGTTGTAGATCGCGACCTCGCCGGCCAGTCCCGCGAGCCAGTTGTGGCGTTGGCAGGCCTCGAGAAAGGTGCGCGCACAGATGATGTAGGTGCTAACCGTGTGGCGAGTGAGAGGCGAGGCGACGAGGTGTCCGAGGTAGGCCTCGAGGTCACGGCGGCGCAGTGACGTCTCGTCCTTCGCGTTCGGATGGCGCGTGGCGAGGAACTCGCTGAACCACACCATTAAGCGGACGTCGACGCCGGCGGTTCCGAAGCTCTTGCCAGAACCGAGTCGGTGACGCACCCATCGCTTCACCGCTACTCGTAGCCAGGTCTGGGTGATCTGGTCGAATCGGATTTGGTAGGGCGCGCGGGCCCTTGCGATGCCGAGCCGCTTCGCGACCCAGACGTCCGAGGCGTACTCGGCTTCGAGGTCGATTCCACCCAGGTCGGTCAGCTCACGATAGGCGTAGCGGATCATCGAGGTGGTGGGATCGTGCCAGCCCCGCGCGGCGGCTTCATCCAGCCAGTGCTCGAGCGGGAACTCGAGCAGCGAGGTGACCGCCGAGTCGACGAGCATCTGCACGAGGTGGCGCACGACCAGGGGAACGACCCGCACTCCACGGTCGTCGTGGCGGCGCTGGAGAACGTAGCCAACTTCGAGACGGCCCTGGGCGGATAGGGCGCGCAGGTCGAACGCACCAAGCAGTTCGCCGCCCTTTCGCTCCCTGATTGGACCCGTCGTCGCGCGAAACGTCTCAAGCTCTTCTCGCCCGTGCTGAAACCAACGCTGGTAGTGGCCGCTGCACAGTTTGCGGGTCCACGCGGTGCGCTCACAGCTCGTCACCCCGCACCGGCCGCGGCCGAAGACCGGGTCATCGGGGTGCGCTCGCAGAACCTCACCGCGGAACTCCGGGCGGACGGCGGCAAAGAGTGCAGCGAGGTGACCGCTTTCGGGTAGCGGACGCGCCGTGGCGCTCACGACGGACCTGGCCACGCGCCAGCCCTCTCCAGAGCGACGCGCAGGTCCTCGGTGTCAAGGTGCACGTAGGTCGAGCTCGTGGTGGTGACCGAGCGGTGCGTAAGGAGCTTGGAGACCACCTCGATCGGCGTGCCGGATCGGATGAGCTCGGTGGCGCGAGTGTGGCGAAGGGTATGTGGGCTGAACTCGATACCCGTGCGAGCGCGAAGGCGCGCCACCAGCTTCGCGACCGCGTCGTAACGCATGGGTCGACCACGCGGCGCCGACCAGAGATTCACGAACACGTAGTCCGAGTCGAGGGCTCCATATTCGACGTGCATGTACTCGCTGTAGAGACGCACGAGTTGAGCCGAGATTGGAAGCTCGACCGGCGCCCGGCATTTGGCGCGCGCACCATTCACGTTGTCGTCGCGCGGGACGATGACCACCCGGCGATCCCGGCTCACAAAGTCCTCGTGTCGCAACCCGAGTGCCTGACCAACACGCATCCCGGTCTCGGCGAGCAAGGCGAACAAGAAGCGGTCCCGCAACCGGTCACAGGCGTCAAGGATCACCGTAACCTCGGTCGGTTCGATCGTCCTCGGCAGCCGGCGTGGGGTCCGCAGCCTCACCGGGCGCGTCGCGATGGGCCGACCGGCGCTGACGTGATGGAGGAACGGCTTGTAGGCACCGCGCGACACTCGCCGCCACGCGACGAGGTTCGACGCGACCGCGACCCCCGAGCGGTGGTGAAAGTCGTAGAGACCAAACACCGAGGCGAGATGACGATTCACGGTGGACTCGCTGCGCCGTGACGAGCGATCATCGAACACGATCACGTTGTCAGCGGGGGCCCGCAACCACGCGATGAAACGCGAGACCTCCTCGACCCCAATCTGGTCCCAGACGAACGACCTCGTGTTGAGGAACTCGAACCACAGTCGCAGTCCGTGCGCGTAGGCCCTCACAGTGTTCGGCGAGCGTTCAATGGCGGCGAGGTGAGCGAGGTAGGCCTCGGCTGGCGCCACGGTGACCAACTCGTCATCGACGACCGTCCACGACTGCGCACCCGTCACGGGCATCACCACTCGTTGCACTCGCACCTGGACCTCCGTCGCACGACCGACGAAGCGCGGGCCAATAGGAAGCAACTGTTTAGTCCATCGACAGAGCTACGTGGTGGATGTCGGAGACGCGCTCCAGAGAACATGTCCCCGACACGGTCCAAGTCATCGGTAAGCGACGTCGTGGACACGGTTCTGAGCGCTCCAGAGAATCGCTGCTTCGGTCGGACCATTGCTCACGTGGGCCTCGTGCCAGGCGGCGATCTGGTCCTTCCAGCGCAGGAGTGTGCGTCCCAGACTGCGTGCCTCTTCGGGCAGTTCGGATTCCTGGAGATCGTTGCCGAGACGTTGCACGAACTCGAGTGCGAGGTCGGGATCGTGGTGGTCGTAGAGTCCGCGCACCAGTTCCTTGGCCCGCCAGGTGGCGAACACCTCACCTTTGGGGTCGCCGGCGTTGAGCAGCCCCATCAACTTCTCGCGACCGTTGTCGCTCAGTCGTTCGTCGGCCTTGGTGAGCAGCAGTCGGGCTCGGTAGAGAGAATCGTGCTTGCGCCCGCGGTGTCCGAAGAGTTCGTTCTGCACTCGTCGACGACACTCGTCGAGCTTCAAGTTGGCCAACTTTATGACGTGAAACGGATCGGCCACCTGGGTGGCTCGCGGCACGGTCTTGTCAAAGACGCTGCGGTAGGCCCGAGAGGTCCAGGGTCGCGTAGCGCACGTGGGCGAGCCACTCCTCCCCTTGGGCCTGGAGCCAGGCGCTGGGCGCGGCCCCACTTCGACCAGGCACGACGTCGAGGAGTTGTCCGCACTCGACGTCAACGATCTGGGTGGAGAAACACTGGCGCCGGTACTCGCCCTCGCGCACGAAGACACGAAGAGCACCTCATCGAGACCCAGCGCCTCGACGAGACCGAAACGTGTGGGGTCGTCGTCCACGAGGGCCTCGCCGTAGGCGAGGAGGGTGTCGTTGACGGTGTGCCAGTCACAGCCGAGTTCGTTCGCGATCTCTTGCACGCTGCGGCCGTTCTCGCCAATCTGTCGAGTCAGCCAGCGACCCGCGCGGTCGGTGACGAGCAGGCGGGGAAAGCCCATGCGGGTATCGACTTCACTCCGTGACCCGTGGGACAGAGTTCGTCGGGGCAGAAGAACCGTCGTTTGTGCCACACGACCCTCGTCGGACGTCCGTTCATCGGCAGATCCACCAATTCAATCCGCCGACGATCCTTCACCTGGGCCAGCACCCCGCACTCTGGACAACCCACCACGACCCGCCGACATTCGAAGTGGACGGTGACGAATTCTCGGTGCCGACTCTCGACGCCCAGGATGTTCACGTCGAGTAAGTCGACGAGCATCTCGCACATGCGGGTAGGGTCTGTTTCCACGGGGGTTCTTCCAATCTGTCGGCGTCAAGTACCAACAGACTTGCAGAGCCCCCGCCTTTCTTTTGTTCAATGCCACGCTCAGACCAGATCCCTCAGACCCCGCGCATATCCGAAGTGCCTCTTTGATCGAGAGATCGGCGTGGATGTAAATTTGGGATGTCTCAATTGATTCGTGGCCGAGCCACATTGCAATGATTGCGACGTCGTTGCCGCTCTGCAGCAAGGTCATGGCAGTCGTGTGTCGCAGTACGTGCGGAGACACCGTTTTGTGCTTGAGCGACGGGCATGTCCCTAGAGCGGTCTTCGTGTGCCTCGACACGACCAGCGCTATTGCGTCACGGCTGAGCGGTCGCCCTCGACTCATAGGAAATAGCGGATCTCGTGGTCCACCTCCTTGTTCATCCATCCACCTCCGCATTACGACGACTGTGTCGGCGCCGAGCGGAGTGCAGCGTGCCTTTCGGCCCTTTCCAAGGCAACGAACGTGTGCACCTTTCTCCAGGACGACGTCCTCGCGACAAAGCCCCGTAAGTTCCGATACTCGCAGCCCGGTCTGGATGGCCGTGACGAGCAAGGCGTAATCACGACGACCGATCCATCGGGTCTGATCCGGTGCGGCCAACAGTGCGACAATCTCGTTTCGGTCGAGAAATGAGACATCGGTTCGACTGCCGCGCTTGGTGGGAATCGCCAGAACCCGTTGTATCAGGGACGCGTGTTCGGGATGACTCAGCGCGGCGAACCGGAAAAATGAGTGGACGGCAGCCAGTCGAGCGTTGCGCGTGCGCACGCCATTGTGTCGCTCGTGCTCAAGATAGTCCAGAAACGCCCCGATCAGCGCAGCGTCGAGGTCACCAAGGTCGAGCGCGCTGGGCGTTGTCCCGCAGCGCTCATGCACGAAAGCGAGCAGCAGACGAAACGTGTCTCGATACGCGGCCACGGTGTGTGCGCTAGCTTGACGCTGATTAATGAGCCGATCGGTGAAGAACGCCTCTAGCGTCAGGGCGACCGTGCTCATGACTGCTCCTCGATGGTGAGAGCGCGCCCCTGACGTTGCGCCGCCAGCGACAACAACTCCGGCACCGCCGACAGATACCAGTACGTGCTAGCCGGATTGACGTGGCCAAGATAGGTAGACAGCAACGGCGTGCGCGCAGCAAGATCACCTCCATCGCGATACCAACTCAACAACGTGTTGACGGCAAAAGTGTGTCGGAGGTCATGGATGTGCGCGCACCGCGCCGCTTGTTCCACAAAAACGCGGCGGCGTAGTTCGCAAAAAGCTTGGCGAACAGTGCTGTAGTTAATCCGAGTACCTCGCGTCGAGACAAAGACGCTCTGATCCACCGTCGGATGAGTTGGTCTCGTTCGCTAACGAAGCGCCTCAGTGCTGCGACCGTAGTCGGGTGCAATAGAACTTCTCGAGACTGTCTATATTTGGCATCACGCACGCTCAACAGACTCTCGTCCCAACTGACATCGCCACGGTCGAGCGCAATGGCTTCGCCAATTCGCAATCCCGTAGCCGCCAACAAACCAATCAGTGTTTCCAGAGTGATGGCGAGAAGCGGTGCGTCAAGACTCCTCGCGCCGTGCATCAACACCGCAATCTGCGCGTCGCTGTAAATGTAGGGAGCGGGTCGGTGCCCCCGACCGGGACATAGATCGTCCGGGGGGACTTGGTTTCGAGGATCTATCGCGTATAAATAGCGCGCGAAGGATCGAACCACTCGCATTCGTTTAGCCAAATTGTGGAGGTCGGCATCCACGGCTTGCAGAGTCCAGATCATCACCAGTTCCGTCGTTATGAGTTGCGCGCCGGACTGATCGGCGAACGCAACAAAACTGGCGAGCAAGAAACCTTCGCTCCTCAACTTAAAGCCGAGTGCTCGCCGGACTCTCAGATACTCATCGGCGTGTTGACGAAGACTGGTCATGCGCCGCCTCCCGGCCACGAGCGAACCACGGCCACGAGCGCCAGTCGATCCACTTTTGCGTAGTGCGCCGTCGTCTGTTGGGAACGATGGCGAAGGACTTGTGCGACTTCGGCCAAGCTTCCTCCGGCTTGCAGTATTCGAGTGGCCGTGGTGTGTCGTAGACAGTGAGCACCGACGGGTGACAGTCCGATTCGACCACAAGCTCGCCTGACAATGGCTGAAACACCGCTCGCGGAGATCTCGCGAAATGGCACACACGCCCGAACGAACACCGAACGGCACGCGCAGCGCGGTCGACCTCGTTCCAACCAGGTAACGAGGGCCTCGCCCACGTCTCTCGGGAGCGGGAGCCGGTCCTCTCGATGGCCCTTGCCTCGAACAACAAGTTCACCCTGGCGCCAGTCGATATCGTTCAGCTGCAGTCCGGCGACTTCACGGGCTCGTAGACCAAGACGCGACAACAACATCAAGATGGCAAAGTCTCGACGACCAGATGCTGTGCGACGATCACAACTCTTCAACAGACGAACGACGTGCTTCGCATCGAGCGCCTTGGGGAGTTCGCTCTGACGCCACGGTGCCACGCTCAGGACTGCGGGCGCCAGTGCCGTCGGCGTTATTCCTTCGAGATAGAAGAACCACAGCAGCGAGCGCAGCGTCGCAATCGTTCGTCCGGCGGTAGTGGTCTTCACCCGCTGGGACGTCGCGAATATGAACTGATTGAGAATGTCGGCATTCAGATTTCGCAACTCAACATCACCGTGGAGGTATAGCCACTGCAGGAAATGGCCAGACGCCTTAACGTATTGAGCGACGCTCGACGCCGATAAGCCCCGCTCGTCATTGAGGTAGCGCCGGTAGCGAAGCACGACTTCGTCAAAGGGGCGCTCGGCGACCACGACGCCGACACGCGTGATTACTCCAACACCGACCAAGTAGTCACACAGCAGGGCAGCACTATGGATCGATAGTGAAGTGACGTAGCCAGAATCTTCCCTCCAGGAAGAAAACTCCTCCAGGCCCGCCAAGGTGAGGCTGTCCGTATCCAGGCCGCGGCTCGTGAGCCACCGGCTGATCTGTGCCATTAGGCACAGATGTTTCGTGGTGGTTGATCGATAACCTTGTCTGGCGAGATGCTCTCTATAGCCAGCGGCATAAGGGGCCAACGACCCCGCCATTCGCACAGTTATGGGTTTCTTCGTATTGACCCGCTTTCTTTGGTGGTTTCCAAAGAAAGTCTCGAACAACGTCACCGGATTATGCCGATTTTTATTTCGGGGTTTCCAACTACTTACTGGTCTTTGACGCGCTCCTCGGCATAATCACGAACTCGGCATAACCCCCGGAATCGCCATTTCGACGACAAGTGGATTCACAATCCAACCTCCAATTGCAGTTGAGACTCTCGCACCATGTGACGACAATTACTCGCAATCAGCAACTGAATCCACTGGGTCGGTGTCTCGACTCTTCCCCGAGACTAAAGCGCTTATTCAACGTCACAGCCCTTCTAGCGAATTTCATCTCGCGCACACAATTTCGCCATCGCTTTCAAGCCTTGGAGATGGCTCCCTAGAGAGCAATGATGCTCACCAATTTTCCCAGAAGAAGTATCTTGCGTATCGGTATGTTGGAGGGCGGCCGCTGCGAATGTTGAATCAAAGGAAGTGCGATTCTGGAAAGCGAAAACAGTCCAAACTTCGCCGACAGCCCTTGTCTTACTTTTAAAAAACCAATCTAAGATAACGAACGTGTCGTTCAATGCCAAGCGTGTCGCCGAAATCCTTGGGATAAGTTTAACAACGTTAGCTCTGGTCGCGTTGCCCAGCACCGCCAGTCGGAGCGCCTCATTAACACTCACTACAAGCCACACTCAAGTCCTACTCGGTCCAGGTGACCACCCCGAAGCGTTCTCCTTGAATGGTCTCTCACGGTTCTACATCGTGCACATTCCGCCAGGAAAGCCCGTTGCTGATCGGCCTCTGATATTGGTATTTCCCGGCGCTGGCGATACCGCGAGCATTACGATATCCAAGACCGACTTCGAACAGGTCGCGAACCAGACAGGTGATGTTGTCGCATTTCTTCAGGGTTACGCCCACATTTTTGACGAAGGAACTGGAAACAATTCCGCACGACGCGCGAACATCGACGATATTGCTTACACCTCGGCTGTTCTCAACGCTCTTCGGCCTCTCGTCGCATATAACGTCCAGCGCGTCGCCGGTACCGGCTACTCCAACGGAGCAATGATGGTCCAACTTCTGGGGTGCCGCCTTGCCGATCGATTGAGCCTGATCGTGCCGGTCGAGGGCGAATTACCTTCTCCGATAAGTCCCGGATGCACGCCATCACGTGCACTCAACGTCTACGAGATCCACGGCACGGCTGATCCAGTGATCCCCTACAACGGGGGAACCTTCGCTGGTACCGGCGGGCCGATCACAGTACTCTCCGCGCCTGAATCAGCTCAGCGATGGGCGAACATTGACAAATGCAAGCAAGGACCTACCGATGTGCCGAACCAAGGGTATTCAATCACTCGATACGTAAATTGCCAATCTGGAGTTACTGTTACTTTGCGCACGATCGACAGTGGATTGCATGTCTGGGGAGACAACATCGGGGACATCGTCACGCAGTCGTTGGGGAAATGAATGTCACATCACTGGGATTACGCACCGTTATCATTGGGAAGTCGCGATGCGTCGATCCACAATAAGTGCATTACCCAAATCGCTGAATCCGAGAACGCAGGCGTCGATGGAGGCAGCCTGTACTGAGGCGGCCCCGGAACTTTGGCAAATCGAGTACACGGAAAAAACTTGAATGGTCAACCAGATCAATTGCAACGGTCGTCTGGGACACTTTATTCTCCCAGAATCATGCGTGTACTCATTTTGGCAATTTGTCCACGATGAAGTTTCATTTCGGAAAATAACGGCGGTTTCAAGGGGTCACCGCAACGATTCGGTAAATCGGCAACGCTTGTTGCCCTGACCGAGGAGATTGCCAGTGACTGTTCACATGACCCAAACCCAGAAGCAGATGGCCCGCCGTCTGCGGGCCAAAGGCCTCAAGA
>DATCEX010000053.1:0-2037 GCA_036509795.1 Acidimicrobiales bacterium
GTCGCGCTACGCGTCTCCGATGAGGTCGGACGATCTTTCGGGTTTACCGGTTACGTACGTACTGGTGGCTGAAGAAGATCCCTTGCGGGATGAGGCATTGCATTTTGCGCTGCGATTGTTGAATGCTGGCGTCTCAGTGGATCTCCGACTCGTCGCGGGCACATTCCATGGGTATGACACGGTCGCACCTAACGCACGCCTTAGCAAACTCGCCTTCGATGAACAACGAGCGTTCGTGATTCGAGAACTAGGCAGAAATGAGAGTCGTTGAGTACGCTCATGCGCATCAATTCCACAACGAACTTTTACTGACTATTCCCGAAACAGTTTAACTCTTGGCCAGAAGACATTCGAAGACATACATGGGCTGACAACTAGTTGCTGCCATGGCGCTTAAGCATCGCACTGCAGATAGTGCGATGCGACCAAGTTGTCACTTTTGCGACTGAAATCGCGTAGGTTGATTTGTCAGGCTCCAAACGAATCCAATTGGTCGGGCTTAGGGAGGTCCGATGCACGTGAGCGCCGGCGACACCGCGTGGATGCTTACGTCAACGGCACTCGTCCGTCGTAAGCCGTCGGGCTTCGGTCTCGCCTCCGGCGCGGTGGCCGGTCTCGCCGCCATCAGGCCGGAGGCCCGTTACGTGCCGACCTGGGCATCGCTCGTGATAGGCGGTGGTGCTGGACTGCTCTTTTATCTGGCGGTGCGCCTCAAGGACCGACTGCACTACCACGACGCACTCGACGTGGTCGGCGTCCACATGGTGGGTGGCTTCATCGGTGTCGTCCTCGCCGGGGGTCTTCGCCTCGCTCGCCGTGAACGCTCTTGGCGTGACGGGCGGGATGTTGCAATTTGGAAGCCAGTCGTTGTTGGCCATTGTTGGTCTCGTCTTCCCATTCCTGATGACCGGGATCATTCTGTGGATCACTGACAAGACGGTAGGGCTTCGTGTGAGTGACAGCGATCAAGACGCCGGGCTCGACGCGAGCGATCGCCGAAGTCGCTTACGAATAGCGTGAAAGTACGAATGAGGGTGGTGAGCGTCTCACTCCTGAATGATCTCGAAAGCCCGAAGGCCGCGAATTCTCTCTTGGCGACGGTTCCGTAGGCGCTTCTCCGAGAGCTGCGCGAGCTCAACATACGAGCGAAGAATGGCCGCGTGGATGAGTTCGACCGTCGCAAAGGGATTGTCGCCTTCGGGGATGATCTCGTCGATGAGCCCGAGATCGAATTGGTCCTGAGCGGTTGATCGCATGGTCGCGAGGGTGGTTCGGATCTGATCGCGCGAAGGGTCTGGGGTCTTGTAGAGGATTGAGGCGGCTGAGCGCGGTTCGGCGACGTAGGCCATCGCCTTTTGCATCATGATCACGTGATCGGCCATGGGGGTCGTGGCCAGCCCGCCTCCGCTGCCGAGGGCCCCGGCGACCAACGAGATCACCGGATGGGAGTAGTCGATGCCTTTGAGGATCGAGCGCGCGATGGCGCGCGACTGACCCCGGCGCTCGCTCTCCAAGGTCGGCTTGGCTCCGAGGGTGTCGGTGACGAAAAGCGCGGGCAGGCCGAGCCGCTCGCCCATTTCAAGCATTCTCTCCATGAAGAAAAAATCCTCGGGCGCGGGGTTCGAGGGCCGCTTAATGACCGTGTCGCCGATTAGTTGGTACGAAGGTTGTGTGCCCACGATGACGAACGGTTGTGCCCCGATCTTGGCGAACGCGCCCACGATGGCGGGATACTTCTTGTAGCCGACCTCCTGCACGTAGTTATAGATGGCGACGGAGTCGCTGAAGCCGTAGTGAACGATGAACTCAAGATCGACGCGGTTCGCGTCGGTCATCAAGTCCTGGTACTGCTCCACGAGGGCATCAGATTCATCGCTCGCACGACCTAGTCGAGCTGGTGCCGGTAGACGCGGGACCGAATCCTTTGCGTCGTCGAAACGGGGTCCGCGAATGCCGACTGGACCGAAATCGAAGACGCGACGCTGATCGGCGACGCTCACGTTGCGGATAAGGGGCAACGTCTCGGCGGTGAGCTGG
>DATCEX010000054.1:0-9311 GCA_036509795.1 Acidimicrobiales bacterium
AGGGGTCCTTGTCTTTTCTTGGACACCCCACCTTGTCATCGCCACCAGCGACAACGCAACCACCAACGGTGCACTAACTCATCATCACGGTCAGTGGCGTTTCAGCGGGCGTTGCTGGTCATTGAATGCGTCGCCCTACAACCGGACGGTTGGTAAGGAGATGACTGCTCACCACGTCGTCAACCACAACATCGGTCAGTACGTCACGGACTTCTCAGATGGAACCAACAAGGCTGAGAACTTCTTCAGCCAGTTGAAGCGTTCAATCAGTGGGACGCACCACAGTCTGAGGCCTGAACACTTGCACCGTTATTTGGCTGAGTTTGCCTTTAGGCACGGCAGTCACGACTTGACCGACACGGAGCGCATGGTCAAGTTAATGAGTCAGATTCCTGGTCGGAGACTTAGTTATCGTCCTCTGACGGGCACCCCTTAATTTCCCGATTAATGGAGGAATCCGGAGCCGATTAATGGCTCCGGATTCCTCTACAAAAGAAATTAATCAACTACTCGATCCAACCGGGTCCATCATTCGTCATATCTGTCCTCCACTCGACAACAAGGTAAATGTATATCACCTAAGCCCCACTTACACCCAATTCGCCAACAATTTAGCCAATCCACAGAAACAATCAGCGGGGCCTCGTAAAGCCCGACTCAAGGCGCAAAAAGGTATTGAATGTATTGGGTTTCACTGAAGCGCCAATAGCATTTTGATGCTTACTAAGTCTAACGCGCTCTCCTTTATCACCGCGCAATGCACTATGACCACGTTGATAGTCATAATTCCCTCTGTATTCCTTCCAGGAAATCCGGTTCCAATTAGGTTCAAGCGAGCCATCCCAAGAAATCTTGAAATCGAGTCGAGAAAATAGGCTCTGAGCCTCATACGACGAATCACTAGAAAGAATGGGCTCGTAAGAAGGGGTATCAAAACCTGTTTCTCCGTTTAGGTGAGCATTTAACGCTACCGTCCGAGTTCTAAACCTCTTAACAGGTTCATCAAATTTGAAATGGATTGAGACGCTATTTCCTGGTCCGGGTTTTACGGTCATCGAATAGCCAGAACCGCAATCGTGGAGGTTCTTGCTCAAGACAGCGCTTCCCGACCACGTAAAGAATCGAACCATTTCTCGAAGTTCGCTTTGTCTTACTCTGAATGTCATTTGGAAATTGAACAGAACATTCTCTCCGCCCTGAGAGAATTCCAACGACATAGATGACTTTCGGACCCTGTAGGGCTGGAACCTGTCCCGGTAATATCTACGACCAAATTGGGCACAAAATGAAACGAAAAGGGCTACGGACGCCGAGATGAACCAAACCTGGGCTTTCGTTTGGAATATTGCCCCGCCTACGACAGATGCCAGAACTAGTGCGGTGAGTACTTGGGTAGCTGCATCATTGGCGATAAAAAGCGCGATCGCACTTAGCAGCCACCTGAAAAACCGCTTCAAGATTCCCCCATCTTGCCCGCCACGTCGAGTTAAGCGAACGTATCACCCTTTTGATCTCGTTCCGGTACATTGGGACTATGCCACGCGACGCCTTTGAAGGCTATGACGAGCCAGTCAACATTGACATGGAGCCGGAAGAGGCGTTGAAATTATTGCTTCAGATTGAATCCTGTGAGGATGAGTCGTCCGACTGAGCAACCTGACGACGAAGTTCCTCTGTGTGCTTCTCCGTCGCTTCAGCGTTTCTTTCAAGCGCCCGAGTCTGGGCTTCTTGCCTTCGCACTTCAGGATCAAACATCGACGCGAAGATTCCTTCCACGAACGAAGCTTTGTGAGGCTCCCGCGCTGAACGCTCTTCTTCTCGCTCCTTCAAAGACAACTTGTGATCAGGTAAAAGATGTGGCTTAAACATCGCAATCAAAAATCCGACTATCGCCACTACACCAAGAACCGCGAAGAGGACAAGGGGCCACCAAGGAATAGGGTGCGACGAACTTGCAATAGCGGCTACCCAGGTTCCAGTCAAAGTCGTAGACACCACAAAAAGGCCGATTGCCGCTCCCGCCCACGCACCTGGTCGCCATTCAGCCATTCCTCAACTCTATTCTCAAACAGGTGATTTGGGTTTGTCATGTTACACGTCACCGGGCACTGACCCGTCGTCGAGGTCCATCATCTCGATAAGACCCTGGATATAGCCCAACGCGAACGAGCGTCCACGATGCCCGTAGGAGGAGTCACCCACCAGCTCGGGCGTGTGGTCGTCGAGGATGAACCCGTCGAAGCCCCCGTCGCGCAACGCTCGAATGACGACGGCCGGACGGTAGTTACCTTCGCCGAGGAAGCACTCTTCGAAGCTCGGCACGGTGCCGTGCACGTCGCGCAGATGGACGTAGGAGATCTTGCCTCGTGGGGCCAAGTACCGCACAGCCTCCAACACCGCGTCCTCGCCGCCCATCTCGGACACCGTGCCCAGGCAGAGATCGAAGGCGAAACCCGGCCCCGGAGAGAAGTCCGCGGCCCGTTTGAGGGCGTCCACGCTGCGAAAGATTCGTGCAATACCACCCAGCGTCGGCACCGGCGGGTCGTCGGGGTGCAGCGCGAGAACGACGCCCGCCTCCTCGGCCGCGGGGACGACGGCGCGCATGAAGTATTCGTAGGACTCCCACATGTCGTCGTCGCTGCGCTCGATCGTGATGTCGTAGTGCTGACCTCGGCTCCACGAGTCCTTCTGGTCCTCGACGCGTCGATCACGGCGAGCGATGTAGATGTCGCCGGTGCGCTGGGGGTCCGTCGCCACCGCCAAGTCGAATCCCGAGATGACGGCTCCGCCACGACCGCGAGGGGACAGCTCGGTGCGCCACACCGACGTGGGCAGCCAACAAAAACCGAGGACGGGGATTCCCGCTCGCCCGATGTTACGAATCGTCGCCACGACGTGTTCGATCTCTTCGTCGCGTCCCTCCAGGCCCAACATGCACCGTTCGTAGAAATGATTAGGGATGTTCTCGATGGCCTCGAGGCGCAGACCAAAGCTCTCGACGCGCTCGCGCAGGGCCCGTAGGTCGTGCTCTTGCCACCGGTGTTCTCCCGGGAGGTCGGGCGTGTTGAACTGCACGCCCTGCACGCCCAGTTGCGCCGCCCAACTCAAGTACTCGTCCGTTGCTCGTGCGGCTTGTCCGGTCGCAATCCTCATCGCCATTGTGTTACTTCCTCTCCGTGGTCATTCTCGTGTCTCGTCCTCGCGTCACACCACGACGCGTCACACCCAGTGCAGCGCTCGGGCGATCAAGTCTTCTTCGGCCTCAATGCACTCGGCGAGCAACGTCGTGCGCTCCTGGGCCGATACGAATTCGAGTCGACGAAGTCCGAGTGGATCGACCTCGTCGCGCAACACCCTGAGCGTCGCGGGCGACGGCAGTGGTGTGACCACGAGATGATCCGATACTCGAAGTTCGAAACCCGTCGCCGCACGTACCTCCTCGACGCTGACGCCCGGGTGCACGCTCGCGAGAACGAGCTCATCGCTCGCCATGTCGTACTCGTAGCACCCGAGATTGGTGACCAGCACAATTTCACCGGGAACCAGGCCCGCCGTCTCGCGCTCAGACGCACTCTTCACGGCGCGCGACGCACTAACGCGATCGACCGACTCGACGAGCGAGAGCGTCGACTGACGGGTCTGATACAACACGAAGTCCCGGTGCAGGTCCGCGACGTCCGCCATGCCCCCCTGGCCGGGAAGGCGAACACGTCGACCCTTGGGGCTCGTGACTTCAATGTTGTTGGTCCGAGCGTGCCGGTCGATCTGGGCCGAAGCAACTACTTCACACGTGACGCGGCCTTGCTGGTAATACCACCGATAGGTGTCTTCGCCACCGCACTGCACGGGCGCACTCTTCGTGTCGAGAGCTTCGCCCAGAGCCAACAACATGGGCCGTAGCGCGATGTCGACCAGTCCGCCGCTCGTCATCATGATCGACACGTGGGGCGCGTGCGTGGCCTTGGCGAGCAAGTACGAGGTCACCGCCAGGGGCGACACCGCCCCCGCGGAACAGATCGACTCGTTAGAGATGCGTTGGGCCAACCAACACACCATGATCTCATCGATCGTCGGCGGCGCATCATTCGCCGCGCGCGCGGCCACCACCTCGGCCACCGTTTCGCGAATCCGCTGGTGAGTGAGGGTCGGCGCCTCGCGAATCCGCTCGGACGCCGCTCCCGTGGGACGCGGGGGTACCGGCGGCGGTGAGACCGACGTGACGTCGGCCAGGCACGCGAAGTCGGCGATGTAGTGGGGGAGGCACGACGTGGGATAGGCACCGTAGGGTTCGATCGCAATATGGTCGACGACGTCACGCGGAATAACGAACGAGTCGCGAAGATGGCCGAGTTCGCCGACGGGAACCACTTCCTCGGCCGTCACGAGGACCGTGTGAGCGCAAAAGACCGCCAGCGTGTCCATTCCGCGTGCTCCGCAAATCTCGACGTTGCCGGCCTCGTCCACGCGCTGAGCGTGCATCACGAACACGTCGAGGTCGCGGCGCGGCGCAAGACCAATCTCTACTTCGACGCTCGAATCGGGCGAGCGCGCAATATCGGAGCGGTTCGTCAAGAGATCCGAACCGCGCGGGACTCGAAAGGGCATGGACGGGAGATTCTGCTTGGACGCTTCGAGCGCGGCCGTGAAGGCGAACGCCGGCCATTCCTCGTACTGCACCGTCCCCTCTTCGAGGGCGCGACGAAAGAGCGGAGCGAGTCCAAAAATATCGAGACTGGAGAAACAAAAGACGATCTTCGCGACGCAGTCCGCGCCCAGCAAGATTTCAAGGGGGATGCCGCCGCCCCAACTGATGTACTGCAGTTCTTTGGGTCGCCGTGCCGCGAGCGCGTGCAGCGCGCTGAGCGGAAGTCGCGTCAAGAGCGCTCCGCCGACACCGATCCGGTCGCCGTCCGTCACGTAGCTGACCAGTTCATCGACGCTGACGAACAACGGTTTGTCCTGATCTCGCACTGCGACCACACCCCCACGGCGTTTTCGAACCTGGCGACGAACGGCGCTCACCAGAACTCCCGATAATTTCTTTCAACGAAACAAAAATTACCTTGAGTTGAATACTATTTCATTACTGGACAGTAGCACAGGCTCCCGTGGCGTCGTCGGCCGCGTCGATCCCTCACCGGCCCGCCATCGCGACGTCAAAACCGTTGGGTCCCGACCACGGTGGCGCGTCGGCCCCACGAGCGATACGTAACAGGCGGTTGTACTTCGCGAGACGCTCGGAACGAGCGACCGAGCCCACCTTGATTTGTCCGGCCCCACTCGCTATCGCGAGGTCCGCCAACCAATCGTCCTCCGTCTCACCGGACCGCGCTGACACGACCGCGCGCATTCCGAGCTCTCGTGATCGATCAGCGACGGCGAGTGCTTCACTCAGCGTGCCGATTTGATTGGCCTTGACGAGCACCGCGTTGGCACAACCCTCGCGTGCCGCGCGCTCCAAGAGGTCGAGGTGCGTACACACGAGGTCGTCTCCGAGTAGTTGGACTCGACGATCGAAGGTCGTGGCCGCCAGTCGCCACCCATCCCAGTCGTCTTCCGCCAAAGGATCTTCAATGGAAACTATGGGATAGAGCGCCAGCCACCGCCCCATTGTTGACACCAACTGTGCCGTCGACATGGACTCCCCGTCGAGGACGTAGGTGCCATCGGGCTGCAGCATGTGCGACGCCGCGACGTCGAGGGCAATGCCCACCTCGCGACCCACCTCGCGACCGGCCAACGAAATCGCCTCACACGCGAGCGCGATGCACTCTTCGGACGAGGACGACGGGGCGCCGAATCCTCCCTCGTCGCCCACCAGGGTCGAGGCCCCGCGCCGAACGAGGAGGTCACTCGCGGCGTGATAGATGTCGTGCACCCATTCGATCGAGGTGGCTTGATCCGGCGCGGCAAAGGGGACCACCAAGACGTCTTGGATCGTCATGCCGCCTCGAGCGTGCAGATTTCCGCTGAAGAGATTCACCATCGGCAGTGGCAACGTGGCGTGGCGACTCCCCGCCAGATGTACCCACAAGGCAACGTCCGCCACGAGTGCTCCGGCGCGCGCGCACGCCGCCGACACCGCCAACATGGCGTTGGCGCCGAGGTGGGACCGGTCGGGTGTGGCGTCGAGGTCGACGAGGCGTTCGTCGATCGTCAACTGATCGGTCACGTCGAGGCCACTTAGAGCGTCCGAGATCTCGTCGCGTACTGACGTGACGGCGCGTTGCACCCCGCGACCGGCGAATCGTGGATTCTCAGTGTCGCGCCGCTCGAGCGATTCGTGCACACCGGTGGAGGCCCCCGAGGGGGCCTGCGCGAAAGTACGACGACCGTCGCTCAATGTCACCGTCGCCTCCACGGTGGGAACCGCCCGCGAATCGAGCACCCAGTCGGCCGTCACGTTCGAGATGGTGATCATCGAGGGCCCCCCTCATCGTGCAGTAGTGCGAGCACCTCGTCGACGGTCCTCACCTCACCGCTCAATGCGGCGGCCCCGATGTGATGCGCCCGCTGGCGCGACGCGTCGTCCACCAGGTAGTCGACCGGTGACTTACCGTACAGGCGCGCCACCATGACGCCGCCGAGGTGCCGGATCGACCGTTCCTCGTCGGCGGGCCCTTCGTAGGCCGACCAGAAGTTGCGCGCCGCCTTCACGACCATCGCGCACTGCCCCGGGCCGAGGTGGATTGCCTTGAGCACAAAGTGTGCGCCCATCATGCCGCGGTCGAAGGCGGGGTCACCAACGTGGATGACTTCCCAGTCCAACAACACCAACGACGTGGGCGTCACCAGAACGTTCTTCGGACTGAGGTCGCCGTGGACCAGCGTCGGTCGCGCGACATTCACGGTCTCCTCGACCAGGGCGAGTAAATCGTCGCGCAGTTCCGGCCGTCGCTCGGCGCTCACACGGTAGTAGGGGTCGAGACGTAGCGCGTCGAACAAGTCGCGTGGATCCGGACCATCGAGGACGCTCGGCGGTTCCATTCGATGCAACTGTGCGAGGGCGAGACCGAGGGCGGTCGCACGCTGCGCGTGCCCGCGACCGGCGAGAAGTTCATCCTTGTAGTTCAGGGTCGGAGGGGCGATGAACTCTTCGCCCAGCAAGACATGGTCGTCGTCGTAGAACAAGAGCCGCGGCGTTCGAATCGGTCCGAGGAGACCGTCGAGTTGCGCCAGGATGGCCGCTTCGTTGGCGCCCCGCGATCGATCGGCCAACCACTCATCGTCCACGCTCAATCGTCCGAGAGGAACCTTGATCACCCAGGGTTCGCGACCACCTTCGACGACTCCCACGAGAGCCGAGACTCCGCCGGCGAGTTCTCGCACGTGCTCGCCCTCACTGGTCCGTCCCGTGCGCTGGAGTGTCGTCACTAAGTCCGAGAAATTCGTCACTGCAGACTGCATGAAGTCCATTCGTCGGTCGGGCGAACACCACCGTTGATTTCTCTGGCAACACTAACCCAATGACGTCGTCGTACGGTGACGACCGACGTCGTCACGAGGTCGCAGTGACGTTCATTTCTTCAGGTGAAACGTGCGAGCTCCAGGCGACGATTCTCAAAGTTGGTGCGGTGCTCACGCGTAGACTGACGTCTGTGTTCTCGCACTTCGCACTCGATTTGCGCGTCTCGCTATGACGATGACGGCACTGCTGCGCCCCCGACGTGACGTCGTCCGTCGCTCGTGACGACGTATCTCGGTATCGACGTCGGGACGTCGGCCACGCGAGTCGTCCTGGTCGGCGACGACGGGTCAATTCTCGCGGCGGCGTCGGGTTCCTACGAGACGTCGCGCGGCGCGGCGGGAGTCGTCGAACAAGATCCGTCGTCGTGGTGTGACGCCCTCGTCCACGCCATCTCGTTGATGCCCGAGCTCGGCGCGCACCCACCGGCGGCCATTGGGTTGTGCGGACAAACCCCGACGGTGGTGCCGGTCGACGAGCGTGGTCAACCCACGCGCCACGCGCTGACCTGGCAGGACGGGCGCGCCAGCGCCGAGGCGCGCGAGTTGGCCGAACGCTTTGGTGACCCCGCACCCCTCGTCGGTACGGATCTTCCATGGTCGGCGGCCAATATGCCGGCCAAACTCCTGTGGTTGTCGCGTCACGAGCCCGATCTTCGCGATCGCACCCGCACCATTCTCCAACCCAAGGACTTCATCGGCATGGCCCTCACGGGTAGCGCCCTGTCCGATGCGTGGTCGTCCAAGGGTCTGTGTCGCGTGAGCGACGGTGCAGCGTTGAGCGAGGTCCTCGAGGCGTGCGGATGGTCAGCGCAGGCCTGTCCCGCGACCGCGACCCCGTGGTCGCTGCGAGGCGTCGTTAACCAGAGTGCGGCCGAGCGATTCGGACTTCGCGAAGGCACACCCGTAAGCGTCGGGGCGAGCGACGCCCTGAGTCAGATGATCGCCGCGGGTAGTTTTGCGAATTCGAGTGCCTTCGTGTTCAGTGGCACCTCCTCCATCGTCGGCACCACGGTGCACGATGACGCTGCGCGCGTCCCGGGTCTCTTTCACGTTCCGACCACCTGTGCGCCCCTGCCCCTGCTGTATGGACCCACGCAATCGGGAGGTGCGGCCCTGATGTGGGCGGCGCGCCTGCTCGGGTGCGAGGTGGAGGAACTCTTGTCGCTCGCGGCGATCTGCGGCCCCTCGTGGCCCGTCTTCGTCCCGTACCTCTCAGGGGAACGCGCACCCCTGTGGGACCTCGACGTACGCGCGGTGTTTCTAGGCGTCGACGAACAACACGGGCGCGCCGAGATCGCGATGTCGGTCGTCACGGGCGTCTTTTTGGCCGCGCGCCACGTGTTGTCACTGGTCGAAGATGCGACCCACCAAGAACTACGCGAAGTCGAAGTCGTGGGTCGCGGCGTGGGCAACGCCGACTGGGAAGAGATCGCGCGCCACACGCTGGGACTCACCCTACGACTACACGACGACGCCGACATGTCCGCGCGAGGAGCGGCCATGCTGGCCCTGGCCCTCGACGGTACGTCAGTGCAGGACGCGAGCCGACAACTCAGTGCCGCAAGTCGACTGGTGCAACCTCGCCGAGACGATGTGGCGCACTCCCAACAACTCCTCGAGAAGTACCTACGGGCGAGCGACCAGGCACTGCAATGGCGCCACGTCGATGTGCCCGGTCACCTCTCGCCCTGAGTCGCCCATCGCCTAGTGGTTCGTCGCTGATTTGACTGAAGCCAATGTCGCTCGTCCTCGCTTCACCTTGGCGATGATCTCGTCGGCGGGCTTCTTCCAGATGAACGGCTTGGGGTTTTCGTTCCAGTTCTCGGTCCAGAGTCCGATGGCGT
>DATCEX010000055.1:0-3796 GCA_036509795.1 Acidimicrobiales bacterium
CGTCACCGAGGTGGACGTCGAGTGAGATGACGACGAGAGGGTCGCGTCCTCACGGTTGATGTCGCTGGGCGACAACGTGATCACGCGAGGTCATCAGCGAGAGTGTCTGCGCCGTCATCATTCTGTCTGGCTGACAACACCGGTACACACCGGCTGAGTCAGTGTGTAGTGAGGATGAGTCGAACAGAATGTTCTCCTCGATGAATTGACGGATGTTCGGACCAGTTACTGAGGTAACAGCCTTGGTTCGGATCTCGTCAGTCTCAGAGTTGATCAACGTAACTACCGCAGTCTTGCGAGCCGTAGTGTTTCCAAACTTCGCCCTACGAGGATCGTTGGCGTGCCAGTTCTCAGGCTTGCCACCGATGTAGGTTTCGTCAGCCACGATGTTGCCACTCATCAAACCTCCGCGAGACTTCATTGCCTCACGGATGCGCTGAGTCATGAACCACGCTGTCTTGGGAGCCACGCCGTACTTGCGAGCAATCTCTCTAGCCGCGAGTCCGTTCTTGTTGGCGCACATCTCAAAGAACACGAACAGCCAGATACGCAGAGACACCTTGGAGCCGTGAAAGATGGTCCCAGTGGTCACGGAGAACTGCTTACGGCAGTCCTTGCACTTCCACACCCGGCGCTCTGAGTACGTCCCTCGGGTGGTGATACGACTGAAGCCGTTCTCGGGCTGTAGGTAGTAGTGATCGCCAATGACACCACAGTGAGGGCACACCGGCTTGTCAGGCCATCTCAGCGTTTCCATGTAGATGTAGGCATCTGCTTCGGTGGGGATTCTCCGAGCCATGTTGCTAAAGGTAATTTTCTCCATACCTAATTATCCCATCTAAATCTGGGTTTGTCAAGTTACACATCACCCAGTGCCCGCGTAGTCTCGTTCCCCGGGTGCTACTCGCTTCGAGACGGTAGTGACTGGATTTGCTCTACGGTCTCGCGCGTCACGCGTTCCACGGTGGCAAAGTCGCCGGCGCCCAGGCACGCCTTCGACACCATCCAACTCCCACCCACCGCGAAGACCGCGGGGTGAGTGAGGAAGTCGTTCAGTGTCGCCAGAGTGACGCCACCCGTGGGCATGAAGCGTACGGACGCAAACGGTCCGTGAAGGGCGCTGAGGACCGACAAGCCACCCGCCGGAATCGCCGGGAAGAACTTGACGTGATCGAGTCCTGCACTGAGGGCGGCCAGTACTTCGGACGCGGTGGCCACTCCGGGCAGAAAGGGCACGCCCGCGGACTGGGCGTGTTCAACGACGTCGCGGTCGAATCCGGGACTGACGAGAAAATGCGCTCCCGCTTCGATGGCGCGGTCCACCTGCTCGATGGTGACAACGGTGCCCGCCCCCACCACCATGTCGCCACGACGCGACATGGTGGCGATGACGTCGAGACTGGCGTCGGTGCGCAGCGTGACTTCGGCGCACGCGAGGCCGCCGTGTACCAGTGCGTCGGCGAGCGCGTCGGCGTGTCCCAAGTCGTCGAGCACCACCACGGGCACGACCCGAAATTCTTCGAGTCGCTGCAACGAGTTCACGCGATCACCTTATCGAGTGCGGCGTTGCTTCGTAGTTCGCGCCACGTTCGATTTCCTGCGAAGAGCGGTCCACGCCGCGCGGGGCCCGCAGCGAAAACTTCGTGAATGTTTCGTAACACGGCGACGGCGTTGCGCGACCGGTGACATTTCTTTGAATGAAAATGCACCTCGCCCTTTGTGTTACGAATGACGCAAAATGAGCACAATCGTTACATTACGGAACATGGATTTTCAGTGACGAGAATGCGCCAGCATTTGTCGTGCTTCGCGCGCACGCTCAGGACCCGGCGCACGAACTGGGCGAATGTTCGAGCGGTGGCTTCAGGATTAGAGTCTGAAAAATACGGGGCGTCGACGTGAATTGACGGCGTACGGATTCTGAATTGAGGGGTGCGGGGAGTGTCGAGTGAGTGAGCAGCCGGTTCTGTACCGCGTCGATGGGGACGTGGCGTTCATCACGTTGAATCGGCCCGAAAAACTTAATGCCCTGAGCCCTCGGGTGTTCGAGTTGCTCGACGAGTACGTCACGCTGTTCACGGCGACCGACGAGGCGAAGGTTTTGGTTCTGCACGGCAATGGACGCAGTTTCGCCGCCGGCGCCGATATCGAGCACTACGTGGATATCAGCTCCGTGGAGTACCTCGACTTCATGCGGGTCGGCAATCGCGTGCAGGCGAAGTTTTCGCAGTGCGTCAAGCCCGTCATTGCCGCTGTTCACGGGTACGCCCTCGGCGGAGGTCTGGAGTTGGCGTTGGCGTGTGATTTCATCGTGGCGAGCGACGACGCGCAGCTCGGCCTTCCCGAAGTGAAATTGGGGCTCTTGCCGGGCGGCGGGGGCACCCAACGCCTGCCGCGACTCATCGGCGCCATGCGGGCCGCGGAGATGTTGATGGTTGCCAAGAGGATTTCTGGGGCGCAGGCCGTCGAGTGGGGCATGGCCCTGAGTGTGGGTGAGCACCCCGACGCGTTGAGTGCGGCGGTGGCGTTGGCCACGCGCATCGCGAAACAAGCGCCCCTGCCGGTGAGACTGACCAAGGTGCTCCTTCGCTCGGGTGCGGATTCCTCACTCGACGCGGCACTCGATCTGGAACAGTCGATGGGGGCGATGATCTTTTCGACGGAGGACGCACGCGAGGGGATTCGGGCGTTCGTCGAGAAGCGTCCCGCGGAATTTAAGGGTTTCTAGTGGGGCGACGACACGTTGATTGTGCCGTTGGGCGTCGGGGGACCTGGTGTCGCGAATTTGGACAGAACTACTTGTTGCGACTGTCAATACCCTGTGATACTGTTCCAAAACTGAAACAGTTTATGTGTCAGTGAAACAAATATTTTTTTACACGGAATATAAATCTCATATTTCCTGGGGGGGACACTGGGGTGAATCAGACTCAGATCAGCAGTTCGGCTCGTTGTGACGCGACGTCGCTGACCCCAGCGGCCACGGCGATCGACACTCGGCGTTGCGTCGCCCGCCACGACGATACGCCGGTCATCGACGCCCGACGCAGCGACGATGCGGCGACGTCACGGGTTGTCGAACTCGTCGAGCGAGCCCTCCACGCGCTCCAAGTGATGAGTGCGTGATGAGCGAGCACACTCCCGACTCCGCGGCGTCATCGAAAGTCCCGGCGGGCCCGCTCGCCCACGTTCGCGTCCTTGATTTCACGGCGCTCGTGCAGGGACCTCTCGCGACGCAGATGTTGGGCGACCTCGGCGCCGACGTCGTTAAGATCGAGCGCTTCGAAGGGGAGTGGAGTCGCCACTGGGGTATCGCCGACGGCCACACTCACGGCCAGACCGACTCCTTCTTAGCGTTCAACCGTAATAAGCGCAGCGTGACGGCGAATCTGAAGGACGTCGACACCCGCGACGCGATTCTGGAGCGGTCGAAGGACTTCGACGTCGTCGTCGAGAATTTCCGACCGGGGGTCATGGCGAGCCTGGGACTGGGTTACGACGACTTCGCCAAAGTCAACCCCGGCATCATCTTCGTCAGTTCCTCGGGCTACGGTCAGTCCGGCCCCTACGTCACGCGACCGGGCCAGGACATGCTCATTCAAGGGTTGTCGGGAGTCATGTTCTTGACCGGGCGCCGCGACGACCCGCCGACGGCCCTGGGCGTGGGGATCGCCGATCAGTACACGGGACTGCACATCGTGGTCGGAATTCTCTCGGCGCTACTGCACCGTAGCGTTACGGGTCAAGGCCAAAAGGTCGAACTCAATCTGTTCAGTTGCATGGTGGCGGCCCAACA
>DATCEX010000056.1:0-7245 GCA_036509795.1 Acidimicrobiales bacterium
TGTGCCACGTTGGTGACCACCCTCACCTGTACCTTCGGGGCGACGGGCTCAACCACCGCGACGAGCGGCGCCCTCGGTGGTGTGATCAGTGTGCCCGTCGACGTCTCGCCGTCGGCGGGACTGGGGACGAATGTCATTACGAACACCGCGAGCGTGAGCGCGAACGGCACCTTTGACCCGGTGTCCTCGAACAACACGAGCTCGAACCCGACGACCGTCGTCGGCGGCGACCTGGCGATCACGAAGTCGGACGCCGGACCCATCACCGCCGGCCGCTCGACGAGTTACGTCATCTCGGTCTCCAACCGCTCGACGAGCGTCGACTCCCTGGCGAGTGTGGGCTCGCCGATCACCGTTACCGACACCTTGCCGACGGGCGAAAGCTTCGTCGGGGCGAGCGGCGTCGGGTGGACCTGTTCTGCGGTCGGCTCGACGGTCACGTGCACCGATCCGTCGACGATCATTG
Source organism: Acidimicrobiales bacterium (assembly GCA_036509795.1). Lineage (GTDB taxonomy): Bacteria > Actinomycetota > Acidimicrobiia > Acidimicrobiales > RAAP-2 > RAAP-2. Next base: position 467 of record DATCEX010000056.1, read on the forward strand.
CCAACACCACCGCACCCCAGATCACCCTCACCGTCAACGTCGCGTCGTCGGCGAGCGGTACGATCTCCAATACGGCGAACGTCGCGCCGGGGTTGACGAGTGACCCGATCACCGCGAACAATTCGGCGACCAGCACGCTTCCCGTGCAGACGAGCGCCGACCTCAATATTTCCAAGGTCTTGACCAGCCCGGCGAGTGGTCTGACGTCGGGTGTCGACGCGACCTACACCATCAGTGTGGACAACAATCTCGGACCCTCCGACGCGGTGCTACCGCAGGTGCGCGACGTGCTCCCCGCCGGCGAGAGCTTCGTCTCGGCAACGGGTACCGGGTGGAGTTGTACGTACGCGAGTGGCACCGTCACCTGTACGTACGCGGCCAGTACGACACTGCCATCAGGCCACGCGACGGCGCCCATCAGTTTGGTCGTACTCGTCAACTCCTCGACGGTCGGGCCGATCACCAATACCGCCATTGTCTGTTCGGGAACGATCAGTTCTGGGTCGAATTCTTGCGGCGGTGGCGTCGTCGACAACGGCACGCCCGACTCGAACACCGCGAACAATTCGTCCTCGGCCGGTAGCTCCCCATCCGTCGACGCGGATCTCGCCATCACTAAGTCCCACGTCGGTGACTTCACTTCGGGCGGCGACGGCACGTATACGCTCACGGTGACGAATAAGGGACCTGCGGATTCGGTTGGCACGTCGGCACAGCCAATCACCGTCGCCGACACTCTTCCCACCGGCGAGACCTTCGTGTCAGCGAGCGCGGTGGACTGGACGTGCGCTGACGTCGCCCAGGTCGTGACGTGCACCTACCCCCACACCATCGTCGCGGGCACGGGCGCGCCGGTAATCAGTCTCACCGTCAAGGTGAGCTCGACGGTCGCACTGCTCGGGAACTTGACGAATACCGCTCAGGTCACGCCGGGTGTCACTCCCGACCCGAACCCGGCGAACAATACTGCGACGGACGCAGCGACGATCGTGGGCGCCGACCTGTCGATCACCAAGACGCACCACGGCGACTTCGTCGCGGGAGAGCAGGGCACCTACACGATCACCGTGTCCAACGGTGGTCCGGGCACGGCCGTGGGACCGATCACCGTCGTCGACACGCTCCCCGCCGGCGAGAGATACGTATCGGCGGCGGGCTCGGGCTGGAGGTGTAGCGATGGTTCCAACGGTGCCACGGCGCAGATGACCTGTACGAGCGACTCCATGATCACCTCGGGGGCACGGGCGCCCGCCATCTCGCTGGTGGTCGCGGTCGCCGCGACTGTTTCGGGCACGGTGACGAATTCCGCACGAGTCATCCCGGGCGCGACCGCGGATCCGCTCACCTCGAACAACACCACCTCGGACCCGACGGTGATTGTCGCTCGTGTTGTCTTGAAGGACGCCGACCTCAAGATCGTGAAAAGTCACTCCGGCGAGTTCGTACTGGGTGCACACGGTACGTATCACCTTGTGGTGACCAATCTCGGTCCGGCTAGTGACGCCGGTCCGATCACTGTCACGGACTCTCTGCCAAAAGGCGAAACCTTCGTCTCGGCCACGGGTTCGGGGTGGAGTTGTGCGGGAACCACCACGGTGAGCTGCACTCGGACGGGCGTGCTCGCACCAGGAAGCGCCGCCGCACCCATTACCCTTACGGTGACGGTCAATGCGGCGGCGTATCCCGTCGTCACGAACACGGCGTCAGTGTCGTCACCGAACCCAGACCCGAACACGACGAACAACTCCTCATCTGATCCAGTGACGCCGATTCCGGTGGCTCAACTCACGCTCGCCAAGTCCCTCGCCGGCGAACTTCGCTCCGGCGAACACGCGACCTACTCAATCACCGTCACCGACACCGGTCCGTCGCCAGCGAACCAGGTGGTCGTTACCGATCCGATGCCAACCGGACTCCGGCCGGTGAGCGGCTCGGGATCGCGATGGCGCTGTGACGTTGTCTCGGGCACGAATGAGCTTCGCTGCACGATCGACCGCCTCGGAATCGACCACGTGACGTCAATCTCCGTCGTTGCGCTCGTCACGGCGACCACCGGTACGGTAATCGTCAACAGCGCCCAGGTCACGAGCGCAACGGACTCGCTGCACGGGGGCCAACCAATGACGACCTCGGCCAGCAATTCGAGCATGGTCCGTGCGGGCGCGGTGTCGTCCACTGATCCCCCGAAACCGCCTGGCCCTCCGCTCGCCTTCACCGGTCTCAACTTCGTTCCCCTCGTCATCGCGGGGCTGGGGCTAGTGGTGGCGGGCCTCGCAACGTTGGAGATCGTGCGACGTCGTCGGCGCCACCTCACCACCCCCCGGGAATAAGGTGGACCGCCGCGCCATACGCCTCGTAGAGGCACGCGGCAGCCGGGAGGAAACCGAAAAGGTAGACGCGACTTCTAATTGCTCTGCGGAAAGTAACTACGAGTAAGGCCGCCGCGGCCACGAGCCAGCCGATCAGCACCGCCGGCGGCGGTGAGGGAAGCGCCGAGGGAGGTGCGGCGACGGTGACACGAGCGGGTGGTGTCGCCCGCTGTGTGTGGTCCACGACGGGGACGAGTTCGTCGACCGACGTCAGTCGAGCGCGTACGACCAGGCGCTGCGCGGCCGAATAACGCGGGTTGCACGTGGTAAGGGTGAGCCACCACCCTCGCAGGGGTTCGATCACGGAAGTGTTGCTTGGCGCGACGGTGAACGACTGCGTTACGGAGTAGTGAAAGACGACGCTACCTACTCGCAGCGTGATGGGGTCACCGACGATCGCGGCTTGAAGGTTGTAGAACGGTCGAAGCCACGTCGTGCGATGACCGGCGATTGCCACGTTGCCCGACTGTCCTGGCAACGGGGTGGACGCGTAGTGACCGGGGCCAGACTCGAGTTGCAACTCGTTGGTCCCTTCGACGACAACGTCGTTCGAGACGCCAGCTGCCGGTATCGACAGCGTCGCGATCGCGCTGCCGATTGGCACGTTCGTCGGCCAGGGCAGCGTCGGCGGCGTGGCAAATCGCACTGATTTGAGTATCGCCTGCGATGGGACGATACTTCCCGGCCGTGAGACGACGGGAAGGCTGTGGTGGAGCTCAACCTGAGCGGACTCGGCAACCTGATAAGTGACGAATAGTGCGTAGGGCACGAATCCGAGAACCGCGATGCCGATCGTGAGCAAAGTCAGGCCCACGACGAGCGCGATGCGAAGACCCGGACTCATCTCTTGCGATGGTCGGCGTGCGGCACTGTGGCGCCGACGGTGACCAGTTTGAACCGGCCACTTTCGATATCCGAACACTGACGCACCCCGATTTCGTTTTCCTAGTGGAGGATCACCGCGCGCGATTGCGTGGTGATCCGTCTCATTCCATTGTGACAGTGCAGGTGTGGATCGAAAAACGCTTTTTGGCATTAACGCCTCGATTTCCGGGTCGGCGTCCTCAAAGTGAGTGATGAGTGGATGTTGCATCTGACCTCTGGACTCACGCGATTCAGCTGCCGTTGACCAAATTGGTGAAGTTGGGTAAGACGGCCGCACACACCCTCTGATCCTTCGGCGCGATGACACACGTAGTGAGCCAACTAGATGTGTTGCGTCCAGCGCTGAGTGTCAAGACGCCCTAGGACGGGTACACACCACTCGACGGATTGCCGTCACAGTGCATTCGACACCGTCCAATCCGCGATGGAGCTAATCGCTGAAAGGCCATTTACGATCAACTGGCTTTGACCCCGTTTGGCGTGAAGGCCAGTTTTGAGCAAGAATTTAATCTCGTCGCGTGAATGCGACACCTTGTTGTGGGCGCCCGGGATCCAGCCAAGGTTTCTTCCCTTCGGCATCACGTTGCCACGTTTGTATTGCGTGATGGCCCATGGGATTGGAGTGGTGATAGTGCACACCGGCCAAGACGCCTGCGGCGTAGTCATCAAGCAACTGGGCGTCGGGGTCTTTCCATCCATGAGCCATCGCCCAGCGGCGTACCAAGAACGGCGAGAAGTCGTAACCACTGTGTTTGAGGTGTTTGAAAGCGGCGATAGCATAGTCACGCGATTCGCGATCAAGCATGCTGTAGTAGCGCCGAAATCTGTCTTGGAGTTGAGGTCGACGGCGGTGGTAGACACGTTCAGTTATCGACCCCAAGGCTTCGACCACCACTGGATCTAGGAATCGGATCCCCGAATTGTCATTCTCAGCCATTGATTCACTATGCCTCATGAATTCCCGTCCAGCCTCAATAGTTCCAGCCATCTACGTCGGCGGTCGCGTCTCTTCTTCGACAGAGTGCGGGACAATCTTCTGTCGATCAATGGAATTGATCACCGGGTGCGCGCCACCCCCCTATTAGGATGAATCAGATCTCGGTACTCCGATCGGTCTCATCGGAGACCTCGAGGTGTCAATAAAGAGGTCGTCGCCCATAGTTTGGGAATGCAACAGTGGTGACTAGCGGTGAACAGTGACCACTCACGGTTACTTGAAAGACGACCATGAATTCAATGCGCTTTCGGCGGAAGATCGTTGGAGCGGGTGACGGGGATCGAACCCGCATGGCTAGCTTGAGAGGGTGGGCAGGATTCAATTCCGTTACGTACATAATTACTGATCACAACCGTTTAGTTTAGTAAAATGGGCGATGCGTGATTGGCTTGGGCGTTCCAGGGGCGTTAGTGCAATCGGGAGACGTATTCGGGCTCAAATTATGTTCGATGGGTCGTTTCGAGGGGGTCTCCGCATAGAGCCTTTAACGTTCATGCGGGGAGAGGACAGTCGTTAACGAAGCGAAATTTACCCACTGCGACAAGGGCGCCTGAGAAGTTGACGCATCCCTGAGTTGAGCGGCGCCCTTTAACTCTCGCAATGTCGACCTTGCCCAGTGCATCGCAGGGACCTCTTTAAAGCGAAGTGGCCACGGGGCTCGCTAAAATCCGTCGGGTGTCGGATTAATAGCCACGTCGAGAGTATGGCAAGTCTGCGCGAAATTAATTTTCGAGTGATTGACGGGCAATCAAGGCTACGTACAGCGAATACAACGATTCGGGTGATTCCAAATTCACCTTCAACACTTCCTCAATTCGAGAAAGGTGATGATAGAAGGTGGCGCGAGTCGTATGCACCAAGGACGCCGCTTCGGATTTGTTGCCGCGTGCTTCGAGATACGCCCCTAAAGTGGCGACGAGTTGCGTGCGATGCACAGTGTCGTATTCAATGAGGGGACCTAGCTCGCGTTCCACGTAACTCTGCAGCCGAGGGTCGTCACGTAATAGGTGGATCAGGCCCCTCAGTCGAATGTCCGCCGTCGTTACGAATAGCCGATTCCGAGGGAGACTTCGGGCAGCATCGGCAGCTTCATTCGCTTCTCCAAATGAGTGACGAAGTTCATTAACCGTGTTCGCCGTGGAACCGACACCAATAACCACGGAACTCAGCGGAGTTAACTTGGCTGTATTCTCATGAATAGCGTGAGCGGCAAGTTCGATCAAACTTCTCATCTGGGCGTTCGTGGGAGCGGAAATCAAGATGCCGATCCGACCCGGTTCTAGGATGCCGACCAGGCTCGCGGCCGATATTTCGTGCAGTGCCCGTGAGACGGCAGTCTCCTCTTCCCTCGCTCGCGACTGGCGACCGACCTCTGATAACTCTGCCAACCATTCGCTGCGCACAATCAAAGCGACTAGGACTTGGCGTCGGGTGGGAACGCCAAGCGAGGCAGACCGATTGTAGATCTCCTCCGGAGAGCTATAGCGCTGGTCAATCATGTCGGCAATCAGCGTGCGATGTGTCTGGTGCTCGAGAACTCGCTCGTCGCGCTCGATGAGCAGGTGAAGGGCGAGAGTTGTCGCGCCCAATTCGAGAATCGTCCGTTGCAAGTTGTCCGCAGGAAATCGCGATAACAAAATGAGCCGCCCCCACTTGTGTCCGCGAGCACTCACAAGCGTGGTGAGCCAGGTTTCTCCATCCGTGCGGGTCTCTTCACTGCTCCATGCGACGTGGCCCGAGCGTTTCTCCCAATTATCGAGAACTTCGGTGCCGTTAGTGGTGGCACCGGCGAACGCCACCACGTGGCGAGCGGAACTTTCAAATACGGCGGGGCAACCCGCCAGTTGCGCGACCTTCGCGACGATCTCTTGAGGAGTTGACGCATCCGCGGCGAGGGAGCGAAAGGCCCGATGTACGGCCTCACCGAGTTGGAGTTGTCCAATTTGTGTATTTACGATAATTGAATGGATGGCTTCGGTGATAGCCACGAAAGGAACTTCAGTATGCAGGGCGACAAGGGGCAAACCGTGGACTTCAGCACTACGAATCATTGCCTCGGGAAGCGTGTTGAAGTGCTGACCGAGTTCAATAATCAAGCCCGCGGCGTGGGCGGCCGCGAGATCGCTGATGTAGTTGATCAACTCTTTGTCGTCGTGGGGAAACGCAACGGCCGTGGACAAGATAAGTTCGCCTCCTTGTAGAAGGTGGCCAATGTGGACGAGTTCGCTGACGTGGGCCCATCGCACGGGCCGGTCAATGAAATTAGCCCCTGCTTCGATGGTCGGTCGCCCGCGTCTAACTTCAGGAAGTTCCAGGATCTCAGCTACTGTCGGCAGACGAATGTCCGACGAATTTAAGCCAGAGGCTTGAATCTCGGTCTGTTTGGTAAGCCGGTTGCGTGTCGTGAATTCCTGGCGCGCACGCGGATCAGAAGTTGGGCCCGTCGCATGAATCCTTCCTGACATATCGCAGGAGCCTAGACGAAGTGTCAATACATTTAATGAAATCGTGACACCTTGCTCGTTGAC
>DATCEX010000057.1:0-6663 GCA_036509795.1 Acidimicrobiales bacterium
GGTCGGGGTCAGTCTCAATCTTGAGGCGTAATCGTCGGATGTGTTCTGTCACGGTCGCCTCGTTCTGCCACTCCGGTGACGACGCCCAGACGTGCTCGAGGAGCTGTTCGCGCGAAAAGACCTGGCGAGGCGACGTCGCCAAAAATGCCAGGAGCGAGAATTCCTTCGCCGTCAACTCGAGCAAGACACCGTCCAGGTTAACCTCGTGGGTCTGTTCGTTGATCTCGAGTGGACCGAACTTCATGTTCGGTGCGTCAATCGAATTTTGACCGGTGTGATTTCCCGATCGCCGCAGTACCGATTCAATTCGGGCGGCCAGTTCGCCCAAGGAAAAAGGTTTGACGATGTAATCGTCGGCGCCCATCTTGAGTCCAGCAATCCGGTCCGACTCAAGACCCCGCCCGGTCAAGAAGATGGCGGGTACATCACTGATCTCGCGAATCTCCTTCAAGATGTCGCGGCCGTCTTCGTGACCGAGGACGATATCGAGCAGAATCAAGTCGGGTTCTTCCTCCGACACCGCGCGCAGAGTACTCGCCATATCGCACACCACGCGCACCTCGTATCCCTCTTCGGGCAAGAAGCGGCCGAGCAGACTCAGCATCTCGGCGTCGTCTTCCACCAGCAGGATTGCGGTCATTTAAGTCCCCGCGTTCGACCGTGGTCGTAGTCGAATCTCATCAAGTGGCGCACCCCGACATTCTACGAGTCTCCAGGGTGCGCGCTGGTGACGCGCCGGTTCAACAGATTTTGGCCTCTCAGTTCATTTTGGAGGGTCCGTATACTGAACTACATAGCCCCCGGGCCTTCGAGCCAGAAGAGCCGGGTGGCCAAACCGTCGTCATACCTGTCCCGGGAGACCCATGAACGCCTCGCGCCTCGCTATTGCCCTCCTCGCCGTCAGCGCGAGTCTGCTGCCACTCACGAGCGCCGGCGCGCTCAGCGTGCCTACGGCGACGCAACTCACCCTGCCCACGCCCAACAATGGACTCAACCAGGGCTACCTCCCGTTCCAATCGTGCACGACCGTCGGGAACTGCACCGTGTCGGGAATCTACGTGACGACCCACGGCGCCGCGGCCGGAGTGCTCGACAGCGAAGTAAAGGGTGTCTGGAAACCGGCCATTACGGTGACCCCGCCCCCGGGCTACCAGGCCGCCAAGGGCGTGACGATGGACGGATTGACGTGCCCGGCCACCGGCTCGTGCGTGGCTCTCGGTCAGTACAACACGCCGACCAGTCAGCTGCCCTTCGTCGAGTCCCAAGTCAAGGGTGTGTGGCATCGCGGTACCGCGTTGGTGTTGCCGGCGAACGCCGTCGGTACCGGTCAGGCTGCCACACCTCACGCCATATCGTGCGCGAGTACCGGCAACTGCACCGTCGTGGGAACGTACACAACGAAAACGAGTGGTTTCGCGACGCAGGGTTTTTTCAGCAGCGAGGTGCACGGTGTCTGGCACCACGCGCTCGAATTGACGTTGCCCGCGGGGGCCAACGCCGATCCCTTGGTCGCACTCGCCCAAGTGTCGTGCTGGTCGGCGGGTAATTGTGTGGTGGTCGGCTCCTACGTTGGCGCCAACGACGTGTCGCTCGACGTGGTCGTGCCCGAGATCGCCGGAAAGTGGAAGAGCGCCCAGGCCGTCGGCCTGCCGGGCAACGCCAGTGCGTTCGCCGGCGCCCAGTTCAGCGAAGTGTCATGCACGCCCTCGGGTTCGTGCATGGCCGTGGGTACCTATAACACTGCGTCGGGTGCCGTTCAGCCGCTCGTCGCACTGGGGACCGGCGCGCAGTGGACCCGGGCGCTCGAGGTGCATCTGCCCACATCAGCCGCCAAGAATCCTCAAACGTTGATCTACGGCTTTCAGGGCGCCTCGTGTGCCGCCCCGGGTGATTGCGCGCTGGGAGGTCAGTTCATCGATACGGCCGGTCACTATCAGGGCTTCTTTGATGACGTGGTCAACGGGAACGTCCAGGGCGCCCAAGTACTTCGACTACCCGCCGGCGCGGTGCAGGCCGGCCACAACGGCGGTGTCGTCAGCATTAGTTGTCCGGCGATCGGCACCTGCTTCGCGGGCGCGGCGTACCTGAACGCGGCCAACAAGTACGAGGCGTTGATCGTGCACGAGACGAAGAACGTATGGCAACTGGGCGCCACGATTTCCCTCCCCAACGGCGCGACGTCCGTCGGCGTCGCCGGTGGCGTCTACTCGGTGCAGTGTTTCTCGACCTCCTCGTGCACCGCGACAGGTAGTTACCAGTCCTCCGCGTCGCGCTACGACGGCTTCGCACTCACCACTGCGGCGTGAACTTTTCGTCCGTCGACGATGTTTCATCTGGAGAGCACCGTCCAGTAGCCGCAACTTCACTCTGAGGTAACCCTGGCTTCTTAGGGTTTGGCCCATGGCACGACTCTCGCTGGCTCCCCCCCCTGGCCATGCGATGAGCCGTGCCAATACTCGCCGGGTCGGCGCGTGAGCGTGATGGCCGACGCCGATGGTCGCCAGTCGGTTCTCGTCGTCGAAGATGAAGAGAGCTACCAAGACGCCCTCGCGGTCGGGCTGGCGTCCGAAGGTTTCGTCGTCGTCGGGGCCAAGACCCTCGCCGACGCGCGCGAGATCCTCGTGCGCTCCAAGCCCGACATCATCTTGCTCGACCTCATGCTCCCCGACGGCTCCGGAGTGGACTTCTGCCGCGAGGTCTATCACTCCAGTCGCATCCCCGTCATCATGGTGACCGCACGCACCAGCGAGGTGGACGTCGTCTTGGGACTGGAGATTGGCGCGGCCGACTACGTGACGAAGCCCTATCGTCTGCGCGAATTAGTGGCGCGCATGCGCGCTATTCTGCGCCGACCTACGACCACCGGCGAAGAAGACTTTATTGTCTTCGGTGACTTGAAGATGGACTTCGTGCGTCGGTCCGTCACGCGCAGCGGCCAGGACATCGAGCTCAGTCGCAAGGAGTTCGACCTGCTCGCCTTGTTCGCCTCGCACCTCGGCCAAGTCGTCACCCGTGAAGTGTGTCTCGACACCCTGTGGTGGGGCATGCAACTCTCCGATACTCGCACCCTCGACACCCACGTCAAGCGACTACGTCAAAAAATCGAAGTCGACCCCACCCAGCCTCGGCACTTGGTGACCATTCGCGGCGTTGGTTTCCGTCTCGACGCCTGACCTACGCCCGTAGGTTGAATTCATGAAGAGTGGTGATCTCGCCCCTGACTTTACGTTGCCCGACCATTCGGGCCACGACGTCACCCTGAGCGACGTCGTGAAGAACGGACCGGTGGTGCTCTTCTTCTATCCCGCCGCGATGACCAAGGGGTGCACCAAGGAGTCGTGCCACTTTCGCGATTTGGCCGCCGAATTCACGGCCGTTGGAGCGCAGCGCCTGGGCATCTCGATGGACGGCGTGGAGCGTCAGGCCCAGTTCGCTCACGCCAACGCGCTGGATTATCCCCTGCTCGCGGACGTGGGTGGCACGGTCGCTTCCCTCTACGGCGTCAAGCGACGCCTCGATGCCCTCAAGGTCAAGCGCACCACGTTCGTCATTGGAACTGATCGCGTGATCCGCGACGTCATCACCAGCGAACTCTCGATGGACGTCCACGCTGATCGGGCCCTGGCCGCGCTGCGCTGAATCTCTACGACTGGATCGGGACTGCTAATTCGCTACTGGGCGAGCAAGGCCGCTGCCGGATCCTCGAGGAACCGTCCGATGTGCGCCAGCACCGCCGAGGCGAGCGCTCCATCAATTTGGCGGTGGTCGAAGGTCATCGCGATCTCGACCACCTGACGTACCGCTAACTCGTCCTCGACCACCCACGGCGCCTTGGCGATCCGGCCGATACACACAATGGCCCCGGTGCCGGGGGGCAGAATCGGCATCGCCGCGTCCACGCCGAAGGGACCCACGTTGGTGATCGTGAGAGTGGTACCGAGCATGTCGCTGGGCGTGGTCGTCCCGTCACGGGCGGCCTCGACCAGTCGACTCAGCGCCTCGGCCATTCCCACGAGGTCGAGCTGATCGGCGTGCTTGACGTTGGGGACGATGAGTCCGCGCGCGGTGTCGGCCGCGATACCCAGATTGACGTAGCGACGAATGACGACTTCATTGGTCTGAGTATCGAAACTCGAGTTGATCCCGGGGTAGTGTCGCGCCGCGTCACACACCGCCAAGGAGACGACGGTGAGTGGCGACAGTCGAACGCCCGACATGTTCGGGTGCGCTTTGAGCCCCGCAAGCAACTCCATGGCCTTGGTGGCGTCCACGCGCAGCCACACCGAGGCCTGGGGCTGGGTCGTCGAACTCAGGACCATTGCGTCAGCCATGGACTTGAGCACTCCCTTGACGGGAATGCGTTCTTCGGACGCGCCCGTGGACCACGACGCGATCTCGCGACCCACGAAACGTGACGCACTTGTCGGACCAGTAACCGGCGGACGCGACCGCTGCGGTGTCACCGGCGCCGTAGAACGTGCGCGCTCCAGGTCGTCGCGAGTGATCAGTCCGTCGCGTCCCGTGGCGACGACCGCGGCCAAGTCGATTCCGTATTGTTTCGCGAGGAGGCGAACCGGCGGCGTCGTGCGCGTGGGTTCCGTAGACGGCGCGGCCGTGGCCAGCGCGGGTGTGGATGTCGGCGTGACGGTCCGACGCGTACGGCGCGCGGGAACGCCGTCCTCGTTGGACACCCCGTAACCGATCAGCACGGGCTCACGACGCTGTTCGGCTCCGTCGTCAACTATCGGCGTCTCACCGACGGGGAGACCCGCCTCGTCCACCTCGAGAGTCACGAGGGGCTCACCGACCTTCATCGTGTCGCCCACTCCTCCGTGCAGCGTCACCACCGTTCCCGCGAAAGGACTGGGTAATTCGACGGTGGCCTTGGCGGTCTCGATGTCGACGAGGGGTTGGTTCAAGGTGACGACGTCGCCCTCGGCCACCTTCCACTCGACGACGTCGGCTTCGATGAGACCCTCGCCGACGTCGGGCAATCGAAAGATCTCGTGACTCAACTCTCGAAACCCATCACTCGGTCGACCGCGTCCAAGATCCGGTCCACCGTGGGTCGGTAGTCCTCTTCGATACGGGCCGGGGGGTAAGGAACGTGATATCCGGTCACGCGAAGTCCCGGGGCCCGCAGCGCGTAGAAGCAGCGTTCGGTGAGTTCGGCCACGATCTCAGAACTCACCGAGGCCGTGCGGGGTGCTTCTTGGACGACCACCAGACGACCCGTCTTATTGAGCGACGCGGCCAACGTATCGAAGTCGATCGGAGCGATACCGCACAGATCAATCACCTCGAGCGAAGTTCCTTCCGTTGCGGCGGCCTCGGCGGCGCGCAACATCGTCCGCACGCTCGATCCGTAGCCGACCACCGTGACGTCGGATCCCTCGCGGCGCACCACGGCGTCAAAGAGCCCGTGCGGGGGAACCTCGAGATTGACCTCACCTTTTTCCCAGTAGCGACTCTTGGGTTCGCAAAAGATGATCGGGTCGTCGTGCTCAATGGCTTGTTGGATCATCCAGTACGCGTCGTTGGGCGTCGAACACGACACCACGCGCAGACCGGCCGTGTGGGCGAAGTACGCCTCGGGGCTCTCCGAATGGTGTTCAATGGCCCCGATGCCACCCTGGAACGGGAGACGGATGACGATCCCCATCGTGTAGGCGCCGTCGGAGCGCTTGCGCAGTTTGGCCAACTGGCTCACGATCTGATCGAACGCCGGAAAGACGAATCCGTCGAACTGCATCTCACACACGCTGCGGTACCCGCGAATCGCGAGTCCGACCGCCGTGCCCACGATCGCCGACTCGGCCAACGGCGTGTCGATAACGCGATCCTGGCCGAAGTCCTTCTGCAAACCGTCGGTGATGCGAAAGACGCCGCCGAGCTTACCGATGTCTTCTCCCATCAACAGCACTTTGGGGTTGTGCTCCATCGCGCGACGCAGCCCTTCATTGAGCGCCTTGGCCATCGTCATCGTGGTTGTACTCGTGGTCATGGTCATGAGCGCGCGCCGACGCCGAGTTCGATCATGTCGCGACGTCCTTCGTCGATCAACGGGTGGGGTTCGGCGTACACGTTGTCGAACATCGACAGCGGGTCGGGTCGGCCCATCGCCAACACGTCGTCACGCAGTTTGAGCGCGAAGGCCTCCGCCTCGACGTCAACATCGTCAAAGACGCTCGGCTTGATCTGGTACTCGCGCACGAGCAACGCCTTGACGCGTTCGATGGGGTCGCGTAACTTCCAGACCTCTACCTCGGCGTCCACCCGGTACCTCGTCGGGTCGTCGGACGTGGTGTGCGCACCCATGCGATAGGTGTAAGCCTCGATCAACGTCGGACCGCCGCCGGCGCGCGCGGTCTCCAGCGCCGCCTTCGTCACTTCATAGCAGGCGAGCAGGTCGTTACCGTCGACGCGAACCCCCGGGAACCCGAAACCGTGCGCGCGGCGAAACAGCGGTACCTTGGACTGGGTCGACGAAGGTGTCGAGATACCGAACTGGTTGTTCTGACAAAAGAACACGACCGGAGCGTTGAACGAGGACGCCCACACGAAGCTCTCCAGGACGTCGCCCTGGCTCGAGGCGCCGTCACCAAAGAAGGTCAAGACGGCCTCCTCGGCGCCGTCGCGTTGCACGCCCATGGCGTAGCCCAC
>DATCEX010000058.1:0-34892 GCA_036509795.1 Acidimicrobiales bacterium
CGAACAACGAGAGTTCCTCGCTGACTTGGCTCACGAAATTGCTACGCCCATCCAAGCGCTTTCTGGATTTTCTCAAGGGGTTATTGATGGGACAATCCCGATTGATACTGCGCAAGCGGCAATTGAGAGTCAGACCGCTCGTCTCTCAGAACTTCTTGATGAACTTACTCAACTTCGTAGTCTCGACTCGCCCGGTGAAAATCCATTTAGTCAAGTTGACCTCCACGCGCTGGTCCAGACCCTCTATAGCGAATTCAGTTCCCTCGCTACCTCTGCGGGGGTCGATCTGCAATTCAGCAGCGAGAACATCTCATTATTGACAGAGCAGAAATTGGTGGAGACTGTTCTTAGGAACTTCATCACTAACGCGCTGAGGTATACACCACGTGGCGAGCGTATCCTCATTCGGTGCGAACTCGTCCACCGTCGAGTGGTCCTTTCGGTGTCGGACACCGGACCAGGTATCGCTACTGAACACCAACAACGGATATTCGATCGGTTCTATCGAACCGCTGAAGCACGCGATCGCATCAGTGGGGGAACGGGTCTCGGTTTGACCATCGCGCGCAGGGCCGCACACAGTTTGGGAGGACACATTGAGTTGAAAAGTGAACTCGGACACGGTAGTGACTTCCGACTAGTGTTGCCCCTCACCTAGAAACCTCGGCGTGCTTGAAAATACCGAAAAGTTTGATGGGTAACGCTGCGTCGGAATCCTTTCGTGTGAATTCGAATACTGGAGTGAGGCATGTCTGGCATTATGCAATCATCGTCCAGAGTACTGATCCTGTCCAACGGTGCTGCGCCGTTTGGTGACGGTGATCCGCTTCCGAGCGGTGATTTGACGTCACTCGACCGATTAGTCTGACTCGAATCATGGATGGTATCTATCAGTCGCTAACTTGGTGGATGTACTAACTGGTTACCTTTGTACGGGTCCGCATCCGCTTGTCAGTCACGTGCGGCACGCGGATCCTACGTTGGCGGACTGCGCTCGAAGTCGCTGAAGAGAGTGGTCGAGTGAACACGAGGTGGTAGTGCGAGTGAAGGAGCATCATGACAGTGAGCGGAACTAAGCAGTCGAGAAGTGGACCACGTATGCGGGATCCGGAGCGAACCAAGAAGGAGATCCTGGAGGTAGCTACCGAGGAGTTCGCCAATCGAGGATTCGCGGGCGCTCGAGTCGACGAGATTGCCGCGCGTACTCGCACCACCAAGCGAATGATCTACTACTACTTCGGCTCGAAGGAGCGTCTGTACATCGCGGTGCTGGAGAAGGCCTACGAGGACATTCGTGTCACTGAGCAAAACGTCGATGTTGAGAAGCTCGACCCCGTGACCGCAATCCGACAGTTGGCCGAGTTCACGTTTGATCGTCACGAGGCCAATCCCACGTTCAGCCGTTTGATTAGTTACGAGAACATACATGAAGCACAATTCGTTACCGCGGCGGCAGGCTTCCCCGGTCTCGACCGGCCAATCTTGAAGATGCTGAAGCAATCACTCGAGCGTGGTCGCGCGGAAGGCGTCTTCAAGAGAAACATCGACGCACCGGACTTGCACATGCTGATTAGCTCGTTTTGCTTCTTTCGCATCAACAATCGTTACACTTTCGCGGCGAACTTCGGGCGTGATCTCGTTGAGAAGAAACGACGCCAGATCTATCGCAAGAGGATCGGCGACGTCGTCATTGAGTACTTGACGAGTTCTGATACATAGGGATCAGCTATCGAGTTGCTCCTGAAGCTGTCCGAGGATCCTGTAGCAGTCCAGAACCGACTCGATGGAGGAGTTCGGCTGACGGCCTTCGCTAATGGCGCCAACGAATTCACGGTCCTGCAGTTCAATTCCGTCCATCGACACCGCGACTTGGGTGACGTCGACCACGACGTCTCGACCGGTGAAGAGGTCGTCGTAGCGCGCGATGTACGTCCCATTGTCACAGATGTAGCGAAAGAAGGTCCCCAGTGGTCCATCATTGTTGAAACTCAGGGCCAGTGTGCAGAGTTTTCCTGACTCGCTCTTCATTTGGATCGACATATCCATGGGAATCTTCAACTCGCGATGCGGTGGTCCGGCCATGACGTGGGCGCTAACGATCCGTTCACCTGATTGATACGCGAAGAGGTCGATCGTGTGCGCGGCGTGATGCCACAGTAGGTTGTCGACCCAACTGCGAGCTTGACCCAGTGCGTTGATGTTGCTCCGTCGAAAGAAGAAGGTCTGAACATCCATATGTTCGATGGAGAGTTCGCCAGCGACGATGCGCTGGTGCAACCATTGGTGCGACGGATTGAAGCGTCGGGTATGTCCGACCATGCAGCAGAGTCTGGTTGCGCGGGCCACTTCGGCCACCGCCGCGGCGTCACGCCAACTGTCGGCGAGGGGGATCTCCACCTGCACGTGCTTTCCGGCGCGTAGGGCGGCGATGGACTGCGCGGCGTGCATCTGTGTCGGCGTGCACAGGATCACCGCGTCGACGTCTGACATGAGCAGCACGTCATCGAGGTCGGTGGTGGCGAGCGCTGCACCATACTTGTTTGCGACCTCACGGGCTTGTTCAATGGTGCGACTGGCGATGGCCGCGATCTCGACGCCATCAATGCGCGAGAGGGCATCTAGATGCTTGATGCCAAAGGCGCCGGCGCCAGCGAGGGCAATTCGCATGTGAATGTCCCTTCCTTCTATGACGTGGGTCGAAGTACTAGATGTCCGACGGCCGTATTGGATGCGGGGACGTGGTAGTGACGGTGCAATTCTTCGACGGAGTCACCGAGCGCACCACGCATGATGAGCCACATCACCATCTCGATGCCCTCGGACCCCGACTCGCGCAAGTATTCGAGGTGCGTGATCGCGCGAATGGCGTCGACATCTTCGCTCATGTTATCGAGAAATCGGGAATCGAATTCCTGGTTGATGAGTCCCGCTCGGGCCCCTTGGAGTTGGTGGCTCATGCCGCCCGTTCCCCACACTTGCACCCCGAGGTCCTGATCGAAGGCCTCCACCGCGCGCCGTATTGCCCGACCGAGTTTGAAGCAGCGCTCTCCGGTCGGTGGGGGATATTGCACGACGTTGACCGCCAGTGGGATGACCTTGGCGGGCCAGGCATCCGGCGACCCATAGACCATCGACAGTGGAACGGTCAGCCCGTGATCGACGTCCATCTTGTTCACGATCGTCATGTCGAACTCGTCGAGGATGAGACTCTGCGCCAAGTGGCAGGCCAGTTCCGGGGCCCCTACTACCGGCGGTACTGGTCGTGGCCCCCATCCCTCGTCCGCAATGGGGAAGTCATCGGCGCACCCGATGGCGAACGTCGGGATCATCTCGAGTGAAAATGCCGAGGCGTGGTCGTTATAGACCAGAATGATGACGTCGGGGTTCTCCTCAGCGATCCAGTTCTTGGTCCACTCGTAGCCAGAAAACACCGGTGCCCAGTACTCCGTATTCTGTTGTCCGTGGTCCCAGGCGACACCCATTGCGGGGACGTGGCTGGTGGTCAGGCCTGCGGTGATTCGTGCCATGCTCAGCGTCCCTCCCTAATCGAGCGCACACCCTGGGGAGATCGTCCGCCGGCGAGCATCATCTGGGCGTACTCCTCCACACTCATACCCGTCATCGACGCCGCCGCTGTTTGGAAGCTCACCCCATCACTGGAGAAAATCTTCGCGAGGAAGTACACGTTGCCGCCCTGGGCGATCATCGCGTTGTAGTCGCGCTCAAGGACCGCTTGCTTCTGACCCGGGGTCATCGGCCACTGGTCGAGGTAGGCCTTCTCGTTAGCCTTGAAGCGCTCACGATTGCGGGGATCCTTCAGGCTCATGCAGAACTGGTTGAGGTGGAAGCCCTCGTGGGACCGTTCGGCCGTAAAGACCGTGGTGCCCGGGATGTCGTCGAACTCCGAATTGTCTACCATCTGTCTCCCTCCCAGTAAAGCCGCGTTGGATTATCGACGAGCAGTCGTCGTTGTAGGTCCGGCGTCGTCGCGATTCGAGGAATGTAGTCGACCAGCGTACCGTCGTCGGGCATGTGATCCTTCAAGTTGGGGTGGGGCCAGTCGGTGCCCCAGAGCACACGATCGGGGAACTCCTCGACCACGCGACGCGCGAAGGGAACGACGTCGTTGTAGGCGGGTGGGCCCGATAGCGAGAGCCGTTCGGGGCAGGTGACCTTGACCCAGAAGTTATCGTGCTCGCGCACGAGACGCGTGAAGAGCTCGAACTCGTCCCCGTCGACCGGTTGGGTGACGTCGGGTCGACCCATGTGGTCGACGACGACGATGGTTTGCAGCGAGGTGAAGAAGTCCCATCGACGAGCCAGATCGGAAGCTTCGAAGTAGATGACGATGTGCCAACCCAGAGGTGAGATCTTCTCGACGATCCGGTGGTAGTACTCGTCGGGCTGGGGGTCGACGAGACGCGGGACGTAGTTGAACCTGACGCCACGCACGCCAGCATCGTGCAGTTCACGCAGTTGCGCTTCGGAGACGTCGGGTCGGACCGTCGCCACTCCTCGGGCTCGGCCCTTCGAGGATCGAAGCGCGTCGACCATGGCCGAGTTGTCCGCTCCATGACAGGTCGCCTGGACGATCACGTTCCTCGACACGCCGAGGTGGTCGCGCAGTTTGAAGAGCTGATCTTTTCCCGCGTCGCAGGGTGTGTACTTTCGTTCCGGGGCGAAGGGAAACTCGTTGCCCGGTCCGAAGACGTGGCAGTGCGCGTCCACCGCACCGGCGGGAAGGACGAACGTCGGTCGCGACGGATTGGGGTGAAAATGGAGCCAGTCAGTGTCTGCGGTGAAGGTTGACGTCGTCATCGGCCCTGACCCGCCAGTATCCGCTCTAGGCGGGGATACACCCGACGGGCGTTGCCCGAATAGACCATGTCGCGCTCAGGCGCAGTGAGGTCGCCCGCGTCGACGTAGCGCTTGGTGTCGTCGAAGTAGTGGCCGGTTTCGGGGTCGATGCCCCGAACGGCTCCGACCATCTCGGAACCGAAGAGGATGTTCTCGATATCGATGACCTCAAAGAGGAGGTCGATGCCGGCCTGATGGTAGACGCAGGTGTCGAAGAAGACATTCTTCATCACGTGGTCGGAGAGCTTCGGCTTGTTCAGCATGTCGGCCAGTCCCCGATAGCGGCCCCAGTGGTAGGGGACTGCGCCGCCGCCGTGGGGAATGATGAATCGAAGATCCGGGAAGTCACTAAACAGGTCGCCCTGGAGCAGTTGCATGAATGCCGTGGTGTCGGCGTTCATGTAGTGGGCCCCCGTGGCGTGGAAGTTGGGGTTGCAGCTCCCGGAGACGTGAATCATCGCCGGTACGTCCAACTCGACCATTTTCTCATACATTGGGTACCACGACGGATCCGTCAGCGGCGGCCCGTTCCACCACCCGCCACTGGGATCGGGGTTCAAATTGAGGCCCACGAAGCCGAGTTCGAGAACGCAGCGCTCGAGTTCGGCCAGGGAGTTCTCGACCGGGACTCCGCGAGACTGGGGAAGCTGGCACACGCCGACGAAACTCTCGGGGAAGAGGTCCACCACTCGAGCGATGAGGTCATTGCACGCGCGTGACCACGCTGCACTCACTGCCTCGTCACCCACGTGATGTTCCATCGCCGACGCGCGAGGTGAGAAAATCGTCAAGTCAGCACCGCGTTCTCGAACTAGGCGTAGTTGGTTGGACTCGATCGTCTCGACGATCTCGTCATCGCTGATGACCGGGTAGGCCGGTGGTCGGGCCCCGGCGTCGTAAGCGCTCACCTGGGCCTTGCGCCACAAATTGTGGGCCTCTGGTGCGGTCGTGTAGTGCCCGTGGCAGTCGATGATCATGAGTCTCTCCAAATTGTTCCTGGAACGAACACGTGGCCGCGCATCAACAGCCGGGCGGTGCGAAGCAGCGCGGAGGACCGCACGCGCACATCACCATCCTCGAGAGACACGTTCATCGAGACGCTGAAGTACCCCGTGGGGTGTTCGACGTCGATCGTGGCGGTGTGCTCGCCCGGGCGAATTCCCGCGACTTCGTAGGCCACCGAACCAGGCACCAGACACGCGGTGGCGACCGAGACCGCACCGAACACACCGATCGCCTCGTGCACTCTCTTGGGGATGAACGTTCGCGTCGAGATGGTACCGCCGTGCTGGGCGGGCGCAACGAGACTCATCTTGGGCACCGTCGCCGAGGTGACGTCGCCGAGGTTCATGAGCTCGCCCGCCCGTAGTCGAATTCCTTCGACGTGCGCACAGACCTCGGCGTTCGCTTCGATCTCGCTCGGAGTCTCGTACCCACTGAGACCTACGTCGTGAGCTCGCAGACAAACGACCGGCATCCCGTTATCGATGCAGGTAACGCGAACTCCGTCGATGATGTCGACGGAGTTCGCGGTGGGCAGGAGACTGCCGCACGTGGATCCGGCGATATCGAGGAAGTTAATGGGAATGGGTGCGCTGGTTCCCGGGACGCCATCGATGTGAGCATCACCGTCGTAGCGGACGACACCCTCGGGTGTTTGCACGTGCGCGACGGCCAGACTTTGCGTGTTCTCCATCCAGATTCGAACTTCGGTGAGTGGCCCTCGCGCCTTTACGAGCCCCTCTTGGAGGGCGAAGGGTCCGACACCGGCCAATAGGTTGCCGCAATTCTGAGAGTCCGAGACCTCCGCGCGGTCTGGCCACACTTGCAAGAAGAGGTAGTCAACGTCGACGTCTTCACGATTCGACGCGCTGACGACCGCCGCTTTGGAGGTCAGGGGGTGGGCGCCTCCCATCCCGTCGATCTCGCGCACGTCGGGTGAGCCCATCGCCGCGAGCAGAACGGCGTCACGAGTTGGGGTATCCGACGGCAAGTCCGACGCGTGGAAGTAGAGCCCCTTGGAGGTCCCACCGCGCATCACCGAACAGCGAATCGCCCGTTGTGAGCTCACGATTCCAACTCGTCGACGTAGCGAAGTCCTTGTTGCTCGAGTTTGTCTCGCATCGAGTACATGTCCAGACCGAGTTCGCCCGCGGCGAGGCGCTGGCGTTTGCCGCGTTCGTTGTCCTCGCGCAGCTCACTGGCCGCCAGGATTCTCGCGGCGTCTTCTCGGGCGACCACGACGACGCCGTCGTCGTCCGCGATGATCACATCTCCCGGGTGTATGGAGGCACCCGCACAGACGATGGGGGTCTGCACGTTTCCGGGTGTTTCCTTGACCGTCCCTTGAGCGCTGATCGTCTTGGACCACACGGGGAACCCCATGGCGGTGAGCTCCGCGACGTCCCGGACCCCGGCGTCGATAACGAGACCTCGCACTCCGTGCGCGATCAGGCTGGTCGCGAGCAACTCCCCGAAGTAGCCGTCGTCGCTCGGACTCGTGGGCGTGACGATCAAGATGTCGCCGGGCTTGGCTTGTTCGACCGCGACGTGAATCGACCAGTTGTCGCCGGGAGCCACTTCGCAGGTCAATGCGGTCCCCGCGATTCGCACGGGTCGGTAGATGGGTCGCAGGCGGGCGCTGAGGAGACCCCGGCGACCCTGGGCCTCGTGTATGGTGGCGACCCCAAATTGTCCGAGCGCATCAACGAGTTCTAGGTTCGTTCGTTGAGTGTTGCGAACGACAATTGCCATGAGGTCCTCCTGGTGGGCTCAGTCGGCTCGTTGCATTCTGATGGCCCGTCACCCGTTTCCGTTAGGGTTTAATTAACTGAACAGTACACGAAAACCGCAACGTTGTCGATGTGGCTTGG
This sequence comes from Acidimicrobiales bacterium, assembly GCA_036509795.1. Classification (GTDB taxonomy): domain Bacteria; phylum Actinomycetota; class Acidimicrobiia; order Acidimicrobiales; family RAAP-2; genus RAAP-2. The sequence goes on from DATCEX010000058.1 coordinate 7,731, forward strand.
GTCGGTCGTTGCAGTAGCGATGAAAGAGGATGGGCGACATGAATGAGGTCCGAACACGGGTGGTCATTGTCGGAGCGGGTCCCGCGGGATTGCTCCTGGGACAGCTGTTGACCCTGGAAGGCATCGACAACATCGTCATCGAACAACGCAGTCGCGACTACGTGGAGAAGCGCGTGAGGGCCGGTGTGATTGAGCACGGTGTCGCCAAGCTGCTGGAGGCGGCGGGTGCTGGCGCGCGCATGTTGCGCGAGGGTCTCGTTCACCACGGTGTGGAGATCCGCAGCGACGGAGTGTCGTATCGGATCCCCCTGAGCGAGTTGGCCGACGGAAGGTCCATCACGGTCTACGGTCAGCAGGAAGTCGTGAAAGACCTCATCGGTCTACGTCTGGATGCGGGGGCACCCCTGTACTTTGACTCCGAGGTCACGGCTATCGACGGCCTGACCAATGGTTCGCCCGTGGTCGAATTCGAGGGGCCGGAGGGTCACGTGCGCGTCACCGGTGTCGTGGTGGCGGGATGCGACGGGTCCTTTGGCGTCTCGAGTCGTTCGATACCCCGTACGGAGACGCGCCGCTACGAGCGAACGTATCCCTTCTCGTGGCTGGGTATCCTCGCTCAGGCTCCCCCCGCGAACGATGAACTGATCTACTGTCGCCACGAGAACGGTTTCGCGCTCTACTCCCTTCGTTCTCCTTCGGTCAGCCGTCTGTACCTTGGGGTACCACCGGACGAGAAACTCGACGACTGGTCCGACGACCGTATCTGGCACGAACTCACTACCCGTCTCGCGACCGAGGAGAAGCCAGAGATCAACGTGGGCCCGATCTTGGAGCGGGGCATCACCGCGATGAGGAGCATCGTTATCGCCCCCATGCGCTACGGTCGACTCTTCTTGGCGGGCGACGCCGCCCACATCGTACCGCCGACGGGGGCCAAGGGGATGAACCTGGCATTGGCCGACGTTCGCGAGTTGGCTCAGGCACTGAGCGCGAAGTTTACGGACAATGACGAGCGGCTGTTGGACGCCTACTCCGCGACGTGTCTCGAGCGGGTGTGGCGGGCCGAAGAGTTTTCGACCTACATGACGCAGATGCTGCACCCCAGCTACGAGGACGATTTTGAGAACGGGATTCAGCGCGCGCGCCTGCACCAGGCCGTCACCTCGCGCGAGGCGACGACCCTCCTCTCACGTAACTACGTGGACCTCAACAGTCTCTAGAACGGATACGTGGGCAACTCACTCTGCGCGGTGACCCACTGGGTCTCGGTGTAGGCGTCGAGGTTGGCCAGACCACCCATCCGCGAGCCGTTACCGGAATTTCCGGTTCCCCCAAAGGGGATGACGGCTTCGTCCCCGACCGTCTGGTCATTGATGTGAATGGCCCCGGTGGGGATGCGACTAGCCAGCTCCAACGCTCGCAGCCCGTCGTTGGAGAGGATGCCCAATGAGAGGCCGTACGGGCTTGACGACGCCATCGCGACCGCCTCGTCGAGCGACGAATACGACACCACGGGAGCGACCGGCCCGAAGACTTCTTCGCAGTACGCCGGCGATGTCGTCGGGACGTTACTGAGCACGGTGGGTCGATAGAAGAGTTCCTCGAACGTGCCCCCGGCTAAGAGAGTGGCGCCGGCGGCCACGGTGTCACTCACCATCGAGTGCACTCGGTCGCGCTGTTTGGCGTCGATGAGCGGTCCGAGGGCGACCTGCCCGCTCTTGGGGTCACCCACCGGCGTGTGGTTCGCGTGCTCGGCCAGGAGACTCGCGTAGTCGTCGGCGATCTTGGCGTCCACAATGTGGCGTCCGGTGGTCATGCAAATCTGCCCCTGGTGCATGAAGGAGCCGAACGCTCCCACTGACACCGCTTTCTCGAGATCGACGTCGTCCATCACGATGAGAGCTGAATTGCCGCCGAGTTCCAGGTGCACTCTCTTGAGGTGCTGTCCGGCCAGGGCGCCGACCGAACGTCCGGCAGCGGTGGATCCAGTGAAAGCAATGACACGAACCTTCGGATCGGTCACCAAAGCCTCTCCGACGTCGGCACCACCGGGCAGCATGCTCAACACTCCCGCGGGTACACCGGCCTCCTCGAAGACTCTGGCGAGCACGACGCCTCCGCAGACGGCGGTTCGCGGGTCGGGTTTGAGGATGACGGCATTACCCAGGGCCAGGGCCGGTGCAACCGATCGAATCGACAGGATCAGGGGAAAGTTGAACGGCGCAATGACGCCAACCACTCCCGCCGGGACGCGTCGGGAGAAACTCAGTCGCGGCATCTCACTGCGCAGGATCTCACCCGTCGGGTGTGACGCCAAACCGGCGGCTTCGAAGCACTCTTCGGACGCGATGTGAACTTCTAGTCCGGCCTTGGGTCCGATGCCGCCCGATTCACGGATGATCCAATCCGAGATCTCCTCCGTGTGCTCCAAAAAGATCTGGCCGGCGCGTCGCAAGATGGCGGCACGCTGGGTGTACGCGAGTGCGGCCCACTGGCCCTGAGCCGACGCCGCGACTTCGGCAGCTTCCGCGACATTGACAACACTCGCCCTGCCTGATCGGGCCAGTTCTTGCCCGGTCGCCGGCTCGATGACCGGGGCGTCGTCCGCTCCGCCAGGACGCCACTCACCCGTGAAAATGTTGGACCGCCACGGTGCGCCGTCGAGAAAAGACATATTAACCCCCTAGTACAAACTTGCTTGCTTGCTTAGCATACATTTGCTAGTTTGCGGGCACTGATCCCAGTTGCATCGAGGTTTTGCTTTTCGGCTCGGGTTCAATTCTCGCAAAGGGGGAGACAACATGTTCTTAACTGAATACTGGTACGTCGCGGCACTGGCTACGGAATTGGAATCCCGACCCATCACGCGACAGATCCTGGGCGAGCATGTCGCGCTTTACAAGACGGAGTCCGGGGAGATCGTGGCGCTCGCCGATTCGTGTCCGCACCGGGGCTACCCGCTCTCCCTCGGCACGGTCGTTGGCGAGCAACTGGTGTGCGGCTACCACGGCTTCACCTTCGACTGCTCGGGCAAGTGCGTCTCAGTACCCGGTCAGGATCACGTCCCCAGTCGAGCGAACGTTCGACGCTATCCAGTGGTGCAGCAGGGTGCGTGGGTCTGGATTTGGATGGGCCATGGAGAGGCCGACCACACCAAGTTGCCTTCGACGCCCTGGCTCGTCGACACCGAGAACTGGTCAGCAGTCGTCGGTGTCGCCAGAATCGATGCGCCCTTTCGTCTCCTGGTCGATAATCTGCTCGACCTCTCTCACGAGACCTACCTGCACAATGGCTCGATTGGAACTCCGGAAGTAGCGACCACGCCCATTGAGGTCGAGGTGGACGAAGCGTCGCACGTCGTACGCGTATATCGCCACATGAAGGCAGTGGAGTGCCCACCGTTCTACGCCCGCACCACCGGCCTCGTCGGCAAGATCGATCGCTGGCAGGACATTGAGTATTTTGCCCCGGGCTTCTATCTGCTCAACGCCCGCATCGCCGCCGTCGATGAACCTCCCCACGCGGACGGATCAGATGAGCACGCCTTTCATATGAAGATCCTCTACGGTCTCACTCCTTCCAACGACGGTCGGGTCTACGACTTCTGGGCGCTGGTGAGAGATTTCTGCGTTGGCGACGCGGAGGTCGACGTCTTCTTGGAGAAGATGCAGACGGCCGTGGTCCAAGAGGATGTCGACGCGTTGAATGTCTTGCAGGCCCGTTACGAGAACGTTCCCGAGGTCACCGAGGTCAGCATCAAGATCGATCGCGGCGGCCTGGCTGCTCGTCGCGTCCTGGCGTCGATGACCGAGAGATCGCCGGGGTAGAAAAAGACGCGGGCCAAGATAATTTGACGTAAGATTAAAGAATCATTGCTTATGTACGAAATAGTGTGTTAAAAATCGTTGCAACAGTTATTGGGGGGTCAATACATGAGTGAAGAAATCAATCCGGCGAGTGACGCAGGCATTCCAGGTTGGGGTGGCTTCAAGTTCGGGCGCCGACTAGGTCTGCAGGCCGGTGCCGTGATGGCGGCGTCGGGAGCGTTGGCGACTTTGGCCGACGTGTCCGCGGCGCACGCGGCGACCAAATCGGGGACGATCAAGATCGGCTTCGTGTCGCCGCGCACGGGATCGCTGGCGGACTTCGCCGGGCCTGATTCGTTTGTACTGCAGCAGATTCGCGCGTCGAGCTACTTCGCCAAGGGCATCATCATCGGCAAGACCAAGTACAAAATCGAGATCATCGAGAAGGACACCCAGTCGTTAGGGAATGTCGCAGTGCAGGTCACCCAGGAATTGATCAACTCTGGTTGCGATCTCATCGTGACGAGCTCCGCTCCCGAGACCACGATTCCTGTCGCGACGACCTGCGAACAATACAAAGTGCCGTGTCTCGCCACGGTCGTCCCGTGGGAGGCGTGGTGGGGAGGCTTCACCGGCGCGTCGATTTCTGCCGAAGGTACCGCGGCGGGTAAGGGACCCACGTACAATTCGATGTTCTTCTTCGGCGTTCCGCACTTTGCCGGCACGTTCGTCCCGATGTGGGAGCGGATCGCGCACTTGACCAAGGCGAACCACAACGTCGCCGAGATGTTCCCCAATGACGCCGACGGCAACTCCTTCCGGGCCGCGATCGGACCCACGGTAAAGGCGATGTTCCCTAAAGGGGGGTACACCTTCGTCGACGGCGGGGCGTACACCGACTTGACGACGAACTACTCGTCCATGATCCAGACGTTCAAGACCGGGGGCAAGGGTGGAGCGGCGTGCGACATCTTCGTGAACTGCCCGTTGCCGCCCGACTTCCAGTCATTCTGGACTCAAGCATCCCAGCAGGACTACAACCCGAAATTGGCGACGGTGGCCAAGGTGATGCTCTTTCCCACCGACGCCTACGCGTTGGGGGCGCTCTCCAACAACATCGCGACCGACGCGTGGTTTACGCCCTACTCTCCCTACGAGTCGTCGTTGACGGGTCAGACGGCCAACGCCTTCGCCGCCGCATACCAAGCCGCAGGCAATGGGCAGTGGGTGCAGTCGATGGGTTCGACCTACTCACTCTTCGAGATCGCCATCCAGGCATTGAAGAAGGTGAACAACCCTCATAATCGTTTGGATGTGGCGCACGCGTTGCAGACCGTCAACTACCACGGGATGTGTGGACCGATCAACTTCAACGCCAAGAGTACGAACCCGCTCGAGGCGAGCCCGGCCAAGGGTATCGGCATTATTCAGCCCGTGGGCGTGCAATGGAAGCCCGGTTCGAAGGACCTAGTCGGACACAAAAAGTACTCGTGGTCACAGTGGGTGGTTGACAACTCTCTAAATAAGGCGATACCGCTGAACGGCATTCTCGAGCCGACAAACGCCTAGCGAGGTTCGTCCGTGGCGTTGTTGCAACTGGAAGGTGTCTCCAAGAGGTTCGGCCAGGTTGTCGTAGCCGAAGGGATCACCTTCCAGTTGGAACAGGGCGACGCGGTCGGCATCGTGGGGCCCAACGGTGCGGGCAAGACGTCGTTGTTCGGGATGATATCGGGCGATATCTCCCCGGACTCAGGCGTCATCACGTTCGCTGGTGAAAATCTGACGCGAATGTCATCGGCCCGACGAGCCCGCGCGGGCATCGGTCGAACCTATCAAGTACCGCGGCCTTTCGAGCACATGACGGTGTTCGAGAATGCGCTGCTCGCCGCCCAGCAGGGTGCCCACGCGCGCGGTCACGCGAGCTATGCGGTGGCCTTCGATGCGCTCGAGCGCACCGGACTGGCGGCAATGGCGAATCGGCCAGCGGGGTCGCTCACGTTGCTTCATCGCAAGCGATTGGAACTCGCTCGTGCCTTATCGACGTCGCCTCAAGTACTGCTCCTGGACGAGATCGCCGGAGGACTGACTGACCTCGAGGTAAATGAGCTCACGTCGATTATTCGAAGTTTTCGTGTCGACGGCATCGCGGTCGTGTGGATCGAGCACGTGGTGCGAGCACTCCTGACCACTGTGGACCGTCTGATTTGCTTGGCGGGCGGTGTCGTGGTGGCGGACGGCGAACCCAAGGAAGTACTCGCGTCGGAGGCCGTGCGTTCAGTGTACCTGGGTGGCAAGCGTGTCGACGAGGTCGTCTTGTGACCGAGGCACTGCTGGAGGTTGAATCGTTGACCGTGCACCATGGTCAACTCTGTGCGATTGACGACGTTAGTTTCACGCAACGCGAGGGTGAGGTTCTCGCGGTGATCGGCGCCAACGGCGCGGGTAAGTCCACGCTGCTGCGTACGATCGCGGGTTTGCATCAACCTACGTCGGGCTGCATTCGTCTTGACGGCCAGGACATCACGACCTTGTCGGTCAATCGTCGGGTGGCACTCGGAATCTCACTCGTGCCCGAGGGTCGCCGATTGTTCTCTTCGATGACCCTCGAGGAGAATCTCCAAGTGGGCGCGTACCACGCGAACCCGGGACCCTTCGACATCAAGCGAATCTACGAACTCTTCGAGTGGATGCCCGGTCGTCGAAAGCAATCGGTATGGCAACTTTCGGGCGGGGAACAACAGGCCGTGGCGATCGGTCGAGCGCTGGTGGCGAACCCTCGGGTGTTGATGATGGACGAGTTGTCTTTGGGTCTCGCCCCAATCATTGTCGAGAAGATCTACGCCCTGCTTCCCGAGATTCTCGCGCAGGGCGTGAGTATCTTGATCGTGGAGCAAGACGTCTCCCAGGGTGTCAACGCCGCAGATCGAGTCCACTGTCTTTTGGAGGGGCACACGTCGATGATGGGGACCCCCGCGGAGCTGACCAGTGAGGAGATCGATCGGGCCTATTTCGGAGCCGGGCTGCATAATTTGACGGCGGACTCGGGGGTGTTGGAATGATCTGGCTTAATATCGTGATCCAAGGAGCGCTGGTCGGAGGCTTCTACGCGCTGTTCGCGTGTGGGCTCTCGCTCATGTTTGGCGTGCTGAAGGTGATCAATCTGGCCCACGGTGACATGGCGGTGGTGGCCGGATACGTGGCGGTCTTTTTGTGTCCGCGTCTGCACGTCGCGGGACTCTGGTCGTTTCTCATTGTCGTGCCCATCTTCGCGTTGTTGGGGTACGTCGTGCAGCGCACGCTGATACAAAAGAGCATTGATCGAGACCCCTTCACGACGCTACTGGTTACCTTCGGTTTATCGGTGGTCATCGAGAATCTCCTGCTGGAGTTGTACTCGGCCAATGGGCGGTCGGTCAACATAGGATCGCTCATCGGCGAATCGTGGCACCCTGCGTCGATCATCTACATCTCGTACGTCTCGTTGGCGGTGCTGGCCGCGGCCGTACTGGTGCTGCTCGCTCTGCAGTTATTCCTCTCGAAGTCGGGCATCGGCCGTCTGATCCGGGCGGTGGCCGACGATCAAGAGGCCGCCCAACTCAGTGGCGCAAACTATCGCCACGTCTTCGGTATCGCGGCGGCGATCGCGTTCGCGACGGTGGCCCTGGCTGGCATTGCCTATGGCATGATGACGCAGTTCGCCCCCACATCGGGAGGGGTGAATCTCCTCTTCGCCTTCGAAGTGGTCGTCATCGGGGGGATCGGCTCACTCTGGGGGACGTTGGTGGGCGGCATCGCTCTGGGAATCGCCCAGCAATTCGGTGCACACATCAACTTGAGCTATCAGATTCTGGCTGGAAACATCTTGTTCTTGGTGGTGCTGGCTATTCGGCCACAGGGCCTCTTTGGTCGCAGGAATTCACTCGCGTGAGCACCGACCGACTTCAAACCCCCCGGCCCCGCGTGAAGGTCCGTCGATCGACGCACTCGCCCGTGTTCACCATGGTCGGGGCGGCCTTGCTCGTATGTCTGCTCACGGCCGCCCCCTGGATTGTGCCAGCCGAGTTCGCCACGACATTGACGAATTTCTTCATTCTCGTCATCATGGCGACGATGTGGAACCTCCTGGCCGGGTACGCGGGGATGGTGTCCATCGGCCAGCAGGCCTTCGTGGGGTTGGGCGCGTACGCCACCCTCTACTTCGCCATCAAGGGGATGAACCCGTTCGTCGCGGTCCCCTTCGCGGCGCTCGTGTGTGCCGTCTTGGCGGTGCCCATCACGTATCTTCTCTTTCGATTGCGTGGTGGATATTTCTCCATCGCGACGTGGGTCGTCTCGGACACCGCGTTGTTGATCATCGGAACCATCGCGGTCCTGGGTGGCGGTACGGGTCGAACGATGCCCGGGCTACAGAGTCTGAGCCCCAGTGAGACAGCGCACTTCTCATACTTAGCGACGTGGTTCGTAGCCCTCATCGTCGTCACGGGCACTTATTTTTTGCTGCGCAGTCGCACTGGTTTGGTCTTAGCGTCGATTCGTGACAACGAAGTGGCGGCCCGTAGTGCCGGTGTGAACGTGACGGCGGCGCGACGGTCGATCTTCATCATTGCGGCTGCGGGATGTGGCGCGGCCGGAGCGGTGCTCGCCATTAGCCAACCCTTTATTCAGCCGTCGAACGAATTCAACCTACAGTGGGCGGCCGAGATGCTGTTCGTGTCAATGATCGGTGGGCTGGGGACGATAGAGGGACCCATCATCGGTTCGATTCTCTTCTTCGTCCTCCAGCAGACGTTGCAGCAGCAAGGTGTGTGGTACCTCATCATCGTGGGCGCGCTGGCCGTCGCTGTCGCCCTCTGGCAACCTCGTGGGCTCTGGGGAGCATTCCGCGACCGTTTCCATACCGAGTTGCTCCCCGTCGGTCATTGGGTCGAGTACGTACCGTCGGACGTATAGGTCGCGACGGCGCGAAGCCGTCGGGGCCGGGTCCGTCGTAATGTCGTGACCGTTACCGCTGGCAGATCTTGCCTACGGCGATGGCCGCGAAGTAGAAGAGCGTCAGGGGGACGGCGAGCGCCATCATCGACAGCGGATCGCCGCTGGGAGTAATTACCGCTGACGTGATGGTGATTGCGATGATGGCGTAGCGCCACGCGCTCAAGAGTTGGCGCGGAGTTACGACACCCGCCAGTTCGAGTGCGACCAGGACCACGGGAAACTCGAAGGTAACGCCAAAGACGAACATCATGAGCAGTATCAAACTCAGATACTGCACGGGGTTGTAATACGAGATCAACGACTTGCCTCCGATGGCCTGGAGGAACTGAATGGCGTGGGCGAAACTGACATAGGCCAACGTCACCCCTGCGACGAAGAAGACGACGGAGCTCGCGACGAAGGGAATGGCGTATTTGCGCTCTCGGGCCATGAGTCCGGGCGTGATGAAGCGCCACGACTGCCAGAGAACGACGGGGAGTGAAAAGAATACGCCGCCGTAGAACGCGATCTTCACCCGGAGGCTGAGACCGTCGAGGGGGCTGGTCACGAGGAAGGTGCAGCGCTTCGGGGAAGCGTGGCAGTACGGGCGTTGGAGAAAGTGAAGTATCTCTGGATAGAAGATGAACGAGAGTACGCCCAAGACCGTCAGGGACAACGCCACCACGAGGAAGCGTTGGCGGACCTCGCCCAGGTGCTCCGCGAAGGTCATTCCTTCACGGGCGCTATGGAATTTCGACACTGGACTAGTTCAACGTGGGGTCGAATGGCAACCCGACCGAAGGGGAGTTGGAGATCGGCTCGACGGGGTCGTTCGCCGGAGCGCGGGTATCCACCCCAGAGTCGTCTCGCACTTCGTGCGGGTCGACGCGGTCGTCGTGAGGCGACCACCGCTCAGGCTCCTGGCGTCCTTCGGAGCGATCAGCGAGCTGGTCGAGGAGTTGAATGGGGTTGCGAACGATACGAACTATGTCACCGGAACTGGGTAAGTCGGGGATCGCCTCTCGAACCTCCGTCTCGATCTTTTGCTGAATACGCTTGATGGACTGCCAACTGGAGCCCAACTTCCGCGCTACTTCGGGGAGTTTGTCGGGTCCCAAGAGAACCAGAACCACGGTGATGATGACCATGATTTTGATGGGGCTGATATTGATCATGAGGAGTGCCTCATTCGCACGTATCGGTGTGCCAAGGCTCGCGAGTTCATTGATGACGCAACGAGCAGCGCGTGATTATTGGATGGTTTCGGAACTATTCGTTGTCGGCTCCGACGACGTCTCGCGGGTCATCTTCGATGACTTGAGGCCCTTTTCGAACTCGGTTTTGGCCGAACCTAAGTTTCGGGCCAACTTCGGTATTGCGGAACCACCAAAAACGAGAACCGCGACGACGATAATGACGATGATGAGATCGGGTCCTTCGATCGCTCCCAGAAACATTGCTACCCCCCAATTAACTAAACGTTACAATATCTCATAATTGGTGACATTGCTACGTCAATTTGGTGGTCTTCGAGTGATCGTGGCAGCCGAAAGTGCGCGGGAGATTTAATAACTCGCTACAAGATGGATCTGTCCATTCTCACGTACCAGTATCCCTCGAGATTGCGCGTCAACTCGAGGACGCCCGCGTTCCCAGCCGCGAGATCGAACCTGCGACCTCTCGTCCGCTGCGTCGTGGGGGAAGGTTGCGGCCAGGTGTCGAAGTTGGGTCTCATGGTTGGCGCCACGTGGCGGTGTCGTGCGGACAACGCGGAGCTCGACTGGTTGCGGTGAATCAGGTTACCTGATACATTGCGGTCCGGGATCGTTGCGTACTGCTGCGGGGTAGTGGGGTGAGGAAATTGTCGATGTTTCCTGCCGCAATGCTTCGTCAGCGACGCGGTTGACCTTCGAGCCACTGAGAGAACGAGGAGTTCACATGACATCGGTGTCGGGGCTTGGGATGGGGAGTACGTTTCTCGGCGAGTGGAGCACGGTTCTCGCCGAAGTGGACGAGGACGGTATTGCGTGGGTGACGCTGAATCGACCAGAGAAGCGTAATGCGATGAATCCAAAACTGAACGAGGAGATGATTGAAGTCCTCGACGTCGTCGAAAGTGACGAGCGCGCCAAGGTATTGGTCCTCACGGGCGCGGGGGAGTCGTTTTGCGCGGGCATGGATCTGAAGGAGTACTTTCGTGATATCGATGCCGGAGGTCCAATGGCACGAATCCGTTCTCGCCGACACTCCAACGAGTGGCAGTACCGTCGCCTCATGTTCTTCGCTAAGCCCACGATCGCGATGGTGAATGGTTGGTGCTTCGGAGGTGCCTTCACGCCCTTGGTTGCGTGCGATCTTGCGATCGCCGCACAAGACGCGATCTTTGGTTTGTCGGAAGTCAACTGGGGCATTCCGCCGGGGTCAGTGGTGTCACGCTCGTTGGCCGAGATGATTCCAGCCCGCGACGCGATTTACTACATCATGACGGGGAAGACATTCACCGGCACCGAAGCCGCGGCGATGCGACTCGTCAATGAAGCGGTACCTCGGGATGAACTGCGAGCGCGCACGACGGAGTTGGCGAAGCACGTGGGCAAGATGAACCGAACCGTTCTCGAGGCGGCCAAGACCGGATTCAAGCGGGCGCGTTCGATGGAATGGGAGACCTCGGAGGAGTATCTGTACGCAAAACTTGACCAGTCGATCGCCAACGACCCCGAACACGGGCGTGAACAGGGAATGAGCCAGTTCCTCGATGACAAGACGTTCAAGCCGGGTCTCGGGGCCTACAAACGTGACTGAGGTGTCGCCGAATTCGCCCCGGGTCTCGCGCGACGCCATTCGCCGACTGCTTCACCCGCAATCAGTCGCCGTAGTGGGGGCGTCTGATCTGTCGGAGTCAATCGGTGGGGCACCGATCGCCTTGTTGGAACGCTTTGGCTACCGAGGTGACGTCCACTGCGTCAGTCGAACGCGGACCGAGATCAACGGGCGGGTCTGCCTCGACTCGATCGACAACCTCCCCTACGGCGTCGATGCACTTATTCTCGCCATCCCGAAAGCTGGAATAGCGGATGCCGTCGAGGCCGCGGGACGCCGAGGGGTGGGAGGCGCCATCGTCTTCTCTTCGGGTTACTCCGAAGTGGGAACCATCGGCGCCGTCGAGCAGCTCGAACTGGCGTCGTTGGCGATCTCGCACGACCTGGCCTTGGCTGGACCCAACTGCCTCGGCCTCATCAATTTCACCGAATCCGCTCCCTTGACGTTCGGCGACGCTTCACCAAATCGACGAGACGGCGGACCCAGTCTCGCGATCCTGTCGCAGAGTGGGGCTATGTCGCTAGCCCTCACGTACGCGGCAATGGCTCACGACATCACCGTGAGCTACACCATCTCGACCGGCAACGAGGCGGTGCTCGGCGTCGAGGACTATCTGAGAGTCATCCTGGGTGAAGATGGCATCCGCGCAGTCACACTACTGATTGAACAGATCAGACGGCCGAGCGAGTTCCTCGAACTAGCCCGAGTAGCGCGTCAACGCGGAGTCGCACTGTGCGTTCTTCACACCGGTCGCGGAGCGCGGGCGCAGGCCTCTTCTCTCTCGCACACCGGGGCCATCGCGGGGAACCAAGAGGTCATGCGGGCGATGCTGGGACGAGAAGGAGTGTTGTTCATCGATTCGCTCGATGAGCTCATCGATACGGCTTGTGTCCTGGTGAAGTGCCCCGGACCGCGGGCCTTCGGCGTCGCGTTCATGACCGACTCGGGCGCGGCCAAGACCTACGCCATCGACGTGAGTGACGATATCGGTCTCCTGCTTCCGGAACTGACGTCTTCGACGCTGGCGACATTGGATGAAGTATTACCCGCGTACGCCATCGCCAGTAATCCGGTGGACATCACCGCGATGGGACTCAATGATCCGAGCCTGTACGCACGAGTCGCCGCAACCCTCCTCAATGACGACGAGGTCGGCTGCCTCGTCGTCTCCACGATGCCGGGTTCCGTCGTGCAGGGCACGCAACAGGTCACGGCACTCACGCCGGTTCTGGCTGCGGCGGATAAGCCAGCGATCTACACGATCATGGGCGGCGATTCACCGCTGCCGCCGCAGAACACGCGTGCGATCCTCGACGCGGGCCTTCCCCTGTTCCGTTCACCGGAGCGCGCCTTGCGCGCGGCGCGAAACGTGACGCGACGTGCGCGCACACTCATTGACGCGCAATCACGGTTGGCACCTGCGACGTTCGCGGGCCTCGCAATCGAGGGAGAGGGGCGACACGTTAGCGAGCCCGTCGCCAAGAAGATCCTGGCAGCGGCTGGACTGCGCGTTCCCGCGGGCGAAGTAGCGCACGACATCGACTCCGCTCGCGCGGTCGCCGCGCGCCTAGGGTACCCCGTCGTGGTGAAGGTCGTCTCGGCGCAAATCCTCCACAAGAGCGAGGTGGGTGGGGTCACGATGGTCAGTGACGACGAGGAACTCGTCGGAGCTTATGCGAAGATGCGCGATCGCATCGCTGCGACTCGTCCTGACGCCGTGATTAACGGCGTGCTCGTCGAGCAGGTCGTGAAGGGCGGGGTCGAATTGATTGTGGGTGCGCGCCGAGATGTGAACTGGGGCGACAATATGCTCGTCGGTCTTGGCGGAGTCTGGGCTGAACTTTTCCACGATGCCGTCGTGCTGCCGGTCGATGCTGATCAGCATGAAATCGCGGTGGGGATCGAATCGCTGCGTGGATTCTCGACTTTAGACGGTGCGCGCGGCTCACTGAAGTCCGACGTTGACGCTCTGGTGTGTGCCGTGGCACTCATAGGTGGAATGCTTCGTGCCACACCGGGACTCGCTGAGATCGAAGTGAATCCACTCTTGGTACTTCCAGAAGGTCAAGGGGTCGTCGCACTCGATGCCCTCGTCGTCACACGCACGTGAGTTGGGCCAAGAGTATTGGTGTGGTAAGTCGGAGAGCGACGCCACTTCTTCTCTTGGGAGTTTCGGCCAGAACTCTAATGGACCGACGGGTTGATCCTCGCGCAGCCGCGTCACTACGAGGTGGGTATTGTCAAAACGGGCGTGCGGTCAGGAGGTAAGTACTTTGGCGGTGAACAAGACTGATGAGCATCATGACGAACCGACGTACCTCTATCGCGTCAAGCAATTGGAGCTGTCGATTCGGGTTCGACTCGACCAACTCCTTCGACAGTCCAAGATCACGGTCGTGCAATACACCGCGTTGACCGTGCTTCGTAATCGAGATGGTTTAACGTCGGCGCAACTCGCCCGGCGCTCGTTCGTTACTCCCCAATCAATCTCTGACGTCGTGGTCGTCCTCGCGGACCGCGGTCTCATTCTTCGCCGAGAGAATCCCGCCAACAGTTCTCACCGGCTCCTATTTCTAAGCGCGCGAGGTCGCGCCGTACTCGGGCGCCTTGACGGACCGGTCCGAGAGATTGAAACCAAGATGTTGGCTGAGTTCACGCCATCCAATCGGGACCAGTTTCGTCGGAGTCTTGAAAGTTGCTACAGGTCCATCAATGGTGTCGAATCATCATCGACGCCGTGATTCGTTATGATCCGGTCGGCCACTCGCGACCACCTGTTCTAGTCCAGTGCGACTAACCCCACACTTCGTGTGCCGTTTCCACAACCAGTCGCAGCTTCGCCTTCTGCTCTTCGAAAGTGAGACTGTTACCCTCGACCGTTGACGAGAAGCCGCATTGCGGCGAGAGACAAATTTGTTCGAGAGGAACGAATCGGCTGGCCTCTTCAATGCGACGCTTCAACTGATCCTTTGATTCGAGGGCCCCCTTCTTCGTGGTGACGAGACCGAGCACCACCATCTTTCCGGGGGGCATGAACCGCAGTGGTTCGAAACCACCCGAGCGGGCGTCGTCGTACTCGAGGAAGAATCCATCGACGTTGAGCTCACTGAATAGTGCCTCGGCGACGAAGTCGTAGCCTCCCTCGGCAGCCCAAAACGACTGAAAGTTCCCACGACATGAATGAGTCGTTATCGACATGGTGTCGGGACGCGACGCGATCGCGGCGTTGATCTGCCGGATGTAGCGAAGATGCTGGTGGTCCGCGTCATCGCCCCGCTGGGTAATCATCTGACGTTGTGCGGGATCGTTGAGGTAGGCCAATGACGTGTCGTCCAATTGCAAATATGTGCAACCCAACTCGCCGAGACGATGAATCTCTTCCGCGTACGCCGCCGAGAGATCATGCCAAAACATTTCGACGTCGGGGTAGATCGCCGGGTCGATCGAAGCCGCACCGCCGCGATAATGCACCATGCTCGGCGAAGGTATGGTGAGTTTTGGCGTGGCGGTGGTGACGTTGTCTTTCAGGTAAGTGAAGGCGTCAGCGAAGATTGTATGGTCGAGTTTTACGTGATCGCTCACCCTCAGGGCGGCTGAAGTGAAGGACGTTTCGCTGTCGGCGTTCTTGAAGGCGACTTGAAGTTGCTCCTCAGACTTCGTGATGCCACCTAATTGGTAAATGAAGTCCATATGCCACGAGGTGCGGCGGAACTCGCCGTCGGTCGCCGACTGAAGGCCGATATCTTCCTGCAGGGCGATAGCGTCTCGAATAGCGGCATCTTCGGCCTCCTTTAGTTCGGCGGCGTCAATGCGACCTTCCTTGAAGTCGTCGCGAGCACGAAGAAGACCTTTGGGGCGGAGCAGGCTACCGACATGATCGGCGCGAAACGGTGGCACGTGGCGAATTGTCATAATGCCGAGATTAGTCACATCCACCACCTTCGTTGGTGGTGGAGCAGGTCGGAATTTTCCGGGAGAGATTCTCCGTCGTCGAGTCGGGATTTCGCCGTTCCAACCCGGTCTCTCGAAGCGAAGGTACCACGCAGACGCTTTGAATTTGTCCCTAGTTCGAAATAAGGATACGTGGCGAAAGTGGCGCCATGGGTCGACCTCACTCGGGCAGATATATTTTGACTCGTCGCTCAGGCGGAGCTCATGGGACGTGGAAGAACTTCGACATGAGGTCAAAGAGTCACAAGGCGGTGTTGACCTCTCACTATTCAAACGTGAGGATTCTGTGGAAGGTGAGGGACTCGGCCGCCGTGTGGCGCGAGTTGATCGACAAATGCTCCGAGTCAGGTTGTCCTGATCGATCTCCAGCCGTTCTAGTAGAGCCGGGCTAAATGACCGCAACTCTATTTTGACGCGTGATGCATTACGTGGTCATTTACGACAGCGTGCTCATGACCGACTTTTAGAAGTGGTGTGGACTATTCAGATTGAAGTCGAGGACTCAGAGGACATCGACGCACGTGAACGTGCGGTTGCGCCCGTTCTGGCGTTTGAGATTGCTTGTCCAACTTCGTTGAACGAAACCTCCATGCCGTACGACCCACGTTGGGTGAAAAGCCGAGGGTTTTGCAGAGCCCTATGAAACCCGGGGCTATTCACAATCACTGTTGCTTGCGATCATCCACGGACACTTCAAAGCCGACGAAACAAAAAAGTTTGATTGAGAAGCTTTGGAGCGAGCGACGGGAATCGAACCCGCGTTCTCAGTTTGAGAATCTGCGAATGGTGCGAATGATCGGTAGTCCCTTGGCCTCCTGGGCGAGAATCAATCGCGACAGTGGCACGAGTGTGCAACTCGGGAAGCGTTGCGAGCGGTAACCCCCGTTGCGTGCTCTCTTGCACAATGTTATGGCATGCGATCCGGACTGCCTGATGCAACGACGCAGAACTCGTTTCCGTCGGGATCGGTCAGCACTACCCAGGGGACATCACCTTCGTTAACCCGCCGCACGAGTCCGCCGCCGAGTTGGAGAGCTCGTTCGGCAACGTCATCCGGATCGTCCGCGTAGAAGTCAACGTGGCAGCGTCCGGGGCAAAGTCATCAACGTCGCAGCGCTGAAACGTCATGTCGCCAGATTGTACGGAATCACAATCCACTAGCTCCGCAAAAGTAACTGACGTAAGGAAATGAACCGTACCTTTGAAGAAAAACCTTGGAGCGGGCGACGAGAATCGAACTCGCGTTCTCAGCTTGAGAAGCAATAAGGATAAGTGGGCATTAACTCGTAGAGATCCTAATCGGGGACATGAAGATCACTGAATGTCAAGTTGAATTGGCCGTCTTGGGCATTGGCTGGGCATTATCTGTTTCGTAATTCGACGGCCATATTCAGAGAACCACACAGTGGCTTAGTGCATCGCGGTTAGACAAGGGAGTCAATCGCCCAATTGTTTCGACTCGCCTGTTGCTCGTGAGTCTCTTATTCACGTATTTCTTAATCGTTCAACGCTTGGGTACCTCTGATGGAATGATTGTAATAATTGAAAAAGAAAACTTTTATTTGGAAGTTATACCGACTCCCAGTATATTCTAATTGTATTTAGGTGCTTTAACCATATAAGAGTTTATAAGTAGTGAAATTAGAAAGTTTTTGTCTTTAATTGAATTCTATAAATAGTCATTATAGTTTCTATTACAAGTTTTATAGGCAATCTAGTATTTAAATACTTGATTTCAACTAGTATATTGGTAGTAACCCGGAAAGACGCCTGAAATACATGTATTTCAGAGCTTTAAGGAAGTGAGGACCCAATATGGCACCCCAACCATTAGTTACAACTGAGGAGTGGGAGAAGAGGTTGGGGGCTGATGCTCGACGACTGCGTATACAACTTCGGTTGACCCAAGCTGAATTAGCAAACCATGCCAATATCTCGTTATCGTCAGTCCAGAATCTTGAGCGTGGAGGTGGTTCATCGCTATCAACGCTGATACGCGTCGTTCGTGCACTTGGCCGAACTGATTGGTTGGGATCGCTGGCTCCAGAAGAGCCAAAAGTTAGTCCTATCCAACTCCTTCGCGAGCGTGAGAAGCAGGCCGCCACCATACGCTCAAGGGTGCGTCATCCGGTGACATCACAATGAGTTATTCGCCTGCCGATGTCGTCGGAGTATCGGTATGGGGGAAAGATGTGGGCGCAGTGTCGCTTGATTCAGACACAGGCTTTTACGTCTTTGAGTACGAAGATTCATGGTTAAAGGATGGCGTCGAGTTGGCGCCGATCTACATGCCTCGTCAAAGAAGAAGGTTCATTTTTCCCGTGCTTCCGGTCGAAACTTTCTATCGACTGCCAGCAATGCTGGCCGACGCGCTTCCGGATCGATTCGGAAATTATTTGGTCGATGCCTGGATGGCAACACAGGGTATTTCGGCGTCGATGATAACTCCACTCGACCGGTTAGCGTACGCGAGCACTCGAGCGATGGGGGCGCTCACATTTCGACCTCCCGCTGGATCGTCGGCGTCTGAAATCAGCACAGTACAACTCGCGGATTTGGTGACGGCAGCCCGAGCACAGATTGCAGGGAATCTTAGCGATAGTGAAGACGTCCATCGGGCGCTCGCTGAGCTGATAACGGTTGGTTCCTCGGCTGGTGGTGCCCGAGCGAAGGCAGTCTTAGCTTTCAACCCAACGACAGGACAGATGCGTTCTGGTCAAATTGAGGCACCTGAAGGTTATGAACATTGGCTAATGAAGTTTGATGGTGTTGGCGATCCAAAAGAGCAAGAAGATCCACTCATTTCGAGTCAACAATACTGCCGAGTCGAGTTTGCGTACTATCTCATGGCAACCGCAGCGGGGATCAATATGAGCGAGTCAATGCTTTGGCCTGAAGGCCCGCGTATGCACTTCATGACACGTCGCTTTGATCGCGGGCCGAAAGGAGAGAGAATACATTCTCAAACCCTCTGTGCACTTGCCCATCTTGATTACAACGCCCGACGAACTCACGCCTACGAAACCTACTTCTTGACCGCGCAACAACTTGGACTTGGCACAGATTCGTCTTCCCAAATATTTCGGCGTGCCGTCTTCAATGTGATGAGTGTAAATAGGGATGACCACGCAAAGAACTTCTCATTCTTGCTGCCCGAAGGCGAAGGGTGGCGACTGGCTCCCGCCTACGACGTCACACATTCCAACTGGGGGGCATCGTGGACACAGGCACAACAGATGAGCGTGAATGGCGCCTTCGTTGGGATCACGATTGACGACTTTAGAACCATGGGTGACCGCTTTGGAGTTCCTGGAATCGAAGGCATAATTGCTGATGTCGCTCAAGCCATCGAGAATTGGCGTGAATTTGCTGCCCTCGCCGATGTTGATCAAAGGACGACCGACAGTGTCGCTTCCGATCTTGTGGAGTTACGTCCCCGTTAAGGGATTCGATAGCAGCATTGGGATTGTTGATAAGAGATGCTGCTTCGCGAGCACTCACGAAGCAGAGCGTCAGATTCAATTGACGCGTACTATCGGTCACTTGAAAGTGCTTGGAAACACTGCACTTTGGCGAAAAGCCTAGGAGCGGGTGCGGGAATCGAACTCGCGTTCTCAGCTTGCGTCCACGGTGGACGGACTAAACCCCAATAAGCGCTGGGTTTTCGAGATCTTGAGAATCTTCTGACAGTAGCCAGACAGTGCGACGCGCGACGCCGTTTGACACTGATGCTGGCGCTAGAGATGCAGAAGCATTTCACTTTGCTTCTCTCGATTGCCTCTATTTCGGCGGGTCGAGAGATCTGATACGCAAGTCCTCTTGATCGAAATTCTCTCGCATTCTGATCGAGCGGATTGATGACCATCTCGACCGCTTCAAAGGACCTGGAGGGGATGCTTTCGTCTTCACGGGCGTGACCGGCATTCCTCTCACTGTGGGCGTGTTGCAAGTCGCGTGGCAGCGAGCTCGAAACTCGGTGGGACGAGTTGACTTGCATCTTCATGATCTTCGACACACGGGCCTCACGTTCGCCGCCGCTACCGGTGCGACGACGGTCGAACTTATGCATCGCGCCGGGCACTCGTCTGCTGACGCTGCGATGCGATATCAGCATGCGACGAAGGAACGTGATCGCCTAATCGCAAATGCTCTCGACAGGATTGCAAACGGTGCCAGCGACGCGTCTTAAGAGTAATTTTGTGGTCGCCACGTTTCAGTTTCGATGGGCGACATCTTCATTACCAACTTCCACTTACGCGCGCATCACGGGAACCGTTTTGGGCACCTTTGGGTACTTCACAAAGGACACTGACGGTTAATGGCGGTCACTCATGGTCACTCGAAAGTGCTTGAAAACACTACACTTTCGACGAAAAGCCTTGGAGCGGGCGACGAGAATCGAACTCGCGTTCTCAGCTTGGGAAGGTAAACAAGAGAAGGTATTAGATTATTCAAAGAAGCCGATCAAGATCTGATTTCTGTAGAGTCTTCTCGCTGACAAATTGTTTTGGGCACCTCATGGGCACCTGTTTTGAGATCCGTTATTAGCGCATGCGGGTTCTCGTCGGGTCCATGAGCAGAGACTGGTGAACCGGATCCGTTGTGTTCTGGAGTGGTAAAGATTTGTGGGTAATTTGTGCATAACTGTTGTAATTTCTGTGCATAACAGTTGCATTCTTTGTGGTGAAAGGTACACTAGGAATTGTGGGACAACGAAAGGGAATCGTGTCAACAACAATCAGAACCTCAACAGGTGCTGGCATCACTAATCATGAGCATCACTCAGCTGTAACGGAACCAATGGAATCGGTGGTCAAGTTTCTGGTTGACCTTCTGGGTGCGAAGTTGACGGCGCACATGGTTCCCGTCGATCTTTCAACCATTAGTCGTTGGAAGGCAGGGAAGATTGTTCCTCCGCTCGGGGCTGAACGTAAACTCCGCGGGGCCTATCAAGTAGCGAGGTTGCTATTGGCATCGGACGCTGATCACACGGTGCGCGCGTGGTTCATTGGTATGAACCCTCAACTCGATGACGAATCGCCTGCTGATGTGATCGCCGAAGGCAATGTCAAAGCCGTCATGGCGGCCGCTCGCTCCTTCGCTGCCTCTGCGTGATCGTCGAGGTCTACCCTCCCGGGGGCGGTATTTGGCACGTCGGACGGGATGTTGATGTTGACCTCACCTATCGACCGGTTGACCGCGCCGACGACGACAATCCTCGCGGGGGCAACCGTTACGACTCCTACTCCGGCAATTACGGAACTCTATATTTCGCCACCGATTTAAAAGTGTGTTATTGCGAGACCCTCGCTCGGTTACGGCCAAATCCGGACTTGGCCGAACTTGTTGAAGAGGAGTGGGAATCAAGTCACAAAATGGGACCTGGAAGTCTCCCGGCGGATTGGCGGCATACGAGAGTCGAAAGTCGAGTGTCTTTGGTTCGCCCCCTGCCATTTGCAGATGTCGCTCACGTCGAGACGATTGTTGCTCTCAATCAAGACCACGGATTAATGGCAGGACTTGCACGATTTGACGTTGTTGAGATCGACCTTGGGAATCTCGCGGGCAAAGATCGACGAGTGACGCGGTACATCGCCGAGTTCTTGGCTGCCGCCCGCGATGACGAGAATCATCCTAAATACAGTGGTATCCGTTATTTGTCGAGACTTGGCGAAGGATTCGAGTGTTGGGGGTTGTTCGAGGGCACCGAATTCGAACTCGTGGAGCGGCGCTCAATTGAGAAGAACTCTGCCGAGCTACTCCATGTCGCCAGATTGTACGGAATCACAATCCACTAGCTCCGCAAAGGTAACTGACGTAAGGAAATGAACCGTACCTTTGACGAAAATCCTTGGAGCGGGCGACGAGAATCGAACTCGCGTTCTCAGCTTGGGAAGCAGCACTGGCACTTGGAATCGTGACGGGAAAATACCTCATCAGCGGTTGAAAGATCTTCCAAAGTTGAGCAGTGATGCAAGTTTGGGCATTGCCCAGGCATTATTTGGAAGTAGTCGACGACTAGAACTACAGATCGCGTTTCTCAATGGACTTTGAATGGACGACATATAGAAAGGGACCGTTAGCACTTGACGCACGAATCATCCGTTGGAGATTGATTTGAAAGCGCTCGATCATTTCGTCGGCACTGATGTTGGCGCTAGAGATGCAAAAGCATTTCACTTTGTTTCTCTTGATTGCTTCTAATTCGGCGGGCCGAGATTTGATGCGGTAGTCCTTGGTTAAAACTATTTCGCCATTTCGACCGGCTTCGCGTAACCAAGTCTCGTCGGATATGCCTTCGTCGGCGGGAATCCCATAGCGTTCAGCGAGTGTAACTATGTCGAGCCCCAACTTTCGTAAGCCGTCGGGTACTTGGCCACGGCCAAGGCTTCGATCAATGAAGAATTTAAGCGGCTTGTCTTGACGCGGCACGAAGCACGTCTTCAATTTCCATTGGCGGGATACCGAACTCGTTGGTCAACGTGTCGATTGTTTCACCGGCCCAGAATCTCTCGAGGACGATTCGAACTGGAGCGGCGCCGCGGGTAAAAATTGGTTGGCCAAATGCCCGATTTGGATCCGCAATTACGTCAGCGCCGTCATACCCAGGGAGACGAATCAATTTTGCGTATCCGTCCGATCCGTACTCGACCCTCTTGAGGTATTCGGCGACCACGGGAACGAAGACGCGTTGCTGATTTCGAACGACAACTAATTCGCGAATTGTGTCCGACTCCTCGCCAGGATTACGACGCGCGTAGTCATATAACAATTCGGCGCCATCAGTGAAAAGATTCTTTGACGCGAGCGCATGCTCCACGCCAATCTCTTCGGCAAGTTGGAGAATTGCTGGTCGAATACGCTGCATTGGCACGCCCCCGCGTCGTATTGCCGCAAGGACCATTCCTTCAGCAAGACCCACAAAAGGGATGCTCGGACCGCGTTTCTTTGTCTTGATTGAGGTGACAATTGGATCACCCTTCACGGGAGTTCGGTTTTGTCGGTTCCTTTCGTATCCCTTTACCCACGTGTGGAACGTCGAGCACGGAACTCCTAGAGCTGTTGCTGCTTCACTGATGGTGTAAAGGGGCATGCTGAATTTGAGGTCGCTTGGAGATTTGTTCACGATGTCTCCTTCAATTGATCGGGCATCTTCTCGAATAATTTCTGTAACAAACTCCGCCCACCCAAGCCTATTCCCTGGGTGTTTCATTGGTTGTCATCACTTATCAGACGCAATGAATGAATCGCGACGGGAAAGTTGGAGACCAAATCCTTTGAGAGGATGTTTCCATGTCAGGATCAACCCGTTACTCACCCGAGCTGCGTGAACGAGCAGTGAAGATGGCGATCGAGAAACGCTCGGATTACTCTTCGGAGTGGGCCACGTTCAGTGCCGTCAGCAAACTCTTGGGCATGTCGCCAGAGACCCTCAGGATGTGGGTGCGAAAAGCCCAGGTCGACACCGGCTCTCGCCCGGGGATCACGTCGGACGAGCGCGCTCGTCTCAAGGAACTCGAGCGCGAGAACAAGGATTTGCGGCGCGCCAACGCCATTTTGCAGGACGCGTCGATTTTCTTCGCGACTGCGCTCGACGGTCAAACCAAGAGGTAGTCGCATACATCGATGCGCGCAAGCACCGATGGGGGGTCGAGCCGATCTGCAAAGCCTTGCAGTTCGCCCCCAGCAGCTACTACGACGCCAAGTCGCGTCTACCCAGCGCGAGGTCCCAGCGCGACGAGGTCTTGAAACCTGAGATCATTCGGGTGCACGAGTCCAACTGCGACGGTGTCTACGGCGCCAAGAAGGTGTGGAAGCAGTTAAACCGTGAAGGCGTTGAGGTCGCCAACTGCACGGTGCGTCGGCTGATGAAAGAGGAGGGGCTCTCAGGAGCGCGTCGGGGACGTCAGTTCAAAATCACCACTATCAGCGACGAGAATCAGCATCGACCGAGTGATCTCGTCGAGCGTCAGTTCGTCTCTCCGGCACCGAACCGACTCCGGGTCGCGGACCTGACCTACGTCAAGACGCACAGTGGCTGGGCCTACGTCGCCTTCATCATCGACGTCTTTAGTCGCTACATCGTCGGCTGGCAAGCCTCCACGTCACTGCGCTCAGACTTGGCACTGGACGCACTCGAGATGGCGATCTACGCGCGCAACAAAGGCGGACTCGCGGGGCTGATTCATCACAACGACCGCGGCGTTCAATACCTCAGTATTCGCTACTCCGAGCGACTCGGCGAGGAAGAGATCGTCGCGTCGGTGGGCTCCAAGGGGGACAGTTACGACAACGCGTTGGCCGAGAGTTTCAATGGTCTCTACAAGACCGAATTGATCTATCGACAGGGCCCATGGCGCAACGTCGAGCACGTCGAATGGGAGACACTCAAGTACGTCGACTGGTTCAACAACCGCCGAATTCACGAGTCGCTCGACTACGTGCCACCCGTCGAGTTCGAAGCTCACTACTATGACTCCAGCGAGTCAGAAAGTCTGCCCGTGTTGGAAATGATTTAGTCTCCAGCAGACCCGTCGCGATTCAGACTGCCAATTCATGACACCGTAGCTATTTTTGCGACTGACAGCACACCTTGGCCACGATAAAGCAGCGCGGTCACTGAGTTGAAGAGCGCGGGCATTATCTGGGCATCATTAAAAACGATTTGGGCATGATTGGGCATGTTGCAGAGGACAACCACGGTCACTTGTGGTAATCATCGGTCACCTCAAACCTATTGCAATTAAAGGAGGTTGAATGAAAAGCCTTGGAGCGGGCGACGAGAATCGAACTCGCGTTCTCAGCTTGGGAAGCAGAAGACGATTCTTGCGCCCAAACGGAGAAGCGCTGATCAATGACCATAATGCATAGGGCAGTTCTTGCATTTTTGTGTAATGGGCATACTACGGGTATATATGACACGTCCTTATTGAGATGGGTCTCAACCTGTTGTCGTCAATCTGCTGATGACCCGTCCCTCGATTCTCAGAGGTCTATTTTGGGGGCCGTGAATCACAATTCACGCAAGCAGATAACCGCGATTTCAGTGGTCAGGTCACTTTTGGATCCCTGGCCACCTTCAGACGTTTGCCGCCCCCTAAAGGGGCGTGATTTCTCATCCAGCGAGAATCGCTAGATCTCGCTGGTTTCATCAGAAAACAAGGTAATTATTCCAGATTCTTGGATAAGCCATAATTCTGTGATAATTCTGTAGAATATTCCAAGTTTCTGCTATAGTTTCTGTCATAGTACGAGAAAAGGCCGAAAGTGAGCAATCTCCAAGAACTCGCCGAGCAGTCGATCACCAGGCTTCGAGCAGCGGGGACCGACCTAAACGATATTGAGGCCAAGTCGGCCGAGGGAGGATTTCCTCGCAGCGCGATGGAGTCGATATCTGCGTTTTCCAACGATGCAGGCGGAACTCTCATTCTGGGACTGGACGAAAGTAACGGGTTCGCAACGGTCTCAATCAATGCGGGTCAGATTGCCGACACCCTCGCGTCGCAGTGTTCAGAAGTGATGACGCCACCGATTCGCGCCGATATCGACATCGTTCAGATCGACGGCAATCAAGTCGTGGTCGCTGTCCTCGATGAACTTCCCGCGAACCAAAAGCCATGTTTTGTCACATCCAAAGGTATTGAAGGTGGTTCTTTCACTCGGACGCATGACGGCGATCGTCGTCTTACCACGTACGAAGTCCACGCTCTCCGCTCATCGCAAGGCCAGCCGAAAGAAGACGTCGAACCGGTGGAAGGGGCAAGTTTTGAAGATCTCGATCCTGAACGAGTGAAAGCTCTTCTCGATCGATTGCGACGAACACGGAGTCACACGTTTGGCGCCTTAAGTGACAGCGAAATTCTCGATAATCTTCGCGTTACTACTAATTCTCCGAACGGTCGCGTCCCGACGCTGGGCGGACTATTGGCGCTAGGGAAATTTCCTCAAAAGTACTTTCCTCAACTCAATGTCACTCTCGTCGTCCTTCCGACCGTGACCGGCGAGGGATTGAAAGATGGCACACGATTTCTCGATTCCCAAACCATCGACGGCTCAATCCCTGAGATGGTGGCAGAGGCGTTGTCGGTAGTGACCAAGAACCTAACCCGTCGCTCGGTAATCGCCGGCGTTGGCAGAGAAGACAGGTACGAATATCCGATTGAAGCAATTCGCGAAGTCATCGCAAATGCTCTCATACACCGCGATTACCACCCGCTGGCTCGCGGCACGCAAGTGCGCATCGAGCTCTATCCAGATCGACTAGAAGTAATTAGCCCTGGAGGACTTTACGGCACGGTACCGCGAGAATCACTAATGTCAGAAACAGTCACGTCATCGCGTAATTCCTTCCTCGCGAAACTTCTCGAAGATGTAGAGATGCTCGGTACCTCACGAACCATTTGCGAAAATAGAGGGTCTGGGTTACTCGCGACGGCGGCCTTCCTTCGAGAAGCGGGACTGGAGCCCCCAGTGATTCTCCAGCGCATTCGAGAGTTCGTAGTTGTGATAAGGAATCATGGGTTAATTGATGCGGAGGCCGCCCGCTGGCTCAAAGGAATTGACACACAATTGTTGAATGATCGACAAAGACTCGTTTTGGTCTTTCTTCGTCGCAACGCGACGATCACTAATCAGCAGTACCGGACGCTGACTGGTAGCGACCCGCACGTAGCGACTTCCGAGCTTTCAGGACTCGCCGCTTCAGGCTTCATTCAGAGATCGGGTGGAAGGAAGTGGGCCAGTTGGAGTTTGGCCGACGACATTGGCAATCAATCGTCACAGCTTCAACTTGCGTTTACCTCGCCTTTGACGGTAAAGGTGAAGAAGGATCGCCGGGAGGCGATACGCCAACTGCTCGACTCGGGTCCTCGAAGCACAAGCGACCTTGCTACTCAACTCGGGCTCACTGGTGAAGGGGTGCTGTACTGGATCAGACGGATGAGGACGGATGGCGAGTTGGCACCCACGACCACTGGTGAGAGACGGAATAACGAATGGCGACTGATCCGTCCGAGAAAATGAGGGATTGAATTCGCCGTTGGTTCTAGAGGTAGTTCCAAGCACTTAGTTGTTAAGTGGCTTGAACTGGAAATTCTTGAAGTTCAAAAACTGGCGGTTACTTGCCAGTGACCAGTGTGTCGAGAATGATCGAGTTCTAGTTCTCAGAAGAAATCACGATACGGAAACCTGCATCGAACGTTTCGGCTGCCAGCAGGCCTTGGTTTCTTAGTTGCCATATTCCCGAGCGCAGGTCCTGGTCTAACCCTCAATCCACCGTGATGACCCTCCGAGTGACCAGTTGGTCTTCGGAATCTGGCCATTGAACACGACGTAGTCGTACTTTCGGTTGTTGCCTGACACGCGGACGTGTCGGACCACACTTTTGCGAAAGTTTGTAACTTGTTCGTGCTGAAAGTCGCCGGGTGGTCCGCGGGCGACCTCGAGATTGAGCGGTCAGGTCTGTAGTTTGACGAGGCGCGCGAAGCACTGACTCCACTGCGCGGCCCATGGCCAGTTGGTCGGCAGGTGCAACTGACGAGTGCGCGAATGGCTCGTGAGACGACCCGGCAATACGATGAACTTGCGACGGATCGTCTTGGCGACGAGGGGTCCG
>DATCEX010000059.1:0-65594 GCA_036509795.1 Acidimicrobiales bacterium
TGCCTGGTAGCGGCGGCGGGACTCGAACCCGCGACAACACGATTATGAGCCGTGTGCTCTGACCACCTGAGCTACGCCGCCTGGCGAGCCCTCTGTCGGGATTGAACCGACGACCCCTTCCTTACCATGGAAGTGCTCTACCACTGAGCTAAGAGGGCAGTCGTGTCAAAATGACACGGTTGTGTATTGTACTCCGACCGGGGCACGTCTTTCCAACCGCCAAGGGCTACCCTTTTAGACGATGAGAACCCGCCTGGTCGAGATTGCTGACGCCCCGGCCCTATTGGCCATCTATAACCCCGAGGTCCTCGAGTCCTCGATCACCTTCGATCTCGTCCCGCGCAGTCTCGAGGAACAAGAGCACTGGATTCGCACCCACCAGTCCTCTCACCCGTGCATCGTGGCGATCAATGAGGAGGACGCGGTGGGCGAAAGGGGCGCGCGCGACGAGCGAATTCTCGGATTCGCCCTCTTTTCACCCTTTCGTTCGCGTCCCGCCTATGCGACCACGGTCGAGAACTCGGTCTACGTCGGGCGCGCGGCCCGCGGTCGCGGCGTGGGCGAATTGCTCCTGCGCGAACTCATTCGCACCGCCAAGATCTCGGGGTACCACTCGATCATCGCGCGCATCGTCGGCGAGAACGAGGGCAGCATCCGACTGCACGAAAAAGTCGGATTTACCCTCGTCGGGACCGAAATCGAAGTGGGACGCAAGCACAATCGCTGGCTCGACGTCGTCGAATACCAGTACGTCGTGCCCGAGAACCCCTAACTCACGTCGCGCAACGTCTTGTGGGGCGCTTCGGCCCAACTCCACTGGGTCCAGTGCCCCATCGGGACCACCAGCACCCCCACTAACACAACGATGGCCGTCACGATAAGCCACACGTTGGCGTGCACGAGTCCCGTCACCAGGTCGCGTCCTCCCGGCAGACCGGCGAAGGGCCCGGTGATCGCCATGACCAAGATCCAAAAGTGCTGGCGACCGACGTAACTGGCCGCTAGGAGCGCCACCCCCCACACGAAGTACCACGGTTGCACGACCGGCCCCAGAAACACCAGCGCGATGAGCGACAGTCCCAGCGCGCGCACCCAACTATGGGGCTGACCCCTGAGCAGGAGCCACGCGGTGATTACCAGGGCGGCGAGGAAACCAATGGAGCGCGTGACGGTCAACATCGTCGTGACGCTGAGCGAGGGATATCCCAACACGTGCGCCGTGTCGGCGAGGGCCAGACCGATGGCCGTGACCGGCGCGTCCCAACTGCGCACGGCGCCGTTCGAGGTGAGATTCTCGACCCAACCCCACCCGAAACCCGCCAGCCACGTCCACAGGGCGAACACCACTGCGGTGACAACGACCGAGATGGCGATGGGACGAACACGCTCGCGCACCGAGGCGCGCGCACCGAGCCAGGTCCAGGCGATGAACGCGAGGCCCAGGGCGGCCGGCGCCTTAATCGCCGCCGCGCACGCGCACAACACGAGCGCCCACACCAGGTGTCGGCGTAACGCCAGCACCACCGACCACACCAAGAACGCCGTCATGATCGCGTCGTTATGTGCGCCGTCGACCAGGGTGATGAGCACGATGGGATTGAGCGCAAACAGCGCGAAGGCTTCGCCGCGGTCACGCCCCAGGCACCGCGCGAGGGCCGCCACGCCCCATCCAATCGCCACTACCGCGATCACTTCGAGCACGCGTAGCCCGATCACGGTCCCCAACTGGTTGTGGCGCGCCAGGCGGTCGATCAAGCCGTCGAGGAGGAGGAAGAACGGACCGTAGGGCGCTGGGGCGTTGCGCCAGAGCGGATCCACGGGCGCCACGAAGGGACTCGATCCCAGCGAAAACGGGCCGAGCAGGTACGGACTCAGGTGGTAGGTGGTCATCTCCCCTTGGGCCGCGTAACTAAAGACGTCGCGAGAGAACATCGGCGGAGCGATCAACATCGGGGCGGCCCACATCGCGAAGACCCACCACAGTGACCGCAAGGGCGCCCCCGGATGTAATTTCAAAATCTCCACCAGACGCAGCCACACCCGCATCAAGAGCAATAATCCGCCGTATCCCAAGACGACCGAGAGCAGGAGCGTCGTCTGGGTCGGTGAGGTCGACACGACGCTGGCGGGTTCGCCGAAGAACCACGTCGCGTGCAGGTCGTACTTCAGGGGCGAGTTGGGGAAGGATCCACCCGCGAAGAGCAGACACATGGCCAGAAATCCCAGGACCGCGGGCTGCCAGAGGAAGTCGAAACCCTCGAAGGGACCGGGACGAAATCTCCCGAGAGGCGTATAGCGTCGCTCGAGCGCTTGAATGCCGGATTCGAGGCCGCCGGCCGCTCTTTCGTAGCGTCGAGAGACCCAGCGCACCCCTCGCGCCAAGCATTGTGCCTCAGAGCCACTCACGATAAGTCACCGTACTCTCCCCTACGTCCCTTGGGCCCGCGGGACGTGGTCAATTCAGCTGGGCTGAATTGACCGTGGTGGGTCGGGAGGGATTTGAACCCCCGTAGGCAAAGCCGTCTGGTTTACAGCCAGATCCCATTGGCCGCTCGGGCACCGACCCGTCGATGAGCCTAGTGCGTGGGGTCGCGAGCATTCCAATGAGCAGCCGTAGACTTTCGTCATGCCTTCTTTCGACATCGTCTCTGAGATCGACCTGCAAGAAGTTCGTAATGCGGTCGACCAAGCCAACCGCGAAGCGTCGACTCGCTTCGACTTCAAGGGCACCGGCGCCACGATCGAAATCGGTGAAAAGGAACTCACGCTCTCGGCCTCCACCGAAGATCGCATTCGCGCGCTCTTTGAACTCCTCGAAGAAAAGATGGTCAAACGCTCGGTCTCCTTGAAAACGCTCGACGCTGGCAAGGTGGAAGTCGCCAGTCACGGTTCCGCACGACAGAAGGTCGCCCTCAAGGCCGGCATCACGCAAGAGCTCGGCAAGAAGATCAACAAGATGGTCAAGGACTTGGGCGTCAAGAACCTCAGTTCCTCCATCCAGGGCGATCAGGTGCGCGTGACGGGTAAACAACGCGACGACCTGCAGTCAGCGATCGCCTTCTTCAAGGAAGCCGACATCGACACGCCTATCCAGTTCACGAATTTTCGCGACTGACCCACCCATCTTCACCCGCGAGAACCTCGTGGTGTTCGCCAGTGTGGAAGATGCGATTGAACAACAACATCTTGAGGACCCAGAAGACCGCGAACGCGGCGATATTGGTGCCCCCGACGATGACAGTATTGACGAGGTGCGCCCAATGATGCGCGTGCACGACGTGTCGCGCGTAGGTCGCACCGAAGAGCGCCATGATGGTTCCGGTGACCGACATCGCGAGGAACGGCGCTACTTCGCTTCCCCACTTACTGGGCCCTCGTTTGCCCCAGGCCCAGCGACGATTCAAGTGATAAGCGGGCAACATCGCCACCACGTTGCCGCACAACGTGGCTTGGACCTCGCCAGGAATGATCTTGAGTCCATACGTGAACAGGATCACGGTTTCGGAAATCAACGTCGAAATCACCGACGTGGTGGTGAAGCGGATCAGTTTCTTTCCCTCGTGACTGCGCGCCCACTGGCGCAGTTCACGCAGGTTCGGAGGCACCCTGCTTGACTTCCTCATCCTTCAGGTGCTCGTCCATGTCGACCAGACGATTCGTGTGAAAGATCTTGTTGAACAACAGAACTTTGAGCACCCAGAAGACGGCGAAACTTGCCAGGTTGACGACGGCCACGAGAAGCGTGCTCATGAGGTGGTGCAGGTGGTGTTCGTGCACCAGGTGCTTGACTAAATTGGCGCCGAGGAGCGAAAAAGCGATACCGGCGAAGGACATCGCCCAGTACGGCACGACTTCCTTCAGCCAGTGGCTACGACCGCGCTTGCCCCACGCCCAGGCCCGGGCCAAGTAGTACGAGGGGATGACCGCCACGATGTTGCCGAACAAGGTCGCCCCGATGATGCCGCCGATGATGTGAAAGCCGTAGACGATGACAATCGTGGTGAACGAGATCCCCGTGGTGATGACTGAGGACAACGTGTAGCGGATTAATTTCTTGCCCCGATGGGTCTTGGACCACGCTATGGCGTCGTTCAGGGTCGTCGGCACTCCCCAACCTTAGTTCCTTCGCCGTCGCGTGATGTGGGCTGACACAATAGGCGTATGTCCCTAGCACTCGATTTTCTCGTTGACCTGCTTGATCTCGAAGACATCGAGGTGAACATTTTCCGCGGCAAGCACCCCGAGGGAGAGCGCCAACGAACTTTCGGCGGTCAGGTGGCGGCCCAGGCGTTGATGGCCGCTGGGCGCACCGTGGACCGCGGTCGCGTGCATTCCCTGCACTCGTACTTTCTTCGCCCCGGCGACTCGAGCGCGCCGACTCTCTACGAAGTCGACCGCATCCGAGACGGACGCAGTTTCACCACTCGACGGGTCGTGGCGATCCAGCACGGTCGGGCCATCTACAACATGCAGGCCAGCTTTCACGAGGACGAAGTCAGCTTGGAACACCAGGTGACCATGCCCGTCGTGCCCGAACCCGAGTCGATCACGCCCGTGCACCAACTCGTGCACTCCGAGTTCGGCTACGTAGACGAGTGGAACGCCCTCCCTCACCCCATCGAACAGCGCTATATCGGGGAACTGCCCTGGAGTGAGGAGCGATCACGCGAGCCGCGCCAGCGACTGTGGGTCCGCGCCGACGGTGAATTACCAGCCGATCCACTACTGCACGCGTGCATCATCACCTACGTGAGCGACATGAACCTCTTCGACGCGATCCTCGCGCCCCACGACGTGCGCTGGGACGACGGCTCCTTCATGGGAGCAAGCTTGGATCACTGCATGTGGTTTCACCACGATCTACGAGCGGACGAATGGATGCTCTACGACATGGACTCACCCGTGGCTCACGGCGGTCGCGGACTCGCCCGTGGCTTCTTATTCTCGCGCGACGGCCAACTGAAGGTTTCGCTCGTCCAAGAAGGTCTGATCCGGCTACGCCGTCCGACTCAAACGAGCGACGACGCGGCGCCGGACGCGAATGAGTGAACTGACGCGCTGAATGCGTGAGAGCCGCCGTAGCGTTAGGGCGTTCGCGCTTGACCGGGCGCGGATTGGTAGCCCGGGCAATCTTTCTCCAGTGTCGGAACGAGGCGGGAATTGGACGTGACGATACGCAGTCGATAGCTCGACGTGATCTGGCACAACGACGACAGCGCGCCACTCTCGGAGGAGGCCCACGTCGGAAAATTCATCGCCGCCGAGGTGGGTTTGACCGCGCCACTCGCGTTGTAGTCCCAGGTCAGAGCGGACCAGAAGTTACCCAGTTTGTCATCGGCGGGACTGGAATATTGCCAAAAGACGAAGGGGACGCCGACGTTCGCTTGTTCCGTCACCATCTCGATCATCTTCGGGGTCGGGAACGTCGAGCCGACGAACGCCCAATGCCACGGAAACGGATAGGGCGTCTCGTGACTGATGCCCCAGAGCACCCCGCTCGATCCCACCGCTGCGACGGCGACGTGGGTCAAGGCGCGTGGTCCCGCACGACGGACCAGTCCATCGGCGCCGCGTAGGACGTCAATCAACACGACGAAGGGAACCCACGCGACAGTCGCGGTGGCCAACCAGATCATCTTGGTGGCGTAGTACGACCACGACACACCAGCGGGGTGCATGGTGTGCATCCACACCACGACCAGCGCCAGTAACGCGAATTCGACCAGCAGCAGGGCGCGCGCCCAGCGCTGCTGGGTGCCGGGCGCGATGGCGACCACTACCATCACGACGATTCCGAGCCAGTCGAAGATGCGCGGGTTGGGAGCAATGATGCCACCGACGCTCTTGAGCTGCGCGACGAGCGTCGCACCATTGAACAACAAGGCGAGAGCGACACCCACTAAGGACAGCGCCGCGATACCCACCACGATCGCCGCGACGGAGACGCCGCGAATGGACGGCGCCGAAGCCCCCTCGTGTCGCGAATGTCGCACTCCCGCGACGGCGCCGACCACGAGGGCGGCCGCCGGCACCACGACGAGGAACGTCCACGAGCCCACCACTAAGAACATTGCGAGTGTGATCACCACCAGCGTGAGATCGTCGTAGTGATGAAGTATTCGTAGGCCCAATACCAACGACGCGAGCGCGAAGACCAGTGCGCCTATCGCCGACAGGAATCCCCCGTTGGAACCGAGTCCCAAGATCAGGGCGCCAATGGAGACGGAGCCGCACGCACCCAGGGGGATCAACAGATACAGCGGTAGCCGTCGTGCGTAGCGCTCACCGCGCTTGAAGGTCTCGGCGAGCGCCGCCATGAAGCACAGCGCGATCCCCACGCAACACAGCACGACCGTGGCGACCATGGCCTGCACGTCACGCACCATGAGCGCGGCGGCGTTGAGGTTCGCGCGACCTCCCGCCCCGTCGAAGATCGCGGTGATGGCGTTGACGAGGGCGGGGTACGTCTTCATCTCCTTCAACGTGACGCCGCCCGCGCCCAGCACCTGACGCGTCCCGATCACTTGGTTGCGGGCGTCGCCGGTCATGAACCAGGTCAACCCGAAGTCGTGACCGTGAAGTTTGATCGCCTCGAACATCGCCTCAATTAAAACCACGGCCGCAATCGCCAAATACGGTTCGCCACTCATCCGCGCGGCGTCGCGGCGCGGCGTGAGTCGACCCGAGAGCGAGAGGTATCGAAGGAGCACGCCGACGATGAGGAGGGGCACGAGGAGCATCGTCACGTAGACCCACTGGGGATGGCGATGGGGTGCGACGATGGCCAGTGCGCCACTTTCAAAGATCAAGATCCCCGACTCCACGACCATGCCCACCACCCACGACGCGGGTCCCGACAGTGAACTCACGCTTCGATTGACGAGGGCGGCGAACGCCCAAGCCCCGACGACGAACAATGTCGGAGGCACCCCGACGGTGGCAATCGTCACGGCGGCGACGATAACGGCGAGCGCGGCGTTGACGGCGAGCCTGTACCGAAAGGATTGCCCCGTCGCGCTGTGGCGTCCTCTCACCAACGACCGCCACGAATCGTCAGTACCGGTCGTTCCGAAATCACCATGGGCCCACTCACAATACTGACGTATCCACCACCCGGGGGCGACGACGTACCGGCGGCGGTCAAGTTCTATACGCCCCTACCGCGCAATTGGGGCCGATCAAGTGGACGGGGGCGCTGGCAGATACCCCGGGCACGTCTTCTTCAGTGTCGACACGAGTTGCCTATTAAGGGTAACGATACGAAGTCGATATTCCGAAGTGATCTCACAGAGCGCGGTCGACGTGCCATTCTCCGACGCGGACCAGTTGACGAAACTGATCACCCCCTGAGCGGCCTTCTCCGTTCCATTGGGACGATAATCCCACGTCAGCGCCGACCAGTAGTTGCCCAGTTCGTCTTGAAATGCAGTGGAGTAGTCCCAGATCACGAAGGGGGCCCCCAGCGCCGCTTCGTGGGTGACGAGTTGGATCTCCTGGGGTGACGGGATCGTCGAACCGAACCATGCCCAGGCGAGCGGAAACGTGAAGGGCGTCTCGTGGCCGATCCCCCACAACACGCCACTCGATCCTGCGACGGCCATGGTCGCGTTGGCCACGACGCGCCACCCCACGGCGCGCAAAAATCGCGTCACGATCCTCATGACGTCCAAAAGCACCACGAAAGGAACCCATAACAACATCGCCGTCGCGAGCCAGATCGTCTTCGTGGCGTAATACGACCAATCGACACCCCCGGGGTGCACCGACTGGATTCGTGACACCGTCACGAACAACACGACGAACTCCGCGAGTAACACCAGGCGCGCGACGCGCTGCCTCGCGTTCGGCGCGAGCGCGACGGCCACCACGATCACCACACCCAACCAATCGAACAACCGCGGATTGGGACCCACGATGCCGCCAGTCAGTCGCACCTGCGCGAGCAATGTCGCGCGTTGGGTCACGAGGACGCCCACCACCCCGAGCAGACACAGCGCGGAGATACCCATGACGCTGAGAGAGATTCTGGTCTCTCGGAGATGGCCCGGCGCTCGTTGACGTACGTAACGAATACCGCTGACGTAGCCGGCGACGAGCGCCACGGCCGGCACCACCACCAGAAATGTCCACGATCCCACGACGAGTACTAGCGCAAACGTCAACACAATCAGCGCCGCGTGACTGTAGTGCTGCACGATACGCAGACCCACGACGAGAGAGGCCAGCGCGAAGGCGAGGCAACCCATCGCTGAGAAAAAGCCACCCGACGCGGCCAAACTCAACACGAAAGCTCCGATCGCGATGGACCCGCAGGCTCCGAGAGGGATCCATAAATACAGTGGTAAGCGTCGTCGAGAATGTTCGTTACGTGCGAACGTCTCCACGACCGCGGCGATAAAGCACAGCGCAATGCCCACGCACGACAGGATCACCATGGCGGTCATGGCTTGCACGTCGCGCACCAACAAGACGCCGCTCGAGATCCCGACGCGACCACCCGCGCCGTCCACGACCGCGGCCAGCGCGTTGAAGAGAGCAGGGTACGACGACATCTCTTTAAGGGTGATCCCCCCCGCGTGGAGAATCGAACGGTCGGCCACCACGTGGTTGCGGCCGTCGCCGCCCATGAACCACGTCAGGCCAAAGTCGTGCCCGTGCAACTTGATGGCCTCGAACATCGCCTCGATCAGCACGACGCAGACAACCGCGAGATACGGTTCGGCGCTCGGGCGGAACTGCTCTCGTTCAATCGGTCCAGGAGACCTCAACGTCATCCGCCACTCAATGCCCAAGGCGACGATGAGCGGTACGAGAAGCATCGCGACGTCGACCCACTGCGGATCAGGGTGAGGAAGAAGAATCGCGAGAATCGCACTCTGGGCGAGCACGATGACGGCCTCGACAATGATGCCCACGGCCCACGACGCCGGACCCGCGAGTACCTTCACCCACCGATTGGTGAGGGCGGCGAAGGACCAGGCTCCCGCCACGAGCAAAAACGAGGGGAACCCGACGGTGGCGATGGTGAGTCCCGCCACCAACGCCGCGATGGCGACCCACCGTGTCTTCATCTGACGCGCGTCGGCCCTCCACGTCATCAGAACGTTATTCATGAGACGGTGCGACACTTACTGTTCGCAATTCTTCTCGAGCAGGTACCGAGGGTTGGCGTGGGAGCGCCCCCCCTACCACGGGCGTCTCGAGTTCACCGAGGCGACGACTCAGGTCCTTCACCGGGTCACGGGGTGAGGACCGCGACAACTTTGAGGTCCCGACCTCGACCTTC
Source organism: Acidimicrobiales bacterium (assembly GCA_036509795.1). GTDB lineage: Bacteria > Actinomycetota > Acidimicrobiia > Acidimicrobiales > RAAP-2 > RAAP-2. The sequence goes on from DATCEX010000059.1 coordinate 9,287, forward strand.
GAGTGACCGACCACGTCGGTGCCGCGATTCGATCACTCGCGAGACTCGGCTTCAATCTTGGCCTTCAAGAGCGCTAACTCCTGGACCAACGTCTTTTGGCGAGCCGAGTTGTGACTCATCGCCACGGACAATCGGAACGTGAAGAGAACGAGAAACGCCATGCCAAAGATCAGGACCATGTCGAGCGGGATCGTGATGCCAAAGAAATGACTGACCGCCGTAAAAACACCGAAGGGAAGAAGCGCACTCAAGATCACAATTCCGAGGCTGACCGTTAGCCATAAAATTGCCAGAATCTCGGTCAGTTGCTTCTTGCGAATCGCGCGAATCGTGACGGTGAGAAGGACCAGGCTGATGGCCGCCGCGAGCAGATCACCCTTCATGTTTCTTCTCCTCCCATGACTCCCAGAAGTAAACCAATGGTAATTCGGACCATGAAGTACAAACTCCGGAACCCTCGAATACTGGAGCGACCGTGTCGGCGCGGTTTCATCATGACCGGCACTTCCACGACCCGCAGCCCGTGATGTCGCGCGAGGAGGATGGACTCCACCTCGGGGTAGTCCGTGGGATAGTGCACGGCGAACAGCTCCAGCGCCCGTCGATTCAACGCCCGAAAGCCCGACGTCGTATCGGTGAACCGTGCACCCGCGCGCCACGAGACGATGGACTCGAGAAATTTCATACCGAAACGTCGATTCTTCGACGCGACGTAATCGCCACGTCCCAGCCAGCGAGATCCGATCACGATGTCGGTGTCGCCCGTCGCCAGCTGCTCGAGGAGGTGGTGCGTCTCGCTGGGGTCGTGTTGTCCGTCGCCGTCAATCTGTACCGCGTAGGAATATCCCTGCGCGAGGGCGTATTTATAACCCGTCTGCACCGCGCCGCCGATTCCGAGGTTCACCGCCAAGGTGAGGACGAGAGCTCCCGCGGCGCCGGCGCGCGCGCCCGTGTCGTCGCTCGATCCGTCATTGACCACCGTGACGGTTGCGCCCGGCATGTGCTCACGAATGGACACGATGACCGCTTCGATGGATCGCCCTTCGTTATACGCCGGTACGACAACGCACGTTCGTGAGTAGGCGTCACGAAGTTCTGCGGGCGTCATCCATCAATGTTCGCACACCCTCACCCGTACTCTCTTTGAAGTCCCATTACAAAAGGCCGTCGAACCACGCGACACGCCTTAGAATTCCCTGTCACTTGACGCCTAGAGTGATACGAGTCGTTGTCGCGACAGTTGTACCGTGGCGCGAGGTGATCGCCACGACGCGCTTGCTTCGACCGCCACCCATCAAAAGGACTCCATGACACAAGTCTCCGTGATCATCCTCGCCTACGGAGACGAGCCCCTCCTGGGCGAGTGCGTGACCGCGGCCCTCGACTCGAACGACGTCGAAGTCGAAGTCGTCATCGTCGACAATGGTTCCGCGTCCATTGGCGACGTGCCCGAGGATCCGCGCGTGCAGGTCATCACTCCCGGCGAAAACACCGGCTTCGCGGGCGGATGCAACTTGGGGGCGTCGCAGGCGAACTTTGACCGTCTGGTCTTCGTCAACAGTGACTTGATCGTGCGGCCCGACGCCATAACTCTCTTGAACGCGCGCCTCGACGACGAGGCGGTGGGCCTCGCCACTGGCGCGGTGCTACTACCGGGCGATCCCCCGCGAGTCAACTCGATCGGTAATCCAATCCACTACCTGTTGTTCTCGTGGGCGGGAGCCTTTGGTGAGCCTTTCGCCAATCACAACTCTGAGGAGTCGGTTGCGGGCATATCCGGAGCGTTCTTCGGGTGCCGTCGTGACCACTGGGACCACGTGCATGGATTTGACCCTGTCTTCTTCGCGTACGCCGAGGACGCCGATCTGTCGTTACGCACCTGGCAATCGGGCAAGTCAATTCGATTCGAGCCGCGCGCGGTGGGAATACACCACTATCAGTTCACCAAGAACAATACGAAGTGGTTCTTGCTCGAACGCAACCGCTTGATTTGTCTCTCGACGCTCTACAACCGCCGGTCACGGTGGTTGTTGATGCCCGTTGTCGTACCCGTCGAGCTCGGCGTCCTGTGGGCCGCGTGGCGCGGTGGTTGGGCTCGCGAAAAAATAAATTCGTGGCGATGGATTCTTGCGAACGCTGCGTACTTACGCGAACGACGTCACATCGTCGACAACGCCAAAAGGGTGAACGTTTCCGAGTGGACCAACGTATTCTCGGGCGAGATGCACATCCCCGCGGAGTTCGGCTTACGCGTTCCCGCGCCCGCAAACTGGCTACTGGGAATCTACTGGCGCGCCATCGTTTCGCGAGTTGCCTAGCAAGACTTCGCTACAAAGGCCGCGCTCCTCACTCGGGCGAGTAGCGCATCGCCGGTACGGCGATGAGGACCATCGTGACCACACTGATGATCAGCATGATGGTGGCCACCGCGTGCATTGAACGATGGTCGATCGAGATCGCCACGACTGACAGTACGACGCCCACCCAGGGAATCAACGCGAAAACCGATCGTCGAGCTAAGTGAAGGTACACGAAAAGTATCAACACTCCGACGGCCACGGACGCGAAGGAGAGGACTCCCAAAACAGTCGCCGCACTGACGTATTTGCCACCAACCAAGACCTTCACGGTGAGATGAGGGAGGAGCGTCATTACCCCCGCGGCAAGTAAGCCCATTACCACCGAGATGTTCAGCGACTGTCGAAATACCTTTCGACTCGTCTCACTCGCTCCTTGGCCGTCCGCCAAGTGCGGAAACAGGACGGTGACCAACGCAGCCGGGACGAAGAAGGCGATGTGGGCCGCGACGGCAACCGCCGCGTAGTTCCCGGCAAGCGTCGCGACAAAGTAGTGATTCGCCAAGAATGTGTCGATACCAATGAGTGACGTATATCCGGCTAGTGCGGCGATCGACAACACCGTGTCGCTCAGCTGAGTCCGCACGACGTAGACCTGGCGGTGGTGCTCGAACAACTCATGGCGCGCCGAGAACAGCAGCGACAACATCGTGAAGGCTTGCGCGAAAATTGTCGCAGCGACGGCCCCGGAGACTCCAAGCCCTGCCTCAACCAAGACCACACCCAGGGCCAGACGAACGAGACCCACTCCAACGAAAGAGGCGAACGCCACGGGACGAAACCGGTACTCACCGACGAGAGCACCTTGGACCACTGACGAGACCGTGGCAAGGGGAACCCATACTGCGACGAGCAGCATTGGAACGGGTGAGTGTATGTGAAGAAAATTGTCCACAATAGGAGTCACCGCCGCCACGGCCACCATGGCCGCCAATCCACCCGCCGTGGCGCGACGCGTCACCCGGGTCACAGAAAAGTGCCTTTCTTTGGTCTCCGCATCAATGACGGCTCGAGTGACCGCAAGTTGTACTGCGCCGATCGGGACGGTGAGCAGGCTGATAATACCCAGTAGCGCGCCCATCGTTCCGTAATGAGAGGGGCCGAGAAGGCGTGCCACTACAACGTGGAAGAGGAAACTGGAAAGACTGATTCCTGCAAAAGCGACGAGGAATGACAACGCTCCTCGTCCAAATATCTCTGACTTGAGTTGATTTCGCAACATCGAAATAACGCCGGTGGACGTTGGATCCGGCGGGAGGTCGTTCATTGCCATCGATGTCTCAATTTTCCTCTAGTGGAGACGCAAGGCGCGTCCAACGAATTTGATTGATGGCGACGACTCCTGAGTACACTTACGCCTCGAACTTTCAAGATGCCCATTACCTCGAGCACTCGCTGATTGTTTCTAATACCCAAAGGAGCCACACGCGTGGCCGCCTTGACCCGAGTCCCTCGTGTTGGCAACAGGATCATTCTCAGGGCGTCGACGACGGCTTCTGTCCGACCGCAAACACCTGTCCCCACATCGTGATCTTGAGTCCCGAGACAAGTGGGCGTCCAAAAATTCGTGCGGTCAACGTGTCGCCGAGGTGCGTAGGAATCAGTGCCGAGAGCGTGTGCGCGAGCAACGCGAATCCCATATCAACTCGACCGAGGTGCATCTTGCCGGCGAAAGTCACCTCGAATCCCACGTCGTCGTACAGTTGCGACACCCGCTTGGGGGTTGGAGGGTACCCGTGCGACCAGTCCGTGTCCCAGAAGTAGTTCTTGTAGTCCACGATGTCGGGCGCGACGATCAGCACGTGTCCACCGGGCCGCACCACGCGGAACATCTCTTCGCACCACTCCCGAGCCTCCATGGGGTTCATGGCGTGCTCGATGACGTGGGCCGACATCACGAGGTCGAAGGAACAATCGGGGACGCTAGTGAGGTGGGGCAACAAATCCTCGTGAATCGTCGCCCCTAGCAATTCACGGCAATACTCGGCCAACTTTTTATTGGGCTCGATGCCAGTGAATGAACGAAAACCAAAAGTGCGTGATGCCAGACCGATGTAGCCCCGGCCGCAACCAATTTCGAGCATGTCGATCTCTCGGGGATCGGCCTTAGTGACACGAAGGAAATTCTTCAAAATCGCCGAGTTTGACCACTGGCTCGACGCTTTGCCCCAGCGACTGCGGGGTCGATCCATGAACTCGTCGTAGATTGGCATGGCACCATCAGCATAGTTCCGGGCAATTCTGCACTGGGGTTGAGCGGCGCAACTACGTCGTGCGCACCACCTTCGAAGCCGCAGTCGCGCGACGACGATCTCGGGGTGACGCTAGCGTCGTCCCCTGGACAAGAACGGGTATTCGCGTCGCCCGAGACGGCCCGTTACCCCGTCGAACATGCCGCGTAATACAACGCGCGCGCAGAGAGCAAGTGACTTGACGCCATTCATCGAGACGAATGCGCCACTAAAGACAATCACTTGAGCGACGTAGAACCGAAGCGTGAGACGTCGTCGCACGACGAGGTACGTCGAATTGCGAATGATGTAATACACGCGTTGGGCGCTTTCGTACGGGTGCTCCTTGTCGGTGTCGCTGAAGCGCTCGCCCAGGACGTGATCCATGGCAGTCGTTTTGTGGCGCAACACGCAATACCCCAACTCGCGCACGGCGAAACAAAAGTCAAAATCGACCTGGTCGATAAAGAGGTCCTCGTCGTAGTTGGTGCGTCGAAGGACGTCCGCACGCACCAGGTTGCCACTGGTGATGACAGCACGGCGCTCCTCGAACGACTCAAAATCCTTGAGTACCAAGAGCCGATCCGCGTAACGAGTGATACGAATGCTCGACGGTTGCGGGTGCGCACGCATGGCGAGGATCCCGACCTGGTCTTGATGTGGCGCCTCGAGTGCATCGAAGGACGCCAGGATGTCTTCTATCGCGCCCGGGTGCACGAGCGTGTCCTGGTCCATCGTCAAGATCCAGTCCGGTTCGGAGATGAGATGGTGCCGCACGCCCACGTTCAACGCCGCAGCGATGCCGCGATTGGCGGAGAAGTTGAGGAGATCCACCTCCTCAAGTCGACTCAGAGCATCGATTTCGTCACTGTTGCGCGAGGCGTTGTCGACAATGAGGATGCTCTCGACCTGGGGAGACAGTGCGGCCACGACCTGTTGCAGGTGCGACGCGTCGGGGTTGTAGGTGACGATGATGGCGCGCACGCGATGGCGCTCCGGGGATGACATGGCATCACACTATTGCAGGGACCACTCGGGCTCGCGAAGCCTGGCACGCAACACGCTCACCACCAGAAATCGGCCCGCGAGAGCGCCTAGCGATTAGACATCGGCACGAAGTCGCGCGCGTCTGCACCGATGTAGAGCTGACGGGGGCGCGTGATCTTCATGTCCTGCTCCAGAAGTTCCTTGAAGTGCGCCAGCCAGCCGGCGGTGCGCGGAATGGCGAAGAGGACCGTGAACATCTCGACGGGAAATCCCATCGCCTGATAGATCAGACCGGAATAGAAATCAACGTTCGGGTAGAGCCGTCGAGAGATGAAGTAGTCGTCGGCGAGGGCGATCTCCTCCAACTTCAGCGCGATGTCGAGCAACGGGTTACGGCCGGTGACGGTGAAGACTTCGTCCGCGGTCTTCTTGATGATCGTCGCGCGCGGATCGAAGTTCTTGTACACGCGGTGCCCGAAGCCTTCGAGTTTCGTGTCGCCCGCCTTGACGGTTTCGATGAACGCCGGAATGTTGTCAATGTGACCGATCTTGTTGAGCATCTTGAGGACGGCCTCGTTGGCGCCCCCGTGTCGCGGTCCGTACAAGGCCGCGGCCGCGGCCGCAGTCGCCACGTAGGGGTCGCCGTGCGACGAGCCCACGGTGCGCATCGCCGCCGTACCGCAGTTGAGTTCGTGGTCGGCGTGCAAGATGAACAGGACGTCCAGCGCCTTGACCAGAATCGGATTGGCTTCGTAGCGTGGCTCGTTGACCTTCCACATCATCGACAGAAAGTTTTCGGTGTAATTCAGGTTGTTGTCGGGATAGACGAAGGGCATGCCGACCGAGAAGCGGTGCGCGGACGCGGCCAACGTCGGCATCTTGGCGATCAGTCGCACGATTTGATTGTGCAGGACGTCGGGGTCGGTGAGGTTCTTGGATTCCTTGTAGTACGTCGAGAGCGCCGCGATGGACGAGATCAACATTCCCATCGGGTGCGCGTCATAGTGAAAGCCCTCGAGAAACCGCTTTCGCATGTTCTCGTGGATGTACGTGTGATACCTGATGTCTGTCGACCAGACCGCGAGTTCGTCAGCCGTGGGCAACTCACCGTTGACGAGTAAGTACGCCACTTCCATGAAACTTGATTTTTCGGCGAGCTGTTCGATCGGATAGCCACGGTAGCGAAGAATTCCCGCGTCGCCGTCGAGATAGGTGATGGCCGACTCCGCCGCCGCGGTGGCCATGAAGCCCGGGTCGAAAAACCACACGCCGGGAACAACCTTGGAGAACTCGGACGCCGCGACGCCCCCGTTCACGATGGGAATTTCTCGAGTTTCACCGGTTTGGTTGTTGGTCACGGTTATGGACTCGGACACGGTTCCTCATTTCACTGTCAGGGGGTACTGCCATCGTATGTTAACTGGCCAGTAACCCTGTCCCTCAGCCCGTTCCGGAGGGTGACACGCTGAGCGAGTAGGTCCGACTGTGCAGGAGGGAACCGGAGGCGGGAATGCCGTTCAATGTAACGCTGAGCGTCCCTTTTTCACCCGGCACCACGCTGAACGCGTGGGGGTCGAAGGCGTAGGACGACAGCGGCGCGAGCGATCGAGTTGAAGTGACCCGTTGGGTCGCGCCACTAGTTGAGGTGAGAACCATCGTGAGGGTGATTGGTTGGACAATCTCGCGCAAATTGGTGACCGCGATCTGGACTTGCATGGTCGAAGTTGGGGCGAGCAACAACGTCAACTGCGGAGCGGGGAACGGAGCCGGCTGTACCTGGAGCGCTGAAATGACGATCGCGCGCGTCGCGGCTAAATTCGACGAACTCGCCAGGGTCGCGACGTCCTGGCGCACGTTGAGACCGGCACTGGAGTTAGTCAACGCCGCCAGCGTCACCGTCCCGGGCGAACTCGCGAGAGCGTGACGATCACCCCCCCAGGACGCCGCAGTGGCCAGGAGCGATTGTTGCGCCGCCCCCAACGCGACCGAAGGATTCGCGACGTTCGGCCCCGTCAACGTGAGACCGTCGGCCACGTACGCGAGAACCGTGGCGTAGTCGTTGACTCGGGTCACGGTGGCGTCGGCGAGAGTGAGATTCAGCGAGGGAGTGAGTACTGGGCTCTTCAAAAACGCCGCCTCCGTCCGCCATAAGGAGAGGTCCCGAGTCATATCCGTGAGCTGGAGCGCGAGCGAAGGACGCGTCAGCGTCGAACCGTTCGTTAAGAGTGTCGCCAGTTGTGCGTCGAAGGCATTCTCCTGGGTCAACAATGTGCCGGCCATTGTGGCGAAGCTGAGGTTCTCGCTACGGCGAGCCGACTGGGCTTGATGGGCCGAACGCGACACTTCACGTCCGAACACCAAGATGAGGAACGTCACGATCAGCGCGACAACAATACGAAGGGTCTGACGCCGGCGTTGCGTTCGAGTTCGTGCCACGCCGTAAGAACTTACTCAGCCTGGGCCTACTCCTCGTCGTCCTCGTCGTCGTACGATTCGAGTTCGAGGATCTCGCTCTGCGCCGAAAGAGTCGCGTCGTCCAGGTCGGCGCCCCACTTGGGGGCGTCGAGCGACTTCGCACTCGCGGTAATTTCTTCAAGGTCCGATATCGGCTTGGCGCCCGTCGCCCCGTTGAGATGACGCACTCGACGAGCGATCGGGATGAGGCGCGACTCCACCGACGAAATGGCGTCGTTGTAACTCGACACGGAGTCATTGAGCGACTTGCCGAGTTTGGCCAATGGTCCCGCCACGGTACGGATGCGACTGTAGAGCTCGGTGGCCACGTTCAAGATCTCCTGAGCGTTCGTCGCCGAGGCGTGGCGTTGCAGTACTTCGGCGGCCGACCAGAGCAGCGCCAGCAGATTTGTCGGGCCGACCAGTAGGACGCGCTTCTCGGTGGCGAAACCGTGCAGCGTCGCGTCGGCTTCGTAGGCGGCGGCGAGCGCTGCGTCACTTGGAACGAAACACACGGTGAACTCGGGCGAGAATTCCAGCGCCTGCCAATACGATTTGGTCGCCAGCGTCTTCACGTGCTCGCGCAGGTCTTGGGCGGACCTCGCCTCGTACGATCGGCGCTCGTTCAGGTCCGGGGTCGCTAGCGACCTCTCGAAATTCGCGAACGGGAACTTTGCGTCGATCACGATAGTCGTGTTGTTGGGGAGTTTGACGACGCAGTCGGGTCGCTGTCGCTGTCCCGCCTCGCCGGATTGGGTGACCTGTAGATCAAAGTCGACGTTGGCCCGCAGACCCGACGCCTCCATGACGTTGGCCAATTGGATCTCACCCCAGCGTCCTCGGTCGGCACTGCGACCGAGCAATTGGTTGAGTCGACTGGTCTCGTCCTGGGTCTTGAGTTGAGCCGTCAAGAGTTCTCCCGCGCGGGTCTTAACGTCAAAGAGCGCCTCACGGTGGTCCTTGTCGAAGTTCGCAAGACTTGTCTTGTACTGACCGAGGAGCTCCTCGAGGGGGCCCAGACTGTCCTTTAGTTTCGAATCGCGATCGCGAAGAATCCGCTCTTGAGTCTGGTTGAACTGGTCCATCGAGTTCTGCACCACGCGACTGGACGTGGCCTCGAAGAGGGTTTCCATATTGGACACCGCGGCCGCGTGATCGAGTCGTTCACGCTCCAGGGCTTGGACCGACGCCCGATGCAACGCCTCGGCCACCTGAACACGCGAGTGAGCCTCGCTTGCTTGGGCCCGCAGCGACTCTGTGGACTTGACGCCGAGGGCCCAGGTCGCCAGGGCGCCCGCCACCAGACCAATAGCTACCCACGCAACAATCACGGCTCTCCTTTGACGACCCCCAACCTAAAGAACGGTTGTGACACAGGAGTATTGTCTCATTATGTACCGTCTCTTTGGCATCACGAAATCCCCACACGCCGCCGTGGCCGAGGACTCGCCGATCACGCCCGAGATGATGCACCGGATCGTGCACACCTTCGCTCTCGTCGGTGAGTCGATTGCTGAGGCGACCCACGCGCTGCTCGCGGGCGACCGAGAGCTCGCCAAGCAGGTCGTGGAACAAGACGTCGCCGTCGACAACCTCGTCAACGCCTTGGTCTCGGAGGTCGAGACGCTGCTGGTCGAGGGCCCTTCCTTATCGAGTGACGCGCGGCGCAGCCTCGTGACGCTGCTACGCGTGCTTCCCGAAGTGGAGCGAAACGGCGACTTGGCCGAGCACATCGCGCGGCGCGCGGCGCGCGGACTAGGCGCCGAGATGTCACCGCGTTCGCGCGGCCTCGTCGAAAGAATGGGTGAAGTGGCGTCGATGATCTGGCGCGAAGCCACCGACGTGATCCTCGACGGCAAACTCGAAGCGGCCGGCGCGATCGAAGACATCGATGATGAGCTCGACGATCTGCACGTGTCACTGACGGCCGAACTCACCTCGGGCTCGATGTCGGTACCGGTCGCCGTGGAGTTGGCGCTCCTGGCACGCTTCTACGAGCGCTTCGGCGATCACTGCGTCAACTTGGCGCGTCGCCAGATTGGCCGCGACGGCGCCGACTGACTAGCGGCGCAGCAGTGCTTCGGCGATCTGCACCGCGTTGAGGGCAGCGCCCTTACGCAAGTTGTCGTTGCTGACGAACAATGACAACCCGTTCACCACCGTTTCGGCGCGACGAATGCGGCCCACGTACGACGGATCTTGACCCGCCGCCTGACGCGGCGTGGGAACGTCCTCGAGAACGACGCCCACGGCATTCTTCAAGACGTCCGTCGCCTCCTCGGGCGTGATCGGGCGCTCAAAGCTCGCGGTGATCGACAACGAATGGCCCGTGAACACCGGCACCCGCACGCACGTGGCGTCCACCAGCAAGTTCGCGATCTCGAGGATCTTGCGGCTCTCGTCGCGCAGTTTTTGTTCCTCGCCCGTTTCGAGCGAACCGTCATCCACGATGGAGCCGGCCAAAGGAACGACGTTGTGGGCAATCGTCAGGGGAAACTTATTGCCCTTGGTCAAGGGAAACGCCCTGCCGTTGAAGGTGAGTTCGCGCACGTTGCCTCGGGCACTCGCTTCGAGTTGCTCGGCGAGTTCGTCGACTCCCTCGCGACCAGCCCCACTCACCGCCTGATAGGTCGAGACCACCATCGAGCGGAGGCCCGCGGCGTGGTGTAGCGGCTGCAGCACCGGCATAGCCGCCATCGTGGTGCAGTTGGGATTGGCGACGATCCCCTTGACGATGTGAGCGAGCGCGTGGGGGTTGACCTCAGAGACCACGAGGGGAACGTCAGGGTCCATTCGCCACGCCGAGGAATTGTCCACCACGATGGCGCCCGCCGCCGCTACGCGGGGTGCGAGAGCCTTCGACGAAGTGGCGCCCGAGGACATTAACGCAATGTCAATACCCGCGAAGTCCGCAGTCTCCGCGTCTTCGACCGTGACGAGTCGACCGTCCCACTCGAGGGTCGATCCGGCCGAACGAGACGAACCGAAGAAACGTACGTCGTCAGCGGGGAATTGGCGTTCCGCCAAGATGGCGCGCATCACCGTGCCGACTTGACCCGTCGCCCCGATAATCGCGATTCTCATGCGCCAAAGTCTAGGGCTACGCGGCGTCGAGGCCAAACGCGGTGTGCAGCGCGCGCACGGCGTCGGCAACTCTCGCGGCTTCGACCACGCACGAAATGCGGATCGAACTCGTCGAGATCATCTCGATGTTGATGCCGTGCGACGACAACGTCTCGAACATTAGGGCGGTCACGCCGGGACTGGTCTTCATTCCCGCGCCAATCAACGACACGCGTCCAATCTTCTCGTCGGCGGTGACCAGCGTCGCGCCGATCTCGTCCTTGACTTCGTCACAAGTGGCGCGCGCCGCCTCGAGGTCGGTGCGCACCACCGTGAAGGAGATGGCGGTCAGACCGTTCGTGCCAGTGTTTTGCACAATCATATCGACATTGATACCCCGGTCAGCCAGTTTGCGAAACAGCGCGGCGGCGACGCCAGGTCGATCCGGTACTCCGTCGATGGTCAACTTCGCCTCCGACGTGTCGTCGGTAATGGCTGACACGATGGCTTCTTCCATAGTGGGGTCCTCCTCCACAATCCAGGTCCCGGGTTCCCAGGTAAAACTCGATCGAACGTGGAGTGGGACGCCATGGCGTCGGGCGAACTCCACTGAGCGCAACATCAAGACGCGACCGCCGGTGGCGGCCATTTCCATCATCTCGTCAAAGGACACCTTGGCCAGTCGCCGCGCCTTCGACACGACGCGAGGGTCGGCCGAGAAAACTCCCGTCACGTCGGTGTAGATCTCACACACGTCGGCCTTTAGCGCTGCCGCCAGGGCGACGGCGGTGACGTCGGATCCCCCGCGTCCCAAGGTGGTGATGTCACGCTCCGTTGAGACCCCTTGAAAGCCCGCCACCACTGGTACCAGACCAGCGTCGAGCGCCTCGCGAATGCGGTCAGGACGCATCTCGAGGATCTTCGCGCGCGTGTGGTCCGTATCGGTGATGATCCCCGCCTGGCTGCCCGTGAATGACGCCGATTCGACGCCGCAGTCGCTGAGCGCCATGGAGACGAGCGCCATGGAGATACGTTCGCCAGCGGTGAGCAGCATGTCGAGTTCGCGGGGCGGACGTGTCGGTGATACCTGGTCAGCGAGGTGGATAAGATCGTCCGTGAACTTGCCCATTGCCGAGACGACGACCACCACGTCGTTGCCGGCGGCGCGGGTTCGCGCAACGTGATCCGCGACCGCACGAATACGGTCCGCGTCACCGACGGAGGTACCGCCGAACTTTTGGACGATTAGTGCCATGACGATCAACTTTAGTTGAGTCGTCGGAGGCCCTCTAGAGGCCCGAGTAAAGTCGCACCCATGGCTACAACCAAACGTCAACGTCAAAAAGAAGCGCGCCGCCAGAAGATGGAAGCGTTGGAAAAGCAGAGCAAGCGTCGTCAGAACCTCCGACGCGGGATCATCGCTCTCGTCGTCGCCGTCGTGATCGTGGGTTCGGCCGCACTGTTCTTCCAGAAGTCGACCCCCGCGACCGTCTCGATTCCGACGACGCCACCGACTACGACGACGACCGTCGGTATCACCTCCACCACGTGCTCCACGTCGGGCATCGCGGTGGCGGGCTTCGCGTCCATTCCCTGCGCGTCGCCGGCGGGAACGTGGGGCAAGGCTCCGACCATGGTCGTTCCCACCACTCCGGCACCCAAGGTGCTCGAGGTCGCCGACCTCATCAAGGGCACCGGGGTCACGTTGAAGTTGGGTGACAAGATCACCGCGCAGTACGTACTCGCCGACTACGCCAGTCACAAGGACCTGCAGTCGTCGTGGACGTCCGGGGCCTTCTCGGCGACATTCGCCAACGGTCAATTGATCCCGGGCTGGCTCAAGGGCATGCCCGGCATGAAGGTCGGCGGACGTCGTGAACTCATCGTCCCGTCATCGCTGGCCTACGGCCCGAGCGGTCAAGCGCCCATCCCCGGCAACGACACCCTGGTCTTCATCGTCGACCTCTTGAAGATCGGCTAACGCAAGTCTCCGTCACCAAACCCCGCGACCACCACAAAGGACATCCATGAGCGACCTCATACCTAACCCCGACGGATCAAGTCCGCAGCGTCAGAAATTTGACGCCGCGCCGCCGATGATCATCGACACCACGAAGACCTACAACGCCACGATGGTGACCTCGCACGGAACGATGGAGATTCTCCTCGACCCCTTGGCGGCACCCGAGACCGTCAACAGCTTCGTCTTCCTCGCCCGGTGGCACTACTACGACGGCGTAATTCTTCACCGCATCATTCCGGGCTTCGTACTGCAGGGCGGTGACCCCACGGGCTCCGGAGCGGGGGGACCGGGCTATCGCTTCAACGACGAACTGCCTAAGCCCGGTCGTTACGAACTGGGATCTTTCGCCATGGCCAACGCCGGACCCAACACCAACGGCTCGCAGTTCTTCGTCATCTCGGGGCCTGACGGAATGCGACTCCCGCCGCAGTACTCGCTCTTTGGCAAAGTGATGAAGGGAATCGACGTCGTCACGACCATCGACGCTCTCGGAACCGCATCGGGGAAGCCCCGCGAACGAGTCGTGATCGAGTCGGTCACCATCGACGAGTCCGAGTCCTAAAGGAGGACCGTCTCGCTCCCGCGAGTGACCACCAGGTCTTCGCCCGAGTCAACGCGCCACTGGCCGTCAAAGGTCACCATGGAGTGCGGCCCCATCTCCACGAATATTACTTGATCACCAAGTAGATCCCTCGTTCGATTCGACGTGGCGCTCCCCGCGGACACCGACACGACGACGCCCGAGAAGAAACCCAGGCCCGTGGTCGGGGCGCCGCCGCGCGGGTCGATCATCGTGTCACCGAGCACTGAGCCCACCGAACCAATGGCGATCACACGCGACGTTGCGAGCGCCATGGCGAGTGCTGAGTCGCGCCACACGCTGCGCGCGTGCAGCGCCGCACCGTCGGTGAGGACCACCACGTCGGCCGACGCGAGCGCCGCAACGATGGACGGGTCGTTGGCGCTGCGACGATCGATCACCTCGAGGCCGACGATGCCCGCGCCACTCGTCGCTATACGCTCACGCACACGGTCGATCGCGTCAAGCGAGCCTTGGAACGCGGCTGCGGTGGCGAGGACGCACACGCGAGTCGATGCCGGAATGTGAGTCGCCGTCGACGATGAATCCAACGCCTCGAGGGAACCGACGAAGGTGTAGCTCACGACCACGAACCTCGCGTCGCGTCGCGCGACGTCAGTCGCGAAATCGTGGGACCTCATTGTGGCGACCGGCGAATCGCCATGCTGGCGTCGCATCGACCACGACGTCGAGGTCGCGACGACGCGACGTCAGCTGTTCGATCACGATGACGACGGCCGCCATTTCATCGGGCGACGGCGACGTACGCGAGGTGACCTCGAGGTTCACAGCGGTATGTTCCCGTGCTTGCGCCTGGGTAGTTCCTCGCGCTTGGATCGCAAGAGATTGAGCGAACGGGCGATGACCGCACGAGTCTCGGCCGGATCGATCACGTCGTCGATGAAGCCTCGCTCGGCAGCGATGAAGGGCGACGAGAAGCGCTCCTCGTACTCCGATACCAGTTGACGTCGCGTCGCGTCGGGATCTTCGGACCCGGCGAGTTCGCGACGATGCACGATCTCCACGGCGCCCGCCGATCCCATCACCGCCAATTCTGCCGACGGCCACGCGAAGGCAAAGTCGGCGCCGATGGACTTGGAGTTCATGACGACGTAGGCCCCGCCGTACGCCTTGCGGGTGATGATCGAGACTCGCGGCACCGTCGCCTCGCAGAACGCGTAGAGCAATTTGGCCCCGCGACGGATAATGCCGTCGTACTCCTCACTGACGCCCGGTAGGAAACCTGGCACGTCCACGAAGGTGACGAGCGGCACGTTGAAGGCGTCGCAGGTTCGTACGAATCTGGCCGCCTTCTCGCTCGAGTCGATATCGAGCACGCCGGCCAAAACCTGGGGCTGATTGGCAACGATGCCCACGCTAAATCCGTCGATTCGAGCGAAACCGCAGGTGATTTGAGCGGCGAAGGCGCTGTGCACTTCAGCGAATTCGCCATCGTCCACCACTGCGGTGATGACCTTCTTCATGTCGTAGGGCTGATTAGGCGACTCCGGCAAGATGTCGCGAAGTTCGAGACACTGACGATCGGCCGGGTCGTCGGACATCACGCGCGGCGCTTCTTCGAGGTTGTTCGAAGGCAGGAAGGACAAGAGGTAGCGAACTTCGTCCAGGGCCGATTGCTCGTCGGCGAACACGAAGCCCGCCACGCCGGACTTGGTGGCGTGGGTCATCGCGCCACCAAGTTCTTCCAGGGTGATGTTTTCTCCGGTCACCGCCCGTACGACGTCGGGTCCGGTGATGAACATGTGGCTCGAGTCCTTCACCATGATGACGAAGTCGGTCATCGCCGGCGAGTAGACCGCTCCGCCCGCGCAGGGTCCGAGGATCACCGAGACCTGAGGAATGACGCCGGAGGCGCGCGCGTTGCGACGAAAGATGCCCCCATACGCGTTAAGGCCAGCGACGCCCTCTTGAATCCGCGCGCCACCTCCGTCATTGAGGCCGATGAGGGGGATCCCCATCGACGTGGCGAGGTCCATGACTTTATGAATCTTCTCGCCGTGGGTCTCGCCCAGGGCTCCCCCGAACACCGTGAAGTCCTGTGAGAACACGCACACCTGACGTCCGTCAATCTGGCCGTAGCCAGTGACCACTCCATCGGTGTAGGGCCGAGAATCCTCCAGACCCCCGCCAGTCGCGTGGTGTCGCGTCAACATGTCGAGTTCTTGGAAGGTCCCCTCATCGAGCAGATACTGGACACGCTCGCGCGCCGTCATGCGCCCCTTGGACTTGTGTCGTTCGATCGCCCGTTCGCCGCCCGCGACGAGCGCTTCGGCCTTGCGAGCGTCGAGCTCGGCCAAACGTTGCGCTATTGAATTCTCCATAGGCGTCAAGGCTACCGAGGTCTCTTCACTGGCGCGTACCCCGCGCGACCCGTGGCGCGCCGCAACACGTGGAGACGTTCGAACGTCGCATTACTCGTCGGTAGACGCGAGTGGCTCGGATTCTTGCACCAGCTCAATCAGCGTGCCGAAGCTCGTCTTGGGGTGCACGAAGGCAATGAGGGTGCCGCGCGACCCGTGGCGTGGGACCTCGTCGATCACTCGCGCACCACTCGCCTTCACTGCCGCGAGGGCCGCGGCACAATCAGCGACGCGATAGGCCACGTGGTGCAGTCCTTCGCCGCGGCGATCGAGAAACGCCGCCACCGTCGAATCCTGACGGGTCGGCGTCAACAGTTGCACGAAGCCGTCACCCACTCTGATCAGCGCTTCGCTGACCCCGTCACTCGCCACGACTTCACGGTGCACGACCTTGGCCCCCAACGTGTCGGCGTACCACGCGATCGCGGCGTCCAGGTCGCGCACCGCGATGGCCACGTGATCGATGCTCGTTAGTAGAGATTCCATGTTCCCTCCCCGACGCGAGGCTACACAGTGCGCATCAGACACGATGAAAGTCGTTCGTAAACTGCTCGGGTGTCCCTCCTGCACGTCGTGCCCGTTTTCGCCCTCACTGCGTTAGTGCTCGCGATGGTGCCAGGTCAGGGGATGGCCATGGTGCTACGCCAGACGCTCACGGGTGGCGCACGCTGTGCGACGTGGTCGGTCGTGGGCAACGCGTCGGGACTCGTGGTGTGGGGTGTCGCCTCTTCCGTGGGGCTGAGTCAGGTCTTCGCCCATTCGCCGCTCGCGTACAACATTCTCAAGTACGCCGGCGTCGCCTACTTGGGTTACCTCTCGCTCAGCACGCTGGTAAGCCTGCGACAGCGCGGGGGTGCCTTCGACACCAACGGTCAAGCGGCGACGCGGCCCATCGCGGCCTACCGACTGGGACTCGTGACGAATTTGACCAACGTCAAAGCCGCCGTGTTCGCGGTCGCGTTCATCCCACAGTTCGTGCCACGGAGCTTTCCGCTCGGTGCGGGAATCGTCGTGTTGGCGCTCGTACAATCACTGGTGTCACTGGGGTGGTACTCGGCCTTAGTCGCGTCGGTGGACCGCGCGGCTACCGCGCTCTCGCGACCCGGCGTGCGACGCGTTCTGACGGGGATCTCCGCGATCGGACTCCTCACGTTGGCCGTGGTGCTCCTGTTTTCGTCACCTCGTTGAGTCGGTTATCGTGATCGATGGGGAAGTAAGAATCAGGAGCAGTATGACGCGCAGCGTGATTGTCGCCGGTCTTCGTACCCCCATTGGAAAACTCGCTGGAGCGCTCGCTCCTCTGCGCGCCAGTGAACTCGGTGGCGTGGCCATCGCCGCGTTACTCGCACAAACCGGCGTGGACCCCGCGAGCGTGGACGCAGTCCTCATGGGTCAGGTGCTGCAGGCCGGCCAGGGACAAATTACCGCGCGCCAGGCCGCCGTCTACGGAGGCGTCCCGATGAGCGTGCCAGCGACCACCATCAATAAGGTGTGTCTCTCGGGCCTGAACACTATTTACTTGGCCGATCTCATGGTGCGCGCCGGCGAAGCGGACGTCGTCATTGCTGGCGGGATGGAGTCGATGACGAATGCGCCCTACCTGCTCCCGGGCGCACGCGCGGGCTACCGAGCCGGGGATCACGCGGTGGTCGATTCGATGATGCACGACGGGCTCACCTGCGCCTTCGACCATTGTGCGATGGGTCTGGCGACCGAGCGGCACAACGCCGGACGACTCTCGCGACTGCGCCAGGACGAATTCGCCGCGCGCTCGCACTTCCTCGCGGCAGCCGCGACCGCCGCGGGCTACTTCGATCGCGAGGTTGCGGCAGTGAAAGTACCCCAACGTAAGGGCGACGACCTGCGCGTCGACCTGGACGAAGGGATCCGGCGCGATACGACCGTCGAGTCGCTGGGCGCATTGCGCGGGGCCTTCGAAAAGGACGGCACGATCACCGCGGGCAATGCCTCGCAGATCTCCGACGGCGCCGCGGCAATGCTCGTCATGTCGGCGGAGCGCGCAGCGCACCTCGGACTCGAACCCCTCGGCGAACTCATCGGCTACGGCCAGGTGGCCGGACCCGACACGTCGTTACTGTTACAGCCCGCGAACGCAATCCAGCGCGCGGGCACCGTGGCCAATGTCGACGTGGACGGCCTCGACGTCATCGAGATCAACGAGGCCTTCGCAGCAGTGGCCCTCGCGTCGATCGACGCCTTAGGGGTGAACGAAGCGCGCGTCAACGTCAATGGTGGCGCAATCGCACTCGGCCACCCCATCGGTATGTCAGGAACTCGACTGGCGTTGACCCTGCTCACCGAACTCCGTCGACGAGGTGGTGGCGTGGGCGCCGTGGCCCTATGCGGCGGCGGCGGACAGGGCGACGGCGCCATCTTGCGAACGCTCTGAGCCCTACGTCGCGTCCGGGACGAACTGCGCCAGCACCGGGTAGCGCGCTAATCCGATCGGTTCGTCGTCGCGAAGTTGGAAGACGAATGCTCCACCCAAGGGGTACCCCCGATGCTCGAGGACGTCGGGCACGGGGTCGGCGAGACTAGCGACGAGTTCGTGCACCGAGGGATTATGGGCCACCACGAGCAGCGACGTCGTCACCGGATCGACTGACGCGAGGTCGATCAAGAGGTCTTCAGCCGAGACGTCGCGACGGCCGTTGTAGATGAGTTCGCTGTAGGACACCGTCGCGACGAAGTCGGTCCCGTCGAACGCTCGGCGAAACGTTTCGCGAGTCCGCGCGGCCGACGACACGAGTGCGGTGGTCGGACCAAAGGCGCCGAGCGCCAGGGGATCGCTGGCCCAAGCGCGTAACTGATCACATTGGCGCTTGCCGCGTCCGCTGAGTCGCCGATCGTAGTCACTGGTACCCACCTCGGAGGGTGAGGCTTTGGCGTGGCGAACGACCGTGAGATAGCGCACGACGCTAGTTTGTCACCGACGGGTCAGTGAGCGCGTCGCCCGTGGTTTAGCGTAGAACCGTGATTGCGACGCTCTCCTACTTCCAGGCCGTGGTGATGGGGCTCGTTCAAGGAATCACCGAACTCTTCCCGGTATCGAGCTTGGGACACGGCATCTTGTTGCCCGGGCTCCTCGGCTGGCATAATCTGGTTTCGAGCCAGTCGCAGTCGCAGTCTTTCTTTTTGGTCTTCCTCGTCGGCCTGCACGTGGGGACCGCGGTCGGACTCATAATCTTTTATCGCGCCACGTGGTGGCGCCTTCTGCAAGGGCTCAATCGACAGGTGCGCGCCAGTCGCGAGGAGGGCGTCACCTCACTGTGGCGCCTCTCGAATTCGACCATGGACCGCGACTACCGACTCCTCTACCTCCTCGTGGTGGGTTCCATCCCCGTCGGGGTCGCAGGACTGCTCTTGGAAAAACCCCTGCGCGAACTCTTCGCCAAACCGCTCGCGGCGGCCGTGTTCCTCACGATCAACGGCGTCATCTTGATCGTGGGCGAACGACTGCGTCGAAACCGCGGGCGCCACGCGCGTTACGAGAAACTCGATACGCTCGCCTCACGCAACGCCCTCGCTATCGGCTCGGCTCAGATCTTCGCGTTGCTCGCCGGGATATCACGCAGCGGCGTCACCATGGTGGCCGCACTCACTCGCGGTCTCGACCACGAAGACGCCGCCAACTTTGCATTTCTCTTGGCGACGCCGGTCATCCTCGTCGCTGGTCTGTATAAGTTGCCATCGCTCCTCGGGCCCCTCGGTCACGGCGTGCGTACGCAAACGTTCGTCGGCGCACTGTGCGCGGGAGTCGCCGCTTATGTCGCGGTACGTTTCCTCACCCGCTGGTTCACTACAAAAACGTTGACGCCTTTTGGTATCTATTGCCTGGTCGCCGGGATCGCCTGCGTCGTGCGCTTCGCCTAATCAGCCAGTACGCGTCGCCCGGTAATCGCGCGCGAGAGGGTCAGATCGTCGGCGAACTCGAGGTCGCCGCCGACGGGCAGACCATTGGCCGGCTGGGACACCACGAGACCCGGCACCTGGAGCAACCGACCTAAGTACATCGCCGTCGCGTCACCTTCGAGGTTGGCGTTAAAGCACAAGATAACTTCTTTGACCGGTCCGTGGAGTCGCTGCAAAAGTTCTTGAATGCGGAGACGATCCGGCGTAACCCCCTCGAGAGGGCTGAGCAGACCGTGCAGTACGTGATAGGTCCCGTGAAAGGCGCGCGAACGTTCGACGGCGACGACGTCCGGCGGACTTTCGACCACACAAATAGTCGTCACATCACGTCGGTCGTCGGAACAAATGGGACACAGTCCCCCCGATTCGGCGAAGTTGCAACACTGTTCGCAAAAGGATAGGTTCTCCTTCATATCTCCCAGCGATTGACTCAGTCGCTGCACGTCTTCCGAGGGCTGTCGCATCAGCCAAAAGGCGATGCGCTGCGCCGACTTGGGTCCGACTCCGGGGAAACGACCTAATTCATCGACCACTGCTTGCAGGGAGGGCGGATAACTCACGAGATTTCCTCGGCCCCAGGGAACATCTCGGTGATGAGGTGTTCCGCGACCGACGTCACTACAGGACCGTGTTCGTCATCGGCACTGTATTCATCGAAGTCGGGAGTAGCCTCAGCGACCGGCGCAGCGACAGGTCGTGCCCGTAACGTCGTCGCGACCGACGTTACGATGCTCGGATCGACGACCCACGCGACGTGTAAGGGAACTCGAAATTCGTGGTCCAGAGCACCCTTGAGACCCTGGGAGATCTGATCGATATTCTGTCGCATCTCTTCACTCGCGACCGCCAAGGTGAGCCGCGCGCCGTCGAAATCAACGACCCGCGCGGACTTGAGTACCAATTGAGCCCCACGCGACGTTCTCGGCACGACACGTTCGACGAAGCGTTGGCGAACGTCGTCAATATCGAGCGCGATGTCGACATCCGGCAACGGGGAAACGGTAGGTACCGCCGATGGAGGCGTCGTGACGGGTTCTAGTGGCGTCACGACTGGTTCGGGAACGCGCGTCGAAGGTGCCGTCGTCGACGTCGCGCCAATGGGGCGCAAGGCCGGAACGCTCGGCGCCGTCGCGGGCGCCGTCGTGCGCTCTACGCGTTCCAACTTCGTCACCCGCTCACTCAAAGCGTCCCACGACGCGTCCAACTCGGGCGTGACGAGTCGCACCATCGCGACTTCGAGAACGACGATCTTTTCGGGGGCACTCTTCATCTCGCGTAGCGCCCGACCGAAGGTCTCGAGTACTCGCACGGTTCTCGCGAGTCCGAGTTGGCCGCCCCATGTGGTCAGTCGCTCGCGATCCGCGTCCACCGCGTCGGCAACGTCAGGAGCGACCTGGAGCAAAAAGACTTGTCGGACCTCGGCCGCGAAACTCTCGGCGAGTTGTTCGGCGTCCCAGCCGTCGTGCGCCAGCGTGGCCAACGTGGCGATGGCCCCCACGGCGTCGTTGTCCACCAGGGCGCGCAGGAGCCCGTCAAAGTCCGGCTGCGTCTCGTCGGTCGCGCCGGTCGCGAGTAATCGGTCAAGGGCGCTCAGCGCGTCGCGGGCCGAGCCGCGGCCCAGGCGTACGGCGGCCTCGATGGTCGCGTCGTCCGCGGCGAGACCCGCGGCACCACGCACGTCGTGCAGCAGCGTACTAAGGGTATCGCCACCGATCAGGCGGAATTCGAGTTGCACGGTGCGCGAACGAATCGTCGGCAGGACCTTGTGCGGATCCGTCGTGGCGAGAACAAAAATGACGTGGGGTGGCGGCTCCTCGAGGGTCTTGAGCAGGGCGGCGGACGCGGGCTTCGAGAGCTGGTGGACCTCGTCGAAGATGTAGATCTTCCACCTTCCGGGGGTGCCGTGCCAAGCGCCCGCGGTGATCTCTCGGATATCGTCGACCCCGTTGTTCGAGGCGGCATCGAGCTCAGTAACGTCAAGGGACGAGCCCTTCGAGATCGCCACACAACTCGCGCAAATATTGCAAGCGTCGCCCTCGACCGGATTCTCGCAATTGAGCGCCTTGGCGAGGATGCGCGCCGTCGTGGTCTTACCCGTTCCACGCGGTCCCGAAAAGAGATAGGCGTGATTAACGCGATCGCGGGCGACGGCGCCCTGCAGGGCTCGTACGACGTGATCTTGACCCCGAAGTTCGGCGAAACGACCGGGTCGAAACCGGCGATAGAGGGAGGTCACCCCGTCGATGGACGTCGGGACGGAAGAGGGAGTGGCCATGGGCCAATGCTAACGGTGGGGTGTCAGAGCCGAGGTCCAAAGCGGTGGCCAGGCTGACCGTGGCACCCGGCACAATCCGCTGAGAGCTGCTGGCTTCCACCCCTGACTCGGTTCACGAACGACCGTCGCACGGGACCCGACCACCGCTTTGGACCTCGGCGAATCAAGGCTACTGGAACTCCCCCGGACGCATCTCGGGTAGCCTTGCGTCCCGGTATTCAAATTTTTTTGCCTCGGCGAAGATTCTTGGAGGAGTGCGAGAGCGGCCGAATCGGCACGATTGGAAATCGTGTGAAGGGAAACCTTCCGTGGGTTCAAATCCCACCTCCTCCGCCAACAGTGGGTCGCAAAGTTGCGCACCCAGCGACGAGAGCGATCGAGCTTCTTCAGGGGGCTCGCAAATCTTCAGTGCGCTCAGAGATTCAACTCAATTCTCGAATTAGAGACGCTTCGCGATGAGAGACAGTTGGTCATAGAGTCCAGCCTTGTCGCGTCGCTGGGGTTTTATACATCCGCGCCACGATTGTTGGTGCGTCCGTCAAAACGATTCTCGATGTTTCTAACGAGAAGGTTAGAAGTCCACGACGAACGAATCCGGCGATTCTACGTTATTCTAAAAGAATACTTAGAAAAGAGGCGGGGCGTGAACAAACGTGACAACCCCTACACCCCCGGAGCCGGGCGAAAGCCACGAACTCTGGCCGGTCGCGATCCCGATCTCGAACAATTTCAGGATTTGGTCGAACGACTCAATTCGGGGTCCTACGAACGCAGCCTCATCTACACCGGACTGCGCGGAGTGGGGAAAACGGTACTGCTCATGGAACTCGACGTCCTGGCAAGTGAGGCGGGTTGGGCCACCACCGACGTGCAAGAGGTCGGATCTCAGGCGGACTTTCGTGTCTCGTTCGCCCGAATGGCGATGCGACTCTTGACCAACATGAGCGCCCGCCACCGGGCCCGCGAACGTATCGAGCGTGCGTTGTCGGTCGTGAAAGCGTTCAGTCTGGCGGTGCCCGGAGCGGTCGAACTGCGCATCGACGTCGACGCGGCAACTGGGATCGCCGACTCCGGCGAACCCGAGCACGACCTGACCGACCTACTCGGTGAATTGGGCGAGGTGGCCGCGGCCAACAACATGGGGGCGCTCTTTCTCATCGACGAAATGCAGAACTTCGACGGCGCGTCCCTCGCCGCCATTTGTATTGCCTTTCAGGCGATCAGTCGACGATCGCTCCCCGTCTCGCTCGTCGGCGCGGGACTCCCCGATCTGCGCTTCCGACTTCTCGCGGCCAAGCCCTACGCCGATCGGCTGTTCTCGTACCGTGAGCTCGGGCGCCTCTCGACGGTCGACGCGCGCTCGGCCCTCGTAGGACCCTCCGCGGCCTTCGGAGTTGATTTCGACGGGACCGTGGTCGAGCAGGTGATCGCCGAGGCTGCGGGGTACCCCTACTTTCTCCAGGAATACGGCCTCGAATTGTGGAATTACGCGGACGAGTCGCCCATCACTGACGACGACTTGCGCGCTATCCGTGGCGTCGTTAAGGACAGCCTGGCGAGCAGCTTCTTCGGGACTCGATTTGAATTGGCGACCGACACCGAACAACAGGTCCTGTCGGCCATGGCGTCCCTCGGCGCCGGGCCCTACCGTATCGGCGAGGTCGCCACGGCCTTTGGAGCCAAGGACCAACGAGCGATCTCCTCCTACCGGGAGTCGCTCATCGCCAAGGACCTGATCTGGAGTCCCCGACGCGGACTCGTCGAATTCACCGTTCCTCTGTTTGACGACTACTTGCGCGAAAACCACCCGTTGGAATAAATCGTCGCAACGCCAGCATCACGCGATGAGAACTACCCTGAACCCATGGCGAAGGAACTCCAAATCGAGGAACTTTCGCGCAGTTTCGGACGTTTGATCGCACTCGACGACCTGTCCTTTTCGGTGGACGCCGGTGAAGTCGTGGGGTTCCTCGGACCGAACGGGGCTGGCAAGACCACCACCATGCGGGCGATCTTTGGCCTCACCGACCTCGACCGCGGTGATGTGAAGTGGAAGGGCGCCGTCGTGGGCGCCAATGAACGTCGGCGATTCGGCTACATGCCCGAAGAGCGCGGCTTGTACCCCGGCATGCGCATCGCCGATCAATTGATCTACATCGGTCGACTCCACGGCATGAGCACCATCGACGCCCATCACGCGACCCAGTCCTGGCTCGAGCGCTTGGGCCTGGCGGACCGCGCGCGCGACAAGGTCGAGGCGCTGTCGCACGGCAATCAACAGCGCGTGCAGCTCACTGCCGCCCTCTTACACAGTCCCGAACTTTTAATCCTGGACGAACCCCTGGCGGGCCTCGACCCGACCGGTATCGATGAGATCGGTGCGATCCTCGTTGAACAAGCCCGCGCCGGGTGCTGCGTGATCTTCTCCAGTCATCAACTCGACCAGGTGGAGGATTTATGCGAGTCGGTGATCATCATCGACCACGGTCACTTGGTGGCGGCGGGTCGGGTCGACGACCTCGCCAACAGCGGTGCACGACGCCTCGTCGTTCGTGTCGAAGGTGACCGCACCGGTGATTGGGCGCGCGACCTCCGCAACGTGACGGTGTCCGAAGTCACTGGTGGCGAGGTCCGGTTGATTCTCGCCGAGGACGTGGACACTGACGACGTCCTCGAAGCTGCACGGCACACCGGCCGCGTGACGGAGTTCGTCATGCAGCGTCGCCGCATGTCCGAAGTGTTCCGCGAGGCCCTGCAATGAAGACGGTGAAGTACGTGATCATCGTGGTCGCGATCATTGTCGTCGCCAGTTTGCGCATCTGGCGTCGCCGTCGCCGACGCGCACTCGTGACGGAGCAGACGCACGCCGCGCGAGTCCCCCGCCAGGGATTTGTGAAGGGTGACGTTGGGCTCGTGATGAGCCGGGAGTTACGTGAGCGAATCCGCGGTCGCTTCTACCTGTTCGGCACCGCCATCATCTTGCTGGTGATCGCGGCGGCCATCGTGATTCCCGTGGTCCATCGCTCTAAGGCCCAGTCCGAGACCATCGGCGTCGTCGGAGTGCTCCCCGCGACGACCAAATCATCGGTGGTGGCGTTGGGACATGATTATGGCGCGAAGGTCCGCTTCGTGACGGAGTCCAACTTGGCCGACGCAAAATCCAACGTGGCCGCGGGCAGCATCGATTTCGCACTCGTCGATGGTCGCGAACTCGTCGTGAATACCCGCTTCTCCGCCAGCGATACATCGAAAACCGCCAACGTAGTGAACGCGATCGCGACACAGCTCGGTGACGAGCGGGCTCTCGCCGCCGCTCATCTGAGCGTGCAACAAGCAGGCATCCTCGCGCGCGCGGGTCCCCTGCCGACTGTCGCGCTCCACCACGGTGCCACCAAAGGGGTCAACGCCACGTCGCTCATCGGTGTGATTCTCATCTTCATCATGCTCTCGCAGTACAACACCTGGCTGCTCGTCGGCGTCATGGAGGAAAAATCGAGTCGAGTCATCGAAGTGTTGTTGGCCGCGGTGCGCCCCGTCAAGCTTCTCTCGGGCAAGGTCCTGGGCATCGGCCTCGCCGCATTGTTGCAGGCCTCGGTCGTTGTGGCCTTCGCTCTGATCCTGTCCAAGGCGGTCGGGTCCAACCTGCTACATGGCACCGGACCGCAGGAGATCATCGCCACGTTGGTCTGGCTGGTGCTCGGATACGCGCTGTACTGCTGGCTCTACGCCGCGGCCGGTTCGATGGCGGAACGGCAAGATCAGGTGCAGAGCTTGGCGTTGCCCCTTAGCTTGCCGTTGATCGTCGGATACGTCGTCTCGCTCACCGCGGCGAGCTCCGGCAGTCCGTCGCTGTTGTTGAAGATCTTCGCCTTCATCCCCTTCACCGCGCCCTTCGCTATGACGGTGCTGGTGGGCTTTGGCGCGGTGATCTGGTGGCAATTTGCGACGTCCGTCGCAATCACGCTGGTGACGATCTACGGCGTGGCCCGCTTCGCGACGGCGATCTATCGTCGCGCCATATTGAAGACCGGATCACGCGTACGCCTGCGCGATTTTCGAAATTCGTAAAACTCGGAAATCGACTGTAATCGACGTCCGCTACGACACGGGTCACTGACATCACGGGCGAATCCGAGTGGCTCACTCGACCACAAGATCCGTCGTCTGCGTCACGACGGGGTTCGACCGCGTCCTCATGCTCTCGAGAGCGGCATCAACTTCGGCACCCATCAAGATGGCGAATCCCGACAGGTACAGCCAAAAAATGAGTATTGCGACGCCGGCGAACGCACCGTACGTGGCGCCGTACGATCCGAACTTCGAGGTGTACAGCGAGAAGCCCAGCGACACGATTGCCCACATGATCGTCGCGAACAGCGTCCCGACGCTCGACCAACGCCAACGAGGTCGAGGACGATTGGGCGCGAGATAGTAGAACACCATCAACAAGAGATTCATGAAGGCCAGTGCGACCAGCCAGCGCAGTGCGGTCCACGTCACGGTGAAGGCGACGCCGTGAACCACCACCACGTCTTGGAACAATCGACTGAGTTGAGAACCAAAAACCGCCAACGTGGAGGCCGAACCACCGAGAACGACGGCGCTCACTAGGAGCGGTAGCGCGACGAGGCGCATAGTCACGAACGATCGATCGGTGGGTAGGCCAAAGGCCATATCCAGACCTTCTTCCACCACGACCATCCCCGACGTCGAACTCCACAGAGCCACGGCACTCGCGATCACCGTAGTGATCAGACTGGCTCCCGAATGCTGTTGGGCGTGCGCGAGGGACTCGGTGAGAACCTGGGCGGCGCCCGACGGCAACACCGTCGTCACACCGTGGATCAAGTTCGCGATGACCCGCGGCGGAATCGTGACGAGCGACGCGACACCCAAGAGCGCAATGACGAGGGGAAAGATTGAAAGGAACCAGCGATACGCGAAGGCACCCGCGGCGACGCTCACGCGATCCGCTTTCATCCGCGTCAACGCCAGACGAGCGAGGGCGCCCCATCGAGCCATGGTCCTGCACGACGCGCGACGCACTACGTCAATCGCGTCGTCATCCACGTTGGTCTACCCGTATCATTCGCCGTGGCATCTGGTGAAGCTCCGCCAGCCTTTCTCTCGCCGTCGCCTCGCTGCGACAGGCGCTCTGAGCGCACGCCGCGACCGAGCGCGCCGCCACGACTCGCCAGCCACTGATCGTTCATCGTACTTCGGCGGCGCCGTCATCTGGCCACCGGAACCAGCGCAAATCCGCGGCGACTTAGGAGCGAACCAACTCGACCACCGGTATCACGCGCGTCGTCTTGGCCTCGTAGTCGGCAAAACCCGGATTGATCGACGCTTGGAGCGCGTAGACACGATCGCGTTCGACACCGGTGACTGGCGTCGCCGTCGCGGTGAACGTTTCGGCGCCTAGTTCCATCGTGACGCTCGGATTCGCCACGAGATTGCGATACCAGTCGGGATTCGTGTCGGCACCCGCCTTCGAAGCGAAGACGAAGATCCGGCCCGATTCTTCGAGGTACATCATCGGGTTGATCCGTTCGACCCCCGATTTGGCGCCCGTCGTGTGAAGCAAGACCATCGGCGCTCCTTCGAACTGCCCACTCACTCGGCCGCTGTTGGAACGAAATTCCTCAATCACCTTGGTGTTCCAGTCATTCATGTCCGTCATGTCCCGCACTCCCTTTCCGCGCTCGTCGCGCCACTCCCGAAGCGAGACCGGCCCGCCGCTCACCATCTCTCGCGATGCTATCGGTAGTGCGATCATCCGTCGCTGACGCGGCCGTGCGTCGGTGCGGGTCAGTCGCACGCCCATAATGGAGGGATGAAAGATCTCCACGACATACAAAACTGGCTCTGCGATATGGACGGCGTGCTCATCAACAACGACGCCATGATCCAAGGGGCCGACCGTTTCTTGGCACGTCTTCGGGCGACGAATCGATCCTTCATGGTCCTGACCAACAATTCCCTCTTCACCCCCCGAGAAATACGTACGCAGTTGTCGGCGCTGGGACTCGAAGTCGAGGAAGGTCAGGTTTGGACCTCGGCGCTCGCGTCCGCTCAGTTCGTCCACAGTCAGCGACCGAGGGGCACGGCGTTCATCATCGGGCGAGAGAGCATTCACGAGGCGCTGGCTGACGTGGGCTACCGCGAGGACGCCACCAATCCCGACTACGTCGTTTTGGGTGAGACGCAGAACTACTCATTTGACGACTTCGCCACCGCGATCCAACTGATCGAGGGCGGAAGCCACTTCGTGACCACCAACCCCGAGCCCACGGGTCCGTCACGTCGCGGCTCGCTGCCGGGCTGCGGGGCAATGTCGGCGATGATCGAACGCGCGACGGGCGTCTCGCCCTATACCGTCGGCAAGCCGAATTCTCGAATGATCCGCGAGGCCATGGACGTTCTGGGCGCCTCGACCCATTCGACCGTGATGATCGGCGACCGCATGAAGACGGACGTTCTCGCGGGCGTCGACTCCGGTCTCGAGACAATCCTGGTACTCAGCGGTGCCGACGGTGAGTACGACGCCAGTCGCTATCCGTATCGCCCGTCGCGAGTGGTCGCCTCCGTCGCCGAATTAATCGACGAACTCTGATCCGTCAATCAGACTGATCGTTCTGACGCGCGGGGTACGCGCAACGTGACGGACCGGTTCAGTGAAGGGTGTCGACCTCGTCGGTGTCGCGGCGATGCGGGTGGTCGCCGGAGGAATTCCGATCAAAGTTGGGGGAACGATCCGCGCCGTGCAACGCGGAGGTGCCGTTGCCTTGCTGGAGCGCCAATAAGAACGACTGCGCCCAGTCCGAGACATCGCGGCGCAACATCTTGCGTCGCATGCGAGCCATCCGGGCTTTCGCCTCTTTCGGGCCTGCCTTCAGGGCCAGACCGATCGCCTCCTTGATGCCGTCGAGGTCGTGGGGATTCACCATGAAGGCGCCGCGCAGTTCCGCTGCGGCCCCGGCGAATTCACTCAGGACCAGACTCCCGGTCATGTCGATACGACTGGTCACGTACTCCTTGGCCACCAGGTTCATACCGTCGCGAAAAGGCGTGACGAGCATGATGTCGGCGGCGAGGTACAACGCAAGGAGTTCGTCAAAGGGAAGATTCTGATGGAGGTAGTGGATCACGGGACTACCCACCAGGGAATGATCGCCGTTCAACTCGCTGACGACTTGTTCGAGGTTGTGACGCTCCAAGTCATAGTGAGCGTCGGATTCGCGGCTCGGCACCGCGACCTGCACCACCACGTGGGTGCCACCGGTCAGTTGACCGTCAGCGAACATTTCGGTGATAGCCGTCAAACGCTGTTGGATGCCTTTGGTGTAGTCGAGGCGGTCAACACCCAACAAGACGACCTCGGGATTTCCCAGGTCCCGACGGATCTCACGGGCGCGTTCGCGGATCTTCGCATCCGCCGAGAGCGCAACAATCTGGGACGTATCTACGGTGATGGGAAACGCCCCCACGCGAATGGTGCGTCCCTCGTAGTGCAGCACGGAGTCGGTTCCCGTGGCGCCCATCAGACGACGCGCGATGCGTGAAAAGTTCGCCGCGGCGTGGGGCACTTGAAATCCGATGAGATCCGCGCCCAGCAGACCGGCAATGATTTCGCGTCGCCACGGCAACTGCATGAAGAGTTCGCTAGGCGGGAAGGGAATGTGCAAGAAGAAGCCAATGCGCACGTCGGGCCGTAGTTGACGAATCATATCCGGCACCAATTGAAGTTGGTAATCGTGGATCCACACGGTGCCGTTAGGCGCGATGGACTCCGCCGCCGCGGTGGCGTAGCGTCGGTTGATCTCTTGGTAGGCGTGCCACCACGTGCGATGAAACGTCGGAGCGCGAATGGCGTCGTGATAGAGGGGCCAGAGGGTCGCGTTCGAGAATCCGAGGTAGAAGTTCTCGTACTCCTCGCGGCTGATGGACACCGCCTTGAGTTGAATTCCTTCGTACGACGCGGGCGCGTCATCCTCACCGGACGTGCCCAACCAGCCAATCCACAGTCCGTCGCGACCTTGCAAGACCGGCGTCAGCGCCGAGACGAGTCCGCCTGGGCTCGGGCGCCAGTCGTCGCCACCTTCGACCGTCGAACGTTGGACCGGTAGCCGGTTGGCGATGACGACGAAATCCGCGGTCTGGGGGGCACGGCGATGTCCGTTCTGGTGCACTTCACCGTGGTGGTTAGTAGAGGGTCGCACAGAATCCTCCACGTCGTTGTGACGATCGGTGATGGCCACTCCCTTCTAAGAAACGGTGCCGGGGTGGTCAGTGGTTCCCACGGCACTCCACCAGCTCGGCGACCCCGCAGGTCCGATTGTCTTTCCCGTGGCGCGCTGCTCGGCTTCAATGACGTTCAACAACGCATTGATCAAGGCAAGGTGCGTGAGCGCCTGGGGAAAATTTCCCAGGTGTCGAGCCGTCGCGGGATCGATTTCTTCGGCGTAAAGTCCCAGGGCGCTGGCGGCACCCACCAATTTCTCGCACTGAACGCGGGCTTGATCCAGTTCGCCGATCTCCACGAGCGCCGAGACGAGCCAGAAGGAGCAGGCGGTGAAGCTACCCTCGGGCTGACCCTCGAGTCCGTCGTCCGTCACCTCGGGGCGGTATCGGTACACGAAGGCCCCGTCGCTGAGTTTGCTGGCAATCGCCAAGACCGTCGCTCGAATTCGATCGTCCTGGGGCGCCAAGAAGCCCAGCATGGGCAGCAGCAGGAGCGAGGCGTCCAACTCGCTCGAACCGTAGGACTGAGTGAAATAGCCCTCTTCGCTCACGGCGTTGTCGCAGATATCGGAGTGGATCTCCTGGGCGGCACTCCACCAAAGATCGGCGCGGCCCTTCTCACCGCGGAGCGCGGCCAGGCGCGCACCGCGATCGGCGGCGACCCAACACATCACCTTCGAGAAGGTGAAGTGCTTGGGTTCGCCACGCATCTCCCAAATCCCGCGGTCGACTTCGCGCCACGATTTGAGTGCGGTCTCGACCGCCTGCACGACGATGCGCCACGATCGCTCGCTGAGCGAGTCGCGCGAGCGAGTGTGTTCAAAGACGCAGTCCACAATGGCGCCCAGGATGTCGAACTGGGTCTGGTTGTACGCGGCGTTGCCGTTGCGCACCGGTCGACTACCCACGTGACCGGTGAGATGATCGAGCTCGGACTCCGGTACCGCAGTCGCGCCGTCGACGGGGTACAACACCTGGAGGTTTCCCCGGATCGGAATCGCACCGCCGGCGAGCACGCCCTTGGGTTCGAGTACGTCGCCCAAGAACGCCAGGAAGTCGTCCGCCTCGGTATCGAAACCCAGTGCGTGCAGCGATCGCAGGGTGAAGGCCGCGTCACGGATCCAGGTGTAGCGATAATCCCAATTGCGCTGGCCACCGGGTTGTTCGGGGAGCGACGTGGTCGCGGCGGCGAGCATTGCACCCGTGGGCGCGTAGGTGAGTCCCTTGAGCGTCAGTGCACTGCGCTGGAGTAACTCGCGCCAAGGATGATTAGGGAAACGTCCACCGTCGATCCAATCGCGCCAGAAGCGACTGGTTTCGGCGCGGCACGAGTCCACCTCCGCGCGCGTCGTCGGCACGGGAGCGTCGCCCCAACCCAACACCACGAACGATGACTCTCCCTCGGTGAGACGGTGGCGCGCGCGAACGGCGCGACCCTCGATGCCAAAGCGCATGTCGCCGGTCAAGGTCAACCGGTTGAAGTCGGGGTTGTTCGTCGCCACTTGGTCGTAGGAGTCACCCGTGTACTCCCAGTTCGCGTCGGCGCGCCCGTAATCGAAAGACGGCTCACAGTTCAATAGCACGTCCACCGTTCCGTGAAGACAGGTCGCCGAGCGCACCAAGATACGTCGAGCGTCGAAGTCCCCAGGCGTGCGGCGATGAAAGTCAGAACGGTCGCCGGTGCGATACCACGGGCCGATGGCCATGTAGTCATTCACGATCAACCAACCGCTGCGAGTCTGCCACGTGGTCGCCAACACCATCGTGCCCGGTACGTACTGGCGGTGGGCGGGGACGGCACTGTCAACCGGGGCCAGTCGAAAGGAACCCGCGGAGCGGTCGAGAATGGTGCCAAAGACGCTGGGGTCGTGCGGACGAGGAAGACACAGCCACTCGATCGATCCAGTGGGGGCGACCAGACAACTGTTCTCGCAGTCCGACAGGAACGCGTAGTCAGCGATCGGCGGAAAAATAGCGGCCAGCGCTTCTTGGTTTGGGGGTCCCACGAGACTATTGTCCCCCAATTGCGACGGGACGATGGGTCGCGGACGAGCGGGTACATCCGCGTGTAGCTCGCTGCGCTTCGATTCTGTGGTCTGTGGTGAATCTGACATCACGTGGCCACCTTTGGCGTAGGTTCGGGCACGCACCACCCAGGCATCAGTTCACCCCGACGATTCCTGTGCCGCTGCCCACACCTTATCGACGACCGAGAATCGCGCGTACGCCGCCGCCCAAAAAACCCGTCACCCATCGGGAGTCGCCCATATGGCGAATCG
Organism: Acidimicrobiales bacterium; assembly: GCA_036509795.1. Lineage (GTDB taxonomy): Bacteria > Actinomycetota > Acidimicrobiia > Acidimicrobiales > RAAP-2 > RAAP-2. Next base: position 42,094 of record DATCEX010000059.1, read on the forward strand.
TCGGGAATCATCGCGACGGATTGCGTTCTCCCGCGACGAATACCACGAGGCGAAACACAGTGGCCCGGTACTCTTAAGAGAATTTTGCGAGACACCACAGCACCCTGTACGACACGTTCTCTCACGCGGCGGCCACCACCCCCACCAATCGACTGAACACCACGATGTTGGATTCATAACTCCCGGTCTGATGATCGAACGTGCCACCACACGTCACGAGGTTCAATTCTCTTTTTCTCGTGGAGCCGTAGACCAACGCGTCGGGAAATCCCGTTTTGGCGTACTGGACCACGCTGGTCACCCGGAATTGTGCCGTCACGCCGTCACTGAGGCGAACTTCGATCAGAGCCCCGAGCGTCAGGCTCTTCAGCTCAAAGAAGACTCCCGGTCCCCGAAACGAATCGACGTGGCCCAAGATAACTGATGAACCGATTTGACCCGGAGTCGGGCCCAGGCGAAACCATCCCACGGTATGCACGTTGTTAGGTACTTGGACTTCGTCGTTGGCCTGCAGACCGAGTTCACCCACCGTGGTGGAGATATTCAATGACGGCACCAGTAACTCCCGCGGGACCGAACGCGCGAGACCCGGTGCCGGGCGAGTCGTCGTGGTTGTGGTGGGTGATTGCGTCGACGTGCTACTCAACACGCGACGCGTGGGATCACTCGTCGTCTCCACCGAAACGAGGATCGCGACGGCCACGAGCAGCGACAGCGCGCACACGAACCACCATCGATACTCCCGTGAGGCCAGCTGACTACGCCTGAGGCGCGTGATCCCCAGTCCCATCCGTACGCAAGCGACGGTTCCGGCGTCGTTCCCTTAACGCCAGTCCGCCCGACAAAGTGGCAAGCGACAGTGATCCGAGGATCAGAGGCGTTCGCGGCGAACTCCCCGGTCCAGCAGTGCCACCGAAGCCCGTGGCCGGAGGACCCTTGGGTATCACCGGGGTCGTCGTAGTGGTGGTGGGAACTGTCGTCGTCGTAGCGGGACTGGTCGTCGTCGTAGCGGGACTGGTCGAAGTCGTCGACGCCGGTGCGGCCGTCGGTGTCGTTACCGCCAGGGTGGTGGTGGTCCTCTTCGGGACTGTCGTCGTGGTGGTGGTCCTCTTCGGGATTGTCGTCGTGGTGGTTCTCTTCGGGATTGTCGTCGTGGTGGTCCTCTTCGGGATTGTCGTCGTCGTGGTCTTCTTGGCGACTGTCGTCGTGGTAGGCGCCACCGTCGTCGTCGTCGCTAACGACGTCGTCGTAGTTGCGACCGCTGCCGCGCAGGTGGGCGCCGTGATCGTGTTGTCATTCAAGGTGACAGCACCATTGCGGGCGAGAACTCGCCCGCTCACTTGAGCGCCCGTATTAAGGGTGATCGAAGTGAGGGCCATGAACGTACCGCTCACCTGACTGGTTGTTCCGAGGGTTACCGAACTACCCACTTGCCAAAACACGTTGCACGCTTGCGCGCCGTTTTCCAGCACGACGTTGCTTCCCGTGGCCGAGACAAACGTCGAACCCGCTTGGAAGATGAATACTGACGATGCATCTCCCCCGCCGTTCAACGTCAATGTTCCCGTCAACGCAAGGCCCGAGGCAGATTGGTACACACCCGGGACGAGAGTCGAACCTCCCAGATCGCCCGAGACCGTGTTAAAGGGCGTACGCGACGCCGCGTCCAAATACGCAGCTGTCAGGTCCGCTTGGGCCATCAGTGCGGGAGCGTTTGCCACGTTCGTAACGCCCGAACTCTGCACCCCCGGCGGAAAGCCTGAGACCGAGGTGCCCGGTGCGAGACCGATGTCGCCCGCAATGACTGACGAACCAGTATTAGTGATCGTGCTACCCGCCAAGACGGCGTATGCCGACGCCGTCGCGAGATTCACGCTTGGGGTGGCGGCATTTGCCTCGGGTACCGCCCAAAATGCGACGGACAACGACGTGAACACGAAGGTGAGCGCCAAAGCTGCGCGCCCCCGCGCATGACGAACCCCGCGGGCGCGATTCACTTCTCGCGACTTCCGCGGGGTTTGGGCGGCAATCAACTGACTTCTGAAGTGGGTAAGTGCGGACATACGTCCTCATTCCCAAAGTTCGTGGTTATTTCATCGGTAATCGCGACAAGTAGCGAACTCTATGTAAGAGGGCAATTCTACCACCGAAATCGGCGCATCTTTTCTGGTGCACCGGAGTTGTTCCAAAATTGTTTGGTTCAGGTGACGAGATGAGAAATACACACCATCGCTGGTCGGACGACCGCGGAAAATCAAATTCTCAGCTGTCACGTCGACTTTGAAAGAACTCCCGCAAGAGCGTCGCCGACTGGTCAGCGAGCACGTCGTACGTCACCACTGCCTCGTGAAGCAGACGCGGATCGACGAGTACGTTGTAGCGCGACCCTACGGCACCCGCTTTCTCGTCCATGGCCGCGATGACCACTCGATCGACTCGAGCGTTCAAGATCGCTCCCGCGCACATGACGCATGGCTCGAGCGTGACGTAGACGGTGACGCCGTCCATCCGCCAGTGTCCTGTCCGCTGGGCCGCGGCGCGTAACGCCACCAACTCCGCGTGGGCCGTGGGATCGTGGTCGACTTCGCGGCGATTCTCGCCCGTGGCGAGAATGACGCCGTCACGCACGATGACGCAACCGACGGGCACGTCATCGTGCGACGCGGCGGCGCGCGCCGCCGCGAGCGCCTGGGTCATAAACCCCTCGTCCTGCGGTCGATTCGTCATCGCCACATCGTGGACGAGTTCACGTCGCGGCATTCGTCGCGAGGATTCACTCAGTGGTCTCGCGCGCGAGGTACGCGTCGGGAACGTCGTGGTCACGTCCGCGTAAGAACCGGTCCATCAGGCTCGCGTCGGCCCCGTCCTTGAGGGCCGAGTGGATGGTGAAAATGAGCGTGGGCAGGCACCAGAAGTCACCGCACACCCACAAGATCGCGGCGCCGATTTGTTGGTCAACCAGTCGATTCATCGTCACCATCGTCATCGGCATCACCGTCGTGCCCATGAACATCATCATCGGCGCGAACCGGTAATCCGGAGCCGACGTGAAGATGCTGACCGCCATCGCGATGATGGTCATCACCAAGTTCGTGACGAGCAAGGCTCCGGCCTTGGAAAACGGTGCCTTAATGGACGAGAACGGATACGACGAGATGATCTTGGACCAAAAGAGGATGCCGGTCACCAAGAACGTGGACAACATCAAGCCAATGTGTAGGGCTTCGCTCTTCATCACGAAATCGAAGGGACCGGGCAGCATCCAAAAGATCATGACGAGATTGAACGAGATCACCGCGAACTTCGCCGACGTGACGAAATGCACAGCGGCCCGAAGCGCTCGAGCCCGGGGAGAGACGTTCACGAACCGGAGCACGCGGCGCCGCGGCGCCGCGGGCAGAGCGAAGATCAAGGGCAGCGCCGGAGCGCCGGCGACGTAGAGGGCCGGCGCGGCCAGCATGACCGTGACGTGTTGAATCATGTGAATCCAGAAGTACTGCATCGACCAGAACTCCAAGGGCGAACACACGCTCAGCGTCACCACCGCGATGCCGGCGATGCTCATCAGCATCTGTCGGCGACGTCGACGCGCCCGCTCGGGCGTCGATCGCCGATTCAAGACGTTCAGCCCGCGAAGATGTACCGCCGCCGCCGCCACACCGAGGAGAAACACCCACGGGTGGCCCCAATTTTGGTCTACGTACGTCACTGCCCTTGTCCCACCACTCGCCCGACGTCAACACCGACGTTCTCGTGCCACCAAAACTACCGCCAACGTAGCCCCGTCGCCGGGGGCGTCGCGTCTCGCGCGTCTCGTCACGCGAGCTGACTACATATTCATCGCTGGCGTGTTGAAGTGCAGTCCCATGGGCGGAGCAACCACTCGCGCGTCCACCACGACCGTACGCGACGTGGAGAAGTTGCTGTACTTGATCTCCAACGGCACGCGGGCGCCGATCTTGAGTTTCGCGTGCAACAGACTCAGCATGACGCCCTGATTCTGGTACCCCAGCAGTTGCGTCTTCGCCGATCCAATCACGATGTCGGGTAGCCACGTCATCGCGCTGTGCGCTTGACGCATGTTGACGTCGTAGAACATCATGCTCATCGCGGCCCGGGGGGAACTCACCGATATCAGCGAGATGGGACCACCCGTCGCGTTGACGAGGGACATGACGACCGCCGAATCACCCTGCGACGAAGTCGCCGTCACCGTCACGTCCGATATCTTCAGACTCGATGGCGTTCGCTCCCGTTCGCTTGCACGCGGCGAATGCTGGGTCAGAGCGACGACACTGGTGGTGACCACTACGGCGACAACGGCCGTGATCGCCACTTCCCATGTCTTGCGCTTCACGCACGAAATGTACCAGCGGTGCTCCTCGCCACCTATCGCTTTAGTCGCTCCGGTCGACATGTCGCCCCCAGGGTCGTACGGCCAAAGGCGGTAGACTCGTCCCCGGAGGGGTGCGAGAGCGGCCGAATCGGGCAGTCTCGAAAACTGCTGTGTCTCCGGGCACCGTGGGTTCAAATCCCACCTCCTCCGCCAGCGTCGAAACGGGTGACTGCGGTCACCCGTTTCTTCGTCTCGGACGAGCCATCGGGCACCGGAACTACGCTGGGACAGTCCGTCACTCGCGGACCACGTCGAGGAGTTCCCCATGGTTTCGTCACTTGAATCGTCGGTCGGCACCGAGCGCAAGGTCATCACCGAATTGCCCGGACCCAAATCACGAGCCCTCCACGCGCGCCGTCAGAATGTCGTCAGCGCCGGTGTGACGAACGGCTTCACGATCTACATCGACCGGGCCGAGGGAGCGATCCTGGTCGACGTCGACGGTAATCACATTTTGGACCTCGGTTCCGGCATCGCCGTCACCGGTATTGGTCACGCCGCGCCTGAGTTAGTGGAGGCGGTGTCGCGACAGGTCGCCGCGTTCACCCACACGTGCTTCATGGTGACGCCCTACGAGAGTTACGTCGAAGTGTGCGAAGAACTTGCCGCCTTGACCCCGGGAAACCACGCGAAAACATCCGCCCTGTTCAATTCCGGGGCCGAAGCCGTCGAGAACGCCGTCAAAATCGCCCGTCACGCCACCGGTCGCCAAGCGATCGTCGTGTTCGACCACGCCTACCACGGTCGAACTAATCTGACCATGGCCCTGACGGCCAAGAACATGCCCTACAAGGACGGCTTCGGACCCTTCGCACCTGAGGTCTACCGCGTGCCTATGAGCTACCCCTTCCTCGACGGCCGCACGGGTGTCGAAGCGGCCGCACTGGCGATCGCCGACATCGAGACCCAGGTGGGCGCTCAGAACGTGGCGGCGCTACTCATCGAACCGATCCAGGGTGAGGGTGGCTTTATCGTCCCCGCCGATGGATTCCTGCCGGCGCTGTCGAAGTGGACCACCGACAACGGAGTGGTGTTCATCGCCGACGAGATTCAAAGTGGTTTTGGACGTACCGGCGAATGGTTCGCCGTGGACCACGAGGGTGTCATTCCCGACATCGTCACCACCGCGAAGGGGCTCGCAGGCGGCATGCCGCTCGCGGGAGTCACCGGTCGCGCCGAGATCATGAACACGGTGCACGAAGGTGGACTCGGTGGCACCTACGGCGGGAATCCCGTCGCGGCGGTGGCGGCGCTCGCGGCCATTCGCGTGATGCGCGAACGTAATCTGGTGGCGCGCGCACGCGAACTCGAACCAATACTGCTGGACTTCCTCACCTCATTGTCGAGCGACGTCACGATCATCGGTGACGTGCGAGGTCGTGGAGCGATGGTCGCTTTCGAGCTGGTCGAGCCCGGCACCAAGAATCCCAACGCGGCGGCAGCCAAGGGAATCGTCAAGTACTGCAACGACCACGGCGTCATCGCGTTGTCGTGCGGCACCGCGGGCAACGTGATTCGACTTCTGCCACCCTTGGTGATTACCGACGAGCAGTTAGCCGACGGACTGAGCGTGCTGGCTGACGCGGTGCGATCGGTCAGTTGACGCAACGCTGCGTTGACACCGTGGCTGACGTGACGCTTGCCAACTGCGCGCGCAACTGACTCACGGGAATGGCGTAGACCACTCCCGAATCGATCGGTGCACGTTGGGCGACGACGGCGACGACGGCCCCGTGCGCGAGGACTGGCGCACCCGCCTCGCTCGTGGTCACCGACGAGACGACGACGTCCAGGGTGCGTGCGAAGAGGGGACCACTGTAGATATCGCGTCCGGGTGCAACGACTGACCCCAAGTACACCGCCGTCGACCACGTGCGGTCATTACTCGCGGTGAATCCCACGACGTCGCCGCGCGTCCCACGAGAGGGCGAGGTACTCAAGGTGAGGGGTTGCGCCGTCAGTCCGGGAACCCTGACGACGGCGATGTCGCTGCGGGGGTCAAAGAGCACCACGTGCGACAGCGTCGAGCCCACCCATACCTTCTTCTGCCCCGCCAGCAAGTGGGCGGTCGTCACGACTTCACCGGGCGCCACCACAAAACCGGTCCCCTGTGTGAATAAGTGACACGCCCCGGACGCTTCGACATCGACGACACCGGCGGGCGCCCCCACGAAGTGGGTGGTGGTCAGCGCCTCGTGAGCAACTCCGGGCAACGTCGGGGCCACGACGTCAGCGAACAGGCTCGGAACGTTGGCCTGGTCGAGAACACCCTGGAGTCGACTCTCGACCGACGGTGGCGAGGGCATGACGCGCTGAACAGTTCGCAAGATCACGGAGTGATTAATGGACTGTCCGACCGAACTCCACGGGACGCCGGTCAAGATGGCGGCGAGGAACCAACACGTCACCAGGGTGCCGGCCACACCCACGCTCGCACCCAAGACGGAATCAACAACCCCGAGTCGCGCCTCGTGAAGAAGCTTCGAGAAGATCCCGCCGACCAGTCGCATGATCAGGCCCCCGACCACGACGCAGGCGATGATAATCAATATGGCGTCCAGCGGACGCCAAGCGACTTCGCTGACGTGTGAGGTGACGTCCGCGGCCAAGTAACACCCCGCCACGAAACCGATGATGCGCCCGAGAATTCCACCGATTTGACGCAAGAGACCCTGGCTCCAACCGCGCAGCGCCGAGATGACGACCAGTGCGGCGATGGCGACATCGATCCAGCTCATCTAAAAAGGCTAGACGCGCGTCGGTCCGTTGGCCTCGACGGGGCTCACTAGCATGACTACACCTGAGTTTCGTACGAAAGATTTGCTGCATGAGCCGATACATCACCAAGACGCGTGGCGTCGGCCGCAGCATCCTCCTGCTCACGAGCGCCACCTTGTTGTTGGCAAGTTGCGCGTCGGCCTCAACCGCCCGCCACGCCGACGGTCAACCCTCGATCAGTATCAACGCGCCCCTCACGGCCGTTGCCTGCACCACGACCGGCGCGTGCGTCGCGGTGGGGGCGTCGGGTGGCGCGGGCGCGCCCACCACCACCGCACAAGTGCGCAACCACCCAGGGATCTGGTCCGCGCTTCAAGTGCCCGGCGCCCCCGTCGCCACGATCTACGCCGGAGCGTGCGCGACGACGCGATGCCTGTTTGGCGGCACCGACGAATCCGGGGAACTGCTCTGGTCGATCAACGCCAACACCGGGGCGGTGAAGACGCTGCGGGGGCCCGCCGGCGGACTGGTCATTCACGACCTGAGTTGTGTGGACGATCACGACTGCGCCGTTCTCGACGCCACGGCTAACTCGACGGCCCGATTCTCGTTCACCACGAGCGCCGGTGGGTCTTGGAGCGCTCCGCGTACCTTGGCGTGGACGGCGAGCAAGTCGACGACAATGACGTGCGTCGGCGCTCGGACGTGTTACGTCGCCACCACGTCAGCGACGCACCACGTGGTACTACGCGAGACTCTCAACGGTGGTCGCTCGTGGCGTGCGGTGACGACTCCGACGGCGTGGACATCGCTGTCCTCGCTGGACTGCTCCACGACGTGCGTGGCGTTGGTGACCACGACCAAGGGTTCGGCCGTCGCAGTACCGTCGACGAAGGTGGCGTCCCAGGGCTGGAGCGAGACGTACGTGCCCCTGCACGCCAGTTCGATGTCGTGTTCGTCGGTGACCACGTGTGTCGTGGTCGGTCACCTCGGGGGCCAAACACCGGCGATGAGCGAATGGCAATCGAGTGGCGCGCGCAACGTGACCCTCGACTACGTCCCGTCGGCGTTGACCGACGTCGCGTGTCGACCCAGTATCTGCGTCGCCATTGCGCTGACGACCGTTGTCGCGTTGCGCCCATAAAGTGTCGCGAAACTGACGCTCGCGTCGCTATGGGAGACTGGGCCGGTGAGTAACGCGCTGAGTCAGATTCCACCAGGCTGGTACCCCGATCCCTCGGGGGGGCGCCAGTGGCGAGTCTGGAACGGCACCGCCTGGTCCGACGTGACCCGACCCTACGGTGAACCGGTATCCTCGGTCTCGTCCCTCGCACTCGACACCAGCGGGTTGGTTCTCGTGAGCGCCCTGCATCGACTGACTCAGTTCGGGATTCTCGCCTACTACGCCGGTTTCGCGTTGCTGGTGTCGCTCGTCGCGCACTGGCCCGGTCAGCCCCACCCCGTCTCGGCGCGCTTTGCGAGTGCCACCCTCGGCGCGGCAATTGGCCTCACGCTCATCGGAGCGATCTCCTTCGGCGTCACCGTACGCGCGCTGCGAGGGAGGTGGACGCTGGACGCGGTGCTCCCCCTCGTGAACACCTTCGCCGTGTCGTATCTGACGTCCCAGCGCATCGGCATCACTCGCCCGTCGACACGGGTCACGGCCGACGCCGTCATCACCCTCGGATTCGTCGTCCTTAGCCCGGCCCAACCCTGGGTTGGTATCGCCCTCGCGGGATTGGCCTTTTCGCAGTTGGCGCGGACCTACGTCCTCAGTGATCGACTGCTCGGGCCCGCGGCGGTCGCGGCGTAAACTGTCCACGCCGCAACGATCCAGAAACGACACCCACAACATGCCGACAACACCCTGGGGCCCACTCGCCGGACTTATCGGTACCTGGGAATCGGGCCTCGACGGTCTCGACGTCTCATTCCATTCCGACCAGGGAAAACTCGGGGAAACCAAGTTTCGTGAGCGGACCACCTTCGCACCTTTTGGACCCGTGAACGTTGGTCCTCATCCCCTCTACGGGCTGGATTACCGCACCGCGACGTGGCGCGACGGCGAGGACACGCCGTTTCACACCGAGGTCGGGTACTGGATGTGGGACGGAGCCAACCGCCAGGTCGTGCGTTGCTTCATCGTTCCTCACGCCACCACGCTGATCGCTGGCGCCACCGTGGACGCCGACGCGACGTCCTTCAAACTCGAATCAGCCGTGGGTTCGAGCTCGTACGGCATCTTGTCGACGACGTACCTGCACGCTCTAGCCCAAACGACGCGTTTTGACGTGTCGATCACTGTTGGCGAGGACTCGTTCTCCTACGAACAGACCACCGTCGTTGAGTACCAGCAGAAGCCGACCGTCATTTTGCACACCGACCGTAACGTCTTGCGCTTAATCAGCCGCGAGGTCTAAGCGATCCTCGCGGTCGCTCAGCGACCCGACAACTCGTTGAGGGCACGGACGGCGGCGACTATTTGCGCCTCGTCCGCACCACGAAGACGTAAAAACACAGGGCGAGGACGGGCACGAGAATGACTACGACGCGCGCGAGGGGCAAGACCGCACCCCTGTGAACGTTCACCGGTGCCGTGACCGCCCAGAGAAGTAAATGGGGCACCGAAACAAACTACGCCGAAGCGCTCGGTCCCATCAATTTCTCCAGGCGCGCGACGATGTCCGAAATCGCCTCGTCCTGGGCGAGCAGGTGCTTTTGAATCTCCTCGGCCTCCTTCAAGACCGCTTCGGCGTCCTTGTACGTGTCCTCCGAGCGCTTATCGGCCGCGGCGGCCTGGATGTTCTGACCCACGATGATGATGGGCAAGAGAACCAGTTGCAAGAAACTGCTCGAGAGCCACACGATGACGAAGTAGGTCCCCTGGGAGATGGCCGACGGTAATGCGAAGAGGGCCAGGATCGTGAAGACGTACGCGGCCCACATGGTGCCGACCACCAGGGTGATCCGCAGCCCGAAACGTGCGTTGAAGCGCACGAAGGGATTCTTGTGGTGCACCCGGCGCAAGTCAGCGGTCTTAGTGGGCGCGCTGATCCGTAATTCCGCGGCGCGGGGATGACGGACATATTCGTAGAGAGCGGCCATCGCCAAATTCTCACACGCCCGACGGGCCAGGTGGTGTCTTTGCTGGGTTTACTTGACGATGAGGTCGGGCGAGGTCTCCATACCCTTGCGCCACACCGAGCGAGCAATGATCTTGGTGGTGTCGGCACGGTCGCGGTACTTCTCCGCGATGTCGCGCGACTCCTCGAGCAATCCGTCGGAGAGCAGCGTCGGATTAAGGCCTAGCTCCAAGAATTGTTCGCGACTCACGTTGAGGTCGTTCTCCGCCGCTTCATTACGCGGATTGGGCAAGTATGCCACCTCGGCGCCCGTCTGCTGGGAGATGAGTTCTGCGAGTTCGCCCACGCGATAGGTCTCGGTCACCTGGTTGAACACCTTGACCGGGTCGCCGTTCTTGGGTGGATTCTCGAGGGCGATCTGGATGCAGCGCACCGTGTCACGAATGTGGATGAAGGCGCGAGTCTGGCCGCCAATGCCGTGCACGGTGAGCGGGTGACCGATGGCCGCCTGCATCAAGAAACGGTTCAAGACGGTCCCGTAGTCACCGTCGTAGTCGAAGCGGTTGATCAGACGTTCGTCCATCGCCGTCTGGGGGGTCTGGGTGCCCCAGACGATGCCCTGGTGCAGGTCCGTCACGCGCAGCATGTCGTTCTTGGCGTAAAACGCGAAGAGCAGTTGATCGAGCGTCTTGGTCAAGTGATAGACGGAACCGGGATTGGCCGGATGCAGAATCTCACGATTGATCTCACCGTCGGGCGTCGGGACCTTGACGGTCAAATAGCCTTCGGGAATCGGTGCTGATCCACTCCAGCCGTAGCCGTACACGCCCATCGTGCCCAGGTGCACCAGGGCGATGTCGCGGCCACTGGCCACGATCGCGGCCAACACGTTGTGGGTGCCGCGCACGTTGTTGTCCACGGTGTAGCGCTTGGTGATGGTACTGCGCATCGAATACGGAGCCGCGCGCTGCTCACCAAAGTGCACGATGGCGTCGGGCTGCTTCTCGCGCAACAAGGTCTCGAATCGATCGAATTCTTCGGCCAGGTCAAGATTGACGAAGTCGATGTCCTTACCCGTCAGTTCCTTCCACGCACGCACGCGCACGCCCATCGGGCGAATGGGTGTCAGGGATTCGACTTCCAGTTCCACGTCAATCTCGCGACGACTCAGATTGTCCACCACGGTGACGTCGTGACCAATGTCCGAGAGGTGCAATGAGGTGGGCCAGCCACAGAATCCGTCGCCGCCCAGAACCAGAACCTTCATGTCAACTCCTCATTGTGTGACGCCGCTATTCGCGACACGGCGCGCCTCGTCAAAGGTCGCGCGGTCCTCCAACTCTACCAGCGCCCCGATTTAGGCCAGGGTGACGAGAACCGCGAAGTATTTCACAGTCATTTCCAAGAATTGTGTCGCAGCCACGAAGAATAGCGCCGAGTCACCAACGAAAACATTTCAACCGACGCGTCAACACTCGTTCACGTCGACACTCATTGACGACGGAACTGCGACGCGACTTCTCGCGTCGAACCTAACGCGCCTCAATCAGGATGGATCATTCCGAGAAACTCTTCGGGGTCGTCGCGATCGAATTCGAGGAGGGAGATCGTCGCGAGAAGGCTCTCGTGTGACGTGGCCGAAATCGACACGTCGCCCATCTCGAAGTCGCAGTCCTCGGCGTCGCAGACGTGCTCCTCGCGAACCAGGATGAGCGCGCCCGTCGAGTAGCACTCGAACAACGACGTAATCTCGCCGTCGAGGTCGGTCAGACGTCGAACGAGTAGCGCGTGGTTACCGCCCTGGAGCCGTACACGTAATTTTTCGAGCTCACGCCCGAAACGCACATAGGTGAAGTCGCCGTGGGAATTGATCGCGACGTTGAACTCCTCCATGGCGAAAGCCAGCGGATTGGGGACGTGACTAGTCATCATCGCCCGCGTTCATCCACAGGACATCGAAGGACTCTTGACTCTGCATGATCAGCGAGCCTGCGGCCACCTGGAGGTCGAGTGTCGGCGCCGAGATGACCACGACGGTGTCGGTACTCGTGGCGTCGCTGGCACCCACGTTGAAGCGATCGAACAAGATCCACACGCCATTCCACGAATACAGGGCGGCGAGTTCGTTACCCGATTGGTGCCACGCCTCCACCCGCACGCCGGGCGCGTAGTGCAGACTCATGCGAGCACCCTCGGGATTCACCAAGCGGCACACGTGCGTGAATGGTCCGGCGTGAGTATTGACCGTGTCAAAGAGGCGCGACCGACCGACCTCGTAGAGCGCTTCACGCAGTTGCGACTTCTCCATCTCGGATCCCTCCACCCCTCACTACGACACCAGCGGGACACCGAGTGTACGGCGCGCGTGCCACATCACGTCCGCACGCCGCGCAATCAGCCCAGTTTGAAGCCAAACGCGCCCCCGCCGCTGGCGCCACCCTCGTTGGCGGGCAAGTACGGAGCAAGGGCGTGGGCCAGCCCCGGCACCGTCATGGTCTGCAGGTACACGCTTCCCGGTCCGGTCAACTTCGCCAGAAAAATCGTGTCCGCCCCGAAGAGCATGTTCTTGATGCCCTTGACCATCTGGATGTCGAGGTGCACCGCGGCGTCAAAGAGTCCGATGTGACCTGGGTGCACCATCATCGACTCGCCCGCTGCGAGGTCGTAGGTCACCAGTTCTCCCGAGAGTTCGATCCACGCCGTCCCCTCGCCGGCCAGGCGTTGCAGGACGAATCCGTTGCCCGAGAAGATGCCCACACCCAGCTTCTGTTGAAAGCCCAGGTTCAGCGTGACGGCGTCGGTCGCGGCAAGAAACCCGTGACGCGACACCATGTATTCGCGATTCGCCGACACGTTGATCGCGCGGATGCGACCCGGCATCTTGGCGGCGAACGCCACCACGCCGACCGCGCCCTGCGCGGTGAACTGCGACATGAAGATGGTCCCGCCGGCGACGGCGCGCTTGAAAACCCCCGCCAACCCCGAGCCGCCCGCACCGCTGGTCTGGGTCGTCATCGTCACGCTCGGCGTCATCCAGGACATCTCACCGCCTTGGGAGATGACGGACTGGCCCGGTTGGAGTTGCACTTCAAGTACGGGCAACGTCGTACCCAAGACGCGGTGAGCGACACCCGCACTCTCGGCGTCAGAGAAATCGGGAAGCCCCTCCTCGGTGTGTTCGACCATTTCAATCCTTTCGTCGTCGGTGATCTTGGACATTCTTAACACCGCGCACCGCGATGGCGCGCCCACGTCGCGCTCGTAGATGTGACGAGGCGCGTGTCGCAGATTTTGCGGCGTGGACACGCTCGCGTCACGGTCAAACCATTTGCAGGCCCTACCCTTCGCCCATGCCTCTCGACGCTGATCTCTGCCTCGCGGGACGACGCGTCGTCGTGGTGGGCGGTGGCATCTTGGGCACCATGCATGCGTACTTCTCGCTCGCTCGCGGTGCCGAAGTCGTTCAACTCGAACGTGACGCGGTACCCACGGGGGCGTCGGTACGAAATTTCGGGTTGGTGTGGGTCAGCGGACGCGCCGACGGTCGTGAGGGCGACCTCGCCCTGCGTGCTCGCGAACTCTGGGAGGAAATCTCCCTCGACGTGCCCGATATCAAGTTTCGCGCGAATGGTTCCTTTACCTTGCTCGCCACGGACGACGAACTCGAGGTGGCCCGGCGCGCAATGGCGCGTCCGAGCGCCGCTCAGCGGGGATTTTCCCTCATGAACCGCTCAGAAGTCACGGCGCGTAACCCCGTGGTGCGCGGGGATTTTCTCGCGGGTCTCTACTGCGAGCGTGATGCCGCCGTGGAGCCGCGCGTGGTGCTCATCGCGCTACGTCACGCGATGATCCGTACTGGGCGCTACACCTACCACGCCGGTCGCGAACTGGTCGGGCTGCGCGACAACGCCGCCATCGACCACCGCGGCACCGTCCACACGGGTGACCGGGTGTTCGTATGCGTCGGAGCGTCGGTCAGCGGTTTCGCCCGCGAACTCGTCGAGAGTGAGCCTGTGCGCAGTGTGCGCCTGCAAATGGCCGAGACCGAACCCCTGGCCGACACCCTGACGACGTCAATCGCCAACGGCGACTCGTTTCGCTACTACCCACAATTTCGCGCCGACGCCCTCGAGGTCCTGCCCGACCAGGAGGCCAACGCCAAGCACTACGCGATCCAGTTGCTCTGCCAGCAGCGCTGCCACGGGGGTCTCACCATTGGTGACACTCACGAGGGCGACCGACCCGGGGTCTTCGATTCGCCGGACCGACCGATGGACCTCATCGTGGCCGCGGCGCGCCACCTCATCGGTCCGGCGTTGCCGCGTATCGAACGTCGCTGGACGGGGGTCTATCACCAAATGGATCCCGCACGCACTGACGAGCTCTATCTGCGCCGTGACGTCTTCGAGGACGTCACCGTGGTAACGGGTGCGGGCGGACGGGGAATGACCTTGGCACCGGCCATCGCCGAAGAGAGCGTCGCGTGATCGAGCTCGTCTGTTGCGACATGGCCGGGACCACGGTGCGCGACGACGGTCTCGTCCTCGAGGCTTTTCACCGCACGATTGCCTCCCTCGACCTCGACGAGGACGAAGCACATCAGGCCGAGGTCTTCGTCGTGGCGACAATGGGCCAGTCCAAGATCGAGGTGTTTCGCTCACTCTTTGGCGCGGGAGCCGAGGGGGCGAACGCCCTCTTTGAATCGCACTTCGTCGCAATCGCCACGGAATTGGGCGTACAGGAGATTCCAGGGGCGCGCCAGAACCTCGAACAAATCCAGCGTGGCGGCGTCGCCGTCGCGTTCACCACCGGCTTTTCACCCTCCACTCGCGAGTCCCTCATCGACCAACTGCACTGGTCGGACCTGGTCGACGCGCGAATCTCGCCCGCAGACGCCGGCCGCGGGCGACCGGCGCCCGACATGATCTTGGTGTGCGCCCTACGCACGAAGGTGACCGCGATGTCGAGAGTCGCGGTCGTCGGCGACACTGCGTCGGACATGGAAGCAGGCTCGAACGCCGGCGTCGGGCTACGTATTGGCGTGCTCTCGGGCAACGATGACGAGGCGCGTCTGCGCGAGCACGGGGCTGACCTCATTATTAGTTCCGTGGCGGAACTCGCCGAGGTAATTGCACGACAACAGTCACGGTGACGCGCAGAAGATTTTCACTCCGTGCGCCTAGTTGTCACTCTTTGCCCGTGTTCACGTCGCTTCACGATAACAATCCTTTCGTACTGTTCGCGGTGAGTTACTACACGGGTACTCAAATTCAGGAGGATAACGAGTGTTGAACAAACTGAAGGTAGCTACGGCCGCTGGCGTGTTGAGTTCTCTAGCGATCGGTGTCACGTTCGTGGGCAACTCGGCTGACGCATCGTCAACGACCAACTGGTCAACGGTGCAGTCCGTGTCGGGTACCAAGGGTATGGCGGCACTGGTCGCGACGGCAAAGGCCGAGGGACACCTCAACGTCATTACCCTTCCCCTACAGGGCTGGGCCAACTATGGCGCGATCATGAAGGACTTCACCGCGAAGTACGGCATCAAGATCAATGACGAGAACCCCAACGGCTCGAGCGCCAACGAGATTACGGCGGTCGAAAACGACAAGGGTCGCGCCGAAGCCCCCGACGTCCTCGACGTGGGTACCAGCTACGCGGTGGAAAACACCAAATTGCTGGCACCGTACAAGGTGCAAACCTGGTCCAGCATCCCGGCGGCCACCAAGGACGCAAACGGTCGCTGGTTTGACGACTACGGCGGGTATGTCTCTATTGGTTGCAACACGGCCAAGATTGCGGTCTGCCCCACGTCATTCGCTGATCTGGCCAAGCCGATGTACAAGAACGAGGTCGGCATCAACGGTGACCCGACCCAGGCGTCAGCTGCGTTTGCCGCAGTTATGGCAGCGTCGCTCGCCAACGGGGGCTCGTTCAACAACGTCGAGCCCGGCATCAAGTTCTTCGCGAACCTGAACTCCATCGGTAACTACGTTCCCGGTGGAAGTGCGCAGACTGCTGTGCAGGGCACCACACCGATCTTGATCTGGTGGGACTACCTGCAGAACGGTATCCAAGCCAACTTGGCCAAGTGGAAGGTGATCATCCCGACCGACGCGAGCTACGCCGCATACTACACCCAGGCCATCACGGCCGACGCCCCGCACCCCGCGGCCGCGCGTCTGTGGGAGGAGTACTTGTACTCGGTGACCGGACAAAACTTGTTCTTGCAGGGCTACGCCCGTCCGATCGAGTTGGCCGCGATGACCAAGGCCAACACCGTCAACAAGTCGTACCTCAAGCTGCTGCCCGCAGCGCCCAAGGGTGTCACCACCTACCCGACGCTGGCTCAGCTGAGCGCGGCCAAGGCTACGGTCGCCGCTAACTGGGCCTCGGAAGTCGGCGCCGGTTGATCCGGTAGGTACAAACAATGGCCTTCACTCCGTCCCTCGACACCGCGCTCTCCCTTCGCGGTGTCGAGGGACGCGCCACTTCTGCGCGTAATTCACTTCTGCGTCGCCTCAAGACGGTCCTACCGGTATTCCCCTTCGTTGTGTACGTCGCGTTAGGTCTCGGCGTGCCTACGTGGATCATCACCAACCTCGCGTTCCGTACGCGCAGCGGTCAATTGACCATGCACAACATCAGGACCATCACGAGCGGCGGTCAGTACCTGTTTGGCTTTGAGACCAGTCTCAAGTTGGCCCTCGTCACGTCACTCATCCCCGGCGTGGTGGGGACGTTTTTGGCCTACGCCATCGCCCAGTCCGATCACGAATACTTCAAGCGGGTGCTCGCCGCAGCAGCGGGAGTGCTCGCTAACTTCGGCGGGGTCAACCTCGCCTTCATGTTCATCGCCGCCCTCGGCCCCGCCGGTTTGGCCGACGCGTGGCTGGCGCACATCCACCTCAACCCGTGGAACCATGGCTTTGACCTCTACAAGTTCTCGGGGGTGGCCTTCGTCTATATGTACTTCCAGGTTCCCCTCATGGTCCTCGTCATCACACCGGCGCTCAACGGACTGCGCCCCCAGTGGCGCGAGGCCGCCTCCAATCTCGGCGCGTCGAAAAGGCAGTACTGGCGTCACGTCGGACTTCCGGTTCTCATGCCGCCCGTTCTGGGATCGATGCTGCTGCTCTTTGGAAGTGGATTTTCCGCCTACGCCACGGCCGAGGCGATGACCGGGGGCACGATCGCCTTGACGCCTATCCAGATCGGCGCGTTCCTGTCGGGCAACGTCCTCTCAGGCGAGGAAAACATCGGCTACGCACTGGGCTTTGGCATGATCGTGATCCTCCTCGTGACAGTAGCGGGCTACACCTTGCTGCAACGACGCACTACTCGGTGGTTGCGGGCATGAGCCAAGAAGGCCTGCGCGATCTCCTCGTTGATGACGCGTTGACGAGTCGCGACGCGCCCGATTCCGTCCCCATTCGTCGGCGTCCACGTCCTCGTTTCGGTCGGGCGGCGATCTTGATCATCGCGGCCGCCTACTTCATACTGCCGGTATACGCCGCCCTGGATTTCTCCTTGCAAAACCTTCAGGGCCACTTCTCGTTACAACCCCTGACGCAGATCGCCAGTCAGCCCGGATTTGGCGCGGCGGTCGGTCTCTCCTTCAAGCTCTCCGTCGTGACGCTGGTCATCGAACTTCTCCTCATGGTCCCCACGGTGATATACGTACACCTACGACTTCCTCGCTTTCGCCGCGTCATGGAAATCATCACGATCCTGCCCATCGTCATCCCGCCCATCGTGTTGATCCTGGGAGTCCTGCAAGCCGCCAAGCCCTTCCAGTGGCTCTCAGCGTCACCGTACCTACTGGCGCTCGTCTACGTCATCCTCGCTATGCCCTTCGTCTATCGCTCACTTGACTCGGGACTGGGCGCGCTGGATCTCAAGACGCTCGTGGAGGCGTCACGCTCGCTCGGGGCCGGTTGGATTGCGACGATGTGGCGGGTACTTATCCCAAATTTGCGCACGGCCCTCATATCGGCATCGGTACTGACTTTGGCGCTCGTCTTTGGCGAGTACACCATGGCCAGTTTGGACCTCTGGACGACAGTGCCGGTATGGATCGTCAACTCGTCAACCAACAACCCCCACATTCAAGTCGCGGTCTCCATGATCTTCCTCATCGCAATGTGGTTGGTCTTGACCATCATCGTTTCTCTCGACCGTTCCCATCGACGTGGTAAAGGACAATTAAGTTGACTACCAATGAAGTACTCGACCCCAGCCAAACCGAGGTAGCTCTCGAGACGAAGAACGCCGGCGCACCGGTGTCGCTCGAGGGGTTGACCCGTGTCTATGGCGCCACGCGTGCCCTCAACGAATTCTCGCTGCGTGTCGAACCAGGCGAGTTCGTCGCGCTGCTGGGACCCTCGGGCTGTGGCAAGACGACCGCGCTACGCATGGTCGCGGGTTTCGACCGCCCCGATGCGGGACGGATCCTCGTCGACGGTACCGACGTGTCGCGTATTCCCTCCCAGCGTCGCGACATGGGCATGGTTTTTCAGAGTTATTCGTTGTTTCCGAATTTGACCGCGCGTGACAATGTGTCCTTTGGATTACGGCTTCGGCGCCAACGCCGTGCACCGCGGCGCCAACGGGCACTGGAGCTGTTGGAATTGGTGGGCCTGGCCGAACACGCCACGAAGTACCCGCACCAGCTCTCGGGTGGTCAACAACAACGCGTCGCCCTAGCGCGCGCACTGGCCATCGAACCGCGCGTCCTCTTGCTAGACGAGCCACTCTCGGCTCTTGATGCCAAGGTGCGCGCCGAGCTGCGCGATCAGATCCGCGCCCTCCAACAGCGCTTGGACATCACCACGTTGTTTGTCACCCACGACCAAGAGGAGGCCCTGTCGATGGCCGACCGTGTCTGCGTGATGTCGCGGGGTCGGGTCGAACAAGTCGCCTCGCCCGCAGAACTCTACGCCCATCCGTCCACGGCGTTCGTCGCCGAGTTCGTCGGGGTCTCGAGCCGTGTACCAGTCACCCGACGCGCTGACGAGGTGGAACTCTTCGGACGTTCGGTGGCCATTCGAGGACTCGCACCCAATCTCGAGGCGGGCCCGATCGACGCGCTACTGCGCCCTGAGGACGTCAACGTGCGAGCCGACGAGCAGGGCGCTGGCGTCGTGCAGCACCGGAGTTTCCTCGGCGCCGCCACTCGCCTCGAAGTCGGGTTCGCCGACGTGGTCGTCAAGACCGACGTGCGATCGAGTGAGGCCGACAACTTCGAGCTCGGTACTTGCGTCTCGTTAGAGGTGGGCGCTTACGACGTATTGGTGACGCCGCGTCGGGTTCCCGAGCGAATCGTTCCGTAACAGCGAGCTCGTCGTCGACCCCACGGTCGGGTGCTGGTCACTTCAACGGGCTAGACAATGCGCCGCGAATGCGGCCGTGCCGGGCTGGCGCGCCTGCCCGGAGTTCGCTGCGACCTCGAGACACGATTCATCCACCGCCGCGAAGGCGCTCGCGGGGATCGCCTTGAGTTGACCCACCTGGTTGAACGTCCAACGGGTGTCGGCCGTGCCCTGGAAGTACCAATTGCTGCCGTTGTCCGCGAGGATCAGCCCGTAGTTCTTCATCGTCCTCAGCACCGTCTGACAGAAGGCGTCACACTGGGCGGGCGGAAGTAAGAAGGACGCCCGCAATCGAAATCGTGCGCCCATTGGAGGGCATCGTGGCGCGGCCTGCCCAGCCTCGTGGCGCGCCGGCCAGATGAACGCCTCACTGGTGCATTGGGCGGTGAAACGAATCGCGTGGGCCATGATCCCTCTCTTCACCTCGTCGTAGTTCACCAGTCCGGGCAAGATCGGCAGACCCGCGGCGTCGGCTGACGTGAACGTTGCGGGGCGCAGTGCGTTTGACGTTAGTTTCCATATTGCCCCCGAGCCCGCGGTGGAGCGACTGCCGGGGTGAAAGTACGTGTCGAAGGTCTCGAACAGCGTGCAGGCACTCGACGTCGCCGACGCGTGCGGGTCGACCATCAACGCGTGACGATCCGAACCACCTTCAATCGGCGTGCTCGCCGTCAGCGGGTAGGGACCCTTGTCGCTCTCTGAGGCGTACTGAAACGCCACTCGCGTAAATGCCACGTGGGTCGAGACGATGGTCCAGGGAATCCCGTAGGGCTGGCGCGGATTACCGGACGGTCCGTAGTCCGGGTGCAGGTTGGTGGTCGATGAATCCATCGCGGCCATCCACCGTGCCGAGTTGACGTTCACGGGGAGTTGGCTGATCGACGTACTCCAGACGTTGTCGGCTGGAAAAACTGAGCACGCGGTGCCCGGCAAGGTCGTGCGCGGCGGGGCGTGCGCGACCACAAGGGAATGACGAGCGGGCGATTCGGTAGCGACCGCAGCCGAGTCCACGGTCGCCACCGAACCCAACACGCATACGAACACCGCGGGAACCCTGAGGTTCCTTTGTAGTCGCCGGCGCCGATGCGGCATGTCCGGAGAGTACCACCACTCGCGCACCACGAGACTTCACCCGCTCGATGACCTGGGAAAAGTGCGGCTGGAGGGATTTGAACCCCCGACACCCGGTTCCGAAGACTGGTGTGGCGTGTTCTTGGATGTTCGCTTCTGTCCGAATTTGCAGTCCACGAACGGAATGCTGTCCGTGGCTGATTGCCGCCGTTCACCCACGTTTGGCAGTTTCATTCCCAAACTCAAGACCAGGAATTCTAGGTTTCAGTTACCGACCCGTCATCCCGGGTAGAAGAATTACCAAAATTTTAGTCCTCACCCTTGTCCAAACCCCCTAGGGCCCCAGCATCCCGAGTGGCACCACGTAGACGCCATCGCGACGGCGGTAAGCGTAGTCAGTTGCAGTTACCACGAGCAGTGCGGATGCCGACATTCCAAGACGGGTCTCACTAACTTTGAGCAAGCTCGCAGCAGCCCCATCGATCTGATTTGAACCAAGTTTGACCTCTATGCCTATCCAGCTGCCATCTTCGAGACGCTCAACTATCAGGTCTACCTCGAGGTGACCTTCATGTTCGCGGTAGTGATAGACAGACGCTCGGTTGGCAGTGGCGTAGACACGCACATCGCGAGTAACGAGGGATTCGAAAAGAAATCCCAGGGTGCTCAGGTCCCCTAAGAGTCGCTTCGGGCCACATCGCATCAACGATGCGGCCAGCGAAGGGTCGACGAGATGGCGCTTCTCGGTCTTTCCCAACCGAGCCTTCGAGCGCAGTAATGTATTCCAAGCTTCGACGTCGTCAATGATCCACATTCGACGCAGCGCGTCGGCGTAGGCCGCGGCCGCAAGACGCCCAGGTGAGGGGTCTTCGTCATCCGCGTCGGCGGCACGAGCGATTATCGTACTCAGCGACGCAGGGTGTGCGCTGAGTTGCGCGTACGCCAAGAGGAAGCGCCGCACCCTGCGAGGATCGCGCCTGGCTTCGGAGACTTCACTGATGTCGTGATGCACTAACGTACTGATGTAGCTCTCCAGAAAGTAGCGAGCGTCGTCGACGGTGGCGTCAAGGAGTTCAGGCCAGCCGCCGATCACAATTCGATCGACGTAGTTGAGTAACGCCAGTTCAGAGTGTTCAGATTCGAGTACTTGGGTTCCTGCGAGGAGTTCTCCGAGCGATAAAGTTCCCGAGGACCATCCCTGTTCGAAGAGGGTCATCGGCCGCATGGCGATCTGTGCGATACGGCCCGATCCCGCGTGTCGAGCGTCATCACGTGGCAGCGACGCTGATCCGGTCAGGATGAACTGGCCCTTTTTTCCTCGGTCGTCGATCTCGCGGCGTACGACATTCCATAGTTTTGGCTCCAACTGCCACTCGTCAATCAGCAGGGGGGTCCTTTTACGCGAGTTCAAAAGCAGTCTCGGATCGACTTGAGCTAGCGCCCGGGCCTCACGGTCAACGTCCAAGAGAATCTCGTCAGCCGCCATTTGTCGGGCAGTAACTGTTTTACCGCAGGCACGAGGGCCCTCTATGGCGCAGCCGCCCATCGCGGAAAGACCATCGCGTAAAGCGCCGTCAACCAGTCGAGGCTTGTAGGATTTCATCCAAATCTCCGGTCTAAGTATATAACTTACGACCAGATTATCATGCAACTTACGGAATTTCTAGCATCAAACTAACGATCAACTAGATATACCGACTACGGTCACGCTCAAATAGCGCCAATTTACGCAGAGAATTCAATCGCCAATGAATTACCCCGTCACTTAGTTTTCGATTGCCCGATTGACCCTACCGAAGGAAACCACTTCGCTACGTCTGCCGCCGTTCACAAAGGCCTGCACATCACTGATTCTGACTCGTCGCGACTTACCAATGTAGAACGAAGGAAGATTACCCGAGTTCAAAAGGTCATACAGCTTGGAGCCGCTGATAGCGAGGACTCGGCCGACTTCGGGCAGGGTCAACAGAAGCTTCTCGACGGGAAGATTCCGTTGAAGGACCATGTCTTGCCTGACGACAAAGTCGTAGTCGGCATTGCTGGGTTCTTGTCGCAGTACATGAGATGACATTTCGTAAATCCTTTCGAGATGTTGCAATTGGTTTGGTTCTAGTGATTGCCATTTACTGCGAACTGGCCTTTTCGGCAGCTCCGGCAAAACACGGCGGCTTCTTCGATAGGCCGTGACCTTGACCGTGACCGACCGGTGGTGTGGTGTACATCGAGTTACTACGGCCACGATCCTCTCATTCCCACTGGCCCGGCAGTGGGCTCGCTGCACACTGACCAAACGCAACGGTCGCGGTCAAATGACGACGTCACGCAATATCTTCAGGGACGAACGTACCGAAGGGTCCCCATCGGCGTACTCGGGTCCGTGGCCCTCCCAGATCGGCAGTGAGCTGACGAAGCATTACCGTTATGTTGCGCAGCACCCGGCGTGCCAGCCCGTTCCGGACAATCCACCTCCAGGCCAAGCACGCACTGACAATTGCTGCCCGTGTTTACATTGAATGGCCACCTAACAGGACAGTCCTGAAATGGACGCCCCGTCTTCTCCGACATTATGAAACGTTGAATCATTATCGCGCAGTGCGCGGGTTCACGAAGGGGGCCCGACGTGACAGTTCTGCAACCTTGCACTGGAGACTCGCGAGGATTGAGAATTGAAGTGGCCCTACGAGGTGTTACGTGTGGGTGAGGAGGGGACGGAAATAGCACGCTGTCTCCTGGGGGTGATGGATGACCAGGGTGGTGGGCTATTTTCAACACGGAGGAGCCGCTGCTCCTCTTGACTACGGCGGGGAGGCTGTTGGCCATGAAGAAAACACTTATCGCGGCAATGTTGATCGTCCTCGGACT
>DATCEX010000060.1:0-6265 GCA_036509795.1 Acidimicrobiales bacterium
GCAGCAAAGAAGAGGGCAAGAAGATTCGCCTGAGCGACGCACTGCGCTGCGTCCTCGTCCTCGTCAAGGTTCGCCTCCGGCCCGTCACCCCCTACGGGAAGCGGGACCGACGACTCACGCCCCAGGTGACCACGTCGTCGAGTTGAGAGTGGGAACTGGACGCGGCTATTTAGGTCCGCTGCCGAACCACTTTTGAAACGCGACAAGTGAAAGTGGCGTATTCGAACTAAGTGGCAGCGCCTTCATATTCGGACCCGTCTGATCAAAGTAAGTTTCGAACGCCCAGTTGCCTTTAGTGAATAGTGTTCCGATGCCATTGATATACGCGGGATCGTCTCCGGTTGGAATGCTCGACAGCCCCCATTCCGGAAGACTCATAGGTTTTCTCTTCGATGCCGCGAATGCTTCGAAGTGCGACAATCCCGAGGGCTCACTCGTGAGCTGCGAGAAACTGAGAGACGTGTACGGAGTGTTGCAACCGACGTCGTAGAGATCGAGCCCAACAATATCGACGTACTTGTTTCCCGGATAGAAATTCGCGTAGGGGTAGTCACCCACGCACGCATTGGGGTTCCAGTCCATCAGGAAATGCTCTCCGGCTACTTGGCGGAACGAGGTTGCTTCATTGGCGAAGCACTTCGCCCACAATCTTTGCTCGTTCTGCGCAGTTCCAATGAAGTCCGACTCCCAAACCCCGTTCATTTCTGGACCGAGACGA
Source organism: Acidimicrobiales bacterium (assembly GCA_036509795.1). Taxonomy (GTDB): domain Bacteria; phylum Actinomycetota; class Acidimicrobiia; order Acidimicrobiales; family RAAP-2; genus RAAP-2. Next base: position 719 of record DATCEX010000060.1, read on the forward strand.
AGCACTGAATTCGCCAATCCAGCGGCAACGAGATTTCTACCCAACTGCTTCGCGTAGGAGTTGAAGGCACCTTTCGCGCACGACTCTTCCCATCGCAACGGGTTTTTAACGTTCGCGAGCTTGTCGGGAATCAAGTTCATTGCTAAAACGAGTTGCCTGTTTTGTGGGTTCTGCGCGACCCAAGGGGCGTACCCGGGCTGCGAACTTAAGACCCATGGGTGTATCCACTGTGACCATGTCGTTGTGCCCATCAAATACGTAGAGAGGCAGGTCACCGTGGTGTTCGTCACCGACTCGAAACTTGTCACCAGTGATTGAACGTACGCGAGACCAGATTGGCGAGCGTCGGAGTGCGGTGTAAGACATTCACTTCGCGACGCGCCAGCTGCGATGAGCCCTCCCGACGCTTGAGACTTCGACGACACGGCCGTCGAAGTCGTCGCAGCCGCCGGAGACGTACTCGTCGTGTCCACAAGTGTCGATTGCGCAGCCGGCCTACCGCTCTTCGACCCTCCCGTTGGTCCGGAAGCGAGGGTTACAACGATCACCGTTGCCGCGACCAACATGGTTCCGAACGCCACTGTCGCTACCCGATGCCGCGCGAAGTGCCTCTTGATCATCAGACGTCGCCTTTACTCGAGGTTTTCTGTGACAAAGCGGTAAGAGTTGACGCGCTTCAGATCACGTTCGCGGCGTCAACCCCCGATTGAATTTCAATCACAGTAAGGAAATAAGAGTTTACCTCCAAAGGCGCTCCTCCGATTGGGCAGCGAGTCGAGGCGTCTAGAACCTGGGCGGCACAGAAGGTTCTCCAAGGGAAATCCGCCCGGAGATCTCCTCGATGGAGGCGGTGGGGGCCGCTTCCGGCGCTCCCGTGGACGTTTAGCTGATTCTGGGCGGGAGCTTCCTCCATGATGTTCAAGTCGTATCCAGGCCCTTGAGTTCTGACGGAGATCGCACGTCCGGCGGCGACCCCGTCCCCCGATTACTTGAATCCGTAGCCACGTTGAGGTGAACAGGGCTCGAGGAGCCAGCCGGACATGGCGGCGAAAAGATAAGCGGACAGTCGCGAGTGCGCTGAGGGTGATTCACGCCGTCGACAGACCGTCAATTCGGACGTGTGACGAAAATCTGACGACCACATTAATTGCTGGCTAATTTACAGATAGTGACTGATTTTGCCGTTGTCTCTGGTGGATGAAGTCAGCGTGCATCCGGATTATCGGAGTCGCTTCTCAGTTAACAGCTGAGGTGGTTCACCCCAACAAGCCCTGGCGGGTCGGGCCATACCCAATCTCATTGTGCACGTGCACACACACCTGGATCAAATCTTCGCCAGAATATTTGAGACCTTTTGCGTCCGACCCGTACTTCATCAGGCGTTCCCGCTGAATTGGTGAATTGCGGGCCGTCCTGTCTAGTTCTTCTTCTGCTTTTTCTTTTTCTTCTTCTTATGGCTCGAACTCTTCTCACGACTGTCAGATTTCGGCGACTCCTCGAGTAAGTGAGAGAGCTCAATCATCGACGCCCCGACGCCCCGTGAGTCCTCCGTACGGGCTTCTCGCTCTGAGGCCGTCACTTCTTCTCGAACTTCCTCGACCTCGGTGGATTCTTCCGACTCGACCACCTCGGACAGTTCTGGCGTGACGACGGTCACTAACGACTCAAGTCTTTCGTGCGGAAGGGTGAGCCTCTCTAAAGGCACCTCTGGCCCGCTTCGATCAGAATTTGTTGACACTTGTGGAGCCCCTACGGCGCTCTGCGCTTCGATACTTGCGACCGGAGGATTGGACATGACCTGTTCCAAGGACGGACGTAAGGCGGCCACACAGGTCGCCCCATACAGAGTCAGAAGTTCCTCAATCGAGATGTCCAAGAAGCTAGCCAGAGCCGGAAAGACGTCGACGGAGGGACGCTGGGCGTCCTGCTCGTAGGAGCTGTACGTTGTTCGGCTCATGCCAATCTTGTTGGCCGCGCGCCCCTTCTCGAGTCCCAATTCGCGGCGCTTCTCCGCCAGGGCGCTTCCAATTGTTGCCGCGCTCATGCGTTCGCCTCCCCTCGCGCGCTGATCGTTGAATCCGCCTCGCGAGATATCTCAAAAGCGATACTAGGTCGGCGCATCTCGAGAAATCGTTATGTTGCTATCGACCACCTGGATCTCACCAACCCCCGTCGCCACAACTTCGTCACCGGAATTAGGTGACTTCTCTATCACGGAGACGATCTCTCTTGAAGGTCATGACGGCCAGCTCTCCGTCCGCCTCGGAGGAACGTGGTCCTCGTGATTTCTTCTCTTTGACGCTCGCCGTTGCGAGATGCGTAGCGGCTTGCTCCACAACTTACGGTCATCCTGATCGTGGCAGAACGTTAAATCAAGCCCGGACAATCAACAAGAACTCTTGCTGAATGTTACGAAGTAATTACGTCTGAAGAGCACGACTAACTTGGATCGATCTGATGGACGGCCCAGGCGTCACCCACAATTACCTCGAGGTCGGATCGCCCGAGCTCCCACCCGAGCAACTCTCGCGCCCGCGCGTTACTCGCGACCGCGGCGGCCGGATCGCCGGGGCGACGATCCGTGTAACGAACCTCAAAGTCGACACCGGTCACGACCTTGACGGTCTCCACGACTTGCTTATTGGAGTAACCAACGCCAGAGCCGAGATTGAGGGTCAACTCAGAGTGATCGTCGAGGGCCGCGATCGCCAGTACGTGTGCCTCGGCGAGATCGCTGACGTGGACGTAATCACGTACGCAGGTGCCGTCGGGCGTCGGGTAGTCGCTCCCATAGATCTCGAGCCTTTTTTTCTGATGAGCGGCGACGTCGAGTGCGATGGGAATGAGGTGGATCTCGGGCCGATGGCGCTCAGGGTGAGACAAGGTGCCGCCCGCCGCGTTGAAATAACGCAGTGACGCGGCGCGAATTCGTCCGCAGGCCACGAGCCAATTCAGCCCTTCTTCCACCATTCGCTTGGATTGCCCGTAAGGGCTGTTGGGTTGTATCGAACGACTTTCGTCAATTGGCATCTCTGTCTGATTTCCGTACACGGCGCACGACGATGAGAAGACGAACCTCTCGGTGCCGGAGCGCACGAGCGCGTTGAGAAGCTGGAAGGTCGACGCCACGTTGTTGGCGAAGAACTCTTCTGGGAACTTCATTGACTCGCCGGGTTCTATCCGTCCCGCGAAGTGAAGACAAGCGTCGAACGAACCGAGCGCTCGAACAAGGTCTTCGTCGCCGCACTCGCCTTCCACGAACGTCGCCTTCTTTGGGACATTCTCCGCCCGACCCGAGATGAGATTGTCGAGTACCACGACGTCGTTGCCGTTGGCCAGTAGGAGTTCCGCGGTCGTCGATCCAATGAATCCGGCGCCGCCGGTGACGAGAACTCTCAAAGCGACCTCGTCGAGCGCACGCCGTAGTTTCTACGATCTGTTTCATTCACAACAACCACGATACGCATCGTGCAGACGGTCGAACGGGTTGCCGTGAACTCGAGCTACGCGTGCGATACGACGTTCGTCGGGACTCGTGGTGAACTTCTCCCGGTGAGGCGGTCTTGAGAGAACGGTCGCGGTCGCCTGAGGTTCGTCGTTCATGAATTGTGATTGAACTGATAGCGTCATCAACGAGGAGTTTTAGGTGGAGACACCTTCTCTTCGGCGTTGTGGGCTTCAAGAAAGCGGAGCGACATGGACAAAGAGTCGGCGAATTCGAGTGAGAAACGGGACCTTCGCGCCCTTGGACTAGCGCTCGATGAGGCAATTCGTCAAGGTCAGTTTTTCTTGGTGTATCAACCAACAATTGACCTTCAAACCAACGCTTTCGCAGGCGTCGAGGCGCTCTTGCGCTGGCGACACCTTGAGCGCGGCGTGTTGAGTCCTGACGCCTTCATCGAAGAGCTTGAATCCAGCGGTCAAATCATTCCCGTAGGGCGATGGACGCTGCAGACGGCGTGTGCCCAGGGAGCCGCGTGGCACGACCGGGGCTACCGATTCAGTGTCTCGGTGAACGTCTCCCAGCAACAGTTCGAGTCGTCGACCTTCTTCGACGACGTTGCCGACGCTCTCTTTTCAAGCCGGTTCGACCCTTCGCTCCTTGTGTTGGAGTTCGCTCAAGCAACGTTAATGGTCGACCGAGAAGCTTCGGGTTCGCGTCTCACGAAACTACGAACGCTTGGCGTCCGTTTTGCCATTGACGACTTCGAGCCTGGAGGTTCGGCACTTGACGAACTCGAGGAGTTTCCGATCGACATCGTGAAACTCGACCGAGAGTTCATTGCGGGACTTGCGAATTCGTCGGAGGCTTCGTTCCTTGTTCACCGACTCGTTGAGAGCAGCGAGACTCGTCATCTGCAAGTGATCGCCGCCGGCGTCGAAGACTCCGAACAGCGAGCGCAGCTGCAAAACGAGAAGGTCCACGTCGGTCAGGGGTACCTCTTCTCTAGGCCCCACGAAGCTGAAGAGATCGATCGTTTTCTCGAAGACTTCGCGATTTTCTCTGGGAAGCCTCTCTAAGCCCGCGTGAAGCGAAACCTAGGGGAGTGACGAATCGTGGCCCGGGATCGAGGGAAACTCAAACTTCAAGAGGATAAGAAGGCCCGTTCCGATATTTCGTCGATTGACGCCCAAGACGCCCACGACGCTGTACGAAGTTCACAGCGCATCGCCAGTCAGCTTCACCAGCTCATCGCGGCGTCGATCACTGTGGCGGGTATTCGGAACGAACACGACATATTGAAGAGCTTGGCCAGCAGTACGCGGCGAGTGTTCGACGCGGACGTCGCGGTCCTCACCATCGAGTCAGGTCCAGAGGCACCTCTTCGTGGCGTGGCCCGACGCGGCTGGCCCGTGACGTGCCTGGGCCCGAAGGACTTCGCGGCCACGGACGACGTCCCGGCTTCTCGCAGTACCTTCGTGCCTTGGAACGACGGGGATTGGCTCGTCGCTCCGGTACTCGAGCGACGTGATCAAGCTCGGGGCGTGTTGGCCGTACGACGGGCCGAAGGCGAGTTCCTCTCTGAAGACAGGGAAGTTCTCACCCTGATGGCCCAAATGGCCGCGACGGCGCTTGGCGCGACGGAACTCAGCAGAGAGATCGAGACCAGTGAAACGCGTCTTCGAATACTCGTGGACACGGCGCCCGCAGGCATCGTGGAGGTCGACCTCAAAGGTCGTGTGCGGTGGTGGAATCGCGCCGCGAGCAAGATCCTCGCCTGGCCCGCGTACGACGAGGCTACGGCGACGGAACCTCGCTTTCCAGATGGAGCGAGCGACAAGTTGGCAGTCCTATGGTCAGAGGTCCTGGACGGCGAGGTGGCGAGTGGCCGAGACCTCATCGACGTCGAGATCATGGGACGACGTCGAGACCTCACGACCTCCGCGGCGCTGCTGCCTTCACCGGAGGGCCAGGCAACGAGCATTTTGATGTTGGTCGATGACGTGACCGATCACCGGGAACTCAAGGCGGAAGTTCATCACGCGCAACAGATGGAGATTCGTGGCCGGGTCGTGAGCAGTGTGGCGCACGACTTCAACAATCTT
>DATCEX010000061.1:0-26596 GCA_036509795.1 Acidimicrobiales bacterium
GCGCTCGGGGGAACGCCCTCGCCGGAGTTTGATTTCGACGTCGTACGATCCTTCGGAGAGCGGGCGTTCGGGCCACGAGGCGAGGATCGTCTCGTATGCGACTGTGCCCGCCAGCAGTGTCACCGGTTCGCCGGTGACCGATTCACGTTCGAGTACTCGGTCCTTTGAAGTATCGGCCGCGAGGACCTCGTTGATGAGTGCGATATCGGCGGGTGGGATAGGGGCTGGCGCGACGCGCGCGAAGTGCTCCGGGAGATAGAAGACCTCACTGACTGGTCGGCCGTCTTCAAGGAACTGATTACCGTCGAGCCCGTCGTAGAAGGCGATCTTGGCCTCGCGCGCGTCCCGTGACATCGTCGCGTCGCTCAGGTGGTAAATCGGTAGTTCCAAGAATTGGTAAGGCGACACGGCCATCACGCCCTCGTGAACGCCGCCCTTGATGTGCAGCGTCGCGGGGTCGTTGCGTACCAGGATCATTTTCCACGAGGGCTCCCACGGGTACTCGTCCAACCAGTGTTCAGTGTCGGGAAAGCACCATCGACACGCCGTGAGGTAGGTCACGACATCGTTCGCGCTCGCCAGGTCGCGAAGCGCGGCAAGAAGGGCGGCGCTCGGAACCTCGTCGGTGTCGACGGTACAGATGAATTCCCCGCTGCACTCGCCGTAGAGCCACGCGCGATAGCGCTCCTGGAGGAAATCCTCGCGCATCTCGCACGGCAGCACCCGGTCGGCGAGTCCGACGAGCGATTGGAGTTCTTCCTCGGTGAAACGGCCGTTCACGGCGACGACGATCTCGTCGACGACTGGTCGATAGAGCCGGAGTATGGCTGCGACCTGGTGCAACGGGCCACCGGTGATACAACAAAGTGAGATTCGTGGCCTTGATGACGCCTCGGACCTTTCGAGGTCTCGGTTCACGCGCCCACGCTACCACTGGGATTTTCCGCCCCACTCCCGAGAGGTTCGATAGGTCGCGGTTCTTCTTCGTGACTTTTACGAGCCTGGGTTTTTCGCAACTTCAATGGCCGTCAGGCACCCTCAATTCGTGACGGGCACGCGAATTGGACGTCGCGAACATCGCATTAACCTCCACGCACCGAAGTCGTCATATTCTCTTGCGAGGCGAAGTGGATCGGTGATTTGTCGAAGACTTCAGCACCGAAAATCTTAGAACTTAACGACCGTCGTCTCGTCGTTGTGATTGTCAACTTAACTGCCCCATCGTTATGTCGGCGCCGTATCTCGCCAGCATGATTCCGTTTTACCGCGAACGACCGCGGCAGGACTCCGGCGAATAACGAGGGAACACCGATCAAAAAGGGATGCAGCGTCTCGCGGCGCGATTTGGACTGAAGAATCCGACAACGGGTCGAACTTTGCACCGGCGTTGAGTCACATTCTTTACTTCGAGGATCCACTCTGAGAGTCACCACACCAGTTATATTGAGATACGTCGCGGTCGCGTGACGCCTTAATCGCGTCCCTCCGTGGGCCGAAGAATCTCTTGGGCTGTGAGACGGCTGTGAGACGGCTGTGAGACAACTCGTAACCCGTGAAATTCCGCCTGATCGGTTGCGTGAATAATTGCAATGACCAGGAGAGGCTGTTACTATTGGCCGTGTTCCCTTGGGAGCAATAACGCAGTTGGTCACCGATAATCTGGTGTCCGTAATGGAACCCCTGAATTGTTTCAGGACAGAATGCCCAAGGAGGGCCTATGAATAGATTGCCATCAATCCGCCGGTGGGGAGTGGCAGCCCTAACGGGTGTCACCCTGTTCGGCGGCCTATCGATTGTGGGAGCAGGAGTCGCATCTGCGGCAACTGCACCGACAGTCACTGCGGCGCTCGCCACGAGCTCCGTCACCATTCCTGGGACGGTGAATCCGTCCGCCGACGCCGGAAACTTGACTCTCACCGTCAATGGGACCACCACGCCTGGCGACGTGATCGTTTTGACGTTGGCCTGCCCGACCACCGGAACCGCGGCTTTCGTCTCTGCCACTGACACGAGCACTGCTTTCGGCGCTGGCTCCATTTCCACGAACAGCTCCGGTTGCTCGACGGATACGTTCACAGTCGCGTCGGCCCAGACGAACCCGACTCTGAATCTGAGCGCGATCACGTACTCGACGAGTGGCGTTGCCTCGCAGACGTTGAACATCACTGGTGCGTACGAGTCGCTCGGTCTTGCCGCGACGAACTTCACGGTTCCCTCGGACGCCAGCGTGTTGTGGTTCGGCATTACGTCGAACGCTCCTGCGGTGACATTGCCGAAGACCGGCACGACTGTGGTGAGCCCCATCACGATCAACGATCCGTCGAACATTGGTACGTCACAGATCACTGGTCCGGCGGCAGCTGACGCTGCAGTTACGAATGCGCCTTCAACAGCGACTACGCCTACTGCAATCACTGAGCCGGCCCCTCCCAACACAACCGCAAGTCACATTGCTGTTCCGCGATTGGGTCTGGCGGACACTGCCGACAACTCATTCTTGGTGACGGCAGGCTCTTCAGGGGTGACGAGCATCAGTGCGACTGGACTTCCCACGGGAATGTCCTTGACCGTTGGAAGCCAGACCATTGCTCCCGCGGGTACTGAGACGGTAACGTTGACGGGAACTCCCACTGCGGCTGGCACTTACACGACCGTAGTGACAGCAAATGACGGTAGTTCAACACCGGCCACAGCGACTGTCACCTTGATCGTTACCGCGGCGACCATTACCTTGACGCTGCCGGCTGGCATCTTCTGGAGTGGTACCCCCACCGTTTCTTCTGTTGGGTTGGTTGTAACCGCACCCACCGCGCAGACGGGCACGAGCCGCAACTTGGTTCTGACGGTTACGGGCGAGCTTGCCTCGGGTGGCCAGTCATTGACCGTGAACAACGCTTCGGTGATCACGAACAACGCCACGCCTGCAACGGTCGGCATCACGGTGACCTACAACACAGGCCCCGTTGTGATGTTCTCGGGCGTTACGGTTGGTACGATCCTCGGTAGCGTTACCACGATTTATGGTGCTGACGGTACGGCTGACGGTACGGTTGCGGCTGAATTTGAGAACGCCTTCCCGGCGAACGCGACTGGCCAGACCGGTGGAAACACGAACGTCGTTCTCGCGACTGACGCTGCTCACACGAACGGCTCAGACGCCCTTGCCGCTTCGTACCTTGAAGGTACTTTGCACACGGGTCTTCTGATCACGCCGGCGACGACACTTGGAACTGACGCCATGCAGGCCATTCAGACCGAGGGTGTCACGACGGTGTACGTCGTTGGTGGTCCGTTGGCCATTAGCCCGGCTGTCATCGCACAGATCAAGGCTCTCCAGGCTTACTACCCGGGTGGTTTGGTCGAGCGCGGTACGAACGTGACCGTTGTTGGTCCCATCTACGGTGCCGATGGCACTGCTCAAGGAACTGCTGCAGCGATTGCAACCCAGTTCGGCACGGCATTCGGTTCAGCTGCCTTCCCCGGCGCGTACTCATCTGCTGGTGGCAGTTTCAACGACACCACCGGTAGCGCTTCGGTCTCAGGTTCTACGTCTGCGGTTCCGACTGCCATCGTGGTTGCCGGTACCGACTGGCAGGACGCCATGTCGATTGCCCCTGAGGCCTTCAACATGCGTTTCCCGGTGATTCTGAATGGCCCGTCGACTGACACGACGCTCGGCGCAGATGCATCGTCAGCCTTGACGAGCCTCGGTGTGAAGCAGGTCATCATCATCGGTGGTCAGCTCGCTGTACAGAATTCAGTGGAGACACAGATCGCAGCTTTGAACGGTGGTATCTCAGTCCTGCGTATTGCTGGAAAAGACGCCACTGACACTGCTGCGCAGATTGCCAACTTCGCTTTGGCAGCAAATGGAACCGGCCTTGGTTGGACTGCTGGTAACCACGCTGTTATCGCGAGCCACGGCGACTACTGGAGTGACGCGCTGGGCGCGGCTGCTCTGGGCGGCGGCGCGAACCCGACCTTCGGTACGGAGCCCATCATCCTCACGGAGAACCCGACCACCGTCGGTCAGTACACGACGGCTGAACTCCCGATCCTGGGTGGTACTCCCGGAGTCACCAACTTGACTGTTCTTGGTGGCCCGCTCGCGATGCCATCCTCGACGGTACAGACGCTGTTGGCGGGACTGTAGTTAACCGAAGAGTTAGTACGACCCTGTAAGTACTCGAGGGAAGTTGCAGGAGGAGGGGCCCGAAAGGGCCCCTCCTCCTGTTGTTGGTGTTTGGTGCACTGCGTCCTGAGACTTGCGTAGTTTTCCGAAGAAAACATGGGACCCATGGCCAATGGTTCGGTGAATCCCTCGTAGGAGTGTCGTTCAATCAAGGACGTAGTTTGGGCGACAGCGATACTTCCAATTGGATGGTTGACGTCACTTCGAAGCGATGGCCTTACTCGGATTCTTGATCGAAGTGGTGCTGGACAGCGTTCCGGCGACACGAGTAGGTGTCCATGAACTGGTCAACTCAATTCTTAGATGTTGCTGTGTCATCAACATCGGCTACTCACGCGACGACATGTCGTCCTATGCTTCAGAGAGGAAGTCAATATCGCCTGGTGCCCGTATGGGAGCGCCTGATTATTTACCCAAATGAGTGCCCAAGGAGGGCTTATGAATAAATCGCCATCAATTCGCCGATGGGGAGTGGCAGCCCTAACGGGCGTCACCCTGTTCGGCGGCTTATCCATCGTTGGAGCAGGTGTTGCATCGGCGGCCACCACACCGACCGTGACTGCCGCGCTTACATCGGGCGCCACTGCCACGACGATTGCCGGTACCGTAACGGGTGGTGGCTCCGGTAACTCACTGACGCTGACGGTTGCCGGGACTCCAGTAAGCGGAGACAAGATCACGCTCACGCTCGCGTGCCCATCGACGGGTACTGCTGTGTTCGACGTAGTCACCGACACGGCCTCTGCTGACTTCGGCGCCGCCGTCTTGGGCACGAATACCGCGGGTTGCAGTACGGCGACGTTCACGTCAACCGGGACTGTGGCGAATCCGTCCTTGGTATTGAGCCCCCTTACCTACACGACGAATGACGTCAGTTCGCAGGCACTGTCGATCTCGGGTTCCTACGCGACACTCGGCCTTGCTGCGACGACTTTCAGCGCCCCGACGGACGCCAACGTGTCGTGGTTCAACGTGTCGGCGAACAATCCGGTGGTGACTCTGCCAAAGACTGGCACCACCGCGGTGAGTCCTATCTCGATCACCGAACCGGCGAACCTACCTGGCGGTAATTTGACGGTTGGTGACACCATCACGTTGACCCTGCCGGCCGCTGACACCTGGGGTGCCGGTACGACCCTGTCGACGACGGGGGGAACCGCCGCACTCACCGGGCAAACGACCCGCACGCTCACCATCACCGTCGACACCGTGAGCGGTGCTGGCAATTCAATACTGTTTACGATCAACAACGCCACGGTCATTACTGCCGGCGCGAGCGTTGGTGCACAGATTGTGACGATCGATTCCTCTCTTGGATCAGTTGCGAGCGTCTCGGTAGGCTCAATCCTTGGGAATCTCACGACGATTTACGGTGCGGACGGGACGGCAGACGGCACGGTTGCGGCGGAGTTCGAAAACGCCTACCCCGCTTCGTCTAGTAGCGCCAGCAGTGGTAACCGTAAGGTCGTTCTGGCGACGGACGCCCCTTCGGCGAACGGTTCGGACGCGCTTGCGGCCTCGTACCTTGAAGGTACCTTGGGCACGGGCCTCTTGATCACTCCGTCGACAACGCTTGGCACCGACGCCCAGCAGGCTATGAAGCTGGAGGGTGTCACCACGGTGTACGTCGTGGGTGGTCCGTTGGCCGTCAGTCCGGCAGTGATCGCGCAGATCAAGGCACTCCCGGCGTACAACGCGGGGGGTTTGACGTTGACTGGCAGTAACGTTACGGTGGTTGGACCGATTTACGGCACTGACGGCACCGCTGCTGGCACCGCCGCAGCAATTGCACAGCACTTCGGCACGGCCTACGGCGCGGGTGCGTTCCCCGGTGCCTACTCGGCGTCTGGTGGCACCTACAACGACAGCACTGGTAACGCGTCGACAACCGGTCCCACCTCGGCGGTACCGACCGCGATTGTGATTGCGAGTACGGACTGGCAGGACGCGATGTCCGTTGCTCCTGAAGCGTTCAACCAGCGCTTCCCGGTCATCTTGGCGGGCCCGTCAACTGACACGTCGCTGGGTGCCGATGCATCGGCCACCTTGACCGCTCTCGGGGTGAAACAGGTCATCGTGATCGGTGGCCAGTTCGCCTTGCAGAACTCGGTGGAGACGCAGATCGCGGCCCTCAATGGCGGCATCTCGGTTCTGCGAATCGCAGGCATTGACGCCACCGACACCGCGGTACAGATCGCGAACTTTGCTCTGGCATCTGGAACTTCCGGACTTAGTTGGACCGCAGGAAACCACTCGGTCCTCGTGAGCCACGTCGACTATTGGACCGACGCGCTTGGCGCAGCGGCCCTGGGCGGCGGAGCGAACGCGACCTTTGGCACTCAGCCGATCATCCTCGTGGAGAGTCCGCTGGTTATTGGTCAGTACACGACGAAGGAAATGCCCGTATTGGGAGCTGGTGGTGTCGCAAACTTGACTGTTCTGGGGGGCCCGCTCGCAATGCCCTCCTCGACGGTACAGACGCTGCTAGCGGGACTGTAGTCAACAAAAGAGTTAGTACGGACCCTGTAAGTACTCAAGGGAAGACATAACAAGAGGGGCCCGAAAGGGCCCCTCTTGTTATTGGCGTTCGGCGCACTGCAAAGACTTCGGCATCAGTAGTTTTCTGAAGAACAAGGGTTGTGGCGCCAATGCTTAAGAGGAAAACTCGTAGGACTTGCGAGTTGGTGTAAATGGACCACGCGGCGGGAATATTTGGTTCCCGCGAGTTTCAGGTCAGTTGCTTCTTCTCATCGTTGTTGGTGAGATGTCTGAGCGTGGAGAGTTCGAGGTCGTCTATTTCAGTTCCGGCCAAAGTTGCGAAGATCCCTCTGAGATGATCCAGCGTTACGAAGAGCCCCGATTGCATCGGTGCGGCTGGTGAGATGCCAATCCCGGCGATAACTAGCTCTCGTTTCGCTGCGATAGATACTTGAAGTCCGCGAGGTCCAGAGCCTCTCTTGTCCATGCTCTTGCGCCACGTCTCGGGGTTCGGCGTCGGATCAGTTCGCGTACCAGATGTTCACGCGAAGTTCACGATTCGATAACTTTCGCTTGGTCTCACATTTAATCTCGTTTGCAAGGATTCAGTTGTGACGTACGACTTGCTTTACCAACTACGACGTGGATCCACATGGTTGATGTAGGCGCAGCGGACTCGGCGACGACCGGTTTCGTGGAAGTCATAGTCACAGGTTCCCCTCAACGGAGTGAACTGGTAACTCCTCCTCGTACGGTCAGTCAGATACTCGACGATGCGCCAACGAGCCGATTTCACCATCGAGCGGTTCTGATCTCCGGTATGGGTTTCTTCACCGACGCTTACGACCTCTTCGTGATCGGCACCGTTGCCGCCATGGTCAAGACACAATGGAACTTGTCCACAACTCAGACCAGTTGGGTAACTGGAGCCGCCATCCTGGGAGCGTTCGTTGGTGCCTTCGTTTTTGGACGACTCGCTGACCTCTTCGGTCGAAAAGTCGTCTACACGGCCGTCGCCGCGATCATGGTTGTCGGAGCCCTGGGCTCTGCTTTGGCCCCGAACTTTCTCTGGCTAATCGTCGCGCGTCTCGTGTTAGGACTTGGCATCGGCGGTGACTACCCCGTGTCTGCCGTTCTCGTGAGCGAGTACTCCAACCGTGCCGATCGAGGGCGGCTCGTGGGGCTCGTCTTCTCGATGCAGGCCGTCGGACTGATCGTCGGCCCCCTCGTCGCACTCGCGCTGCTTTCTCTCGGTGTGGACAATTCAATGGCCTGGTGGATCTTGCTCGGTCTTGGAGCAATACCCGCGGCGGCGGTCATTTATCTCAGGGCGAAAATGCCTGAGTCGCCTCGGTATACGGCACTCGTCCAAGGTCGAGCGAACGACGCGGCCAGCGATCTGCACCAGTTCGCCGCGGGTGCAGTGGATGCGTCGACCTATTCTGACGGCGGTCAACATCTTCTGAAGCTGCGACAATTCATTGCCCAGCCGCGAATGCTCCTGATGCTCGTCGGAACGGCGGGTTGCTGGTTCCTCTTCGATTACGCCTACTACGGCAACACCTTGTCACTTCCCAGCATCTTGAGCAAAGTCTCGCCCAACGCCGACACCAAGATGAAGTTGTTATTGAGTCTCGCTCTCTTTGTCGTATTCGCACTGCCCGGTTACCTCTTGGCCGTATGGAAGATGGACAAGATCGGTCACCGCCGCTTGCAGTTCGTCGGCTTCGCCGTAATGGGCGCGTGCTTCTTTCTCCTCGCCGTCGTACCGTCGCTCACGACGTCGGTGGCACCGTTCATCGCCATCTTCGGCGTGAGCTACTTGTTCACCGAGTTCGGACCGAACATGACTACTTTCGTCCTGCCGTCTGAGGTGTTTCCGGTGAATATGCGAACGACTGGCCACGGTGTGGCCGCGGGTGTGGGCAAGCTCGGTGCCTTTGTCGGTGTCTTCTTGGTTCCCCAACTCGTGACCCACCTCGGGCTTCGCGGAGTTCTGTACGTCGCCGGTGGTGCCGCCGTACTTGGTTTTCTGCTCACGAATGTCTTACCTGAACCGTCGGGCCGGTCCCTCGAAGAAATCTCCGGCGAAGAGATCGATCGTGGGTCAGATCTTGTTTCCTCGCACGACGCCTGAGTCGGCCTTTGATCGTTGTCGCTCAGACACTAGATTCGCGTGATCAGGTCGACGTGAACCGATATCAGCTGGCCGATGCAATTCTGTGAGAGCCACCATCACGGCTACACGAGTGCGAGGGTGAGAATCTCCGAGAGACGCGAAACGCTTGGCGCTGCGGATATTTCTCATTTCAACTGAGTTGACACTCGCGTCGCATGTTGCCACCGATGGTTCTCTCTGCGTTTCTCGGGTGCCCATGTACGGGACTGGTCAAGATATCGCGCCACCAACGTTTGTCCGCCCCCCAGCTCATCGCGTCTCGCGCCGGGACGGCGATCACCGTCCTCGTTGACGCAGCGTCCAACCCACTAACGGTCGTGCCGGGCAACCTCGTCGACCCCGAGGTCGAGATGACGCCATCGCCTGGTGGAGTGGTCGTAGTGAGCGGCGGTCGTAACGCCGCACGGACACTGGTGGACACGCTTTCGCCGGCGGACCCCCACCACCACCCCTTCGGGGGCGAACGTCACGCCCGAAATAACGACGCCGTCGATGGCGATAATGCGATCAAATGCAGTGGTGGCGCGCACGTAGTTCCTCCGATTTGGGTTGTTTGAACGCTTCTGAAACTACGAGCACTGCGTACGCGCCATTTGACGAAGATTGAGAATCTTCAGCAGTGGCCGTCAACTCAGGTGGGGACTGGTCGTTCGAGGACTACACGCCTCGTTTAGGGAATCAAGTTACCCCGGGAACCCGAGAAGTCCCTAATTGTGAAGTATGTTCTTTAAGAATTCCCTTAGAAGAGAGAATGATGTCGATCGGTCCTTCAATCGTGGGCGTGAATAGTTGTGGCATTCTTCGACGTATGCGCTCGCTCCCTCGCGTCGCGCTAGTTACCCTCACAATGTTCGCCGCGACGGGGACCGTCGTGAGCGTCGTGGCTGCTCCCCGCGCGGGCGCCTCGACCACGCCGATCCAGCTGGAATTTCATCCCGTCGCGGCCAATGAGGCGTTCGCTCAGCACCGCGGCGCCGGTTACGAGCAGTCGGTGTTGGCGGCGCGCCACAGCGTGGCCGCGATGCCCATAACCCAGCCCACCGTTAATCAGCCATCACTCCAGTGGACCGCCATCGGGCCTCAACCAGAATCCGGTGGATACGGCGGGATGAACAGCGGGCGCGTCACCGGCCTGGCCGTAGCGCCGACTAACCCTCAGACGTTGTATCTGGCCTCCGCGGGTGGCGGGGTGTGGTCATCGACGACCAATGGCGCGTCGTGGGCTACCCATACTGACTCCCAGCCCGACATCGCGATGGGTGCGGTGACGGTGGACCCGTCAAACGCATCCTACGTTTTCGCCGGAACCGGTGAGAACAACATGTGCCTGGACTGTCACTTCGGTGACGGCGTGCTCGAATCCAGTAATGGCGGAACGAGTTGGACGACGTCCAATCCGGGGGGAATATTCACGGGCAAGGACATCTCGAGCGTGGTCGTTCTGCCGGGGGCCACGTCGATCTCCACCACTACCGTTCTGGTGGGCACATCGAACAGTCTCTACGTATCCAACGACGGCGGTATCACCTGGACGGCCGAGTCCGGATCGGGGTGGCAGCTCGGCGACGTGACTTCCATAGTGATCAACACCCTCACCAGTCCCGTGGCCATCTACGCCAGTGTCGAGGGCATCGGCATCGAATTGAGTACGAATAGCGGCGCGAATTGGACAATGGTCCAATCGCTCATGAATGGCAACGCCGACGAGAATGCGGCGTTAGCGATCGTGCCCAACGCGTCGACTTCGGCCACGACCCTCTACGAGTCAATCGGTTCCCTCTCCGACGGATACATTTCAATGGACAAGTCCACCGACGGTGGCACCACGTGGACGGCGTTGACGAACTGCACCACGTCATCCACGAACTGCGTGCCCTACTTCACCAGTGATGATTATGGTTATTATGGCCTCAACGACGATACCGGTGGGGACCAAAGTTGGTACGACAACGTCGTTGCTGTCGATCCCCAACATCCCAACATCATCGTTGCGGCTGGCATCACCATGATCGAGAGCACAGATGGCGGTGCCAACTGGACAAATCTCAACGGTGGCGGCTACTTCGCGGGCACTTCACCTCTCTTTCATCCGGACTTCCACGCTCTCGTGTTCGATAGCGCGGGCAATCTCTACTTCGGCAATGACGGAGGGGCGTGGGAGATGTCAGCCGCCAACGTCGCCACCGCGACACCTTCTTATACGAATCTCAACACCAATTTGGATATCACGCAGTTTTATCCTGGTATCGCCCAGAGCGGCAACGGCGCCGAAATCCTCGGTGGCACCCAGGACAATGGCACCAATCTTTACTCATCCTCCGGCTCTCCCGCCACGACATGGAACCAAGTCGTGGGCGGTGACGGCGGCTTCTCAGCGATCGACCCTTCGGCTCCTTTGACCCAGTACGCCGAGGCGGACATCAGCCTCGGGGGGTCGGGGTCGCTTGTAGGGACAACTGATGGATGGGGCACGTCTGCTAATTTGACGACGCCGCCTTTCGCGACTGCCAACTGGGCGGCCCCGCTGACGGTGGTACCGGGGACGGCGGGATCCACGCTGGTCTTCGGTGGCAACGGCGTCTTCACGTCCGCTAACGGCGGGACCACCTGGGCTACGCCGACCGGTTATGCGAGTAGCGATGTTTCCGCCATTGCGATAGCTCCGAGTAATACTTCGGTATGGTACGCCGGATTCAATAACGGGACGCTGCAGATGTCCACTAACGCCGGTGCCACGTGGACAACACTCACTAGCGGCGCATTACCGTCCAACCTGGTCACTCATATCTCGGTCAGTGCGACGGACCCTTACACGGTCTATTTGACGTACGCGCAGAATTCCAGCAGTGGCATTACGAACGGCGCTGGCAACCAGCCGGAAGTTCTTATGGGAACGTCACTCAACGCCGGTGCCACGTGGACGAACGAGACGGGCAATCTTCCCACGGGCGTTACGACAAACTCGGTGATCTCCGACGGTGTCACTGGTCTCATCGTGGCGACTGACGTCGGGGTCTTCTCGGCACCGACACTGAGTGGAGTGACGACTTCATGGGCGTCCCTGGGAACTGGGCTGCCCAACGTACAGGCGATGGACCTCGTGCTCACCGCGAACAACACGCTGATTGTCACCACCCACGGACGTGGTGCTTGGACGTTGCCGTTGTCGTTCACGACCGCGCCCGGCGCGCCGAGCATCGGCACCGCCGTGGCGGGCAACGCCTCGGCGACGGTCAACTGGACGGCAGGCTCCACGGGCGGCCGCGCGATCACCGGCTACACGGTGACGGCCGACAACACCACGTTGAACGCCACCACCACCGACGCATGCCCGACGTCAGACGCCTCGACCTCGACCTCGTGCAACGTGACCGGCCTCACCAATGGTGACGTCTACACCTTCAGCGTCGCGGCCATCAACGCCATCGGGACAGGAGCCTTCTCGGGTGCCTCGAACTCCGTGATGCCGGTGGTTGTCGGCGGTGGTGGCGGTGGTGGTGGTGGTGGCGGTGGTGGTGGTGGTGGTCCGACGAACGCCCCTCCGCCCTCGGGTCTACCCACCTCGGACTTCGGGGTGCCCAGCTCGGCAACCGTTTCATCGACAGCCTCTACGGTCGTGACACTGAACTCCGGCGGATCGTCGGTCACCGTGAGCGTGCCAGCGGGGGCCCTGCCTGCGAGCACGACGATCAGCATCTATCCCATCACGAGTACCTCGACACTGACTGGCAGCGTCCCTGCGGGTCAGTCCTACGTGCTCTCCTTCGCAGTGTCCTGGGAGACGCCCGACTACACGACACCGACCGCTAGCGTGCCCCTCACGTTGACAATCACCGATCCGAGTATCAAGGCCGGCGACATCATCTATGAGCTGACTTCGACCGGACTCGTTGCGATGGGAACCGCCGCGGTCGATGGTTCGGCTACGCTCACGTTCTCGAGCGACCCGGTGTTCGTCGTCGCCGAGGCCACTTTGGCCAGACAAGTACCGCTCACACTTACCACTCGTAATGGAATCGTGGGCAAGTCGCTCACCTTGAGCACGCGGGGCGGATCGGGTACGGGAGCGCTGAGTTACACGGTGACCAACGGAACTGCGCGGGGTTGTTCGATATCGAGGACGATGCTGCGAGCCGCCCAAGCCGGAACGTGCATCGTGACCGCGACGAAGGCATCGAACAGTACGTTCGCGTCGGCAGCATCGGCGCCCACTGTTGTCACGATGAGATTGCCAGCTCGACCACGTTCACTCATTCTGCACTACTCGAAGGGCACGAGTGCCTTGAGCGCGTTTGATCAATCCTCGTTGAAGCGACTTGCGAGCCAGCTCCTGACCGGCGCCTCGGTCAGGATGATTGGTAGCGCACCCGGCAACGCGAGGCTGGCCAAAAAACGGGTCGCCGTGGTCGAACGCTTCTTATTCCGGTTTGCCAAGATTCATGTGACGTTCCGTATCGTGACGAGAACGCACGCGGAGTCGGTGATGGTCGCGACACTTCGTCAGTAGACACGAGGCGGTTTTGTGACGGATGAGCTCTCACGTGTGGCACGGCGATTGTGCCGCACGTGACCTAGTTTCCGGGGTCCAGGTCAAGTGGATCAGTTCACGGGGATCTAGCCAACTCTTAGTTACGCTGGAACATTTCAGGGCGGTCTCCGCAAATGCCTGACTTATCAAAAATGCCGATCGTAAACGTCGCATGACTCCAACGTGACGTAGAGGGCAACACCACCACGTGGGACGTGGACGCGAGTTCGCATTCCGGCCGACACTGGATCGACGGTCGGTCTAGAATCACTTCGTCGTGAACTACCTGTTGAGGGCAAGAGAGTTCTGCGCGCATGCGATCACGTCACGGCGAGCGCTGCGCGAGGTCGCCGCTGTGGGTTGGCTCGTGTTTCTCGCTGGGGTATTTCTGACGCCGGCGCTCGCACATGGTAGATCTCTCGGTCCCTACGACATACTTGGGCAGTTCGGCCTCACTGGTAACCCGCATATGGGCGTGCACAACCTGGTCAACTCCGACGAGATTGAAGAATTCATCCCGTGGCAGGCGCTGGCCTGGCTGCAGGTACACGCAGGGCACCTGCCGCTCTGGAATCCCCACAGCATGCTCGGTCTGCCGCTCGCTTTCAACTTGCAATCGGCACCGTTCGGTCCCACCGTAGCGATTGGTTACCTGTTTCCGCTCTCGTTGGCTCACAGCGCCACGGTGGTGGCTCGGCTGATCATCGCCGGAAGCGGTGCCTACTTCTTGGCACGAGTCTTACGACTCGACATCGTGCCCGCACTATTATGCGCGACCATCTTCGAGTTGAGCGGGGGCTTCACCGTCTGGCTCGGCGACTACCCCGCGGGCAGCATGGCCTGGTCGGGGTGGGTACTTGCTTGCTCGGTGCTCGTGTTCCGCGGTAAGCACCGGGTCGCCGCAGTGTGCCTGCTGGCTCTCACGCTGGCGTTCGCGTTCCTCGAGGGCGAACCCCAGATAGCGGCCGTTTTGGTGGGCCTCGTGGCGGTCTTTGCGATTGTCATGGCCACCTCTCTCTGGCGTTCAGGAGATCGTCGCGCAGCATTGTGGGCAGTTCGAGACCATGTCCTGGGTCTCGTGGCCGCAGTAGCGATGGTCGCACCGATCTATCTCCCGGCCATCCAGCTCGCCCTGGCGTCGTCTCGAAATGCCGGACCGCCCGTCTCTGATCTACCTCTCTTCGATCTTTCTCACCTACTCTTCTCCGACTACAACGGATTACCGACCTCGCTCGCAACGGTCATCGGGCCGGACAACCTTTACGTGTCCATGCTGTACGTGGGGACGATCTGCCTGGTACTGGCCGTGACGGCGCTGGCGCTGTGGCGTCAACGCCGCGAGGTCGTTGCCTTCACGCTGGGCGCCGTTGGTCTCCTGGTCCTATTGTTCGCCAGTCCGCTGCTGTCACTTTTTCGCCGCGTACCCTTGCTTGATGTCTTTCGCCTGCAACTCGCCACGACAGCACTCGATCTCTGTTTCGCGGTGCTCGCGGGATGCGGGGCGCACGCCCTTCTGGCCAATCGCGGGCAACGACTCGTGGAGTCCTGGTATCGCGTAGGGGTCGCTGTCACGGCGTGTTGTCTGCTCACACTCGGGGCACGACTTATCTTCAACGTCAACCACCTCTCAGCACCAGAGGCGAGCATGCGGCGAGGGAGTTTTCTCTGGCCGACGATCGGCCTCGGCGCCTGCGGCATCGTGCTCATCGCCCGACTGCTGTCGAGCAGCCGTGGGGCCCACCACCCGCGGGCTCGACCGACGAAACGACGGCGATTTTTCCTGCGGGCGGGTCTCTTCGAGCTCTGGGTGCTGCTTATTGTCGAGACGGCATTCTTGGTAAGTGCTGGCGCGGGATTCGTGTCCTCAAGCCCGGGCTATCTGCCTACCAATGCCGGCGTGACAACGCTCCAACGTCTGGTGGGTTCCTCGCTGGTGGGCTTTGGCTCATGTCAGGAAAACGGCTTTCCCGCGACGGGTCTGGTACCGGACGTGAACCTCGCCTACGGAGTGAGCGAATTCGCTGCGTACGATCCGATCCTGCCACGTTCATTTCACACCTCCTACGGCGACGCCACGGGCACCTCCACGCAGGTGATTCCTCCATACGGCCTCTTCTGTCCCGACATCACCTCGGTACGTCTCGCACGTCTCTACGGCGTCTCCTTCATAATTGAACCGCCCGGTGCGCTAGGGCCAGCTGGAACTCGACGGGTCGCGGTGTTGGATGGCGAGGGGCTATACGCGGTGCCGGATTCAGGGCGGGCCACTCTCGTTGCACTCAATACAACAGGCCCTTCCGTGGTGCAGCGATCGAGTCAACCCAGCCCCAGCACCTGGCGTATTGACGTGACCGCCACACGAGCCTCAATGCTCGAGTTGCGCATCTCCAACGTGCCGGGGTGGCAGGCAGAGATTAACGGACGACCGCTGCACCTGGTGTCCTTCGATGCAGCGATGCTAGAAGCCAAGGTACCGAGTGGACATTACGTCGTCACCCTCCATTACTGGCCGAAGGCCTTTAACATCGGCCTCGCGCTCGCCGCCACGGTAGTCCTCATCCTCGTATGTTCACTGATTATTGCCGCTCTACGAATACGGAAATCCCGACACCGATTAAGTACTGACTTGTCTCGTCAATGACTACGTGCAGTCACGGTGTTGGCGTAATGTTCGGAGTCGGTCGTTGACCACGACCGCCGCGCCGAGCCATGGAGCGATGAATCCCCACTCCGCTGAGGCACCGTAGTACACACCGTGGGTCAGTGCCGCAGGTCAAAAACAGTTCGTGGGCTCTCGGTTCGATGATGACCGGGGATCGGCGACGCGCCTCTGCGCAGACCCCACTTCGTGAGGGTCCCAGCATCTGGGCAATCACACCGCAAAACGCTTGGCGGGACTGCCCACCAAGCGTTCTGCGGTGTGACGTGTCATCTCACGTGATCGCTACTTCGCGACTGCGGCGACCTGGTTGGAGAAGGGTCCAATCCCCACTTCATTGACGGCACGGACGATGACGTAGGACGTCTGGCCGGGCTTACCTCTAAACGAGTAGGAAAACTGTGTGAACGACACGGAAACGAGTGGTCGAAACGCGGCGCCATTTGGCGAGGAACCCACGTAAATGTCGTAGCCCGCGAGACGGATACCACCATTGGACGCCGGTGGTTGCCACCTGATGGTGACCAAATTTCCCGCGACATTCTTAGTGGTGATGAACGGAGCACCCGGCAGCGTTAGGTGCCTACCCCCACCGGTGGACGTTCGACCGGCGACTGCGGCCACCTGATTCGAGAATGGACCGATCCCCGCCTCGTTCACGGCACGCACGATGACGTAGTACATCTGGCCCGGAATTCCTCTAAAGGTGTAGGAAAGCTGGTTCACTGAAACGGGAACGAGGGGCCGTGACGCGGCGTGACTCGGCGACACTCCGACGTAGACGTCATAGCCCGTGAGGCTGGGACCACCATTGGACCTCGGCGGCTGCCACCTGATGGTGATGTAGGCTCCCGCGACACTCTTGGTGAAGATGAAGGGAGCGCCCGGCAGCGCACTCGGCTGGCCTGGCGCCGTCGGTGCCGACGCCGGACTGGTACCCGCCGCGTTGGTGGCGGTCATGGTAAAGGTATAGGGCACGCCACTCTGCAGGCCTCCGATACGACAACTCGTCATGCTGCGAGGTACGTGACAGAACGCTCCACCCGGTGACGCAATGACGCGGTAACTCGCGACGGGGGTCCCGCCATCGTTCGCGGGTACGGTCCAATACACGTTCGCCTGACCAGCACCCAAGACAACTTTGGAGATCGTGGGAGCTTGGGGAGCCGTGGCGGGCCGCACCAAGGCGGACACGGCGGACGGACCCGTCCCCACGTTGTTGACCGCGGAGACGGCGAATCGGTACTGGTCACCGTTGGTGAGACCCGTCACCGTGCACGTCGTGGGGACGACTCCGCTCGCCGGGACGGTGACCACAGTGGTCCCCAGGGGACTGCACGTTTGGCCTCCGCGGACCGCGGCGGTCACGTCAGTGGCGACCACGTCATAGTTATAGATCGCTGCGCCGCCGGTAGATGGCGGAGCGGTCCATGAAACGACTGACCGAGAATCGTCGTTCGAGTTGGCGCGAACGTTCAGCGGCGCGCCAGGCGCCGCCGTGAAGGACCACGAGTCGCCAAGGCTCGTGGTCCCGTTGTAGCCACCGAAGAGGATCGCGTTGTTGGTCGCGGTGTCGTACGCCATTGCGGACAGGTACCGACCCGACGGATTCGTGGCGAAAGTCAGTGCAGCCCACGACGTGCCGTTCCAGGTCCACGTGTCGGAGAGGCCGTTGGATCCGTTGTCGCCGCCAAAGAGGACGATCTGATTGGTCGTCGAATCGTAGAACATTGCGGCGCCCGATCGCGCGGGTGGACTCGCCGCGGGCTGACGCGTCCAGTTCGTGCCGTCCCAGGTCCACGTGTCGGACAATGGACCACCCGTACCTAATCCACCAACGACCACGACGTCGTGGGTGGCGGTGTCGTAGGCCATCGACTGCTCAGAGCGCGGTGAAGGAGGGAGGCTCGTCAACGAGGGTGCAACCCACTGCGCCCCGTTCCAGTTCCACGTGTCGGACAGTGGACCGGCGCTCCCCTTGCCACCAAAGAGGACGACGTCGTTGGTGGTGGCGTCGTACACCATGGTGGCGTTGGAGCGAGCCACGGGTCCCGACACGATCTGCTTGGTCCAGGTCGTGCCGTCCCACGTCCACGTGTCGGCCTGGGGACCACTGGAACCCAGTCCTCCAAAGAGCACCACGTTGTGAGTCGCGGGGTCGTACGCCATTGCCGCACCCTGCAGCGCGGGAGGGCTCGTCGCGGGCGACTGCTTCGTCCAGGCGCTGCCGTTCCACGTCCAGGTTTCTCCTAATTGATTGCCGTTGAATCCACCAAAGAGGACCGTCGTTCCCGTCGCGGCGTCGTAGACCATGGATGCGTCGTATCGCGGGGAAGGGCTATTTGTGGGTGCGCTGATCTGCAGCCAATTGGACTGTGCAGGAGCGCTCGCTCTCGCTGTCGCTGAAAAACTAACGATCGCTAACGCGGTGATCGCGAGGGCCGAAAGGACCACCGTGATCCGACGCAGGGGCAAAAAGGTATTAATCATGTGTCCTCCAGTTGGCGGCCGATGTTAAAACGTCCCCCTCAACCTTAGGTAGGCCCAACGTGACTCCAGGTAACTCTCTGGGTAATTTAAGACCTCCGACAATGTGTGACAATTGCATGTCGAGAGTCACGGCAGACTCGGCGTTGCTGGCGAATCCCCCCTCGAAGGGCAGCGAAGAACCTGCGCTCGTCACCAATTCGTACGCCCCAAGTGATTAACGTCGAGGGACCCGAGTCGACTTCTATTTTCTCTTCGCACTTCACGCGCTCCACCTCGCAGGAAGTTCAAAAAGATGTAACGGGCGTGCGGCCATTGCGCCGTATCGGAGAGAAAATGGCGATTGTAAAAATTCGTTAGTGAGTGGTGGGGGCAATCCACCGCCGAGGTCATCGCGACCGCACGTGTCGCCGCCGTCACGTCACGTCAGCGACCTTGGTTCGCGATACTCCACATACGTTGGCGGTTCAGTTGAGTTGGCGAGAAGTCTGCTTTGCTCGAGACCGCTGACGTCGCCACACGGAGCGGTGGCGCTCGATGAGAGACATCGCACCAATGCGCCAAGCAACGGACCCAATCCGAGGTCTCCGTGGTGTCGTGGTCATTTCCAGTGCATTGACAACACGAAGCGCAAACGATACATTGTCACTGAGCAGTGTCGAATATTCAAAGTGTGGAGGACTGTGGCGTATCCGGATCGGGCTATCGCGAAGTTGGCCACTGCGTTGGTACTCTCAATCGCGATAGTGGCACTACCCGGCGCCGGCGACGTTTTTTTCGTAGGGGTGTCGGCGACCGCCGCTACTCACGCAGTCGCGGGGAAGGGTCGACTGGTGCAATTGAACCGGGCGGTCGTCTCTTCTCTCATTCCTACTGAGAGGAAACTTGAGGTAGTGCGCAGGTACACCACTACGACGTACACCATCCAGTACACCGCGACCACAGTGTTTTACGGTTCCCGTCTGAGGTCTATCAAAATAGGAACGAAAGTGACCGTCGCGGGAATTCTCACCGGCACGACAATTGTTGCGCAACGGATATCGACCAGGGCGGTGACGAGCACGAATACCCTAGGCATCGGGGCGCCAGATTTCGGCGCGAGTGGGCCCTACGTTGGTCTGAAATACGTCGGTAATGTCTAGGGAGTTCCGCCTGTTTTTTTCTGACGAGTTCCTTCTACAATTCATTCGATAGGTGCGTATCAAGGAAGTTGCCTCCAAAGAGAGGCAATCGGCCCCGCACGGTAACGCGCCACGAAGAGATCATCTCCGAGTTCTTGGGATGGAACACGGTGATCGACGTACGAGCGTGATACGTCACCGCCTTCTTTGCGACCGTGACGATTTTCGTCACGTTGCGAAGAATCGCAACGTGTTTCTCGAAGACGGGAGAAGTGATGAACTACGACCCGCGGCCAATCGAGACGAGACGCTCGGTGCTGACGCCGTGGGTGACGAGTCGCGACACAATATGCTGTTGAATCGTTCCTCGCATCGTTGAGCGATGACCTCCACCACTCCGGGCTCGACGCAGACCTCTCGCGATGCACGGTCATTCTGGTGCGGTGGTAGTGAACTGGAATGAAATGGCGTTAAACGTCTCTCCGCCCATAAGGGCTACCGCGAGAGCGGAGACGTCGCTGATGGCCTCGCCGAGTTCCGCGGCGACGACGATGCAGCAGATTCGAAGGGTTCGGTGAGTCTCACGACCGGCGAAGATCGATTTTTCGTTGGAATTCCTTGGAAAATCCGGTCTTCGGGGTTTTCAACACAAAGTTGAAGAATTCAACAAATGGTGTTAAGGTGCGCGCTAATTGGGAATGACATTCCAGTGGTTGACGGTGACGGTCAAAGTGACGAGTCACTGAGTTTGAGGGGGGATCATATGTTTAAACACAAGTTGGGCCGGGTGGGAATTCCCGTGATGGTTTTGGGGCTCGTGAGTCTCGGAATTGCTCCGTTGGCGGGAGCGACCGGGGCGGCACTGAATCCAGGTCAGGCCAACAAGGCGGCCAGCCAGACCGTTGCGACGGTCAAGGAGAACGTGTCGCTGCACAACACATTGCCGTCGTGGATTTTGAAGAAGGGGTACATCCTTATCGGCGCCCAGATGGAAAACGCGCCCGACGATTTCTTCTCCGGCACGTCGACGAAAGCGGTGGGCTTCGAAGTTAACCTGGCTCGCGCCATCGGCAAGGTGTTGGGCGTTGGTGTTCAGTACTTGCAGATTCCGGTGTGGAGTTCCATCGTTCCGTCCGTGCAGACTGGTCGCGTCGACATGTCGATGACCGCGATGAATGACCGTGTCGCACGAGAGCAGTTGATCAACTTCGTCGACTACTTGGTCGATGGTGTAGGAATCCTGGCCAAGGCCGGCAACCCGGAGAACATCACGGGTCCGTCGAGTCTGTGCGGTAAGAACGTGACCGACTCCTCGGGTACGACCCAGGAGATCTACCTGAACTCGCTTAACGCAGCGGGTGGTGTGTGCGTCTCGAATCCGGTCCATGAAGTGATTGCGTCCAGTACTGCCCAGGAGTTGGCGAACTTAGCCACGGGTCGCGCGGACGCGGTTCTCAATGACAACATCACTGACTCGTACGACCAGCAGACGATGCCCCACGCCGTGTACGCGGTGCCGTACGCTCCGATTATGAGCGGCCCGTACGGCATTGGTGTTCCTAAGGACGACGTACGTCTGTTGCACGCCGTTCAAAAGGCGTTGACGATCCTCATGGCTGGCGGAAGTTCGAGCACCTACGTGAAGATCCTCACGGACTGGAACGTGGCGTCGGTGGCGATTCCCGCGCCGGTCATCAATGGTTGCGCCAAGCCGATTTACGCCAAGGGCTGCTAACGGCGGATCTGGTGTTCTTCATTCTCAATCGAGACAATTAGGTAATCGTGGAAGAACTGCTGAACTCACAGAGCTTCAGTGGCGAAATACCCATCGTCCCCATACGAAAGTGGGGACGATGGGTATCAGCCGTCATTATCGTTGGAGCATTTGTTGCGTTGATTCTCGGTCTGCGTCACGCGCAAATTGTGTGGGGTGATGTTCCCAAATTCTTCGCATATCGCACGATGATCAACGGTATGGTCGTGACGGTGATTTTGGCCTGCGCGTGCCAGGGTCTCGGCGTCGTTCTGGGTGTCGCCATTGCCATCATGCGACGATCCAAGAATTTTGTTGTGTCGTGGTGTGCGTGGCTGTACATCTACATCTTTCGAGGTGTTCCCACCCTGTTGCAGCTGTACATTTGGTATAACTTGGCCCTGGCGTTCAAGACCCTGGGCATACCTGGCCTTTTCTCTGTGTCGACCAACTCAGTGATGACGCCCTTCGTCGTCGCCCTGCTCGGTCTTGGCTTGAATGAGAGCGCCTACTACGCCGAAATTGTTCGCGCGGGCTTTAACAGCGTGGATCACGGTCAAGTTGAAGCCGCGAGCTCCATCGGTATGAAACCGTCGCAGACCATGCGTCGAGTCATTTTGCCCCAGGCGATGCGAGTTATCATCCCGCCGACTGGCAATGATTTCATCAATATGCTCAAAGCGACGTCGCTGGCGTCGGTGGTGGCCGTTCATGAGCTATTGCTGTCGACGTCGAACATCTACGCGGCGAATTTTAGAATTATGGAGGCGCTCATGGCCGCCGCGCTGTGGTACATGATCCTCGTCTCGATCGCGAGCATCGGCCAGCACTTCATTGAGAAGAAATTCGGCAATGACCAGTCGAATCCGTCGTCGATGTCCCTGAAGCTCTCGATGAGGCGGTCCTTGAGTCCACGGGGATTGATGAGTCGTGGGCGCCGCGGTACGGGGGGATTCGCGTGAGTCTGAACAGGTCGCCGTTGGTGCGAGCCGTCAACGTTCACAAACACTTCGGTCATCTAGAGGTTCTCAAGGGAATCAACCTGGACGTCGACGCAGGACAGGTCGTGTGTTTGCTCGGACCGTCGGGAGGTGGCAAGAGCACCTTTTTGAGATGCCTCAACCACTTGGAGAAGATCGATCGTGGTTCCATTTGGATCGACGACAAACCCGTGGGATATCGCCTTGAGCACAACAAGTTTCACGAGATCCGTGAGCGCGAAGTCGCCGTACAGCGCGCACAAATTGGAATGGTTTTTCAGCGGTTCAATCTCTTCTCTAACCGCACCGCGCTCGAGAACGTTATCGAGGGTCCCATTCAGGTGCTCAAGCTCCCGGCGAAAGAGGCTCACGAGCGCGGCGTACAACTACTGGAGCGAGTGGGGATGATGAATTGGGCGGACCGCTACCCCGCCCAACTATCCGGCGGGCAACAACAACGCGTAGCCATTGCTCGATCGCTGGCCATGAACCCGAAATTGATCTTGTTCGACGAACCCACCAGCGCGCTGGACCCGGAGTTGGTTGGAGAGGTGCTCGGGGTGATGCGTGGTCTCGCGGCGGACGGCATGACCATGATCGTGGTCACTCACGAAGTGGGCTTCGCCCGTGAGGTCGCTGACAAAGCGATCTTCATGTTCGACGGTGTCATCGTCGAAGAAGGTGCTCCGAGCGATGTGTTCTCGAATCCGACGCACGAGCGCACGAAGCAGTTCCTTTCGAAGGTGTTGTAACTCGTGGCACAAATTTCTCTTGAGCAGTATCGCGAGCATTTCTCCGCGGCTGACGGTTACATGGATTTCGCTCGTTATGGTCCCCCTTCGGACGTCGTCGCGGCGGCCAGCGCCATGTCACTGGTAACGGCGTCCAGCGATTTTGCGGATATTGATTCCCTGAGCGCCGTGGAGACGGCCACGCTCTCCAAGGTCGCCGAGATGACGGGGCGCCGAAGTGGTGAGTCAGTGACCTTCGCGGCGTCGGCCAGTGCCGCGATTTCTCTCGTGGCCTTCGCCCTCCCAGGAGGGCCGAGTGCAGAAGTCCTCGTTTCTCCGCGAGAATTTCCGGCCAATATTTATCCGTGGGTGCGGGCACAGAACTTTGGCGGACCGCGGGTGGCGTGGCTCGATACTCCCGACGGCAAGGTCACTCCCGACACCGTCGCTGCGGCATTGACGTCCTCGACGGTAGCGCTCGCGGTCAGTGCCGTGGATTTTCGTACGGGCCACCGAGTAGATCTGCCCGGACTTCGCGAGGTCCTGGGAGAGCGTCTCCTTCTCGTGGACGCAATACAAGGTTTCGGCGTGTGCGACATCGACTGGTCGGTGGCCGACGCCGTCATGGTCGGTGGTCAGAAGTGGCTGCGCGCCAGCTGGGGGACGGGATTTATCTCGCTGTCGAGCCGGGGCGAGACGAGATTGGGCGAAGGTCTCGCGGGTTGGACCACCGTCGAGAACCCGACGCTGTACGACGGGTTGCTTCACGAGACTCTCGCGTCGGCGAAGCGATTTTCCCTCACCAACGCGGACCTGATTGCGGTGTCACGCCTGTCGGCGGCGCTGGAGCTTCTCGACGATGTGACGCTCAAGGTCGTTGAACAGCAGGTCCTTGAGACTGTCCGGTCCGTTCGCGACGTCGTTGCTCGCCACGGGGGCGAGACGATCGTTCCCCTGAAGGAGGGGGAACTCTCGGGGATCGTCTCCTTTCGACTCCCCAATCTGGCCCCGGAGCAGATTCGCGAGTGCCTTCGTCACTCTGGAATCTTGATCACGAAGCACGATGGTTACGTGCGATTGTCAGCGCACGCTACGACTCCTCAGTCGACGATCGACGCCTTCGACGCCGCACTATCGCAATTGGTCAAACGTTCGTGACCCGCGTACGATGCCTATTCGGGCGCGCATTCGCCGACTCCAGTAGGGTCGCCTGATGGTAAACGAAGTGACGCAAGCAAGCGACTCCAAGGTTGCCGGCGGTTCGAGTCGACGGGCAAAAGAAGCGACGATGAAAACGAAGAAGAGTTCGGGAGTATCTCCCGCTCTCACGCCGCAGATCCTTCGACTGACCTCCGCACCATCATCGTCGCTCCACGGGCTCGAGAGCATCGTGCCGTTACTCGCTCAAGTCATCGGATCCAATTGCGAAATCGTGCTGCACGACTTCGCGCTACTACCGAATTCGATCGTGGCTATTGGTGGCGACCTGACGCATCGCGCGGTGGGCGACACCATCAACCCCTTCGCGCTCGAGAGGATCCGTGAGGGCGCCGATCGCGATCTCATTAACTACCAGGTGGAACTGGGCGACGGTCGGATACTTCGTTCTTCCACGATCTTTGTTCGCGATGACGAAGGTACGGCGCTTGGTTGTCTCTGCTTGAACTTTGACGTGAGCGATTTGCTCAAGATCCGCGAGGTCATCGACGCCTTGACGGTGTCAGTGGGGATCGTCCCGGACTCGACAGTCGCCAAGCCAGAAGTGGTGACATTCAACGAGACGTTTCCTCGGACCGTGGAGGACGTGATGGCCGAGACAGTGTCGCACGCGATTCTCAATATCGGCGTGGAGCCCACCCTCATGCACAAGCGCCACAAGTTGGAGGTGGTTCGGCTTCTCGAGGAGCGTGGGCTGTTCTTGGTGAGAGACGCGGTGGACTACGTCGCCAAGGAGCTCAAGGTCACGCGGTTCACGATCTACAACTACCTCAACGAACTGAAAGTGAAGGATCAAGGGGACAGCCCTTCGCCTCGACGAACTTCCTCGCGTGGACGGGAACGGGGAGTTGCTAATAATTTGTCCGCCGACCGCACACCGCAGGTGGCAATTGTGACCAAGAAAGAAAGGAAATGACGTGGACAAGCAAGAACTACTGAAATCCCCGACACCTATTGTCGGGGCGTTATATTCGTCGGCTGTTCGAGTGGACGCCGGAGATTCCCTCCTCTTCGTCTCGGGCCAACTGCCCGTCGATCCCGAGACGGGGGAGATTGACTCACACGAAGTGGCGAGCCAGACGAGAGTGGCCATGCAGAATGCGCTGCGCGTCGTCGGTGAACATGGTTCGTCAGCCCGTGACGTCGTGAAGGTAGGAATTTTCACGACGCGAATTAGCGAGATATCGGACATCAACTCCAGTTACATCGACGCTCTCGGCGAGCACCGACCGGCGAGGAGTCTGGTAGAGGTGAGTGGGTTGCCACGCCAAGCGCTAGTTGAAATTGAGATGGTCGCACGAGTTCGTGGTGACGTCCAATGACGACAACTCAGTATTTTCGGTTCACCGCGTAATGGACGACAAGTTGAAGTGGTATCCGGTGTGGGTGCCGAGGGCGATGCGCCAACCACGTGCGGCCAGCCAGCGTTTGTCAAGGCCTCGATTCTTTCGGTGCTTGTCGACTTCCTTGAGGTGAAGAATCCGACGGTGTCCGAGACCGGCAAGTGGTACGACGTCCCAAAGATCCACAAGCACTACAGCAATTTCATGCGGGCGGGTGGTGCTCAGAGCATTACGCAAGCCTTCTCACTCAGTCGGAGGGATTAGCGGCCAAGGCGACCTATGAAGCGACGACGACTCTGCAGAGTGCGGGGGTCGTTACGCTGATGACCAAGTCGAACATGTGGGCCGGTGGCACCTCGCTGATCGCGCAGACACTCTACGTAGCCGGTCCAGCAAAACCTCCGTCCCTCGCAACGTCGGGTCCGGTCGGGATGAGTGGGATCTTGTACTTCAGCCATTGAGGTAGTTCGAGCGTTACCACCTCGACGGCGGTCGGTCCGCTGCGCGCCTAATTTCACACGCCGTTCGAAACCTCATGTCCGTGCGCAAAGTCGTACCTGTCCCTTGACCAACTCTCGGGCCTTGATTGGAGAAGCAATCTTTGTCGTGGGGCCAGCCCCTCCAGTTGATGCATCTGCGTGTCAGATGTAATCGCGACGTGAGGGAATGATTGGCAAACTCAGGATTGTGTGGTTTCTCAGTAATTAACCAGGGGCGGCCGCCATTACTAAGTGACAGGAGATACGGCATGACGACGGCGTGAATGCTCGAGTCGGATCGGAGATTCAACTGTCTTTATGACCGAGGGGGCTCATGAGCGAAGAGATCAGTGACGGGGGCGCCGACGACGGGAACCAGAGCTCGCGCGAATCTAGTCGAGCGACTTTCGGCGCAACGCAGTGGTTCGTCGTACTTGCGGCGGTGCTG
>DATCEX010000062.1:0-2881 GCA_036509795.1 Acidimicrobiales bacterium
GTCAGCCTCCGGTGGCCTGGCAACCAGCGGAGGACTTCTAATCGCTAGTCGGTTCATCAAGGGAATCGCAGCTGGCTTCACGGCCCCTGCCGGGTTGTCGATTATCCTTTCATCCTTCGCTGAAGGTCCTCTGCGCCATAAGGCTCTTGCGATGTACTCGGCCACAGGGGCTGCTGGCTTCACTTTCGGCCTAATCGCGGGTGGTACATTGAGCGCCGTGAGCTGGCGGCTCGTCTTCTTTGTGCCCGCGGCAATTGCTATCGTCACGCTGGTCGGAGGATTCCGTCTCATCCCATCCGATGAACTTGGTCAAGGCAACCGACAGTCGCTCGACATACCAGGTGCGGTCACGGTGACGGGCGCCATGCTCCTACTCGTTTACACGTTGATTGAAGCGCCCTCGGTTGGTTGGTCTACCGCTAGGTCGACCGGATCGTTCGTAGCAGTGCTGACGCTCGGCGCGATCTTTGTTTTCATCGAGAGGCGGCAAGCCAATCCGCTCCTCCAACTGCGTCTGCTTCGTTCATGGTCACGGATTCGCGCCAATATCGGTGCGATGGCTTTTGTCGGCGGATGGGCCTCAGCCCAGTTCATTCTGACGCTGTATATGCAGGACCTGCGCGGATGGTCGGCGCTTACAACGGCGTGCGCATTCTGGCCACTCGGCATTCTTGGACTCTTTATCGCGCCGAAGCTCACCTGGCTTATCGTTCGATTCGGCTTAATACGGGTCCTGACGAGCGGTCTCGCCCTCACTGTCGTCGCCTATGCGCTCATCCTTCGAATCGGAACGTCGAGCAATTACTGGGTGGTGCTGTTCCCGACCTTCGCCCTAATTGGCATCGCATTCGGACTCGTGTTCTCAACTCTGAACATCGCGGCTACCGATGGAGTTACCCCCGATCAGCATGGCGTCGCCAGCGGTCTGTTCCAAACGTCGACCCAGTTCGGTACTGCTCTACTACTCGCTATCGCGACTGCGGTTGACCACGCTACGACTCGATCCGGATCCGCACGCGACGAACTTCAGGGATTCCGTTTCGCTTTGCTCGTCCCTCTAGTTGCGTCGTGCATCGTGCTCGTCCTGAACGCGATAGCAACCGGGCGGCGCGGGAATGAGAAAAGGCCATCGCAACTCAACGTGGCCGAACCCACCCAGAGCATCCCCGCAGCTGAATCAAGCGACAAAATCGTATGACAAACTACGCGGCCGGCACGCCGATCGAACCAGGGCAACTGCCAGACATTGTGACGGACTACCTCGCGGCACATCGGGCGCACGATGTAGATGTCGCGATTCAAAGCTACGCCCCTGACGCAGTCGTCATCGATGACGGCAACACCTACGCGGGCGCCGAAGCCATCCGGACGTGGCTGGCGAGCTCATCTACCGAATACAAGTACACAATCGAGATCACCGGTGCTTGGCAGATCGACGATACCCACTACGTGGCCACACACCATCTCACCGGTAATTTTCCTGGCGGGCAGGTAGATCTTGACTACAACTTCACTCTCGCTCTCAGCCACAGTCAGATTGACCGCCTCACCATCGAGCAGAGTGTGACTCGGCCGCGAAAATGATGGTTCTGATCCCGTCCTTCTTAAATCATGGACCTCAAGAACTTATTGACGGCTTCGCGCCTCGGGATTGTTGTTCACGAAGTCATCTAATACGATTTTAGATTCGTTCCATTGCCACGGACGTCGTGCCTGCGCATTGCGAAAGGTTTCAACTCTGAATTGAGGTTCTCCTCGGGTTTGTGTGGGTGAATTCTGAGCATCAGACGAAACTCGTCGTGGGCAGCTCGATGGTGAGCCCACCGCAGCACAGATAGACCATGGCGATGACGGCTTCGGCTGAGTGGTGTCCGTAGCCGCGGTGGTTGATGAGTCGGATCTTCGAGTTGAGTCCCTCGAGCTTGGAGTTCGAGAGATTCAGTTCGATCGCCGCCAGGATCCGCTCGCGATTCTTGCGCACGGTCGTGGCCAACTTCACGAAGGCGGGAATACGAGAACGGCTAGCCCAACGCAGCCACCACTCGAGGTGAGCGGGCGCGTCGGCAGGGTTGCGTAATCGAAAGAGGTCGCGCAGTCCCTCCTTGAGTTGCCAGCATCGATAGAGCACCGAGTTGTTCTTCCGGAGATCGTGCAAGACCTCGAGTTGCTCGTCGCTCAAGTTGGCCGGGTCCTTTAACAACGCCCAGCGAGTGTGCTTCACCCAGCGCGGTTCGTCACGCGCTCGAGGTGGCCCGTCCTTCCTCGGTCGACCAGGTCCCGGTCGCGTCGTGACCCGACGACGCTCCTCGTTCCAGGACCAACGACGGGCCTTGTCAATCGCCTCGTTGGCCATTTTTATGAGGTGGAAGGGATCGACGCACTGGCGAACGTGGGGCGCCTTCTCGTTGGTGGCCTTCTCGAAGGCGAGCCCCATATCGAGGCTGATGGCCTCAAGTTTCGCCACCCGCTCGGGGCCTAACTCGTCGAAGAACGCCCCGAGCGTCTCGGCGTTCTTGCCCTCGTGGGCCCAGACGGCCCGGCCCTGTTGGTTGTGATCGGCGACCACGGTCAAGTAGCGGTGCCCCTTGCGATAGGAGACCTCGTCAACGCCAATGCGGGTGAGTCCCTCGAAGCGACTCTCGTCGAGCACCTCACCCACGACGTCGGTGACGATCTTGGCGACCGCCTCCCAGGAGATGCGCAGCAAGGTGGTGATGGTGGTCTTGTCGGTTCGCTGAGCGAGCCACGCGACTACCGCGCAGAAAGCGTTCGTGTGACGCGCACCCGGTCGGGCCCAGGGCACGTCCTCGGTGCGAACTCTGGCGCACTTGGGGCAGTTGACCCGACAGATCTCGGCTTCGAGAAAACACTTGGCCGAGCC
>DATCEX010000063.1:0-5359 GCA_036509795.1 Acidimicrobiales bacterium
ACCGGCGATCAGCATCGACGGTGGGTTCGGATCCCACACTCTGAGTGTCTCGATCACCTCGCCGAGCATTGACGCATCGATGCGGCGATGGTAGTGAGCCGAGTGGTCTCGCGGATCTCGGGTGAAGGTATGGATCACCGACAGTCGACCCCGGTCGTGATCGAGTTCACTGAGCGCTTCACGAAAGAGCGCAGTGGTTCGATCTCGACTGGAACAGAGCAGGGCCATTGGTGTGGTGTCGTGGCGCGCCGACGCGCAGCGCACGATGGACGCGAATGGTGCCACACCGCTGCCGGCCCCGATCATCACGAGCGGGCCGACGTCGACCCCATCCCACGTGAGAGAGCCAAAGGGTCCGTGCAGGTGGAGTTGATCGCCAGCGCCCACTCGTCTCGCGAGCAAGGGTGACGCGCGACCACCGGGTACGTCGCGCACAGTGATCTCGATCCTCGACGACGCCGGCCACGGTGAGGACGAGACCGAATATGCCTGTTCGACGGCGCCCGGCGCGACATCGACTCGCAACCGTACGAGGAAGTACTGCCCGGCGACGAAGTCCACCGCCTCCGGTAGTTCCAAGAGCAGCGTCGTGGCGTCGCGACATTCGGTGCGAACGTCGACGACCGTCGCCACCAGCCACAGTCCGCCCGGGTCCGGGGCGAGCCACCGTTGAGAGATCTCCATGGAACTCATTGATTACACGTTGGATCGCGTTTCAGTACTAACGCCGTCGGTACCGGCGCCCGGGGGAGATGCACTATTGCCCAACTCGTTTCGCAGGTGACGCGCCGCCGTCACCAGGTGGTCGAGCGCCGGAAGGACCTGCTCGTAACGTCGGGTCTTAAGGCCACAATCGGGGTTCGCCCACAACCGGTCGGGCCCGAGACCCTCGAGTGCGCGGCGAAGGAGCCCCTCGATCGCGGCGACCTCGGGGACCCATGGAGAGTGAACGTCGTAGACGCCCGGCCCCACGCCGCCCTGATACGAGGCCTCGTGCAACGCCTCGAGGAAAGCCGTGTCCGATCGCGCCGCCTCGAAGGACAGGACGTCCACGTCCATTTCGTCTAGCGCCTGAACGATGTCGCCCAGTTCCGCGTAACACATATGCGTGTGCACCTGTGTGGCGCTGTCCGCTGCGGAGGTGATCAGACGGAAGGCGCGCGTCGCCCACGTCAGATACTGCGGACGTTCATTGGAGCGCAAGGGCAGACCTTCGCGCAAGGCAGGCTCGTCAACCTGGATAATGGAGATTCCGGCCTCCTGGAGGTCCACCAGCTCGTCGCGGATGGCCAGCGCCAATTGGTCGGCGGTGTCGCGCTCGGGCTGGTCATCTCGTACGAACGACCAGCGCAGCATGGTGATCGGTCCGGTCAGCATGCCCTTGACCGGCTTGGGCGTGCGCGATTGGGCGTACTGCGTCCATTTGAGGGTCATCGAAGCACGGCGCGCCACGTCGCCGAAGAGAATCGGGGGTCGCACGCATCGCGATCCGTATGACTGCACCCACCCCTCGTCGGCGAACGCGAACCCACTGAGCTGTTCAGCGAAGTAACGAACCATGTCGTTGCGCTCGGGCTCCCCGTGCACGAGGACGTCGAGTCCGATTTCCTCTTGGAAGTTGAGCACGTGATCGATCTCCGCGCGTACTACGGCGTCGTAGCCAGCGTCATCGAGGTTCCCGGCGCGCCACGATGCGCGCGCCCGACGAAGTTCCGAGGTTTGGGGGAACGATCCGATGGTGGTGGTCGGTAAGAGGGGGAGCGCCAATTCAGCGTGCTGGCGGGTCGCCCTTTCGGGGAAGGTCTCAGTCCGGCGGGGATCCAGGCCGGCAAATGACGCGACTCGCTGACGGATCACGCGGTCGCTGACGCGCGCCGAGTTGCGTCGCTCGGCCGAACGCAACCGATTGGCGTCGAGTTCCTCGCTGACGGCGTCGCGACCCTCGTTCGCCCCGCGGGCCAGTACCGCCAACTCGCCGAGCTTGTCGTGGGCGAACGCGAGCCAGGGGCGGACTTCTTGGTCGATGTTCTTATCGGCGGCACGACCCAACGGCACGTGCAGCAGTGAGCACGACGTCGAGACGACGATCTCTGGGGCGAGTTCGGCGAGTTCATCGAGTAGGTCGAGACTGGCGCGCAGATCGTTGGACCAGATATTGCGCCCATCCACCAGCCCCGCGAAGAGAACCTTGTCCCCGAGGCCACCCGCGGACCGTAGCAGATCAAGATTCTCGCGCCCTCGACAGAAGTCGAGGCCCACCGCTTCGACCGGCAGATTTCGTACCGTCCCCATGGTTGGTCCCAAGTGACCGAAGTATGTCGACAGAGCGATCTTCGGTCGACTCGCGTGATCGCCCAAGCGTCGGTAGACCCGTCGCAGTGCGTCGAGTTCTTCGGCGCTGCGCTCTTCGACCAGAACGGGCTCGTCAAAACGTACCCACGCGGCGCCACCGCGCTCGAGTCGGGTCAAAACTTCAAGATACGCGTCGACTAAGGGATCGAGCAGCTCCAACACGTCAACTCCGTCGCGCCGGGAGGCACTGCGTAATGTCAGGGTCAACGGGCCGAGGAGTACAGGAGTGGTGAGGATACCGAGTGCGGCGGCTTCGGCCAACTCGTTAATCACTTTGGTCGTGTCGGGGACGAACGCTGCGTCGGAACTGATTTCGGGCACTAGATGGTGATAGTTGGTGTCAAACCATTTGGTCAGGTCGAGGGGGGCAACACTCTTCCCGTCGACTTCGCCCCCACGGGCCATCGCGAAGTAACGTGCCCGGTCAATTGTCCCACCAGCGCCGGCGAAACGCGGCGCGATTGCCCCGACCATGACCGCGGCGTCGAGCACGTGGTCGTACAAGGAGAAGTCGTTCGAGGGGACAAAGTCGACCTTGGCGTCGGTCATGGCCATCCAGTTACGCCTACGAATCGACGACGCGACCACGTCGAGTTGCGCGTCGCTCACCGTTGCGGCCCAGTAGCCTTCGAGCGCCCACTTGAGCGCCCGGTCGTGCCCGATACGGGGCATTCCGTGAACGGCGGTTCTCACCTGGTCTCCTTTAACACATTGAAATCAGAGCGGGCGCAACGCCCTGCGGCATTGCGCTGCGCTGCGCCGTTGCTCCGGAATGTTCAACGTCACGCATTGCGGTAAGGAGGACGAGTGAACGCACCTTGTTCGTCTCACGCAGTTCCGCCCGGTAGCGCTGGGAGAACTCCGCGAAGTGCTTCGGGTCGTGTCGGTACCAGCGCCGCAGTCCGGTGCTGGGCGCGGCGCCCTTAGCCCATTGATTATGATCGACTCGGTCCTTCGACTGGCCGCGTGGCCACGGTCGGTCGACGAGCACTCGGTATTCATTGCCATCGCGTCCCGAGTCGTCGCAGACACGGACAACACGCACATCTCAATTCATTACGCACCTGCACTTGCGTTCCCTTTGGATAGATGGCTCGGGCCAGCAAGTCGTGACCGGTCATTTCCTCCTGGCGGGCAGAGCAGCGAAGGCGAAATCATCACCGAATCCGAAATCCCAATGCCTCGGCCGCTTCCTCATCGATGAGCGCCGGGCTCCACGGCGGGTCCCACACGACGCGCACGTCCACGGCTGCCGAGTTTCCTACGCACTGCTGAATTGCGGCTCGGACCATCTCTGACAAGCTCTCCGATGCCGGGCAACCCGGAGTAGTGAGGGTCATTTCGACGACGACGGTTCCGTCCGTCTCACGAATGTCGTAGATGAGACCTAGGGATACCACGTCTAGGTAGAGTTCGGGGTCGTAGACGGACCGTAAAGCCTCCCATGCCGCATCAACAGCATTATCCACTGGTGTCGCGCCCCGGGTTGATCCGATAGCGACCGGTTCTTTGGTCTGGCCGTCACCGGTCATGACTGCCTCCGAAAGGTGACCCGCCAGTTGTCCGCACCGATCTCTTGCGCCTCGTACGAGAATCCCTGCGCTCCCAAGACGCCTTCGAGCGGAACCGGTTCGAACGGCGCCAGGACCACCAGTTCCTCGTGCTCGCCAAGGGCCGCGACCGCGGACATGATGAGATCGAATGGCTCATCACCTGCGGCAATGAGCGGGCGTGCATCAACGGTTGCCATGCTGAACCTCCTCCTCCGATGACCTAAGTCACCGGTATGATTATTCTGTCCTCTACTAGAGTTATACCATGCATACTCCGAGGGGTCATCGCGCGGCGAAGGGCGCCGATGGGCACGACAATTTGTTCGGTCACGACATCGGAGTCAACACCATCCTGGCGCCTCGGACGCTGTCGGGTCCCTACGAAACCGAACCGGGTGGCCCGTTGTCCTCCGGACACGGCCCGGTAGGCAACGGCGCTATCAAGGTGCGCCAAACGTCGAATGCCCAGTTCGCCGATCGTACGCTCGGCCCGAGCAGCGGCCCGAATCCATTCGAATCAGCGCTGAGCGCCTCGACATCCTCGTTCGACGTCGATCTCACACAGAAGGGTCGTCGTGGCCCCTGAGAACGCGCCACCGCTGAGCGAGGGTGGGTGGCAAGGGCGTCCGCCCGGACTTCCGAGCGCCATTCCGCCACCGTCGGTGCCCTTGAGTTTTCTGGTTGCCGCCGCTCTGGGCCTGTTGGCGTGCGGAGTGGCGCTCACCCGGTCTCGCGGCTACAGCATGGTCAATCCCACCGACGACCATGTGGTGGGCGCGGCGCATCTGGCGATGCTGGCGACCCTATCCATGGGAGTGTTGGGTGCCCTGCACCAGTTCACTCCCGTGATCACCCAGCGGCCGATGCGCTCGGTGCGACTCTCACGCGCAACATTCTTGAGTTGGCTTGCTGGAGCGTGGCTGCTGCCGGTGGGCTTTGGTACCCAACGAGAGATCTTCGTTGAGGCCGGAGGGTTCTTCGCCGGCCTGGCCGTCACGCTGGTGGTAGTGAATATCATCCCGCCGCTATCGGTGCGTGGTAAGGGAGCACCAGTCATGGGACTGCGACTCGCTATCGGTGGTTTCGTACTGACGGCCTGCTACGGGATCGTCTACGTCGTCGACCGCCGCGGCAACTGGTTTGATCTCAACGGTCACGTGGTTCTGGCTCACGCGGTAATCGGTCTGTTCGGTTGGCTCGGTCTGAGTTACGTCAGCGTGTCAGAGAAGCTTTGGCCGATGTTCCTCTTGGCCCATGTTCCGGGTCGGCGCCGTTCGTCGTGGATCGCGGTGTGGGCCATTGCCGGCGGCGTCGTCCTGCTTTCGCTGGGCCTGCTCTTTAACATGGAATGGCTCGCGTGGCTCGGTGCGGCGGTTCTGGCTACCGGTCTTGGCGCACACCTGTACTCGCTGTGGATGCACGTTCGACATCGTCGCCGAAAGGCGGACCTGCAC
>DATCEX010000064.1:0-47199 GCA_036509795.1 Acidimicrobiales bacterium
GAATGACGCTGGCTACGCGCTCATCGCCCAGGCCATCGCCGCGGTCCTGCCGAAGTCCTGGTAATCAAGGCACGTTGGACTTGAGACCCTTTTCGGACTCCCTTAGGGTCAACTCTGTAGTAGGTCTCGCCGTTTCGTGAATTCCTCGGCGTCGATCTCGCCTCGAGCGAATCGCTCGTTCAGTATCTTTATCGCGTCGGATGATGGTGGCGAGGGCACGTGGTTCGCGTTAGCGAATCCGTGATGGTTGCGGCCCGATTGGCGTGAGAACGTGACTGCGAACCACGCGACCACCGCGAGAACCAAAAGTACGAAGAGAAACGCGAGCAATCCCCGTCCCCACGACGTCCCGACGTGTTGGTGCATTTGGTAGGGCATTGATGGACTCTCTTTTCTCCTTACGTAAGTACTACGCCACCCCACGAGCCCGCGCAAGCAGATGACACGTCAAAGGCGGGATTCTTAGTGCATTCTTCGTAGTGGCTTATCGTGGCACCTCGCCGCCGTTGACGATCACGTTTCCTTGGGCCCGTAACCGGCGTTCGTGAGCATCCGGCGAAGGTCGAGGACCTCTTGTGCGTTGACGTCTTTGTGCCGAGGTCGCTCTAGTGTTTCGGTCTCGTCTCCTAAGGACATGGTGAACTTGCCGTCGTGCTTCTCCTCGACGGAGCCCACCGCTCCCATGAGTGAGAGCACGTCCTTCCATTCGAGATTGTGACTCACCGGGTGCTGGAAGATCTTGGCCAACGTCGTGCGGTGATGATTGCTGAGATGCACGGGATCGGATGAGGTCGCCATAGTGACTCCTGTCGCAAACCTCAGACTAACGCCGTGCGAGAGCGTTCTTCAAGCGATGTCGGCCAAGATGGAACGGTGAGTTTTCTCCAATCTTCAGAGACCACCGCCAGCGTAAGTATGACGGAGGAGCGATGACGAACGAGGCGACTCGACTTCTCAATGACGCTCGGGTTGTCAGCAGCACGTGGTTCGACGACCTTGATCTCGTCACCCTCACGGAACGGCAACTCGCTGCAGCGGGACTGCTTCACCGGGGCCTCGCGGTTGACGTGGTGGCGATCGGCAAGGCGTCTCGAGCGATGGCAGACGCGGTGGCGAGTGTCTTGGGCGAGCGACTCATTCGCCGGCTCGTTATTTGTGACGAATCGAGTGCCGCGACGAGAGAACCATCGCCCGACCTCGTCGTCGGCGAGCATCCGATGCCCGGCTCACGAAGTCTGAACGCGGGCGCTTCGTTGCTGTCGTTCCTCGACCAACCGACTCGCGCCGACTACACGCTCTTCTTGCTGTCGGGCGGCGCGTCGAGCCTTTGCGTGGTTCCCGAAACGCCGGTGACGCTCGCGGACCTTCGTGGGCTCTGGGACGCGGCGATGACGTCGGGCGTCGACATCACGACCCTCAACCAACTTCGCGCGTCCACGTCGGTGATCGCGGGCGGGGGAGTCCTTCGTCACGTCCGCACATCTCACTCCCTCAGTCTCATAATGGTCGACAACGTCATTTCGGGTGCGACGTGGGTGGCGTCGGGTCTCACCTACGACTACCAACCGAGCGATAGTGAGTTATCGGCGCTCCTCGAGCGCGTGGGCCTCAGTGCGACGCCGTTGGGCAGTCGATTTCTCGAGGCGTCGCGTAATCGGACCGCCTTAGTGATGCCGCTAAGCACGCACCATGAGAACACCGTCCTCGCCGAACCCTCAATAATGCTCGACGCCGCGATCGCCGAGGCGAGTCGTCGCGGCTACCGGGTCGTCGACATGGGAAGCCAAGTCCAAGGTGACGTGTCGGACGTCAGCGAGCAGTGGGCACGCATACTTCGATCTGAAGCTTCGCCAAACGGCGCCGTCGCGATGCTCGGTGTCGGTGAAGTGACGGTGAGAGTTCGAGGTATGGGATCCGGTGGCCGATGTCAGGAGTTCGCGTGGTTGATGGCGAAGGAGATGGCCGAACTTGAGCGCGACGCAGTCTTCGTGGCCCGAGCCTCAGACGGCCGGGACTTCGTCGAGGGAGTCGGTGGCGCGTGGGTGGATGGTTCCACAGTGGAACGCGCCCGTGGGCTCGGCATCGACTGGGAAGCGGTCACCGACGCGAACGACAGTCACTCGGCCCTCCATGCACTCGGGCAACTTATCGAAGGTGGCCACACCGGGTGGAATCTCTGCGACCTCTACATCGCGTTGACTTGACAGTTCGAGCGCTGGGATGATTTGGCGAATGGGGTGGCTGAAGAATCGGACTCTCTGATTGTTCGTGCGTTCATCCGCCGCACTCGAGCCGAGACTCACATCTTTGTAGTGATGACTACTACCTTGTCCACGTCTGAAGTCGTGATGATCTTTATAGAAACATGCTCCGAAACTTGGCGTACCAAAAAGTGCGCCACGATAGCGGCTCTCCGACGGGCGAGCACTTTGTCGCCGTGCGCGTACCCAATTATTGTGACGGAGCCTCCAGCAGAAAGTCTCTTGGCGAGAGCAGTGAGAACATCCTTTGCCCTAGGTGAGAGAACCAACGAGTGCTTCGTGTAAGTGACCTCTCTTGGTGTGGGGATCGACGTTGAGAGAGTGGGTGCCACTACGGGTGGCGCTGCCGGTGGAATTGGTGAGGTAATAACTGGAGGGACTGGAGGTGTTCCGCCGCCACCGCCACCGCCACCACCACCACCACTGCCGCCGCCACCACCAGCGCCAGTTAGTGCGGCGACGCTGAAAGACTGCTGGATCTGGGCAGCCGAAATGTTTGCGCTGGTCGCCGAGGGACTGGGATCGTTGAAGTCGATAACGCAGTTACCGACCGCCGTGAAGTTCACCACGCCTGCGTTGATCGCGCAACCGGTCGACGAGCCATCGAGTGCTATCTGCACGTTGTCACCCGAGCTCGCGATTGCGCTCGGTGTGTACGAACTGCCGCCGACG
This sequence comes from Acidimicrobiales bacterium, assembly GCA_036509795.1. GTDB lineage: Bacteria > Actinomycetota > Acidimicrobiia > Acidimicrobiales > RAAP-2 > RAAP-2. Next base: position 2,934 of record DATCEX010000064.1, read on the forward strand.
ACGGCGTTGGTCGGTGTGCTGGTGCTCGGGGTGATGGTAATGACGATGGAATGAACTAGGACCAGGCCCGCGTTGTTGGTCGACGTGACGCCGGCGGTGACTGCCACCACGCCCGACGTGGGCTGGGGCGAGGCGTAGGACGTCGTGACCGTGCCGCCGCACGTGGGGTCTACGACCACGTCGTAGGAACCAGCCGCTAACTGTGAGACGGTGTACTTACCATTGGTCGCCGTGATCGCGGAACCGCCGCTTCCGCCAACAGTCGGCGTTGCTGACACGCAGACACCCGCGACATCCGACCCGCTGACGAAAGCGGTTACTGTGCCGGAGATGCTTGCGCCGAGAGCCATCTCGGCGTTGATGCTGGTAGCCGGGGTCGGCGTGGTCACGGCAACGGCCGACGCTCCCGGCCTCGACGAAGCCCCCGTCGAGGTGCCGTTGTGCCATTGCGTTAGGTAGCTTCCCCCACAAGAACCTGCGAGGAACTCGACATAGTAGCTGCCAGGTAGAAGCCCTTCAATTGTGTACGTCCCATCGGATGCACTTGTGACGGCCGTACCAACGTTGTTGGTGCCACCGACTGGAAACGCGTTGACACAAATGCCTGCAAGATCAGTTCCAGCTGCTGCTGTGCTCACCGTCCCGGAGATGCTCGTGCCCGCCGACATCGCGGCGTTGATGCCGGTCGCCGGGGAAGCCACGGTGACGGGGACTGCGGTGCCCGGCGCCACCTGGGTGCCCGGCGCCGTGCCGTTGTACCACTGCGTTGCGTAGTCACCGCCGCCACACCCGGGTGCGAACAAGACGTCGTAGCTACCAGGTGCAAGCCCGGAAATCGTATAGGTGCCGTCGGCAGCGGTCGGACCCGCAGCGCCAACTTCGGTGCCGTTGAGGAACGCTTCCACGCAGATACCGGCGAGGTCACCTCCTCCGGTCGCCGTCACGATTCCCGAAATGGTCGAGGGCGGACCGAACCAGTTTTGATACGCGGCATTAGACAACGGCGTACTTGATCCGAGGGGTAGCGCCTTAGAGTTTGTGCCTCCTCCCATGAAATAGGTTTCGAACGCGAAGTTTCCGTTGGCGACAGTTGATCCGATTCCGTTGATGTATGCAGGATCGTCCCCCGAGGGGATTGTCGCCAAACCCCATTCCGGAAAGCTCATGGGTTTTCCTTGTGCAGCCGCAAACGCCTCAAAATCGTTCAGTCCAAATGGCTCACTCGCGAGGGGTGCAAAAGGAACCGGTGTATTTGGGGTAGCGCAAGCCACGTCATAGAGGTCGAGCCCCACGATGTCGACGTACGCATTGCCGGGGTAGTAGTTGGCGTACGTGTACGCACCCTTGCAGGCGTTGGGGTTCCAGTCAATGAGGAAGTGCTCCCCAACCACTTGACGTAGCGCGGTCACTTCGTTGGCAAAACACGTGGCCCACATCGTCTGATCCTGAGTGGTCGTGCCGATAAAGTCCGACTCCCAAACACCGTTCATTTCCGCGCCGAGACGAATGACCGAATTCTGTAGACCGGCGGCGACGAGGTTCGTGCCGAGTTGAGTTGCGTAGGAGTTGAAGTCTCCGTTGGCGCACGACTGCTCCCAAATCGACGGGTCAACTGCGTTTTCGAGGCTCGTGGGAATCAAGTTCACTTGCAATATGAGCTGGCGACTTTGCGGCGCTTCAGCAACCCACGAGGTGAACCCGTTTGACGGATTGGTGACCCGAGACGCAGATACCCAATCGGCCCACGTCGCCGCTCCATTCAAGTAAGTCGAGACGCAGGTCACGGTCGAGTTCGTGAGCGTATCGAAGCTCGTTACTGCGGATTGAAGGGATGCGAGACCAGTGTCAATGAAATTTACGTAGAGACATTCGCTGCGCGAAGGACCAACAGTGATCGGCGCTGCAGCCACCACGTGCGTTGACGACAGGCTCACCGTGGTCGAGGCGAAGGCCATGGTTGCAGGGGTGACCGTCGGGGCCAGGAGTACTACACCCGCTCCAAACGCCATCGCTGCGATCGTGAGACTCTTCATCGTTGCCCTCCGAAGCGAGTTCGTCCTGGAACCCCTCGGCGCAGCCTTCCACAATTCAACCAACCTGCACCGGCGTGGGCCGCAGGAACGTCTTCGGCGGTAGCAAAAGGGGCCAGGTGAACGGAAGGGCGGTAATTGCTTGCTGGAGTTGGTCTGCTCGTAGATGGCCACTACGCGATGGCACGTCGCTCGAACTGTTTGCTCAGTTCGTGGCGGAGTGTTTGGGACCGCAACTTCCACGAGCGCCGGCGAGAACGGCCGTCAGGTCGCTCCAGAATCGAAGCGGCCGACCACCGTCTGTGTCCGGCACCCGACTTGCCCCCGATAGGAACGTCTGACTGTTGAGACGAGACGTTCGTATCGAACAAGAGAGTACGGCAAGCGAATGAAACAATCGCCGTTGGTACGCTCAGGTGAGTTATCGACTCAAATTCGAAAGTTATTGGAGAGGAATGTGGTGAGTGCGACCCCTGAGAGCGTTGTAGCCCCGAAGGAACGCGTTGGCTTCGTCGGTCTCGGGACCATGGGCGCGTTCATGGCGGCCAACTTGGCGCGAGCAGGCTTTCCTCTCGCGGTGTGGAATCGAACGGCCGGGCGAGCAGACGAATTGGTGGAACTCGGCGCCACTGAGGCGCCAAGTGCCGAAGAACTGGCGCGCTCGTGTGACGTGGTTGTCGCGTGTTTGACGGACTCGCCCCAGGTGGAAGAGGTCCTCTTCGGTTCCAGCGGGCTCGTGGAGGGCTTTGCTCCGGGGGCTCTCTTCATCGATTGTTCGACGCTCAGTCCGCTGAAAGCCAGCGAATTCACGGAGCGCCTGTCGTTGCAGCATGTCGCGATGCTTGACGCGCCGGTCACGGGAGGTTCTGAAGGCGCGAAGAACGCAACGCTCTCGATACTGGTTGGCCGCAAGGACTTAGGCATCGGCCTCGACCTTGCGAAGAGCGTTGGAGCCGTTTTTCCGGTCACCTCACTCGCCGCGACGTTCGAAGATGGACTGATCTCGCAGGGCTACGGCGATGACGACAACTCAGCCTTGGCCCGACCGATCCGAAAACTCTCGGGCCTCTAGACGTTCGACACATCCGCGCGATCTTGCGACGGAAGAGGCGCGCCGTGAGCTTCGCCGGCACGATCGCCGATCCGATAAGGAAGGTCGACCCCGCTCCTTGGAGTTTCGCCCGTCACCAAATATATTTAACGTTTGGTGAACCAGGAGCAGGACTCGCTCTTCGTCAATCCCGTTTTAATCCTCCGAGAACTCGAACTGAACCAGCGAGTGCACTCGCGAGTCCCACCACCAATAAAACGCCCGCGAAAACCAGTGGTGGTGGTGGCACCGCGTTGGAGGTCGCGAGCAAGCCGCTGCCGATGCTGTTGGCCAGGAAACGTGGGTCGTAGGTCGCTTCGCTTGCCCACCAGAGCCCTATCCCACAGGCGAAGACGCCCATCAACAGGGTCGTCCCGATGGCTATGGAGGCGAGGAGTCGCAACGCCTCGCTACGAAGGTCGATGGCACGCGCGACGGTGATCACCGTCGAGGTGACGACGGCAAGAGCAGCGAGGGCTACGAATCCGAAGATTGAAGCGGCGGCGCCGAAGAGCGCTGACCCACCGTTTCGTTGGTTCATGCTCAAATGATGTGCCCACAGAATCACCCCGGCGGCCAACCCGGCGGTCGTCAATATCGAGACAAGGCCACGCGTGATGGGACGCCGTACGGACGTCCAACCCTGCACTCGTATGTGACGAACGAAGGTCGGCAGCACGAAAGCGGCCGCTAAAAGCATGGCGAAAACACTGACAATGCCTGCCCACTGGGTTGTGGTCACAGCAATGGTGGGCAAGGTTCGGTGGGAAGACGCCATTGCGATGCTCCAATGCTCGGTGAATTTCGCGAACGTGGCACCGGCGACGACGAAGAGTGACCATCCACGGAGAACGAGCAGCGATCCAGCCTTCAGTCGTTCGCTCGAAGTTGCGCTCTCACCAAGTACTCCGGCTTCTCGAGCGCGTTCCACGGTCCCAGCCCGGGCGAGCGAGACTCGAACTCGCAGTGACAAAGGGTTTTCGCCGTAGGTGTCCTCCAAAAGCGCGACTAGGCCATCACCATATTTGTTGCGCCATCTAAGTGGGTACCACCGAAGGACATGCTCGTATCGCTCGGCGGCCTTCATTGGGCTTCCCCCATACACAGGGGTCGAAGAGTGCGTCGGCGAGATACGACCCTCAATCGGAGGCGATGCGCCCCCTCGTCGGCCAACGCCCGCATGTCGCGAACAGCTGAGGCGAGCGCCGTTCGCCCACTTGCCGTGAGTTGGTAGGGCTGGCGACGATCTTCACTGGGCACCGGTGCGATCAGGCCTCGTTCTTCGAGTCTCGAAATGGCTCCGTAAAGGGTGCCAGGACCGAGGGTGACGCCGGAGAAGGCTTCAACGTCCTTCGCCAGTGCGTAACCGTGTTTCTCGCCCGACGCCAAGCTCGTGAGAATAAGGAACGAAGGCTCACTCTGACGCCCGAGTTCGTCGGTGAGAGGGGGTGTTGTTTTCGCCATGATGTTGAGACTACTACGTCCCACGTACTAGTCAAGGGGATAACAGCGTCTCGATGTCCCTGAAGTTCGCGCCGCTCGACCGACGCCGGGTCTTTCGAGGCGACTTCTAGCTCGGGGACGTGGCGCGTCGTCGACGTCGGCAAAGAAATTCACCTTGGAAGGTCGACGTCGCGGTCACGATATGGGGCAGCAGATTTCAAAATGCCACGAGGACGTGGTCCACCCCCGCAAGGGCATGTTGGGGAAGACCACCTCAGCTGAGCACTGAGAAACACCTCCGAATAAATCGAAGGGCGGAGATATCATGGACGACGAAAGTCCCAAAAAGACCGTATTGTCGGACATTTGACGGGGTATTGATGCCTTCGTGTTTGAGCAGGCGAAGAACGACCGTTTCGAGCCCAAGTTCGATGGAAGACGAAGTGTAGCGCGCGGAGCGTAGGGGTGTCTGACTCCATGTTTATGGTCGGACTGACGAACCCGTATCCGTATCGTCACGTACGCGCTGATGGAAATTTTGTGCGCCGTACGGCGCCAATCGTCGAAGCGGCAACGCGGAGAGAAGGGGTCCCCACCTTAATCCACACCGATCGTGTTAATTTTCGATGAAAATCACAGGGACCGCCGTGCGTGGGGGTGAGTTTTCGTGTTTCATGTTGGAGTGCTTCGGTGTTCTCGAAGTCAGTACTCAGTGCTCAGCTGAGGTGGTCTTTCCCAACAAACCCTTGCCGGGGAGGGCCACGCGTTTACTGCGTACAACTCGTTGCGACCGCATGAATGCCGTTCCAATGTTAACGCTCAACCATTGTAAAACTGGTCATTGTGAGTCGATTTCCGCTTCATAAACGCTTCGTTCACGTTGTTGTTTTGCAGTGCCGAATCATTTGAAGTTTCTCTTGTGTTGGAAGCGTTCGACCGGACCAGTTTTGCCAGGCGGAGTGAATTCTTGACGGACTGCAAAAACGAAGTGTGCACGTGGGTTATCTATCGTGGTCCAAACTGGTGCGCCAAACTCCATCGATGAAGTCCATGACCTAAGAATCAGTGCAACTGACGCAAGTGGATCAACGTTGCCTGATCAAGATTTGAAGGGTCCTTGGCCAATTGGTAGTTGGATCGGAGACGTCGGGATGTCGACGATGTTCGAAACGCATCAAGCCAAGTACCCACAACCAGGAGACTGCACTCAGAGAGATCAAATCCATTCCGCGACGCTTCGTCTTCGATGGAAAGCGCAGAGCGAGTGCGGACCAAAACATCAAGTATCGGTCAACCCCGTCTTGGTGATTGAGGACATAGAAACCAACAAAGGCGAATCTCTGGTCGAATCCGCCACGGCAGATGAGTGCAAATTCTCATAAGGTGAGCTATAGCCGTTCACTGATTTCTACAAGATGACAATTACTGAGACGGATCCAGTCGAATCATGGTGGGACGAACTTGCGTGCTCGCAGAAAAGAGAGTGATGACTACCTCAAAAGGACGGTCGTATGGGCTACTCCTGGCAGGCGGCGTCGTTCACAAGTCGGACCGAGATGAAACGACTTTTAATTTTTTCCAGCGCGTCATTGGAGCGGCCGAACCAGAGGAGAGGCCGACAATTGGCGAAGCACTCGGTTGGTTGATGTCCTTAACGACTCGTTCGGACTTTGGTCGCATGTTCAGGGCGAGGACGGCGTCAGCGACGAACAAGGAAGAGGAAGAAGGTCCGCAAGTCTAAGAGGCCCGCTGATTGGAGCTAACTGACTGCAGCTTGGATCTGCGATTAGCTCCTCAATCGATAGACCGATGACAGTCAAAACGCCGGGCATATGTCTGGTCATGAAGAGGGCGCCGCCGGGTGAGATCACGTCCGGCCGAGTTCGCTTTTGAACTGAGCACGCTGATTTCTACGCAATCATCCAATGTGCGTCTTTGAGGAACTTTTTTGGGATCGAACGCTCAACTCGGCGGAGTAAACACCACCGCACAACGGGTGCATCCGTCAAAGTGTTCTATCTCTCGAGTCAATAATTCACTACGAAATCACTACCAAATCACAACTATTTGACAAATTGAAACGAAAGTGTAATAGTCACTTCCCGCAGGGGCAGATGTTGGGGAAACCATGAACATGTCTGCCTTTGCGCCGACGCGGCGCGCCGTGACGACACCACCAGTGCCGTCGGTCGGCGCGGGTGATCGACGCGATTCTGCGGTTCTGGACTCTCCTTCAGCTCAAAGCACGTTCTCGCTTGCGATGATCCGAGAAGCATTCAAGGGACTTCTCAATACGGCCGAAAGGCCGTCTTCGTCGAGTGCCGAACAGCGAGGCGTGCTTGAGCACTCCATCGAGCAAGGTCGACCGCTCGATGGCAAGTCCGCTGCTTTTGATGAAGAGAAGTACTCCTTCAAATCTGTTCTCGAATCTGAGCAAAACGAGGCAATCTCGACTCCGCGGAGGTTTCGAGAGTCGTACGTAGCGCCGAAGTTAAATTCCAACGCTCAAATCGACACAGTCTCGGACTGCTCACCGACGGGTGAATGACGATGAAGCGTTTCCTCAAGACTCTGTTACCAGACTTGGTGGTAAGGACGTTCGCAGCACCAATCGTCGGTATGGGGGTGGCCGCCGCCGTGACATTTACCGTACCTGCGAGAGAAGTTCCTCAACGCGTCAAATTATCTTTCAACCTTTCGATCTCGCATGAGCACTCTTTTACCAAGGTGTTTGAGTATTTCTTCAACGTCTACGTTGAGGTCTTCAAGAGAATTATGAACTTTCGTATCCCTCATCGTCGCAACAGCTCTAACGTTCGACGATTGTCAGGGCTTGGTAATTCTATTTCGTGGTGTAACGGATGAAGTCGATCAGGATTGCAACGGAATCGCGGTCGCGATTGAGGGGCGGCGACGTCCGCTCGAAAAGTGCGCGTCTGGCTCGGAATGGGTACTTCTCAAGCGAGGGCTTCTCCGCTCTCGAAGCGTTGATAGTGATGGTGATCATTCTCGTCGTCATTGGAACAGTCTTCTTGTCACGGGGTTCGACAGCGGGGCTCAAATCGAGCGCGACCGGCGGCCTCGGCGTGGCGGTTGGCACGGAATTCATCGCGGCCAGTTTCTCTGACGTCCAGAGTGCGACGGAGTTCACCACCGTGGCGACCCCGACGGGCCCGGCACGCTGCGGGACCTCGTCGCAGTTGCTTGGACTTCTGTGGAGATCTTCACCGTCGACGAACACCATCGTTTCTTACGCGATAATCCCAAACGGCGTGGAGGACTCTGCGGGGGCTTCAATCGAGCACGACCTCGTACGTTACGAATGTACTTCGGCGGACGGGGCGTTGCCCGAAGCGACCAAGACAACCGTTCTGTCATACAACGTCCCAACAGGCGTCGCGGTCCGAGTGGTCGGTCAATCATGTTCAACGACGACCTGCAGTTCTGCGTCGACCTCCGGAGCCGCGGGATGGGCGTCGGCGAACGGACTCACGAGTGTCGATCTCGTGGTTCGCGAGGATCACGCCACTGCGGCAGCGGTTCGGAACTTTCCGACGTGGACCAAAGGTACGCGGTTGTTGCTGCGATACCGTGCATTGCGAAATTCGGCGACGTAGTCACATCCCCGGTTTCGACGAGGGACGTTTTGCGTGGCGCGCCGGTGTAGCCCAGAGCGCACGGCACCGAGACGAGTAACATCTTTTCAATTCCCATCTGAGTGGGTAACGTGGCCGTGCCAATCAGACGAGGTCGTGACAGGCCGGTGGCGCGGAGTCACAACGGATGACGGTGGCTATCGCAGTGTGTGTGAGAGGTATACATGAGCATTCTCGTCGGGATTGACGTTCAATCAATAGAGGAGGTCGGAGCGTCGATCAATGAGTTTGGCGCGCGCTATACACGCCGACTCTTTACTGACGACGAGATTGAGAGTTGCGGTGACGGCCCAGCGGCGGCAAGCAGCTTCGCCGCGCGCTTTGCCGCGAAAGAGGCTGTTCTAAAGATTCTCGATATCGGCGAGACCATTCCGCGATGGAAGTCCATTGAAGTACGTCGTTCTACGGGCGGACGACCTGAAGTGGTGCTCCACGATGAAGCCGCTGAGATTGCTCGGACCCAAGGCATCGGAGAGATCTCGCTCAGCATCACTCATGGCGGCGGGATCGCGAGCGCGACCGTCGTTGCTCAAACAACTCCCTAGCGGATCCAACTCCGGGTGCGAGTCACGTGAACGCCCCCCACTCGAGAAATTCTCGGTGCTCGAAGCCGCTCACCGATAGTTCCACCTTCGCGATATTGAAGACCTCAACACCAACTGACGCAAGTCTCAGATAATTGTCAACCGAATGCTCAGCATTCCGGACGCGTCCGATGCCTGACTGTCGGGTTCGATGTTGACAAGACAACAGTGCAAAGCGAAAAGAACAAGCCTCAAGTCAACGAACCAGATGCACTTCGTGGCACCCAACGATGAACTTGTCGAACGACGACTTTCAGTTCACTGTATCGCGCTTCGAAAGGTTTGGGGCTGGACTGATTTCCCACCGTTCGCTGACGATGACGGCAAATGTTGAGTCGCCGGATCGCACGCTTTACCTGATTCGGTGGCTCCTCGTGTTGTGCATGAATTGAGGACTTGTTTGGGGCCCCTTGAGAGATGAGTACGTTTGTTGGGTCAAGATTAGGGATTAACGAAAGGCAAGGGTATGAGTTCACCGGGCGCTCGACGTAAGGTCGCGGCTGCAGTGGCGACGCTGATTGCTGCGTCCTCGCTCGTCTCGCCTTCCGTGACAGGCGCGGTGGGATCTTCAACCCTGGCCGTCTGGAGCGTCGCGACCGCTCCCTCGCCAGTGGGGAGTTGGTCCGCCGTTGACTTCGCTAACGGCGAATGGGTCGCGCTGGGTGACGGTGCAGCAGTCGCCGTATCAACGGACGGCTCAACATGGACCGAGCATCCGGTGCCGACCGGATCCTGGAAGTCCGTGACCTACGGGAACGGTCAATTCGTAGCCCTGTCGTCGGTGAACGCCAGTCCCGAGGAGATTGTCTCGACGAACGGGGTCGATTGGTCTGCGGTGTCCGCACCGAGTGGTCAGTGGACCAGTGTCACGTTCGGCGAAGGGCGCTTCGTGGCGGTGAGTTCGCAAGGACAAATTATGACGTCCACGGACGTGAGGCATTGGACAACCGCGTGGAGCCACAGAAACTACGACCTGACGTCCGTCGCGTACGGAGGTGGACATTTCGTCGCGGCTGACTCGGCGATGGGTGCAACCGTCATGTCGACCAATGGCTTGGATTGGAGCAGGCACTTGGCACCCATGGCCGGCTTGAAGTGGAGCGCGGTGGTGTACGGCAACGGAAACTTCGTCACCTTCGACAGTTCGGGTTCTGGTTATATTGCGACGTCCGTCTACGGATACGTCTGGACGCTGCACCGCAACTCGACGGCCCAAGTGATCAGTGACGCGACGTTTGGTTGCGGCAGCTTCGTCGCGGTCGGTCAGCCCTCCGGGTTAACCAACAACTTCCTCTCGTCGACGTCAGGGGTGACGTGGTCCGAAGCGCCGGTGCCGACCGACGTAGCGTCCCCGTGGACGGCCGTGTCGTACGGCGCGCAGCGATTCGTCGCGGTTGACGGCGCGGGGAACATCGCGTGGTCGAGCACGGCCGCCGACTGCGCGGCGGCGATCCCCATGTCGCCGCAGCAAGTATCGGGGAACATCCATAACGGGGAAGTGTGGACGTACATGCATCCACCCTCAACCGTGCGTGGCGCGCCGGTGAATAGCTACCGCGTCACGATTTCGAACGGAACGGTCACCAAGCAGTGCTCCGCGCCGGTCTTCTACCAGCCGAACTGCATCATCAGAGGGCTCACGAACCATCAGGTGTACTGGATCACGGCGCAAGCGCACAACCGCTACGGCTATTCAGTGGCGACCGACCCGGAGTACGCGATTCCGGTCCCGTCATGGAGTTTCACCGCCGTCGCCGCGCAACTCGTCAGTGCTCAATCGGTGCCGGTTGTCATCCAAGTCACCGGAGTACTCGCGAACAGCATTGGCATCTATCCCACGAGCGTGATCACGGTTCACTTCGGCGCGAGAGTGGCCTACTGTCATTCGAACCCGTTCGGTGAGTGCTTGATCACGATTCCAAATCCTTCGGTCGGATCGACGTCGATCTACGCGACGTACACCGGCTACGGAAGGTCGTATCGCTCACCGACGTCCCACGTCACCATTGTGCCGTAACCCTTTCTCTGGTGGTCGTGACTGCGATCCAACAATTCTCGATCTTGATTCCGCGCCAAGTTCTCTGGTGATGCCTACGTGGACGTCGACAGCACGGCTTTAAGAATTAAAGTCCCGACGAGGATATCTACTGAATCGCGATGGCTTGTAATGTCGTCGCCGAACCTAAGAAGCGAAACACTCAATGAACGGAGAGAGTCGTTCTCCAGGATGGGATCACGTCCCCCACCGGAGTGTTCAGCACGTCATGGAGCAGTCCGCCGTAGACATCACGGAAGTCCGTCGTCACTTTAAGATTCCCGTTCGCGTCCAGACTGTTCAGCGGTGGTTGTTCTCCGTACAAGCCACCTTTGACTGTGTTGCCAATGAGGAACACCGGGCCGGCCGTACCATGATCTGTGCCGAGACTCGCGTTCGACATCACTCGGCGACCGAACTCCGAATAGATCATGATCGTGACGTCGTTGGAACGACCTCCGGCGCTAATGCTCGTCATGAAGGCACCGACCGCGGCGTCGATCTCGGCCAGTAACGAATTCTGATCGGACTGTTCTCCCGTGTGGGTGTCGAACGAACTCAAGTTCACTTCCCACACCCGGGTGGGAACGTTGCCGTTTATGAGGGTTGAGACCAACGAAAGTTGTTGGTTCAGCAACGAGCCGGTGGGTGATTTGGTAACGAGCGGCGCGAGCACCTGCGCCGTCGAGAAGAGGTCAGTGATCGACGACGCGGCGGCGGCCTCCAAAGGAGCGTCCGACGACGACGTGCGACCCAGACGCGGCAGCAACGACGCTACGGGTCCCCACGGAAGTTGAATTCCGTGTGGGCTCACCATAGACGCGACGCTCTTCTGGCCGACCATCAAGGGGGGCAACGTCGAACCGATTCCGATGGCGTTGAAGGGGTCGTGGGGTTGGAGATCGAGCCAGCGGCCGATCCAACCAGACGTCACGTTGTCCGCCAGCGAACCAGACTGCCAGATGGCCATCGAGGAAAAGTGCGAAAGACTTGGATTGGGATAACTCACCCCTTGAACGATTGCCACCTTGTTCTGTGCGTACAACGCCTTGATCGTTGGCATCGACGAATTGAGCGCGAGCGTGCTGGTGATTGGAAGGACCTGTGACGAGGAAAGCGCGATATTGGATCGGGCGCTGTGGTAGGTGGGATCAGTAAAGGGAACCACGGTGTTCAGTCCGTCATTGCCGCCGTAGAGCGTCACCAGAACAAGAATCGGTGTGGAAGGCGGGAGCGGTGAGGTACTCGCCGCGCTCGCCAACGTCTCCAACGACACTTGGGCGGACATCGCGGCAAATATGCTGGCACCGGTCCACTGGAGAAATCGCCGTCGGTCGAACTCACAGTTGATCATGCGCTCACCACGTACTCCGGGGAGAGCAACGCAGCGATTGCCATTTCAGCGGGGGTTCCGGTCGCCGCCGCGAGAGTGCTCGCGGTTCGCCTCGACCACTCGGCCACTCCTAGCCAATCGGCGCACGCCTGCACCATCTTTGATTTCGGCACCGAGAGCGGGGCGAGATCGCCGATCGCCACGATGCTCTGCGCCAATTCAAATCGGTACTGGAACGCGACACCGCTGAGCCACGCCTGACCAAAAGGCCAACCGCCAACGTTGGGCGGATTGAACGGTATCTGGCCCATCTGGGAGAGCTCCCATTGAACATCACTGGGACGCAACCTTGACGGCTGCACTTTTAAGGCTCGACATGCTCCGACGAACCACTCGACGGGTGATTTAACGAGAGTGTTCCTTGAATCAGTCCACGCCGAGGAGCGAACCAGGGCAGTGACGAGCGACGAGATGTCGCGACGGGCGAAACTTTCCTTGAGCGACGCCGGTGGTGTGGTCGAGGAAGAGACGAATCGGAACCACACGCGGTCCGCAATATATTTGGCGTTTTCGTCTCTTGATACGATCAGCGACGCGAGGCTCGTGGCGTCGAGCTTCGACGTCTTTCCGAGTACGGTGAGGGGCTTGGAGTAGTGCTGCTTTTCGTCAAAGGTCACGCTGCCGTTCGACAAGTTGGTCGAGTAACCCGTGAGGGCTCGAGCGGCGGCGGTGACGTCGTCTTGCGTGAACTTGTTCACCCCGAGCGTCATGAGCTCCATGAGTTCACGCGCCAAATTTTCGTTAGGCGATGAAAGGTAGTTGTCCTCGTTGTCGAGCCAATAGTTCAGTGCTCCGTCTACTGCCATCTTTTTCGTCATGTCTTCAAAGTTCGCAAGAGCGTACTTACGGAGCGTGTTATTCTGTTTCAGCATCGTGAGCGGATAGAAGACCTTCGAATTCGACGTTGCCCAGTGCCCGTGCCAGAACCACGTCATACGTTCGGCCAGGGGATGGTGCGACGCGACCATACGGTCGAGCCACCACATCACCAACTCGGAGTTGTCGCGGTAAATGGCGTCCCAGAACGATGTCGCCGCCGGAGTATTCGGAGCCGGAAAGGGACCTAGATCCGCGAGGGCCGGCGTGGCGACTGAACTGATCCCCGGGTCAACCAGCCCACGCTGGAGCACGGTCGCTTGAGTCGCTTTGATGCCGCGCTGTAATAACTCTGCGTATTGGCCGGGCGTCGGACCAAAGTTGAATCGATGGAGTAAGCGGGAAGTGGCCAATCGTTGCCTGTACGACGGGGTTGTCCTCACCCCTGAAATGTACTTGGGCAAGGCCCTCTAGTTCAAAACTATCGGCCTCGACCCTATGAAACCTTGATAATCCGAACCGCGCACAAGAGAGTGGACCCATGCCAGAGTTCTTTGTCCTTCATCGATGACTTCCGAATCCGACCGAGATATCGGCCGTCTCTGTCGTGACGGAAGAGCCAGTTGTTTGGTAGGCGCATTTCGGAGCGGGCGACTACGACAGCGTTACAATCACAAGCCCAGTCTCGTACTGGCTTGAATCAGGATTCGCCGCCGTCACACCGACAGATATAGTCCAACCTTTGAGACCGAGAGCGCCGAGACGGCCCTCTAAGTACGCCGCAACCGACTGGTCACGGGCGCGACCCAATTCGGTGTTCTTCGCCATGACCCCACCATTGCGCTCCTCGGACACGTTGAGCTTGTTGCCGTAGCCGAGTAGGGCTATCTGCGTGTTCCCTTTCGCCTTCACCTCGTCCGCGATGTTTTGAATCTGGTTTTCGAGAAGGGGAGTGAGGGTTGATGATCCGCGAGCAAAGGGTCCAACCACTGGTCCTGTGATCTTTGGCGGCGGCGGGACTATCTTCTTGTTCTTCTTCCACTGGGCGAACAGCGTGGTCGAGGCCGTGAAGGTGTAGATGGCCTTGTTTGAATATCTAGAACCTGATCCGTTGGCGACAGTATTCCAGTTGATAAACGTGTAGCCGGCTCGCCTGAAGTGATTAGGTGTAAGTCTCGTAGGGCCGCGGTGACTTTCCACCGCCATCGTGCCGATACCTCTATTGGCGACGAAAATGACCACGGGGGAAGGCTTCTTCGCCACCTTTTTCCACTGGGCGTAAAGGGTGATCGATTTTTTGAACGGGTACGTCGCGCCAGCCTCAAAGCGTCTGCCGGACCCTCTGGCTGAGCTATTCCAGTTGACAAACGTGTAGCCGGCTCGCCTGAAATGATTCGCGGAGATTACGGTCGGTGTGTTGTGGATCTCTGAGGCCGTTGAGCCAATTCCACCATTAGCGGCGAAGGTGATGGTGCGCGAGGGGACCCTCCCGGACTTCCATTGAGCGAAGAGGGTCGTCGACGAACCGAAGAGAAACACGGCACCATTCGCGTAATTGACTCCCGATCCATTGGCCGAGGTGTTCCAGTCAATGAAGGTATGCCTGGCCCGGGTGAACCGGTTCAACGAGAGCGCGGTGGGCCCGCTACGGCTCTCGGGCTTCATCGTCCCAGTGCCGCCATTGCCGTCAAACGTGACCGTCACCACCACGGCGGCCGCGGTCACGTTCAAGGTGTACCTCCACGTGCCGCTGTCGCCCTCAACGTCGGAATCAGTGCCCGAAGCGCTGTAAGCGCCGACTGCCAGTGTCCCTGTTGTTGAGATCAGGCCGGAGGCACTTACCGTCAGACCCGGAGTTGACTTTGTCGTGACGAAGGTGACCGGTCCGGTGTTGTTTTGAACGGCGATCGGTCCCGAGGTGAACGCCGCCGAGGTCGTGATTGCGACTGAACCCGTCGTTGGTGAGGTTTGGACGATCGTCGTTGTCTTGGGGACTGGCGATGTCACGCTCAACGAATACGTCCAGGTCCCGCTATCCCCGTACGTGTCAGTGTCAGTTCCAGTAACGGTGTACGGCGAGTTTGAAGCCGACAGTGTTCCAGTGGTGGACAAGACGTTGGCGCCGGTGACGGTAAAGCCTGAAGTCGCTGTGGCGAAGGTGACAGGTCCATGGAAGCCTGAAGTCGCCGTGAGCGCACTTGTGAAAGTTGCGCTGTTGTTGGCGTTAGTGGAACCCGAGGTGGGGGGACCCTGGACGATCGTGTCAGGCGTCACGGTCAACGAATACGTCCAGGTCCCTGTATCCCCGTACGCGTCTGCGTCAGTGCCCGTCACGACGTACGGCGAGTTGGCGACTGAGAGCGTTCCAGGGGTGCTGAGTACGCCGCTCGACGTGATGGTGAAGCTCAAGCTCGGGTTGGAGAAGTTGACCGGTCCCACGAAGCCCGAGGTCGCGGCCAACGTGTCGCTGAACGCGGCGCTTCCGACGACGTTAATCGTGCCGGAAGTAGGTGACGTTTGGACGATCGTGTCAGACGTCACCGAGAGGGTGTAGGTCCACGTTCCCGTGTCGCCGTTAGGGTCGGTGTCGGTACCAGTAACAACGTAGGGCGAACCGGCGACTGTCAGGGTTCCAGGCGTGTGGAGCACACCACTGGGCGTAATGGTGAAGTCCAAAGTCGCATTGGCGAAGGTGACCCCGACGAAACTCGGGTCCGCGGCCAAGGCGGCGGTGAACGTGGCGCTCCCGACGACGTCAGTCGTGCCGGATGTTGGTGACACTTGAGTAATAGGCGCGGCTGACGCCAGCGGCGACGCGATGATAGTGGCCGTCAATACCAATATCAGGACAACGACACCAGTAGTGAACTTTGCGAGTCCTGTCCTCCAACTCATCAGCGAAACCTAGTACGAAACGCCCGAGAACGCACTAGCGCACCTACGTCCCTTGACGTACCTAGTTGATGTCCAACCGCGTGAAACGCTGATCTCTGGGACGAAAAAACTTGTGAAGCGCAGATGACGACCATCGTGAGGAATCAGTTACCGTCGCGAGTTTCGAAGTGAGCACGCAAAAACGGAACTTGAACCTCGTCGTTCCGCGGTCAGGATCGACTTTCGTCACTGAGTCCGAGCGCTATCGGGACTTCCTTGCGCGCCGGAGGTGTCGAGAGACTCGACGAGCCGCAAACTTCGCACCCACCGCAAATCGCTGCACGGGCCCAAAACTATTTGCGGCGGCGGATCCAACGAAAAAGAGACCGGGTACTGAAGACTCGAAATGGGGCGAGAGGATCGGCGTCTTCTCGACCTGCTTTATTCGAACTCGAAGTGACTCATCGAGAAAGGTGAGTCGATCAACATCCACTCTGAATCCGGTGGCCGCAATAACGTGGTTGACCGACAAGTCAGAGTGCTCGCCGTCGCTCGTCGATAGGTGTAATCGAACACGACCTTCTTCGACGGAGACTTCCTCGACCACTGAGTTAAGGATCATTGGGACCTTGCCAACTATCTCGTCTTTGATGAACCATCCTCCGGCGGGACCGAGAAAGCCCTTAGTTATTCGCAATCGCAACTTCTCAGACTGGAAGTGGAAGACGAGGGGAGCGTTGCAACATAACCAAGGGCGCCATCCAGGACCGATGCCGGAGGTGGGGGCAAGAACATGACTAAGCAACGTGCGCGGCAAAGGTTGGAGGCTATGGAACTCTACGGCGGCCCGGCGCGCGATGATGACAGGTCGGGCGCCAACTCGATTGAGAAGAGCGGCAAGATCAAGCGCGGAGGCTCCCGCACCGATGATCGCAACGTCTTGATCGGCAAACTCCGAAAGATCTGCGTGCTGCGAACTGTGGGTCAAGAACTCGGCCCCAATATCAGCGAACTGGGTTGGCACATGGGCAAAATAGTCAACGCCGGTGGCAAGAACGATCTTGCGCGTGGTGAAAGTTTCACCCTGGTCAAGACTCACCGAGAATCCCTCAGTGTTCTCCGTCAGGGCTGTAATCATGCGTTGCTCGACTTCTGGCACTTTGATTTGCTGGAAAGCCAGACCGTACGAAATGAAAGTCTTGAGCGTTACGGGCAGCGCCAAGTCATCGTACGGGATCTCCTCTTCGCTGCAGTAGCGAGCGAGGGTAAAGGAACCCGACGGATCGTAAATCGATGAAGCGTGACCGTCTGACTTGAGCGACATACCTTCTGGCATCGAGTCTTTCCAGAAGCTCATGGGCATCCCGAAGATTCGAAAAGGGACAGCTCGAGCTCTCAAATAGGCCGCGAGCGACAACCCGTACGGCCCAGCTCCAACGATCGTAACTTCGGTGTTCATTCCCCCCACTTTCGAATCACTTTCCACTCGCGACTATCAAATCGTTCTGATTAATTACCGCCTGGCAACGACGCGAACGCCTGCATTCATCGAACGTGAAGATTGCCGACACGTGAAGTCAACGCGGGCCAAGACAATGACTGCAGCGGGCCAAGCCAGATAAGCACACTCACGTTCGTAAGTCAAAAATCCCCAAAAGCGTACAAGATTCCAGGTCAGTGACGGCGTTCTAGTACGCCGTATGGCATCCTTGAGCCAGAATCCTCAGCGAGAAGAAATGGATATGGTGCGCCGTGCGTTTCTTGCGAAAGTCGTCGAATTCAAATGAGTGGCGACGCTCGTGCGCCGAAGTCGCCGTCGACGCCTGATGTTCGACCTTCACTTTCGCCGCGGATTCGATGTCCCCGATGCCCCGTAGACGGTCTCGAGACGAGCCCACCGTTGTTTTCGTCGACGACGGCCCATGGGAGAGTTTCTTTCAGCTCGCCGCAATGCTTCGACAATCCGGAATCCGGACGGTTCGCGTCTCAGTGGGAACCGTTGGATGGCAGGTGGGAAACATCCTTTTCGATCGGCACATCTCCTTTCCTTTCCGACCGAACCCAGAACAACTCTCGAGAGCCCTGTCGGACGAGTACATAACGGACGTCCAACCGGTCGAGAGCCTCGCTGCAACTACTTACCGAGCGCTCGACTTGCTACCCAAGTGTCAGCGCTCTAACAATTGGGAAGGTCGATCTGTCCTCATTGACAAGTTGGTCATGGCGACGCAGCTGAGAAATCTCGGTCTGCGGACTCCCGACACTCTTCTGATTGAGACCACCACGGCGACGGAAGCAGTCGCGCAATTTTCGTTGCCGATTGCTTTCAAGCGACGAATCAGTTCTTCTGGCTCCGGAGTCGAGGTATTCAATTCACTCGATGATCTTCAAGCGTTCATCGCGACTGTTGAGCAGCCCAGTGACTGGTTCTTCGAACGATTCATTAGCGGCGTTTCACTCGTTTGCGCGACGTGCGTCAACAATCGTCGTCTTGACGTCGTGGCGACGTACGAAGTTCTCAAACGCGTCTACGTGCGCGGCCCTTCGAGCATGGTTGAGTTCCGTTATGACGCAAAACTGATTAGTGACGCCCGAACCCTGATCGACGAACTAGGCGTCAGCGGATTGATGTGCTTCGACGTGATTCGAGACGCCGAAGGCGTGGATTGGATTCATGACCTCAATCCTCGAGTTTTCGCGGGCATGTCAACATGTCAGCAAGCCGGACTCGATTTTCATGGCGCCTATATTAACTATCTGTTGGGTCATCGTCCTCTGGGACCAAGCCGGTTCGCTGGGGCACGAACTACTTCGTTCGTATTTCCCGAAGGCCGTAAGGACCTGTCGCGATCGGAGTCTGTAGGAACCGGAGGGATACATGCTCTCAAATGGGCGTGGCGTGGATGGCGTCTGTTGGGCGCACGATATTTCCTCTATTTCACCATTGAACGACCCGTGTCATCATTTCGGAAGCACCGGGGGTATCTCCGAGGCGGTTCTCGCCGGACGAAGTAAAGAAGTCAACTCGTCACATGGAATCACTGTGAGGACGACGAGACGATGGGAAAAGCGTGTCTCGAACTACGGTGAGCGTTTACTTCGAGTGCAATCGGTGGAGCATGCAACGCCGGTTGAACGATCCTTCTTCGTTGCACTGGTCGACATGTATCATGCCGATAGGACGAATTTGAGGAAAGTACCGTGACGAGGGAAGATACGCCGTGCGGTTTCTGGCACGTGAACTGGTCCGGACCAAGTTCGTTGCCATGACAGACCCGCAAATTTCACAGTTGAAGCCTTCTGCCTTGCACTCGAGCCAAGGCCAAATGTCGCGTGAGTTGGATCTGAGCATCGCGTGACGACGAGAGCCGAGGATACTGGAACGTCCGAAGTACCTCTCTGGTTTGGGCCCGAATCACGGCCCCTTTTCGGCTGGCTGACTAGCCCCATAGGGGGGAAGGCTCGAGGAGGAGTTGTGTGTGCCCCCCCGATCGGTCGCGAAGCACGTGCAGGTAGACGCGCAATGCGAA
Source organism: Acidimicrobiales bacterium (assembly GCA_036509795.1). Taxonomy (GTDB): domain Bacteria; phylum Actinomycetota; class Acidimicrobiia; order Acidimicrobiales; family RAAP-2; genus RAAP-2. The sequence goes on from DATCEX010000064.1 coordinate 22,385, forward strand.
GCCTGGCCATCTCCCTTGCGGCCCAAGGATTCGTAACGCTTCGCTTCGACTACGACGGAACTGGCGACTCGAGCGGAAGTTTCAACGACGGCGAGCGAGACAAGTTATGGGTATCAAGTGTGGTCGAAGCGACAAGGTACCTTCGCTTGCTTGATGTGAAGTCGGTTTCAGCCGTTGGGATGCGACTTGGAGCCACCCTGATAGGAGTCGCTGCTGATACTCACGATTTGAACCTCTCATCAGTGGTCTTATGGGATCCGTGTGAATCGGGGCGGAGTTACTTGCGCGAACTCAACGCTTTGGAGGCCATACATCGAAACGCGACCCGAATCGCTACCAGCGCTTCGATTGAAACATCTGAATTTGTCTTCACTCCTCAAGCGATCGAAGAGATTCGCCAGCTCAGCCTTTCCAAGACGACAACGGTACCTTTTGCGCGTCGAACCTTGATGATGTTGCGCAGTGACCGCGCTGCGCCCTCGCGGCTTCGAAAGCATTTGGGTGAAAGGACTGTCTATTGGCAGACGACCAACCAGCAATCAGCCCTTTTGGATTCTGACCCGTCTTGGGCAATTCTGCCTTACCAGACGATGGATCGCATCGTTCGATGGTTCTGCGCCGCGGAGACAACTTTTTCTTCGTTCAACACCATTGAAACGTCGAAGGAGGCGGCGGTCTCTATTGGTAATGATCAACGGTGCGTTGTGGAGCGAATCGTTGAGATCGGTACAGGTCGACTCTTTGGCATAGTGACGGCGCCCATTGGCGACGTCCGTGGCCCGCTCATCGTCATGTTTAACGTAGCCAACGAAGAGCACACGGGACCATCGAGACTTTGGGTTGAACTGTCTCGTCGTTGGGCGAGCTTTGGATTGCGTAGTGTCCGGTTCGACTTGCGAGGCTTGGGCGACAGCCCCCGGCTCCGCGATCACTCCGACCATCCTTTCTTCATGGAGGGATGGCTTGACGACGTCATCGACGTCACTCATGAATTGAATCCGAAAGACCCCGCGAACTCAGTGTTCATAGGTCTTTGCTCGGGGGCGTATTGGGCAGTTGAAGCGGCCTTGAAATTGCAGGCACGGGGAGTCTGTGCACTCAATCCTCCGGTTTACATCGATTTCCTTCACAGCGTGAGATCTTTCGAAGGGGCGCGGCACCCGGTGTTGCGGAAGATTGGGGAGCGGCTAAAAATCCTCGCGAAGCACCCGTGGATCGCGGCGGCGTCGTGGCACGCACTGCGAATCTTTTTGCCATCCTCCTGGTCCGTCGATCTTTTGGAAGAGTTGAATGATGACAACACCGATCTATTACTTCTCTACAGCGTCGACGAAGTCTGGCCGTTGAAAAGAGTGCCGTTTTTTGGTTCCATGGACGTACGGCGTTTGCGCGAGTCAAAGAGTCGTCATATCGAACTCGTTCCTGGGCTCGACCACGGGATGCACTCCGCCGGCGGAAGATCCCGCGCCGTTGGCCTGCTCGACCGGCACGTATTGGAACACTTCGCCGCTGACGTCAGTGTCGAATCCGAGTAATACGCCCTCGGCGAGTCGAGACGTTGGCTATCGAGCAGAGGAAGCGTCGCGAGACGCCGCTCCCTCTCGAACAATGGGAAGCAGGCGCTCTCCGAAGTCGATCGCGTCGGCCAGCGGGTCGAAGCCTTTGAGTAGCAACGTGGTGATGCCGAGATCGTAGTAACGCAGCATCGCCTCAGCTACTTGCTCGGGCGTACCCACAAGCGCGGTTGAGTTCCCTGCCGCGCCCGTGAGGTTCGCCACCTTCATCCAGAGTCGCTCGTCATAGACATCTTTGTCGGCGGACATCTCGATAAGTCGTTTGCGACCGACGGACGTCGTACCGGTGGTATCACGATCAACCGAGAACGTTGCGTTGCGATGGCCGCCGAGTCCCCGGTAAGTGTCTTGATGTCCTTCCATACGACTCTTTGCTAATTCGATCCGTGCGGCGGTCTCTTCGGCAATCCACTCCGCTTTCTCCCACGCATCCTTCTCGGTATCGGCGATGATCGGTCGAAGTGAGAGACTGTAACGAAGGATCCGACCAGCTCTGATCGCGGCGTCGCTGATTGTCGCCATACGCGCCGCAACCTGATCTCGAGGTTCACCCCAGAACGCGTAGACATCGGCGAGTGCGGCACCAACGTTGATGGCCGGTGGTGAGGCTCCAGCAAAGTAAAAAGGAATCCCTCCAGCTGAGACTGGCTTCACAGAGCTGAACGCGCCCTCGTAGCGGTAGAACTCTCCGTCGAAATCAAATGGTGTGTCCTCACTCCAAATTCGACGCGCGATCGCCATCATTTCGCCTGTGCGCCGATATCGCGTGTCGTGGGGGACGAAGTCGCCTTCTCTGCGTTGATCCGCCTCGTCTCCGCCGGTGATGAAGTGAATCGCGATTCTTCCGCCTCCAGTAAGGTGGTCGAGCGTCGCCGCCATTCGCGCGAGCACGACAGGCTGTATGAAGCCTGGTCTCTGAGCTACCAGGACTTTCAGGTTTTTCGTGCTATTTAACACCGAACTTGCTACGGCCCAACCTTCGGGACCGACGGCTCCGTAACCAATCAAAACCCGGTCAAATCCGCCGTCGTCATGGGCTTTTGATATTGCCGTCAAATAGTCGGGGTCGATGACAGGCCCGTCCATCCAGTCCACGACGGGTCCGTCGACCAACGGACCTTTGATCTCCGAGGCGTCTCTCGTGCCCACCATTCCGATGATCTCGACTGGCATTTTCTCGCGTCTCCAATCTCTGTCGACGAGTAGGAACTCTTTGTGCCTCGCGACAAGTGTCTGCCCTCAATCAAATGCCCGCTTCAACGCTAACATCCGGTGCATGCCTCGAGACACGGTCGACGACTCGACCTCCGAAAGGCGACCACTTGTCGCCGTTGGCTATGGACCTCGCTGCGTACCCGTCATGCAATTGACGGAGGCGGCTGCGGGAGTCTGCGAACTCCTGTGGATGATTGACGGAACCCTGCCCGAGATGCAGGAGATGACCGAACTTCTCCACCGCTTTGGCGCGGTCGTTGACGTCGGGCAACTAAGCGTCGACCAGATTCTTGATGAGTTGTCACCACCGTACCGACCCGACGGAATTGTCACGTACCTCGACGCGAATATGGCAACCTTCGCACAAGTCGCGCATCAACTGGGTTTACCGTTCCCATCGCTGGCGACGTCCGTTGCGTTGACCGATAAGTCTGAACAGCGTCGTGTATTGAAGGACGCCGGCCTCGACACTCCGGCGTGCTTCGTTATTACGCCGCAACAGACCGCGGAAGAATCTGTCGCCTTTGGAAGGGAGGTTGGTTGGCCCGCCGTGTTGAAGCCGCGCTCAGCTCAGGGGAGCCGTTTCACGTTTTTCGTGAAAGACGAAGTACAACTCGTCGAATTCCTTCAGAGTTTGGGACCGGACCGACCGTTCATGATTCTCGAAGGGTACCTTGCCGACGACCCGTCTCGAGCGAGCCGACCCTACGCCGATTACATTTCTGTCGAAAGTGTGGTCGCGCGCGGGGTGATTAGCCACCTGGCCGTGACTGGCCGTTTCCCGCTCGCTGAAAACTTTCGCGAGACGGGTTTCTTCATTCCCGCAGCACTGAACGACAGCGACAGATTCTCCGTCCTTAACCTTGCGACGTTGGCCATTGATGCGCTCGGTGTGACCACCGGATGCTTGCACTCAGAGATCAAATTCACGCCTGATGGCCCTCGAATTATTGAAGTGAACGGACGAGTTGGTGGTGGTGTGCCAGAAATGCTCAACCGCGCTGCGGGAACCTCGCTGGTAGAGATGACGCTGCGTATTGGGTTGGGTGAAGCCATACAAGTGGAAGGCCCCGTGTCGACGGAACGCATCGGCTACCGCTTCTTCTTGCAGCCCCCTTCCGTATCGGCGACAGTCGAGGAGATTAACGGTCTTGATGCCGTAACCGACCATCCCGGCGTAGATACCATCACGGTGCATCAAGGCCCAGGGGCTGTTCTTGATTGGAAGGACGGATCAAGGAATCACATTATGGCGGTGGTCGGATCTGTCAACGACTACGACGAACTGCTGGACGTGAATGAATTGCTCCAGCACGAGGTAACGGTCACGTACGCCAACGTGAGCCATGACGCGTGACGCTGCGCCTAGTTAGGGCCGAGGCGCAGCGTGCCCCTCGAAAGAAAGGTCCGGCCGAACTGCCCAGCATTACGTGCGCGTTGGTGAACAACATGCCCGACGGCGCGTTCGACGCCACGGAGCGTCAATACCTTGGGCTGCTTACGGAAGGTTCGGGGTCCGTCGTTGTCGAGGTGCGTCGCTATACCATGACGGGTGTACCACGGGGCCCGCAAACGTCGAAGAGAGTGGAGGAAGAGTACCTTGCGCTCTCGGATCTCTACCTTGACCCGCCGGACGCCCTGATCATTACTGGTTCAAATCCCATCGAGGCGCGCATTGAAGACGAACTCTACTGGGCCGATCTCGTCGAGCTGCTTACATGGTCTCGTAAGCGCGTCAGGTCAATTTTGTTGTCGTGCCTGTCAGCGCACGCGGCGCTCACCATCTTTGACGACATCCCACGCGTTCGACTCCCCACAAAATGTACGGGTGTCTTTCCACAGCACGTCGATGTCAGTCGACCACTTACTCGAGGACTCGAGTCGGAGACCTCTCTGCCACACTCGCGGTGGAACTCGGTACCCCGAGAGTCTCTGGAAAGCGTTGGCTATAACGTTGCCGTTCACTCCAACGTCACGGGTTGGAGCGTGGCGTCGCGAATTGAGCACGAGTGTGAGCTCGTGCTCGTCCAGGGCCATCCCGAATACGATCCTTCCAGTCTGTTGCGGGAATATCGACGCGACGCGAGACGGTACGTCCACCACGATCGCGACGATTTGCCCTTCCTGCCGTATCAGTGCGTCTCGATTGAGGACTGGGAGCAACTTGAACGCGTGCATGACGAGATCCTCAATGGAGCGCGAGATCCGGCACTCATCGACCAGTATCCCTTCGACGAAGTGGGGGCCCGAGCCCCATGGCCCTGGCGCTCTATGGCCCAGCGTCTCTACGCGAACTGGCTGACTAGGGTCGGCGAAGGAAAGGACTGATTTTGCACGACGAGACCATCGCCATTCATGCGGGGTATCAAGCTGACGGCACTCGCGCGGTGGCAGTGCCCATCTATATGACGGTTGCCAACGACTTCATCGACGCCGAGCACGCCAACTCCATCATGGACTTGGCGATTCCAGGATTTCACTACAACCGGATAAACAACCCCACGAATGACGTCTTGGAGAAACGAATTGCCGCCCTCGAAGACGGCACGGCCGCTCTCGTCGTCGCGTCGGGAATGGCGGCGGTGAGTTACGCGATACTGACCGTTGCGACCGCCGGTTCAAATTTTGTTGTCGCTCCACAGCTCTACGGCGCCACGTACACCTACTTCGCTCATGTGCTGTCGACGCTCGGCATTGAAGCGCGTTTCGCCGTCGACGATCAAGCTGAGTCGGTTGGAGCGTTGATCGACGACAAGACCTGCTGCGTCTTCGTCGAATCGATCGGTAATCCGGCGGGCAACGTCGTTGACCTTGAAGCCGTTGCTGACGTCGCGCACCGAAACGGTGTCCCGCTCATTGTGGATAACACGGTCGCAACGCCGTTGATGCTGAAGCCTTTTCACTATGGTGCCGACGTGGTCGTTCACTCGTTGACAAAGTTCATCGGCGGTCACGGTACGACGCTCGGTGGCGCGATCGTCGACGGTGGAACGTTCCCCTGGGCCGACCACGCGGAACGATTCCCGACTTTTAACCAACCTGAGGTTGCTTTCCACGACGTCGTTTTTGCCCGAGACTTTCCAGAGAGCCCCTTTGTCGTTCGGGCTCGATCGATCCAACTTCGTAACACCGGCGCGACCCTCTCGCCCTTTAACGCCTTTCAACTTCTCCAAGGACTCGAAACTTTGGCGCTGCGCCTCGAACGTCATGAGTCCAACGCGCGCGCGATCGCCGACTATTTGGTGAACGATCCCCGCGTCGAATGGGTGAGTTTCGCGGGGTTCCCCGACAACCCTTACCACCATTTCGTCCAGAAATATCTGAAGGGACGAGTACCGTCAATCATTACGTTTGGCGTTTCTGGAGGGTATGACGCCGGTTTGGCGTTCTTTGACTCGGTACAGCTATTCAAGAGACTGTTGAACTTGGGTGATGCCAAGTCCCTGGTCATCCATCCAGCGTCCACGACGCATCGTCAACTCAGCGAAGCCGAATTGATCGCCACGGGAATACGGCCAGAGACGATTCGGCTCTCCATCGGTCTCGAGCACGTGGACGATCTCATCGATGACCTTGACCAAGCTCTTGCGCGCTCGACGGCCTAACGAGCTACTTCATTGGGTCACGCGTGGCCTTCGAAGGTAACCCTGCGGCGACGGCGGGGCGCGCCATCAGCCAATGATGGCCTCCACAGTCTTTTGTGCGTCGTAGACAGCTCTCAGCCGACTTCGTGGGGAGGGTAGGTAGTGCGTGAAGTACCGGACTCCCTCGGTGAGTACTCCGAGCAGTGAGAGACTTGTCTGGACACGTCCCTCGGCATCGTAGGGATGGAAATCTTCGCTAATCGCGACGCTTCCGACGGTTGTGTCGCCGTAGCTGAACTGCGTCAATCGACCTTTCGTGTACAGGCGACTGAGTAGAAGCGAACTGGAGCGAGCTAAGGAGGGAAGATCGAGGTGGCCCCGGACTACGTACTTCACGCTCGATTCGTAAGGCTGACTTAGCCTGGTCGAGCGGATCCGGATCAAGCCGTCACTGGTCGTCGACACGTCGGGGTTCGGTCCAAAGGGCGCGCTAACGACGCCGGCATCCAGGAGAGCCAAGAGTTGTTGCGAGCGAACTGGCGGCGGCCCAGCTTCGATTCGATTGATTCGTCCTCTGACGTTGGATTGGAAATCAATGAACGACTGCATCGAAAGCCCCCCGTACTCGATCACGCCACGCATTTGATCGCGAAGTATTCGCGTGACTTCTTGAGCAGCTTTTACTGGACTCCCGCCCACCATGAGAGCGTCGTCGAGGTCGATCTCGACCATGCCGTAGAGGTGAGCTTGGTAGGCGGCGGCCGACTCGAAAGTGGCGCCGTCGTCAGCGAACACAACGCTGACGGGATCGAAGGGACCGTAGATCGGCTCCAAACGGTTGATTGCCCGTGCAAATGTCCCGGCGATCAAACTTGATTCAAGTTCGTCTCTTACCGACGCTGCGGCCGCGGCGCCACTGCGTTGCATCGCGGACTGGACATAAAAGCGAACTTGCATCTCGGCGTAGAGCAAGGGGAGTAAGTCGTCTCGAAAGTCCACGCGCCTTCGTAATGGAGAACCCGACGGATTCGTCATGTCCCGAAATGCCTGCGGAGTGCAGACGATCGGCTGATAGTCGCCCGTCGGATCGACCCCGTGCGCTGACTTCGCGCAGTAGGGAACCCCCGATCTCGAGTAGAGAAGGATGTCTGGTTCGCGGCCACTAGGCACGTACTCTTTTCGATCGCCTTCGTCTTTGTATTCGCCACCGCGTCCAACGGTGAGAGCCGTGATGAGGTCGTAGCCGACGAGACCCATTCCGGCAACGGCAATCGATTCACCCGGTGGTACGGCGCTCTCGAAGTATTCGACAGGATACGGTCGTAGGTAACGCACCTCACTGGGGTCACTTCCAGGTTCTTCATTGAACGTATGCCCCGAAGTGAGAACTACGTGATCCACTGTCAACTTTGTGTCATCACTGAGTGACACGGATTCACGGCCGCCAATTTCGGGAGTGATGTCAATCGCCGCGGCGAAGTGACGGACGATCTCAAGATTGTTAGGCGAGTTCGCGACGAGCGCCTCGTAGAACCAGGCGAGATATTCGCCCATGAGCCGACGCGGTAGGTAGTCGGAGGGCGAAATTGTTTCGCCTCCCGAGCCAATCTTGTACGCGTGGCCCACTCGGTGATATCCCTGCCGAACTGCCCACTCGAAGAGACCGACGGCGTAAGGGGGGTCTTCGTTTTCATCGGGGGAGGCGTAGAGCGATAGCTGGCCACACGGGTTATTCAAAATCAAGTAGTCGGGTTGCGCGGCAGAATAGACGCCTCCGCCGAGTTGACCCGGTTCCACGACATGGACCCGAACGGTGGTGCCGACGCGTCGCGCTCGATCTACCGTTCGCTCCAGAACGCAGAGCCCCCAAGGGCCTAAGCCAACTATGGCGAACTCAATCATCGTCGCGACTCCGTGTTGCGTCGAAGAAATTTGATTCCGATGTCACCGTGTACGTCGTCGCCACTCGATAGCGAGGCGCCCTGGTTCGCTCGCTTCCCTCTTTGATCATGCAGTAAAAACTAGGTTATGCCTTCGTGATGGTGCCGGACCAGGATGAAGGGTTGACACGGCGCGCGGTACGATGACGTGACTTGGACACCGTTTTGTTGCCAAAAGTGAGTCCTAAGGTACGTCTGAGGAGGAGAATCCAGTGGTGGCGGACGAGACGATTGAGTTAGGTGTCTTGAATGTTCGACGGCTCGGCTTCGGGACAATGCAACTCACCGGCGCCGGCGTTTGGGGTCCACCAAGCGATCGTGACCGAGCCGTCGAGGTTTTGCGCCGAAGCCTGCAACTCGGCGTGAATCTCATCGATACCGCCGACTCCTACGGTCCCAATGTCGCAGAAGAACTTATACGTGAAGCGCTTTATCCGTATCCGGAAGGCTTGATCATCGCCACGAAAGCCGGGTTCACCCGATCGGGTCCCGACCAGTGGGACGAGTGCGGCCGACCCGATTACTTGCGTAAGCAGTGCGAGGGGAGCCTCAAGCGGCTCGGTGTCGAGGCGATCGACCTCTTTCAACTTCACCGGGTAGATCCTGGCGTCAACGCCGATGAACAGTACGGCCTGCTGAGTGACTTACGAGCCGAGGGCAAGGTCCGTGAAGTAGGCCTCTCGCAAGTGAGCGTGGAACAGATCGAGGCGGCACGAATTCTCGCGCCAATTGTCAGCGTACAGAACCTCTACAACCTCGCTCAACGCGAGAGTGACGACGTCGTTGACTACTGCGAAGCGAACAATATCGGATTCATTCCGTGGTTCCCCTTAGGCAGTGGCAAGCTCTCGGCGACCGGTGGACCGTTCGAAAGTCTCGCGTCAGAACTCGGAGCGACGACGGCTCAAATCAGTCTGGCGTGGCTCCTCCGACGTTCGACGTACATGTTGCCTATACCAGGCACGACGTCGATCGAACACCTTGAAGAGAACTGTGAGGCGTCGAACGTTTCGCTCTCCGACGATGTGTATCAAGAATTGACTGACTCGCGAAGGGCGATACGACGCTGGGCCTTGAGTAGCTGAAGGTGATGCGACCATGAGTGCCGATTTAGTGATTCGAAACGGCTTGATCTACGACGGCACTGGCGGTCCACCGCGACACGGTGACGTGGCGATAGAGGGTGATCGAATCAGCGCCGTCGGTGATGAAGTAGGGCGGGGCCGACGTGAGATTGACGCCCACGGCTTGTTGGTTACGCCCGGATTTATCGACCCACACACGCACTACGACGGACAGGCGACGTGGGATCCTTGGCTCGCGCCCTCGTCGCATCATGGCGTGACCACGGTAGGCATGGGCAACTGCGGCGTTGGCTTCGCACCCGTCGCACCAAACTTCCACAAAGAACTTATCGAGATGATGGAGGGTGTCGAAGATATTCCAGGTACCGCACTCCACGAAGGACTTCAGTGGGACTGGGAGTCATTCCCGCAGTATTTCGATGCCCTGGAGCGCCAAGCTCGCACCATTGACGTAGCGACGCACGTGCCCCACGCGGCACTGCGCGCCTACGTAATGGGCGAACGAGGAGGCGACCCGCTTGAACAGCCCACCGAACATGAACTCGCCGAGATGTCCCGTCTGTTGGGCGAAGGGCTCGACGCGGGAGCTCTCGGAGTTTCCACGTCGCGCACCGAGCGTCACCGCACGAGCCGAGGCGAAAGTCTTGGGACGCTGTGGGCTCGAGAGCCCGAGTTGCAGGCGTTGGCGTCAGTACTCAAATCGAAGGGGCGGGGAGTCTTTCAACTCGTCTCCGATAGTTACCGCTCGGCAGACGATGAATTCGTCGCAGCGGAGTTCTCTTTGATAGCGGACACTGCGCGTACCAGCCAACGTCCGGTAAGCCTCACGGTCCAGCAAGACTTCGAAGCCCCCGAGAGGTGGCGCGATCTCATGGCGTTGGCGACCTCCTTAAAACTCGAAGGGCTCGACGTCAAAGCACAAGTTGCTCCGCGACCGATTGGCGTACTGCTCGGTCTCCAGGCTTCTACGAACGTATTTACCCCGGTGCGGGCGTACGCGCGAGTCGCGTCGTTGCCACTCGAGGAACGGATCATTGCGTTGCGGAGCGCCGACCTTCGCGCGAAGATTCTTGCGAGCCACGCGGCGCTGACCTCGGGCAAAGACGCGTTTGCGGGTCACGCTTTTTACGGACGATTCGACGAGATGTTCGTTCTCGATGAGCCGGTCAACTATGACCTTGAAGCAGGCCAATCTCTCGGTGCCACTGCAAGGCGTTTGGGACTGGATCCGCGCGAATACGCCTATGACGTGCAGTTGCAGCGAGAGGGTCGCCAACTGATTTACACGCCATTGTTCAACTTCGTCCACGGAAATCTCGACGCGGTTCGGGAGATGATCACGTCCCCTGTCGCGATGTTTGGCCTTTCGGACGGTGGCGCGCACTGCGGCGCCATCTGTGACGCGAGTATGACGACGAGCTACATGACGCTGTGGGCTCGCGACCGTGCCGACGAGACAAAGATTCCTCTCGAGGAGGTGATACACCAATTGACACGACGTCCCGCTGCGCATTTCGGATGGCTCGATCGAGGCGTCGTGGCTCCCGGGCTGCTCGCTGACCTCAACATCATCGACTTTCAAAGCCTTGCCTGCGCGACACCTCGAATTGTCACAGATCTGCCGGCGGGTGGGCGCCGTCTCCTTCAATCGGCGAGCGGGTATCGCTTCACGGTGAAGCGCGGCAAAGTGACGTTCGAAGACGGCGAGGCCACGGGTGAGTTGCCCGGCATGCTGTTGCGTGGTGCCCAGAAGTGACCGTGAAAGGCCAGGGGCTCCGAGCGAGCCCGACCGTGCTCCAATCAATCATTCGCCGCGCTCACATCGATCCGGATCATCCGGCGGCGAAGGACCTCGAGAAAGAGTTGAGCTACGCACAACTGATCGACGAAGTAGCGCGGTTCGCCGGCGCTTTGAGGGCTCGTGGGGTCAACGTAGGCGATCGCGTCGCCCTCCTTATTCCCAATTCGGTCGATTTCATCATCGTCGCGTTGGCCTGTCAGTGGACAGGGGCCATCTTCGTCCCTTTGGCGGTCACCGACCCCACGCCGCGCCTTGAAACGGTAGTGGCGGATTGCTTGCCGTTGCTGGTGGTCAACCTCGTCAAAAGTGGGAGCGGCGGAGCAGCCTTTCTTGGCAATTCACCCGTAGTACCAATCGACACGCTCCGCACTGAAAGCCACGCTCCCGAGGCAGAGATTGACGCGGCTGATCTGGCCGCTTATCTGATTTACACCTCGGGTACGACTGGGACTCCGAAGGGCGTTCAAATCAGCAACGCTGCCTTTGCCGCGGCCGTGGAATCGACCGCAAGCGCACTCGGATTGAGCCCCGCCACCAAGACACTCTGCGTGTCCCCGTTTCACTTTGATGGCTCCTACGCAAATCTGTTTCCCACGTTGGTCTCTGGTGGCACCGTCGTGATGAGGCCCCGCGACGCACTTCTGTATCCCCAAACGTTCTTCAAGACCGTGGAGGCCGAGGGCATCACTTATTCGGGATTCACGCCCAGTTACCTTCGACTTTTGCTCGCTAGTCGAAGGATGGCCCAACTCAATGACTCGACACTCAAAATGATTGCTCTTGGCGGCGAGGCGACCTCAACCGCTGATCTTCGAGCGTTGTGGTCAAAAGCGCCGGCCGTTCGAGTTTTCAATCGATACGGACCTACGGAGACGACTATTGCCGCCACGAACATGGAATTGACACCCACCATGTTAGAAAATGGCGCAGTGCCAATTGGGCGTCCCCACCCAGGCGTCTCCTTCGTCCTTGTGGACCACGAGGGGCGTGTGATCGAGGACGCACTTCGCAAGGGAGAGTTGTACATAGGCGGTGTTCAACTCATGGACGGCTACTGGGCAGCCCCCCTCGTCACGAGTGAAGTCATGCGAAGCGACATCGTGGCCGGTGTCAACCTTTACCGTACGGGTGACGTCGCCTACCGTGATCAATTTGAGAACTACGTATACGTCGGCCGCAATGATCGCGTCGTAAAACGAAGTGGAGTACGCATATCGCTCGACGAGCTGAGCGAATCTATGAGTAAAATTGAGCACGTCGACTCAGCAGCGTGTTTACTTTTTGACCGTGAAGACGGGCCCGGGATCGTGGCATTCGTGACCACCGAGACGAAACTCTCCGACGTCGAACTTCGACGAGCGGCACGGCAATTCATACCCGAGAATATGTTGCCCGATCGAATTGAAATCGTCGACACGATGCCCTTGAACAGGTCTAATCAATTGGACGAGAAAACGTTGCTATCGATGGCAGGGCTCGAGCCCGTTCTTCGTTCCGGTGTGGCGGCGAATTGACCTTCGCTTCAGGTAGGCGTGACACCTAGGGAGATGAGCGCGCCGCGAAGCGCCGCAATGCTTTCGAAGGTGCTCTTAACCAGAAGTTCGTCTGGGAATTCGAAGTCGTAGGCATCCTCAAGTGCAAGCATCACGTTCACGCTGGCGTGTGAGGTGAGGCCCTTTTCAAAAAGATCGTCGGTCTCCTCGAGACTTTGCGCGGACATGGGTAGACGACCGTGCGCGTCCAGAATCTCTCTAATGGTCGAGTCAACGTCACTCATCGGTCGTCACTCCTCTGCAGATTCTCAATTCTCATGGCTGACTCCGTGTCCGTCTCCAAGTGCAGGCAAGCAGGCTTGACTATCTCGAAGCGACTGATCACTATTGGTTTTTATCTCGTCCAACAGACATTCCCTAGAGAATAGTTTACTTAACTCCAGATTTGAACCGTCGTTCGACAGGGCCACCACGCTTTTCGCATGGATAGCACTTTGTCGAGTTCGCGTTGTCTTTCGAACACCTTCAACACAAACCACGCCGCTCATGTGGTCGGCGGCGCGTACAGCTCCGTTCTTTTGAGAAGAGCACGGGCACTACGTCGATACGCGTAATAATCAGTTTGCACTGATGGCAGATCGTAGAGCCAGTCAATGGGCTCTCGCACGTCGTCCACGTACCCGAGGCCGACGGAACCTCGCTGATACCCCATGAGCCGGAGAAGTCCTTCGGGGAGGGTTCGTGCAATCTCTGGAGGACACGCAAGATATTGATTCTCCTCCTGGCGAAGCCACCCAAGCGAATAGCCGATGTTGACTCCGATTCGAGGGACGTTGGACTTGTTTGGTCCGCCTCCGTGGTAAAGCGATCCGACGTAAAGAAGGGCCGATCCTTTACTCATCACCGCACCGGTCGTCAGGGCTGGATCGACCTCGGAGAGATCGTCCTCCCAGAGCTGGCTTCCAGGAATCACTCGAGTCGCACCCATCTCTTCGGTGAAGTCCGTCGCCGCCCACATGGTGGCGATCTCCGCCTCAAAACCTTTAGGGAACGGGAAATGGTCAAAGGACCACTGGTCGCGATGGATCATCTGACCCGGCTCGCCCGGTCCGATATCGATGAGCTGGGTGAGGTCCAACTGGAAGGTGCTGCCGTGGTCGCCCAGAGTGAGGTCGAGGGTGCTCAAAATGGCGTCGTTCGTGACGAGAGTCCTCGCGCTCGGTGAACGAGCGATCAGAGCACCCGTGCGCCGAGTCGCGTGACCCAAGAAGTCGGTATCGCCGACTCTTGTTGCTTCGCGGTGAGTTTGGACCTCGGCCAGGATCTGGTCCATCAAATCCGGAGCAGCCAGATTCGAAATCACCACACAGCCATCCGCGCGCAGCACCCTGGCGATCTCGACTGGCGCCGTATCAGCATCTACTGTCGTCACTTGTGCCGGCACGACGCCTACTATATCGACGAGCTAGGAGTAAACTCCGTTTAGTTAGCCGGTACGCCCCGGCCCTCGTAGCGGCGCAGCGGAGGTTTTAGAGAACGTGCGCCCGTTTCGATTTGCGGTACATTCCTCGATTGCGCCGACCATGTCCATTTGGAGGGACCGAGCTCGAAAAGCCGAGGACCTCGGCTATTCGTCGCTCTACGTGACTGACCACTTCGATGCCCAGTTCGGTCCCTTGGTGGCTGCCACGGTAGCCGCCGAGGCGACCACGTCTCTGCACGTCGGCACGCTGGTGCTGAACAATGACCTCCGTAACCCGGTCGTTCTCGCCAAGGAGATCGCTGCACTCGCGATGGCTGCCGAAGGGCGTGTCGAGGTTGGACTAGGCGCTGGGTGGCTTCGCAGCGATTATGAAGAGACCGGCATCAAGTACGAATCACCGGGTGTGCGGATCGATCGGTTGACCGAGAGCATCGCAATTATGAAAGCACTCTGGACCGAGGGCGAGACATCGTTCGACGGTCGCCACTATTCGGTACATAGCGCTCGTTGCGATCCCCGCCCGGACGAATCTCCTCGAGTCATCGTTGGTGGTGGGAGCAAGCGGATCCTCACACTCGCCGCCCAACAGGCAGACATCGTTGGTGTAAACACGAGCCTGGCTTCCGGCGTAAAAGGCGACGACATTTCGAGTGCGGCGACCTCCGAACACTTTGACCGCTGCTTGGATTGGGTACGTGACGGGGCCGGCGATCGGTTCGATTCGCTTGAACTTCAAATTGTGGCGATCGCCGCCACGGTCGTGGGCAGTCAACGTGCAGCTGTTCGTAGTGCCACGATGCTTGGTTTTCACGGGGACGACGCCCTCAATCTCCCCGTTCTTCTCATAGGCACTGAAGACGAACTCTGTGATCGACTTATGGAACTGCGCGAGAGATGGGGATTCAACAACATCGTCGTGCCGGGCGATTCGTTGGAAGTCTTTGGGCCAATCGTCGCTCGAATGACTGGACGCTGATTCAATTCACTCCGAACGGACTGGAAGGATCGAGCGTCGCCTCGTTGGGCTTTTCACTTTCACCCGTTGACGCGCGACGACTGGATCTTCGCAAAGAAAATTCTCGACACAGTTAGTTGCCGAGCCTATCGATGGGGGCAACCGCGCCGGTTCGAATTGCCAGCCAATGGTTCTGCCACGTCGCCGTGTTCTTAGTGAATCGAGCAGGTGGAGAACCTAACAGAATAAGGCGCAATCCCGATGGCCGACTCGCTGGTTCTATCGTCGACAAGTAGCCTGAAGCAATGCCTAGGATATTCGGCGCGGGTTCGAGCAGGCTCGTTTTGGCCCTCCTCGTTGCCGTCCTTCTATTCGGTTTCACGCCAATCCAGCGAGTTCTGCTCAGCTCCGTGCACGGAAGTTTCGCCCCATCTTCTTATTCGTCCCTCGCGCTGAGCAGTCCGTCGAACGCCTCGGGAGGATTTATCGTAGGTGAGTCGGTACCGATTCGATTGACGAATCGTACGGGCCGGATAAGGACTTATCACTGGAGCGCTACTGAAAAGGGTGCGCTGATCAGCCTCGGCGTCGAGACGCTGAACGATGGACAGACGATGACGATTCTCGTACCCTCACGCGGCGCAGTTACAGGCAGGATGCAGATTGCACTCACGGGCACCAACATCTTTCTCACCGTGCCCATGTTGAAATCGTGATCACGCAACGACCGGAAGATCGGAAAAGTTTAGTTTTCCCGTCTTCGCCTGATGACGCCTGGAAACTCTTGAGGGTGTCCTGGTCGAAAGTAGCCCCAACAGGACTTTGGCTAGTGTTCGCCGTGATTTCTTCTGTAGGGCTAGCCCTTAGTCATTCGCCCGTCGCACCTTTGCCCGGGGTCATCACCATCCTCCTTCTCCCAGGAGCCGGCCTGATGTCCTTCCTTCGTACCCGTCCGTCAAGCTCCGCTGGCCGCTTGGTCTTGGCTGTATGTCTGAGCATGACGACCATCATGGTTGTCGGTGGTGTCGCCAGTCTCATTGGTCCGCACCTTGGTCTCGCCCACCCTCTGGATCCGATGCCCGAGAGCGTGATCTGGTTTCTCGTTGCATTGCTGATGTTGGTCGGTGGGGCCGTCCGCAACAACGATCCTGTCACTTGGATCTTCGACGGTGTACGTACGGCAAACATCTTTGGCGCGCTTGCAGCCGGAGTGCTTCTCGTGGTGTCCATTCTTGGTGTCGCACAGCTTAATTACAGCGGCGACGCTCACCTCGCTGTGTTTTCGACGATCCTCGACGTCGTCGTGCTGCTTGCGGGCGTTGTTGGTGGCTGGAGCAAGACGAGTAGGTGGCCGTTGAACACGCTCCTCTACGCCGGCTCATTGGCGCTGCTACTTTCGACGAGTTTGCGTGGTGCTCATCTCTATGGCTGGGATGTCCAACAAGAGTTTGGGGTCGCTTGGAACACGATCCACGCGGGGGTCTGGACCATACCGCCCAACCACGATCCCTACGCCTCGATGTTGTCGCTTACCGTGCTTCCAGCGGTCCTTCATTCATTGGTGAAGTTACGACTACTTGCGTTTTTTCAACTTGTCGTTCCGGCGATCCTCGCCCTTATACCTCTGGCCGTGTTTTCAACAATTCGGAGCGTTCCACGCTGGATAACGAGCGGTCGGAGCGCGCCTCGGCCAGGGCTCGCGTTCGCAGTCGTGGTCGGCCTCATCATTTCGAGCGTTGCGTACTCTTCTGAGCTGGTGAGCATCACTCGTCAAGCAATGGCCCTCACCATGTTGACGGCGGTAGTGATGGTTCTGTTTGACCGCACGATGATCAAGCGGCCCGCACAAGTGATCGTCTGGATTTTGATCATCTCAATATCTTTCACTCACTACACCACTTCGTATCTGGTAGCGGTGATTCTCCTCTGCGCTTGGCCCGTTGGTTGGCTATGGTCCAGAGGATTGGTCGGTATCCCGAAAGTTCGGATCGAACGACACCGTTACGACGTGCAATCGCGAAAGATGATCAATGGCGCTCTCGTGGTAGTCGCTGTCGCCGCGGCCTTCGGATGGAATCTCGTTGTCACCCGCAATGACGCTCTCAGCGCGCCAACGAGCGCAATCACGTCAATAGGAACTGGATTCTCGACGTCGACCAACGCCGTAAACATTCCGCCTCGGCAATTTGAGTCCATATTGGTGAAGGAGTTGAGCAAGGCGGATTCGTGGATCGCGCGAATTCCCGGCTCGGGCTCGATCCGACTTGCTCCTGCGTCGGCTCCGGTTTCACCAGGTGTTGTTCGAAGCCTTCAGGGAGCGTGGACAGAAACGACGTATCTCTTGGTCGAGGCTCTTTGGATCTTCCTTGGAATATCGCTGCTCTATGGAATATTCCGACTCGGTCGTCGTCGATCGTACGAGTACAGCGCTGACCTCGTGGGACTTGCCGTCGCTGGTCTCTTCATCGGCGGAATTCTTCGATTCTCCGGGACTCTGGCCAATTATTACAATCCGGAGAGGGCTGCAATCTTCACCGCAATATTGCTCGCCGCACCGGTCACGCTTTTCCTTGACGACGTAGTCTCGTCGTTTCGCACCGTAGAAATCTTGCGCGATCGTCGATTGGCTCGAGCGTTGTCGTCCGCGGGATTTGTCATCCTGGCGATTTTCATTGCTGCCGCTACTGGGCTCGGCTCGCTTTTCTTTGGAGGCCAAACTCCAGGCTCTCTGTCAGCGCGAAACTGGAACACGGAGGACTTTACCGCTTCTACGCCCGAATTTGCGACAGCCGTATGGCTTCGCAACAACCTCGCATCATCGGACATCGTTCAAAGCGATCTCTTCGGTCATCTCGTCTTACTGTCCGAACCCGGGAACTATCACCTCGTCACTGAGATCGTGCCGCCCGAAGTTGACAACGGGTCGTACATATATCTTTCAACAGTCAACTTGAAATATGGACTCTCCCAAGCCGAGGCCGAGAACGGTGCGATTCAGAGCGCGTATCGGTCGAATCTAAAATTTTTCAATAAGCATTTCAACGTTGTGTACTCCACGGGAGCCACTCGCGTGTATCACTGACGCGTTACCTCTTAACGCGGTTGGTGAGAATGCGTGGTTAACTTGAGCGCGCCAATCTATATGTCTTGATGGTCTCTTGAGCGACATCGGACCAGTCGAACCGAGTCGCCCAGGCAAGCCCGGCAGCGCTCATCTTGCGATACTGCGACTCTGAGAGGTCCTCAGCTTGCCGAAGCGAATTGACGAGTGAACCCATCGTCGAATCGAATCGAATGGCGCTCTCAGCGGGAATATCCCGAAGGAAGGGCAAGTCCGGAATCACGATGGGACGTGCGAACGATTGAGCCAGCAAGACCGACGCGCTATTCGTAATTTCCCGGAAAGGAAAGACTGCGAAGTCAGTAGCCTGATAGTAACGCGCAAGATCCTCGTCGGGCACGAAGTCGAGCACTGCAAGGGTTCTTCCATCGGTCTGGCTGGCCAGGTTGTCAATCTTCCTTCGATAGGTCGGGTCCGAACACGAACCTACGAGCAGTACTTTGATTTTCGAAGTTTTTGGCAACTCAGCGACGGCTTTCAAGAGGAGGTCCGCCCCCTTGTACTCCTCGATTCGTCCAATAAGGGCTACCACAAGGTCGTCATCGGAGAATCCAAAACTGGACCTTGCCTCCTCCCTCGTGAGTTTCACGGGGTAGTGATCGGTGTAGGGCCCAATCGGAATCACGCGAACGAGTTGTGCTCCAAGAGCAATGACTTCGACGGCAGTTGATTCCGAGAGTGCGATCACTGCCGTTGCCTTAGAGAGGAGTAGGTCTCGTGCGCGAAGGTCGTCCGCGAAGATCTGCCCATGCGGCAACAGATCGTGTGCGGTCCATACGATCGAGTATCCCAAGGCTTGAGCCGTTCGAAGATAGACGCCAAACCACAACTCCATCAAGTGCCTGGCCCACTTGCGTTCTCGCGCCCAGGGTAGGGAGAATTGGAAAACCCAGTGAATGTGCAAAACCTGGTAGCCGAGAATGCGATACCAGGTCAGTACGGCAGGGGACAATGCAATGTTGAGAGTTTGAGAGGGCGTCGGTCCCTTGGCGAAGCGCACCTTAACGCCCGACGATTCAATCTCGCGGTAAAGGGGTTCTAGATAGTGCAGTCCCGCGTGAGGCGTCACCAACACAGAGACATTGGCGTTCACGATCCGGGCCTTATCAGCTCTCGAAGCATTCCGGCCCCCATGAGCAGATGGTCTAGAAGCACCAGCCAGCGAAGTTCCTCCTTTCGATGGCGCCAGATTGGCCACAACAGCAGTAGTGGATACCACCGCCACTTCATGGTCAGAGGTAAACCGAGCAAGAACAGTGCGTACACCATCGGCACCGAGTTCTGATTCGCCACCTCGCGGAATCGCTGTGGATGCTTCCGTAGAAGTCGACAACCTCCCTGTCCGTAAAAGAAAGCACGACGAAGTTGCCTTTTTGGTGTTCCCCAGTCGTGCCTGACCACGGCATCCTGCACCCAACGAAGACGATAACCAGCGTGTGTAAGTCTCCACGTGAAGTCAATGTCTTCCGCTGAGCCAAAGGCCTCGTCGAACCCTCCAACGGCCTCGAAGGCTTCGCGACGAAACGCCAAATTGATGGTGGTGGCCATCGGAACGTAGTCGTTGTCGGCGTTTCCCCACCAGTGAACGCCCGAATAGACACTCTTTCCAATCGACCTCGCGGGGCCACACGAAACGAACTCCCCCTCGTCCGCAATCGGCGCGAGCAACCTCGCAAGCCAGCCATCTTCGGGTAGGCAGCCCGAATCGGTGAACACGATGACGTCACCCTCAGCCTCGCGCACTCCGAGATTGCGTTGATGGGCGATCGTGATGCGAACGCCTTCCGGTTGCGTAAAGTCAATCCAACGCGCCCACTCGTGAGAGAGCCGAATGTCGTCAAGTCTGCGGCTGGAGGCGTCCACCACCACTACCTCGTCGAGAATGTTGCCGACGAATGACTTGACGGCGTCGAGCGTGTCGCGCAGGAGCCGTTCGTCTTTGTTGACTATTACTAGAGAAGTCTTCAAATTAATTCCGGCGTCAGCTGGTCTGGGATCCACACGGAGATTCGTGAGGAGTCGATGATTTGGATGGTGGACTCTCATCGATCAACTAACTGCTCGAACTGTAGGAGCCATCTCACCATTATTCCCGATACGTGCGTGGCCACAGTCCTCTAGCCGATGGGAAACGTAAATCGCCGTGTTTGCCAGCCGTCTAGGTCCAAGAGCGAGTCCGGCGAGAGTCGGAGAGGCAACCGATGGGGAGTCAAACGTAGTCACGTCAGCGACGTGACAAATGAAGTCTTTCGCGGAAGTAAGTTGCGTCAACCATTCCAATCGTGGGTGCCGGTGCGAGCATCACCTCGACGGAACCTCCTCGCGACCGCGGAAACGACGTCGTGGAGAGTAGGACGAACCACCACTCGCTCTACCGAAGGGCGGAGATCCGCGGCAGAAAGTTTCCGCGCGATTCCCCAGTCGCCAATCTCCTCAAACTCGCCCCACGTCCTGTCTCTTTGGAGCAGCAGCTCCCACACACTACGAATCTGTTGAGTGTTGACCAAATCTTCCGTCAGCGCCGCCCGTCGTGCGACGATATCTGGTGCGTTCGACGAGGCCATTGTCCAGTTCAGGTCATCGAGGATAAGGACGCCGCCAGCCACGATGAATCGGTCGAGAAGGAGCGTAGCGAATCCATCGACGAACCAATCGTGTGCGCCGTCGAGGTAGATAAGACTGAACTTCCTGCAATCGACCTGTGCCTCGAGTTGCTGCTTCATCCACCATAGATAGCCATTTTCCGCGAAGACGAGATCGACGTTGTCGGCGACTCCAGCCAATCTCACGGTCTCTTCGGCCAGCGGATTACGGTCGTGCGCTGTCAGATTGTCGATGCAAGTCACACGACGTCCTAACTGAGAAGCAATCGCACCGAGATAAGCGCTTCCTTTTCCGTAGGCGAATCCCAACTCCAGTGCGTCGCCTTCTGGCGCGCTTTTCCAGAACCGTTGCAGGATGCGAGCTTGGTCCAGGGTCATATAGGGAACTCCCCCAACTATCTGGTCAACCTCTTCGATTGTGGTCATTGTTGTGGTGCCTTCCCGAGTCGAGAGCCCAATTTCTTCATCATGGGGTCATTTCAACTGCGCTACGTATGACTTGAATCCATCCGGTACAGCATGCTTTTGGGCGAAGCGAGCACTAACTTGCCTGAGTGACGCCTCGAGTGTAGTTGAGAGCCAATTTATCTCTGTGGTTCGCGACCGTTTACTATGACTCAAGAACCTTAGAGGGTCTGCGCGCAGCGAAGATATCTGAAATTCCACTCCACCCGTCAGGATTCATGGAGCAGGTCGACCACGTGAGGAGAAGACATCAGATCATCGTCAATCCAACAGTTCGCACTGAAGACTGGCGCCGCGAGAAATGCTTCATCGACAAAGTCAGCGCCTATCGTGCACCACTGGACTCGCAAAGTGTTTAAAGGCTGGGTACGTGATGGCTCACGTTGAACCTCAAGACAGTCAAGGAAGACAGCATTCGAGAATTCGGCATCGGGGCTTTTCCAAGGCCAGAGGCTTTGTGGTTGCTCTTCGCAAAGACAGGCTCTATCGGACGTCGGTCTTACTGATCGGCGACAACCTTCTCCTCGGCATGCTCGGCGGACTCTTCATTGTTATCGCGACGCACGTATGGGATCCGCGTTCAATTGGCATTGTCTCCGCCATCTTTGGTGCAACGGGGTTGATCGAGACAGTCGCGGTATTGGGAATGCCAGCAACTATTGTGGCGAATTTAGCAAGTGAGCCGGACCAGGCTCTGATGGTACGGGGCGCGTTGCTCATATCCGTTCCCTTTGGCTTACTCATGCTCGCGGTACTCTGGCTGATTCCAAGTCACGTAGGCGTGCCGCTCGCGGAACTCGGAATCAACACTCCTGCGGCCGTGACACTGACGATGGTCGCGACCTTCGGTGCGCTCGTCGGGACGATTGTTGATCCAGCATTTCTGGCTCGCCAAGAAGTGTCGTGGAGCGTCGGCAAAGACCTCGTCGCGATGACTACTCGCTTCGTCGCTCTAGCAATCCTTGCCGGCACGGGCACTGCCGGCTACTTGGCGGTGGCCGCCATTTACGCCAGCACGTCTGCGCTTATCGACCTCGTACTCCTCCGGTGGAGATTACGACGCATGCCACGACCGCGATTGAGCTTCGGCGTAAGCCTCGTCCGATCGCACGCGAGTTTTGCTGCTGGGAGCCAAACTGCGTTGATTGTCTCCGGAATTCCGACATTCTTGCTACCGATTATCGTCCTCTCGCGTCTCGGAGCAAACGCTGCCGCTTACGCGACAGTCCCGATCACGATCATCAGTATCCTCTGCGTCATCCCATCCATGACGGCGCAGTCTCTCTTCGCAGAGATTTCTTCGCATCCTGGGGAGTTCATGGCGCCAATTAGGAAATCTCTTAAGGCCGCGTACATCGTCACGCTTCCGATTTCGGCCATCGTTGTGGCATTTGCCCCAAGGCTGCTCGACCTGTTTGGGAATGGTTACTCCCTCTACGGACGAGACCTGCTCAGGTGGGGAGCGGCGTCCTCCATTTTCTTCTGCTTGAACTACATCAGCGATATCGTCATGCTGGCACGGAAATTCATCGCAGCGTACGTCACCGCAAATGTTGTCGGTGCAGTTTGCGTGTTCCTAAGTCTCTTCATCTCTGTTCGCCACGGTCTTGGTGGGTTAGGCGTCGGCTGGTTCGTCGGTCAAGCCCTATATTGCGCAGTCTCTTGCGCCATTCTGGTGTGGAACGTCGGGCGCCGAAATCTCAGGTCAGTTTTACGCGAAGTATGGAAGTGAGTTCGCGAACTTCGCCATCGCCGCTTACCAAACTCGACCAACGTTCGAGAGAAGTAGCCGGGACAGTGAGCAATTCAATATGCTCAACCGTGATCGCCAGCAGCGTTCCTGAGAATTCCCGCGTACGAGGCGCACATAGCGCTGACGGTGAGTTCACCGTGTTCTCCGAGAAACGCGGCCGTGCGATCAGCACGTTGTGACCCATCGTCAAGCCAGAATTGAGCGGCGTCGGCGAGCGCTTCAGCGTTGTGCGCCGGAATCACGGAGCCGGTGGCTGGACCGACCAACTTCGAGGACTCATTTTCAGGGTCGAGAGCACAGACCACCGGAGTGCCGAGCGCCAGCGACTCGCCAACGACAATACCGAATCCTTCGCGGACCGAAGGTGCTAACAACACACGGCACCCTCGCATGAGGGACCAGAGTTCCTCTTGAGACTCGATGGACGAAAAGAACGTCACCCGAGCACCGAGACCCAAGTTAGCTACCTGGGCGCGCAGTCGAGCCTCTTCGGGACCTACGCCGACGACACCCAAGTGAACGTCAAGTCCACGTTGGGAGAGAATCTGAACGGCCTCAACCGCGAGATTCGCGTTCTTGTGTTCAAGAAGTCGACCGACAAAGAGAAGCTCCGGGGCTGACTCGAGCGCGGGAGAATTAAGCATCTCCTCCGTATCGATGGCGTTTGGCACGACGTGCAATCGGCTGGGCTTAGCGCCCATAGCTATCAATTTCTCCGACGTGCCGGTGGAGACCGCCACGATGAAGTCAGGTAGCTGGATGCACGCTCTCTCCACCATGGCAGCGGCAAAACCAACACGACCGAGATAGGTTCGCCAACCCTCTTTACCCCAAACTTCATTCCACGTGATGACGAGGGGAACCCGCTTTATCCAAGCTACGACGCGAAGTGGCAGAAGTTGGAGGTACGGCATGTGGTCTGCCTCGATAACGTCAAATTTTCGTGTTAGAAGGCGCAGAGTTGAGGCGGCGAAAAGAAGAGCCTGGAAGACAGATCGCCGCGTATCTCTGTACAGAGCGACGCGAGGGCATATTGCCCTATACGTCAATGACCCGAGTTCTGAGGTGACGACCTCTGGGGGAACATCCCACCACTTCATGGAATAGACGACAACGTCCACTCCATAATTCGGCAGAGCGTTGAGCAGATGGTGATAGCGCATCTCCTTGCCGCCCTTATGCCACGGATAGAGCGCGTCGACCACCACGGCGACCTTTAGACGATTCACGAAGCCCCGCCCGAGAATCTTTTCCATGAGCTGTGCGTAGCGAGCCGAGGAGTGCTGATCAATATGCTAGTAACCGCACGTTGACGAACTGGTTAGAGGCGGCTTACCCATGACTGAAGGCTACCGCAGCGTTCGGTACGGACGGCAAAGCGTAACTCCCAATCGACGAGACTCAATCAGCAACATTTCGCGAAATAGTCATCCGTCAATCTTGCACAAAGAAAAATAGGACAATTTCCATCGACTCGTACTGTTGCCCCGCCATCGCTCGATGAGTGGTCGCCGAGACAATCTGGAAGGTCGACTACTTCTTACTTAGACCATTGACGTCCACGCACTGCACGACGCCGCTCCCTCAGTCACCGTTGTCATGTCGACGACGTGGTCACCTGGGGCGTGAGTCGTCGGTCCCGCTTCCCGTAGGGGGTGACGGGCCGGAGGCGAACCTTGACGAGGACGAGGACGCAGCGCAGTGCGTCGCTCAGGCGAATCTTCTTGCCCTCTTCTTTGCTGC
>DATCEX010000065.1:0-2969 GCA_036509795.1 Acidimicrobiales bacterium
GACTGTTAATCGCTAGGTTGCAGGTTCGAGTCCTGCTCTGGGAGCGTTAGCCCGTCATTTCCTAAAGGGCCGTAGCTCAGTGGTTAGAGCAGGGGACTCATAATCCCTCGGTCGTGGGTTCGATCCCCACCGGCCCTACCAACTCAATGTATTGCAACGGTTGATGGTTGACATTTCACCATCTGTCAATGGCCAATTCCTAGTCCCCGCTGGTGGCCAGGATAAGTCCCCGCCCTTCACGTGTTCATTACTTCTTTTTTGACGAGAACTGACCTCCTCTCGCTCTGGCCTCTTTCATCCGAAACGACTCGCCGCTCGTGACGACAACGACGCCGTGGTGCACGAGCCGATCGAGCAGACTGACCGCGGTGTTGTGCTCTGGCAAGAATCGTCCCCACTCTTCGAAGGGCCAGTGCGACGCGACACCGAGGGCCCGGTGCTCGTAGGCGGCGGCGATGAGTCGAAAGAACAACTGCGCTCCGGTGTCGTCCATCGGCGCGAAGCCAATTTCGTCGATGAGAATTAAATCCGCGCGCAGCACCTGGTCGATCACCTTGCCGACCGAGTTGTCGGCGAGTCCCCGGTAGAGGGTCTCGATGAGCGAGGGCGCTGAGAAGTAGCGCACCTTGTAGCCAGCCGCGACGGCCTCGTGACCGAGGGCGACCAGCAGGTGGCTCTTGCCGGTGCCCGCCGGTCCGACGAGACAAAGATTCTCCGCGGCCCTGATCCATTCGAGACCGCAGAGGTAGTCGAACGTCGCGCGCGGGATCGAACTCTGAGCAACGTCGAACTCTTCCAAGGTCTTGGCGACCGGAAAGCCCGCGAGCTTGAGTCGAGCACTCGCGTTGCTCGCGTCGCGCGAGGTGATCTCGGCTTCGAGCAACGTGCGCAAGAAATCCTCGGGACTCCAACGTTGGGTCTTGGACGTGACCAGTAATTCCGGCGCGAGGTGACGTATGGCCGAGAGCCGCAGTCGTCGCAGTGCGGCGTCGAGGTCAAGGGCCAGTGCGGGTGCGTTCGTGCTCAACTTGTCGCCTCCACTTGGTAGTCACTGAGCGAGCGACGTGGCCCAACGGGCAACGCCGTGACGAGTGCGTCGCCGGCTCGAACGGGCTGGGCCACGCCCCTTCCCGCGATCAGGATCGACTGGACGTCGCTCGAGTGAAATCGCCCGAACTCAACGGCTCGCTCGAGCGCACGCACGAGGAGGTCTCGTCCGTAAGAACGCTCGAGGCGCAACAGAATTCCGAGGTCACTCTTGAGTGAAGTCATCCCCGACGTCGCGGCCCCCTTGATGAAGGCTTCGGCCACGGGGCCGAGGGTGCAAAAGACCACCTCGTCGGGGGTGCGGGGTCGCAACGCCCGTCGAGGCTTCGTTCGCGGCCCACCGTAGTGGTCGTCGAGTATCGAGGTCTCACCAGGGACGACAATGGCGTGCTCAGCGAGGGTCACGCCGAGGAGCGTGACGCTGAGCCGTCCGTCAGCGACGCGCAGTTGCACGACTTTGCCGATGTTCTGTGTCGGCACGGAGTAGCGCGCACTGGCGAAGCGCACGCAGCTGAGCTTGTCGACCGTGCGGTAGATCACCTTGCCCGCGTTCGCGCGAAGTTGCGGTAGTCGCCCGAGCAGTTCGAGTTCGACCTCGAGGCGCTCACTCGGCACCGCACAGATCTCGGAGTGCTCAGCCGCGTTCACTTCCTCCATCCAGTCGCGCGCCGACTCATTGGCGCGACGCAGGTCGCGCGAAGAGAGCTCACCCGGAATCATGAGGTCGCGCTTCACGTAACCAACGAGGTTCTCGACGAGTCCCTTCGACGCGGGGTCGGCCGGTTCGCAGAAGTCCGGATTGAAGCCGTAGTGCGTAGCGAGTCGCACGTAGTCGGGACTCGCGATGACGACGTTCGCGACGACGCCACCTTTGAGACATCCCATGCGATCGGCCAGCACCGTCTTGGGAACTCCGCCCAGGTATTCGAAGCACGCAGCCAGTGCCGCGAGGGTCGTCTCGGAACGTTCGTTGTCGGCGAAGTAGATAAAGCGCACGCGACTCCACGCGAGCACCGAACAAAAGACGTGCAGCGTGCCGATCACGCCCCAGTCGATCGCGAGCACGTCGCCGGGTTCCCACACGCCCGGCCGACGTCCCCGGTGGTTATCGGTTCGCCAGTTGCGCTTCTCGTCCGCGACCAGTCGGCGAAAGTTTCGGTCCGAGCCGGTGTAGCCCGCGGCGATCGCGGCGGGGAGCAGGCGCTTCGCGCTGATGCGCCCCTTGGTCTTTTCGACGCGTTGGGCGACGAGGTCAGTGACCTCGTCGTAGTTGTGCGCCGGTGGTGGCCGAGGCTCACTGCGCTCGGCCGCCTCGACGACGCGCTTCACGGTCTTCGGGGTAGTTGAGCAGATCTTGGCCGCTCCGTGGTAGGAGCCGACCTCTCGGTAAGCGGAAAGTATGTCCATGCGTTCCCTAACTAATTTCATTGATGGTGTCTCCTGGTCGGTGCTGTGGTTGGTGGAACCACCACCGTCACCGGTCAGGGGGCACTGCGGTTGGATACTCAATGAAGGGCGGGGACTTTTCCTGGCCACCAGTGGGGACTTTTCGTGGCCACCAGCGGAGACCTCAGTTGGCCACCAGTGGATACTTTCTCATGGCCACGGACACAAGTTGACACAGACTAGCGCCGACTTCAAACATCACGCAGCCAAGTTGCCACGAACGGTGCTGAACAAAACAACTCGACATCAAGTTAGAAAGTCTCAAATCGAGATCGCGGTATTTCATTCATTCAGACCTCGGGAAGACACCGATGCGCACTCGAGATTGCCGGCGTGTTTGATTAGTTCGGGCTTGTGGATTCGGAGGCCCGACTTGATGGATCTGCAACCTTTCACCGGCGTCTCCTTTTGACGCTCTTGTGCTGGACTGAAACCAATGCTGATAGTCACGATTGCAATCGGACTCCTTCTGGGAA
>DATCEX010000066.1:0-33804 GCA_036509795.1 Acidimicrobiales bacterium
CTTCAATGACGATTGACAGTGACGAAGACCTCGAAGGGTTACTGAGAACGGGACGGGTTGTTGCGGAAGCTCGAGACGCAATGGTTGCTGCCGTCAAGCCAGGCGTCACTACTGGAGAGCTCGACTCCATCGGACGCGAAACCTTTCGCCGTCACGGGGCGCGATCTGCACCCCGAGTGACCTATAACTTCCCCGGATCCACGTGCATCAGTATCAATGATGAAGCCGCTCACGGCATTCCATCTCTCGCTCGCCATTTGCGCCAGGGCGATTTGGTCAATATCGACGTATCTGCTGAACTTGACGGCTATTTCTCCGATACTGGGGTGAGTGTTCCCGTCGGAGTTGTTCCGGCGATGTCGCAGCGTCTTTTGGATGTAACTCGACACGCTCAGCGAGATGCGATGTCCACGGCACGTACCGGCAACACACTTCGTGATGTCGGCAAGACGGTTGAGTCGCTCGCGCGCCGCCACGGTTTCCGAGTGATTCGGAATCTCTATGGGCACGGAGTCGGCAAGGGACTTCACGAAGAACCTTCTGTACCTAGTTTCGACGATCATCAGCGAATGGTCTTGCACGACGGAATGGTCTTGGCCGTGGAGCCTTTTCTGTCCGTGTCTGCCAGTTTTGTCATCGATGATCCTGATGGTTGGACACTTCGAACGAGTGATGGAAGTCTCGTTGCGCAGTTCGAGCACACCATGGTGGTAACGAGCGGTGCACCTATTGTTCTGACCGAGTGAGTCCGGAGTGGTCAAGGATTACCTAAACCGTGAGCGCGGGTTCTCATCCTGCCGAGGGCACGGAGTGAACCGAACCCCATTCGGGGTTCCACGTTTAGGCGAGTTCGGTCTGGGAATCCTTTGCTTTTAGATCGTCGAATTCGTTGGGCGTGAGGTTGTTGTAGTTGGCGGCACCGCAATACGAGGCAGCGTCGATGCGTCGTTCTGTGAGTCAGACGCGACGGTTCATGGGGACATGGCCGGGCAACCGACCACGCCAACATCAATGGTCGCAATGTGCGCAGTGGGACGTGGTGCCCTCCCCGTACTCGGATTCAAGAATCCGTCGATTCGGCCGCTGGGCGTTGATGCAAACCACACACCGCCTTGGGTCGTCGACGTCGTCAATTTCGCGCCGTAAATGGCGCGAGCCTGAGTGAGTGTGTCACCCAGACGCAGGCCCGCTGAAGTCTTTAACGCGGGGGCGATACCGGGGCCGAATGACAAGCCCACGAGTCGATGGTTATCGAAGGAGACGACGAGTTCGTGCCACGCGACGTTTTGCGTGACGCCGCAGTTGGTCAGACCCGGGGTGTTTAAGAGACTGGAAGTCGGCTTACCGAGGAGTCGTGTGAGAACAGTCATTGTCGTCGCCTCGTTTGTTTTGAGGTGTGCGACGGTTAGTCCATTTCCCGTCAGGATCAGCGTCACGCTGGCAGCGTTCGCCGCGACGGCACCTGCCGAAAGGAGTGACGTCGCGAGTACCGTGACGCCGAGAAGTCGAGAGATTTTCATGTTTCAACCTTTAAAAAGTAGTACTGCGATCGTAACGAACCAATGGATGCGACAGTGTCTTTCTCACCGTATTCTCCGGAAACGGGGAGTTCCGTCTACGACCGCGACGCGCGAGCCATCGATCCCGGATGCTGGAGAACGTCTTCATGAATTTGGAGTGAGATCAAGCGCCATCACGATCATCGTGACGGACCCCGGTACGGTGGAGATGACGCAAAACTAAGGAGATACATGGTGCTTCGATGGGACACGTCCGATGGTCTGCGGCGCGAAGCGCGCGGTAGCGAGATGTACTTCAAAGCCTCCGCCGCTGACACCGGTGGTCGCTTCTCCTTTATGGAAAGGACGTTGCCTCCCGGGGGGAATATGCCGCCGCCTCACCGCCACGCGGGCAACGAAGAGGCGTATTTCGTGTTGGACGGAATTGTCGAGTTTCGTATCGAGGACGAGGTATTTAGTGGTACCAGCGGCACGTTCGTGTTGGTTTCGGCCGGCGAAGCACACACCTTTGGAAACACCGGAGAATTGGTGGCACGACTCCTGGTGCTGCACTCTCCAGCGCTCGATCAATATTTTGAAGAGCTGGAACAATTGTGGGCCTCGACCGAACCGCCAGACCGCGATCGCGAGATCGCACTCATGCGGCGACACGGGATGGAACCGGCGTAATTACACGACGTGGCTCGCCGACGACGAAACAGCGTCAGCGATCTATTTTCTCGGCGGCGGAGATCTACGCCGGACAGAAGAATTCGACAGGAATATTGTCGGGGTCGCGCGACGTCACGGCCCAGCCGTACGGAGCCTCCTCGACGGGACCGCGGATGTACCCGAGGTCGGTGATCTTTTGTGCCCACTCACGTACCTCGTCGGGCGTCGCACACGCGAGACCGACGTGATCGAGGCCGACGCGACCATGGCTGAACGTGTCGGAGTTCGCGACATCGTCGAACTCGGTGACGCCGATGATGAGCCCGTCGGGCCAACTCATTCGAATGCGTCGACCGCCCGGTATCGAGCGTTGTACGACGTCGGCGTCGCCCAGGAGTTGCTGGTACCACCGCGCCGACTCGTCGACGTCGGTGACGGTCAAGGTCAGGTGATGGATTCGTAGCGCCACTTCTCAAGTGTAGGAGGCGGGGACTTCGAACTCCGGATATCGGTGCTCGCGGAAGTCATACGTCCTTGACGCCGACAACTCCCGTTCGGTCGGACGGACAGCGATCTGATGCGCTGAGCGTGGCGCTAGACGCGATGACAATGGTGACTCCGATGGGTGACACCATGGACGCGCCACCTCAAAGTCCGGGGACCTCGCGAGCCACCCGTTAACGTTGACTCAGAGGGGTGTCATGCATAGCGCCGTTAGCCATCGTGGTCGTGCCCACGATTCACACCGCAGTGTCCACCGAAGCCGCCCCGCGAGCGCGGCCCTCGCCGTCGCGCTGGGTGTCGCCGCTTTGGTCGTCGGTTCCGCGGGTACCGCCATCGCCCAGTCACCCCGATCGACGAGGTCGTCCAAGTCCGTGGTATCGACCCCCGCTCCCGTCTGCCACGGCGTCACCGCGACGGCCACCACCAAGGCCACTACCTCGTGCGTCACCTGGTCGGTTCGCGACACCTGGGCCAGACACGGTCCGGTCGTCGCCGTCTTGGACTTCCATCCGCAGGGCCAGGCCGCGGGCCTCGTGGCGTACGCGGGGTGGCTACGCACGGCCGCGACGGTGCTCGGTCTCTACTTGGGCTACGAAGGCCCCGGCGTGACCACACTGCCACGCGGACCCGAGCAGGTACCGGCGACGGGGCTGCCTCGCCTGCTGGCCACGTTCAATTCGGGCTTCTATGAGAAGGACCTCGCCGCCGGTTTCTACACGAATCACACGTTGTATTTTCCGATGGTCAAGGGACTCGCCACGGTGGTGCGCTACACCAACGGCACGGTGGGCATCACCCAGTGGAACGGAGGCGCCGCTCCTGGACCAACGGTGCTAATGGCGCGCCAGAATTTGCCCCTACTGGTCAATAATTCGGTGGCGACACCGCTCAGTGTGACCAACAGCGCGTGGGGTGTGACCCTGCACGGGGTGCCCGCGGTATGGCGTTCGGCGCTCGGGATCGACAAGAACGGCAACCTGATCTACGCCGCGGCCCCGGACCAAACGTCCGCGTCAATGGCGAGCATCATGGTGCAACTGCACAGCGTGCGCGCAATGCAGCTCGACATCAACCCCGAGTGGCCGATCTTCGTCTCGTACGCCGGGCCTGGGGCGGCGGGTCCAACGCTTGACGTGCCCAATCCGAACCAGATCCCCTCACGGTTCCTCTATACGAGCACCAAAGACTTCTTCGCCGTCTTCCTCTCGCGCGCACCGGGTGAAGCCGCGCCGTGGTAGCGCGACATGCTCGACCGTCGTCGTCGGCGCGTCGCTGGAAGTGGGCCGTCGTGATCGTGATCGTCCTCGTGGGCGGTGGTACAGGCGCCTACGTCGCCGCGCGACCCGCACCCATTATTGCGGTGCACCCTCCGACCACGACGCGGCCACCGACGACGACCTCGACGACGCCGGTAGTCGCGAGCTTCACATTGTCCGCCGTGGGCGATACTGACCTCGGTAATACGCCCCAGTTGCCGGTTAATCCGACCGCGTACTTGGCACCGGTCAAGTCCGCGCTCGCCGCCGACATTGTGTTCGGCAATCTCGAGGGCACCATGACCGCCGGTGGGTATTCCAAGTGCGGCCGCGCGTCGACGGAGTGTTACGCCTTTCGTGTCCCCCCATCCTTCGCGCAGGCGTATTCTGCGACCGGCTTCACCGTTCTCAACAGTGCCAACAATCACTCCTACGACTACGGCGCCGTCGGAGAGGCTGACACGTCAGCGGCGTTGCGCGCCGCGGGCATCGTCCAGGCGGGCCTACCCGGACAGATCGGCGTCGTGCACACCCACGGAGTGTCAGTCGCCTTCGTGGACTTCGCCCCTTACGCCCTGACGAACGACCTGCTCGATTTCACGCAGGCTGCACACCTAATCGCCCGGGCCAAGAGTGAGGCCGAGGTCGTCGTCGTGTACATGCACGCCGGGGCCGAGGGCGCCACGGCCGACCAGGTCACGCGCGCCACCGAGATGTACGTCGGGGAGAATCGCGGCAATCCGTACGCGTTCGCTCACGCCGTCATCGACGACGGCGCGGACCTAGTGATCGCGAGCGGTCCGCACGTGCTGCGCGGAATGCAGTGGTACAAGGGTCACCTCATCGCCTACAGCTTGGGGGACTTTACCAACTACGAGGCCTTCGCTAGTAGCGGCGACTTGTCGTTGTCGGCGGTGTTGCACGTGACGATGAACGCGCACGGCGTTCTCGAGACGGCCTCGGTGACGCCGATCCGCATTCAGTCGGGTGGCCAGGCCGTCGTCGACCCCACGCACGCGACGTGGGCCTTCATGAACCAACTCTCCCACGGTGACTTCGGGTCGTCGGCGGCATTGATTGGTCCCCTGGGGCGCATAGCCGTGCCCGCGGTCGCCTAACAGCCACCCGCGAGTCCCGCCACGCCGCGTCCCAGTGACGGTGCGTCGACCGTACCCACGTTGGCTGGACGCGGATTGGGACCCAGGTGCACCACGTACCAAACGCCCCGCCATGAGATCAGCGAATCGACCGCGACGGAACGCACCACGCCCTTGACGCGATAGACCAGGCGCACCCCCGGCACGTGCCAGTACCCAATCGAGTTCTCGCAGACCCCCGGGGCGATCCACGCGGCGTCGGCCGCGTTGGCGTTGACGCCCACGAACGTCGCGGGGCCGTGAGCGGAGAGAGCAGCGTGATACGCGCCGAGGTCGAGGCGAAAGAAAGCCAGCAGTCGGTCCTGAAAGTCTCTGACCGGCGAGGGGATCCGTCCGGTCTTCATAGCGACGTACGCGGACTCAGGAAAAAAGAGAGGTTCGCCGACGGTGAGCGAGTCGGTCGCGATGGCGTGAAAGAGATGAGACACGCGAATCGTGAGTGACGGACCGAAGGAGGGCTCGACGTTCTGGGCGGTGCTTGACGACGCGAACAATGACGGTGCGCTCACAAGCACTAGCAGCATTGCGGCACTGATCACGAGGCCGCTAGGGACGCGGAAGCACCGCCGCTCGCGTGGTGAGCGAACCATGGTGTGAGCCTAGAGGTACTCACGATTACGTCTCGATGACGCGCTACTTCTTGCAACGAATCGCGACGCGGCGCGTCCGATGAACTTTCGAGAGCGTCGTCTCGACGATGGTGCCGAGGTCGGGTACGGGAAAAGGGCCTCTTGACCCATTGGCTAGGGTGGACGAAACGAGAGGCTTGCAATATGTCCCAATCACTACGTCGTTTCGCAATCCTGGCGTGCCTCGTCACCGCGTCCATTATCCCACTTCTCAGCGCGTCGAGCGCTGACGCGGCGACGCCCGCGGCCGTCGTTCCGAGCATTTTGAAATCGTCCGACACGTACTTGGGTAACATCCGCGAGTTCTTCTTATGCAGTACCGCGAAGTGCAAGAAGGATCGCGCCTCGATCCTCAAGGCAGCTGAATCGTCGATGTCCTCGTTGTTGAGTCAGTCCAGCCGTGCGTCGCACGCCCGCCTGCAAAACAAGTACCGACCCGTGATCGCCCTCTTCGTCCGCGACGTACGACTCCTCGACGCGTCCTACAAGGAATACTTCATCACCACCTCGACGGTCACGTTGTCGGGTCTGACGGGCAACATCTTCTACCTCACCTCGGACGTGGGCGCGGACATCAACGTCCTGCGCGCCCGCGAGAAGGGGGCGACGGTGAACTTCTCCTTATGGGTAGAGGGTGAGGCAGCGACTCTGGTGGCGATGCAGACTGACGCGTCCGCGTTGCAATCCTCGAAGGCGACGGTGTCGATTGGCATCTACGCCAATCAGCTGCTCGAGGCCGGGGCCCACGAGATGCTCGCGCAAGCGACCGGTCCCAACGCGGCATTCAACACCTTGCTCAAAGAGTTCGCGCACAACCAGTTGCGAATCTCCCAGAGCGAAGTCCTCTTCTTACACAACAAGAAGGCGCCCATGACCGAGACCCAAGTCGCCAACTTGAACGTCACGGTCGCCGCCGAGTTCTCCAAATTGATCAAAGACGAGTCGGCACTGGTCAAGAAGAAGTAGTCAGTTTCATCCGAAAGGTACATCGTGGGCTCAGCGCTCTTGGTAATGGACTTGCAAAAAGGCATCGTGTCGCGCCTCGCGGATCAGGCCGACGAACTTCTGGCCACCCTCGAGCGAGTCATCGCGGTCGCCCGCGAGCGCGGCATGCCCGTGATCTTCGTTCGCGTCGCCTTTCGACCCGGGACCCCCGAAGTCAGCGGCCGAAATCAGAGTTTCTCGGCCCTGCGCGGTGACGCGCGCATGGACGAGACCTCGGACGCCACCCGAATCCACCCGCGACTCGCGCCGCACGAGGGCGACGTCGTAGTGACCAAGCGCCGTGTCAGCGCGTTCACGGGTTCGGACCTGGACGTCGTGTTGCGCTCCCTTGAGGTCGATCACCTCATCGTGACCGGGATATCGACGAGCGGTGTCGTTTTGTCGACGACGCGCCAGGCGGCCGACCTCGACTATCGGCTTACGATCCTGGCCGACGCCTGTGCTGACCCCGACGTCGAGGTGCACCGGGTATTGACCGAGAAGATTTTTCCGCGCCAAGCTGCCGTGGTAAGCAGTGACGATTGGATTGCGAACCCGTAGGTGACGTCTTCTCTCGCCCGCGTGGTCTGCCTGGACACGGTGATGATCGACTTCGCACTGAAGATCGTGCACTTGCCCGAACGTGGCGGCGACTCGCTCTCCTCACAGCGAGTGGTCACCGCCGGTGGTGGCTTCAACGTCATGAGTGCCGCGCACCGTCAGGGTCTCGACGCCACCTACGTGGGGCAGTTGGGCACCGGACCCTTCGCCGATGTCGCGCGCGCGAGTCTCGTCAGCGAGGGCATTGAGATCGCACCGATCGCGCCCGGTGCGACGGACGTTGGGGTGTGCATCGTGCTGGTGGACGCCGACGGCGAGCGCACGTTCGTGACGTCGTCGGGTGCGGAGTTGACACTGCGCCCGGCGGACCTCGCGGCGACGGTCCTCGGCGCGGGCGACGTGGTCTACCTTTCGGGCTACAACGTCGTCTATTCCGAAGTCGCGCGCACCGTGAGTGACTGGGTGGGCGCGCTCGCTGCGGAGGTGGTGGTGGCCTTTGACCCTGGGCCGCGCGCGGCCGACATCGATTCGGCGATTCTGTCGCGCGTGCTCGAACGGACGGACTGGCTCTTGTGTAACGCGCGCGAAGCCCGACTCTTGAGCGGTGACGAGGACGTCGCGACGGGTGCCGCGACGTTGCGCGCGCGATGGAATTGTGAGCGGGTGGTCGTGCGCGACGGGAGTCACGGGTGCGTCGGGGCCGACGAAGGCGGACTGATCCGTGCTCCGGGATTTGAAACGCAGGTCGTGGATACCAACGGCGCCGGCGACGTGCACAACGGTGTCGTGATAGCGGAACTCGCTCGCGGTACTGCATGGGGCGAGGCGTTGGTGCGCGCCAACGCCGCCGCCGCCATCGCCATTGCATCGCTTGGTCCGGCGACGTGCCCGTTACGCGACGAGGTCGATGCCCTGGTGGCGTCCCAGCCCCGCCAAGTGACGCGGCTTTAAAGGATTAGAAGTAGTTCTCGCCGAGCTCTTCGCTCCAGGGCGCCACGCGCAAATTCCCGCGCGGCACGCTCCAGCGAAAGACCGGTTTGATGTCGAGCACCGGGGTGCCGTCAATGCCGTCGAGGCCGCGTACGCGTATGTGGCGCTCGCCCACCTCCTCGAGCTCCACGGTAGTGAGCAAGATGCGGTTGGGACGGTCCTTGTTGCGTTGGGCGAACACGCCCACGTCGGGCCAGTCGTCGTTCCCGCGAGGGTGACGATGCCACGGCGCTGGCGGGACGTCCTCCGCCCAGTCGGCGAAAAAGACAATCTCGGCGTGTGAAAAGTCGCTGAGCCCCGCCAGTGCCTCCGACGGCACGTCGGCCGCGAGTTCCACGGTCGACACGACGTCGTCCCAGTTGTCGTCGAGCGCTTCGCTGCGTTCGTTGCGGATGTAGGCCACGGCTCGCACGGAGAGGTTCATGGCACCAATCTAGTGAACACCGGACCCCGAACACTGCGCGAAAGGCAGTGTAGGGTGGGGCGCGCATGACGAGCAGGGGTGAAATGGGCGAACTGACTTTTACCTACGGCACCATGGCGGCGGGTAAGTCGACGTTGGCCCTGCAATTGTGTTGGCAGTTGCGCGAAACCCGGTCCGACGTGGCGCTATGGACCTTCGGCGACCGTAGCGAGGAGGGCATGGTCACCAGTCGCATTGGCATCGAAGCCCACGCCGAGGCGATCGCGCCGGGAGAGGACTTGACGCCCCACGTCGCGCGACTCCTCGAGGAGGGCGACAACATCCTGGTCATCGACGAAGCCCAGTTCGCTAGCACCGCCCAGGTCGATCAGCTCGCCGAGGTGGTCGACGACCACGGACTTGACGTGCACGCCTTTGGCCTGTCGGCGGACTTCTTACTCAACGTCTTTCCTGGTTCGGCGCGACTCTTCGCCATCGCCGATCGTTCGCAGGAATTGCCGCTCACCTCGACGTGTTGGTGCGGGCAAAAGGGTCGCTGCAACGCGCGCGTCATCAATGGCGTGATCACCCGCGAAGGCTCGCAGTTCTTGACGGGTGACGTCTCGCACGGGGTGATCCACTACCAGGTGCTGTGTCGCAAGCACTACCGATCGGGTCAGCTCGGTCCGCTCAAGACGTCGTAATTTAGAAGAATACCGAGCACAGTTCGTAGAGTTCGCGCGGGACCTGTCGCTGCCCGTGTGCGACGGTCGCCAACGGCGCCAGGATGACCTCGTTGCCGCGCACGATGGGAATAACGCCGAAGGTGCCGGCTGCGACCGCCTCGTAGGCGGCGGCGCCCACGCGAGTGGCCCAGATGCGGTCGTAGGCGCTGGGACTTCCGCCGCGTTGTAGGTGGCCGAGCACCGTGGTGCGCACCTCGAAGCCACCGAAGGCGTCGATCTGTGAGGCGAGAAATTGTCCCACCCCGCGCGTCGCCAGGCGCACGCCGCCGATACCGTCGGTGGGCACGCCATTGAGTTCGGTGCCGCCGAGGGTCTCGAGATTGATTCCCTCGGCCACCACCACGATGGAAAACCCATTGCCC
Organism: Acidimicrobiales bacterium; assembly: GCA_036509795.1. Lineage (GTDB taxonomy): Bacteria > Actinomycetota > Acidimicrobiia > Acidimicrobiales > RAAP-2 > RAAP-2. Next base: position 9,764 of record DATCEX010000066.1, read on the forward strand.
TTGGAGCGCCGTGTCACGAGGTGATCGATGATCTGATCCATCGTGAGGGGGAATTCGGGGATAACGATCAAGTCGGCGCCCCCGGCGAGTCCCCCCATGGCCGCCACCCAGCCGGTCGCGCGGCCCATCGTCTCGACCACCATGACCCGATGGTGCGACGCGGCAGTGGTGTAGAGGCGGTCGAGCGACTCGCACACGATAGACACGGCCGTGTCAAAGCCAATGCAGTAGTCGGTGCCCAGGAGGTCGTTGTCGAGAGTTTTGGGAACTCCCACCACGTGGGCGCCGTGATCGGCCAACCAGTGCGAGATGCGCTGCGTACCGTCGCCACCGATGGCGACGAGGGCGTCGAGGTGGGCGTCCATCGCCGTCAAGACGCGTTCGCGACCCCCTTCGGGGACGTCCAGATTGCGGCGCGCGGTACCGAGCAGGGTGCCCCCTTGACTCAAGATCCCGTTGAAATCCTTCGTTTCTAGGCGTCGACCAGCGTATTCGTCGGCCAGTCCCGCCCAGCCGTTGGCAATGCCGATGACCTCGTGTCCGTCGCGCACCGCCATTTGGCCGATCGCTCGAATTGCAGCGTTGAGGCCGGGAGCGTCACCACCCGCGGTCAGAACACCAATACGCATCTACGTCCACCTTGTATGTCGCTCGTTCACAATTACCTTACGACAATTCAGCTTTGTTCCCGTAGGCGGAACCAGCGCACTTTCAGATGCCTGTCATCTCTGATGGACTGAACGTCGAATCCTTGCGTGACAACCGCGTCACTAAAAGTTCATCTGGAGTTCGCATTCACGACGCGTGGGCGTCGTTTTGTCCCCGAACCGTCACGGTCTTCCTCCCTAGACTTTTGAGTAATCGCAAGCCAGAAGTTGCGTGGGCGCGTGGCGCCGGCGGCAGTGGCAATGGAGAAAAATATGCTGGAAAAAGTGGCCACCGAGTTGCAACTCGATACGCGCGTCGCCACCACGACCGCACCCAGTCTCGCGCCGACCAAAGTCGCGATGAGCCTGCGCAATGTCGCCGTGTCCTTCAACGAGCGTACGGCCGTGCGCGACGCCACCTTCGACATCGCCCAATACCGCGTCACGAGCCTCATTGGACCGTCGGGCTCGGGCAAGACGACCCTGTTGCGCGCGCTGAACCATTTGCACGACCGGACGAAGACCGCCAAGGTCACCGGAGAGATTCTCCTCGAGGGCACCGACATCTACCGCGGCGACATGACGCTCACCGAACTGCGCACCCGCGTGGGCATGGTGTTTCAGCGTCCCAATCCGTTTCCGACGATGTCCATCTACGACAACGTGGTCTCGGGTCTCAAGTTCTCCGGCGTGAAGAAGCGAGCGGTGCTGGACGAGGCCCTGGAGACGTCGCTGCGCGCGGCCGCACTCTGGGACGAAGTCAACGACCGACTAAAGGACAGCGCCATGGGCCTGTCGGGTGGGCAACAACAGCGCCTGTGCATCGCGCGGGCATTGTCGATGAACCCCGAAGTCCTGTTGATGGACGAGCCGACCTCCGCGCTCGACCCGGTGGCCACGTTGCGCATCGAAGAGTTGATGTCGACGTTGAAAGAGCGCGTGACCATCATCATCGTGACCCACAACATGCAACAGGCCGGTCGTATTTCCGACGACTGCGCCTTCTTGTTGATGGGTGAAGACCGTGCGGGAGAACTCATTGAGTTCTCGAGCACCGAGAAGATTTTCAATGACCCGGCCGATTCGCGCACCCTCGACTACATCTCGGGCCGCTTCGGCTGAGCCGATTCCGCGCGCTCGGGTAGCGTCGCAGTCGTGCAACTAGTCCTGCGTGGTATCGCCCGTGACGAAGTCGCTGCGGCGGTGGCGTTGATTATTGAAGGAACCTTGAGTTCCGGCGTGGAGGATCTCTCACGCCCGGACGACTACTGGGACGCCGTGCTCGAGACGCGTGCGCGAGGCGGCGAGGTACTCGTGGCGCTGCACGACGGCGACGTGGTGGGCGTGTGTCAGGTGATCATTTTTCGCCACTTCCAACGCACCGCGCGGTGGTGCGCGGAACTCGAGAGCGTCTACGTTCGCTCCGACCAGCGCGGCAACGGCGTCGGGGCGGCGATCCTCGCGCACGCCGAGGAATTCGCCCAGGCGCGTGATTGCTATCGCGTGCAATTGACGGGTCGCAACGAACGCGTCGACGCCCACCGTTTCTACGCGCGCCACGGCTACGAACCGACGTCCCAGGGTTTTAAGAAGTCACTCAGCGAGTGAGACTTCGCGCAGGTCGCCGTCGTCGACGTTGAACACGAAGCCCCGGACGTCGGAGGTGTCGACGAAGGGACTCTGGCGTAGCGCCGCCACCGTCTCGCGCACGTCGGCGTCGGCATCGCGGTACGCACCGAGGCGAAAGGGCGCGCGCCGTCCCAAGGTCGCTTCGAGCTCACCCTGGAGCTCCTCCTCTTCGAAAGCCTCGAGTCCGCAGCGCGAGTGGTGAATCACCATGATCGATCGCGTTCCCAATAGTCGCTGGCTCAGCAGGAGGGACCGCACGGCGTCATCGGTGGCGATCCCTCCGGCGTTTCGAATTAGATGCACCTCACCCAGGTCGAGTCCGAGCGCACCGAAGAGGTCCAGACGAGAGTCCATGCAGGTCAAGACCGCGAGCTGCAGCCGAGGCGCCGTCGCGAGTTCGCGGTGTCCGTGCCCGGCTACGTAGGCACGGTTGTGCGCGAGTAGATCGTCGATGGCGCTCATGGGAACCATCATAAAAGACCCAGCGGTCGGCGTTGGAATGCGCGAGGGCATCATGACGCTCGACATTGGCCGGACCGGTGGCCGTAGCTCGCGACGCCACTATGTTCGAGAGGTCACGTCAGTTTCGTGTCCACGACGACGTATGGTGAACAACGAGACGCGTGATCTCGACGTTCTGAGGAGGACGAATGGATCACTCCCACGAGGTACGTGAGGAATTGAGTCCCGCGGCGATCGCGCTGCGTGGCTTAATTCCGGAAGTAATGCGTATTTACAGCGAGCTGTCGCGCGCGGCGATGACACCGGGTGAATTACCCAGCGCGATGAAGGAATTATTGGCGATCGTGATCGCGGTGACCCGCGAGTGCGACGGCTGCATCGTGTCGCACACTCGGTCGGCGGTGCGCGCTGGCGTGACCCGGCAAGCGCTCGCCGAGGCCGTCGGAGTGGCGATCGTGATGAACGGGGGACCGGGGACCGTGTGGGGACCGCGTGCGCTGCGCAGTTTCGACGAAGCGGTCGCCGACATCATGAAAGACCGTCCGGCCAACCCGTAGGGCACGTTACGACGTTTTTCCGGCAGACTAGTCAGGTGAGCCAACTCTCCGACCTCGAACGCGCGTCTCGCCTGACGGCACTGCGCTCCTTGCTTGATCTCATGCGCCCGGCCGTGCAGGCGGACGGGGGAGACCTCGTGCTGATTCGCGCCGACGTCGAGACCGGCGTCGTCGAAGTGCAGTTGCAGGGCGCGTGCTCGAGTTGCGCCATCTCCTCCGACACTCTGCAAGGGGGGGTGACGAGGATCTTGAAGGACCGCCTCTCGTGGGTGACCGAGGTCATTGGTGGGTTGGACGACACTATCGACCTGGAGGAATCCGTGTCGCTGGGAGTCGGGGGCTACGTCCCTCGCTACCGGGAGGTGTGATTGCCCCGCGAGTCGGGCTTCCGCACTCTCGGGACCCATCGTCGGTGGCTCCTAACATTGGCACCCTCGACGGTCTAAGTTCTTTGTCACGATGAGCGCCGCCCTCCTTCAAAATCGCCGCGAAACGAGGGCCGTGGAGTCGATGTCGTGGACAGCGACCGTCGCGAGTCGCGCGTGAGTACGGATCGTTCGCTCACCGGAGCCGCGACGCGCGTCGTTGACGAGATGGCGGTAATGCTCGGTGAGATGGAGATCCACCAGATCCGCGTCGGGGACCTCGCGCGCCGCGCCGGGGTGGCGATTCCGACGGTCTATTACACCTTTCGCTCCCTGACCGACATCATCGCCGAGGCCACGGTCTTGTTGCTCAACCAATTCCTAGTGCCCTTCTCCCAACTGCTCTCCGACATGGACACTGCCGTCGCCAACTTTGATGCGACCAAGTTCCAAACGGCGGCGAGTGATTTTTTCGAGCGGTGCTGGTCGGTCGACACGAACGCGGGCGTGCATCGCCTCGCCCCCCTGGTCGCCTATTTTCGAGTCATCGCTCCCGACGACGTGCGACTGCGCACCGTACAGGCGCGCGAGGTCGCTGGGCTCGTTGCGGTCCTACAGAGTGCCCAAGCCCACGGCTGGATCTCTCGTGACGATGACGTCACCGCGTTCGTCATCGTGCATTGGACCTGCGTCTTGGGACAAGCGGTCTTCTACCACCCGGCGTTTGGCGCGCTGACCGCCATTGACTTCACCGAGGGCTCGGGACGCTTGCGCTACCAGACCGCACTCACCAGCGACATCAGTCAAATGAGCGTGCGTCGACCGGACCCCGCGCAGTAAGGCCGCCCGATCGCCGACGTCACTGAGGCGAGTCGCGCACGGGCACGTAGTCGAGCGACGAAACCACGTGCCCTGTCGTACCTGGTAACGCCGCGATAACTGCCGGTGGTGTCGGTCGTCGCGTGATGCTCGACGCGGAGCGTGGGCGACGCGCGCCAGTAGCGTCGGTAGTTGTGGCCGTGGCCACCATCGGCGAGAATGAACTCTCACGTAGTACCCAGAAAGTTGGACAGTGCCCCAGACCCTTCGTCAGACCATTGCGCGGACGAGGGAATCGTGGGCCCGCTCCGCCGCCGTCGTGGTCCCTGGTCGAGTCGCCGCGCCTGCGGCACAACGAGGAAAGTTGCGCATCGCTTTTTTGGTCTACCGCGGCAATCCCCAGTGCGGGGGTCAGGGCGTGTACACCCGTCACCTGACCCGCGAACTCGTACGCCTCGGCCACAGTGTCGAAGTCTTTTCGGGCCCGCCGTGGCCCGACCTCGACGAGTGCGTGGGTTTCACGCCCGTCCCGGGGCTCGACCTCTACCGCGACCCCGATCCCTTTCGCTGGCCCGCTCGCCGTGAATTCAAGTCCTTGTCGGACCTGGGCGAATTCCTGATCATGTTGAGCGGTGGATTCGGCGAGCCGTGGGCCTTCGCGCGTCGCGTGCGAGGCGTGTTGCGCACGCGACGCGCGGACTTCGACATCGTGCACGACAACCAGTGCTTGGGCCGCGGTGTGGGACAACTAACGCGTGACGGCTGGCCACTGCTCGAGACGTTGCACCATCCGATCACCGTGGACCGCTCGATCGCGCTCGATCACGCGACGACGTCCTGGCAGCGCTACACGACACGACGCTGGTTTGGCTTCTTGCGCATGCAGGTACGCGTGGTGCGCCGCCTAGACGCTGTGGTGACGGTGTCGCACAACTCCAAAGCCGACATCCACGCCCAGATGGGCGTCGCGTTACGGCGCCTAACCGTCGTACCGGTGGGGGTGGACCACGATGTCTTTCGACCCTACGACGACGTCGTGAAGACGCCGGGTCGCCTCATGGTCACCACCAGTTCCGACGTACCGATGAAGGGTCTCGTGCCGCTCCTGGAAGCGTTGGCCAAGTTACGCGTCGAGCGCGACATCGAACTCGTCGTCATCGGACGACCGCGACCCGAGGGACGCGTAGCCGCCACGATAGAGCGTCTCGGACTGAGCGACATCGTCACGACCGTCTCGGGGGTGAGCGACGAAGAGCTAGCCCGCCTCTACGGAGAGGCCGAAGTGGCCATCGTGCCGAGCCTCTACGAGGGTTTCTCCCTGCCGGCGATCGAGGCGATGAGCTGTGGCGTGCCCGTAGTGGCGACGACCGGGGGAGCGCTGCCCGAAGTGGTGGGTCCGAGCGGTGAGTCCGGACTCCTGGTCGAGCCCAACAATCCCGACGCCCTGGTGGACGCCATTCGCACGCTCCTCGATGATCCGGCGCTGCGCGCGCGCTTGGGGGTCCACGGCCGCCAACGAGTGATTGATCACTTCACCTGGCAAGTCACCGCTCGCGGGACCGCGGCGTGTTACGACGCCGTGCTCGCGGGGCGAACGCTTCCCGACTCGGTGGACTTCACCTAATGCTGACCGCGCGCTACGACCAACTGGGTGTTCGCGGGGGCGACGCCGTGCTCGACCTGGGGTGCGGATTCGGTCGCCACGCCTTCGAAGCTGCGCGTCGCGGGGCCAGCGTGGTGGCCCTGGACGCGGGGCGTGACGAAGTACTGGGCGTGCGCGCGACCTTCGCCGCGATGGTCGACGCGGGCGAACTTTCGAGCGAGGCCCTGGCCGTCGCGGTCCAGGGCGACGCATTGGCGCTGCCCTTCGCTGACGAGACCTTCGACCGGGTGATCTGTTCGGAAGTCCTCGAGCACATCCCGAACGATCTGGGCGCCATGGCCGAACTCGCGCGCGTGTTACGTCGCGGCGGCACGATGGCTATTACCGTGCCGCGTCGCGGCCCCGAACGTATCAATTGGGCGCTGTCTGAGGCCTATCACTCCGTGCCCGGCGGTCATATTCGGATCTATTCGCGCCGCGTGCTCGAGGGTCGATTGACGTCGGTGGGCCTGCGCGTGAGCGGGCACCACTACGCCCACGGTCTGCACAGCCCGTACTGGTGGTTGAAGTGTCTGGTCGGTACGACCAATGAGACCAACTGGCTGGTGCGCCAGTACCACCGCCTTCTCGTGTGGGACATCATGAAGCACCCGGCACTCACGCGCCGCCTCGACGGTGCGCTCAATCCCCTCATCGGCAAGTCGCTCGTGGTCTACCTGGTGAAACCGGCGTGAACGAGACCAACGTCCTGCAGGGGGTTCCCGGCATTTTGACCGATGACGAGGTGGCCCAGAGCGCTCGCTACCTGGCCGCGCTACAAGTGCCCTCGGGACAGATTCCCTGGTTCGTCGGCGGTCACTGTGATCCGTGGAATCACGTCGAGTGTGCCATGGCCCTGACGGTCACCGGTCACGTCGACGCCGCGCGAGCGGCGTACGACTGGTTGGCGAGTCACCAACTGGGCGACGGGAGCTGGTTTAACTACTACGTGGGCGAACGGGTGAAGGACGCGCGACTCGACACCAACGTCTGCGCCTACGTGGCGGCGGGGGTATATCACTACCTCGTCGCCACCAACGACATTGACACCGGGCGCCGCTACTGGCCCATGGTGGAACGCGCCATCGACTTCGTCGTGAACTGGCAGCGCGGCGACGGCGCCATCGCGTGGTCCCTCGACGCACGCGGTCACCGTGAGGGCGACGCTCTCCTCACGGGTTCGTCGTCGATCTACCATTCACTACGCTGCGCGGTCGCTTTGGCCGAACGTCTCGACGTGCACCGGCCGGCGTGGGAACTCGCCGCGGGCCGTCTGGGCCACGCCCTCGCGCATCACCCCGCAGCCTTCGCGCCCAAGGACGAATTCGCCATGGACTGGTACTACCCCGTGCTGAGTGGTGCGCTCGTCGGTGACGCGGCGCGTGAGCGACTCGACGTGGGATGGCGCCGCTACGTCCTGGCGGGATACGGCGTGCGCTGCGTCTCGACCAACGACTGGGTGACCGCGGCCGAGACGGCCGAGACGGTGCTCACCCTGGACGCGGCGGGTCAGGCGGAGCGCGCCCTGGAATTGCTCGAACACACGACGCGTCACCGCCACCACGACGGTTCGTACTTCACGGGCATCGCCTACCCCGAACGCCTGACCTTCCCGGGCCTCGAGACGACCTCCTACACCGCGGCGGCGATACTGCTGGCGGTGGACGCGGTCACCAACTCCTCGGCCGCCGCGGGACTGTTTCGCCACGGGGTGCTCGTCGACACGCTCGACTGGCCCGAGCCGGGCTGCACGCTCGTCGGAATCTAAGTGCGCGTCAGGGCGCGCAACGAGCCCTCGTGCGTGTGTTCGACGAAACTCCCGCTGGTGAGCGCCGCGAGGTAGATCTCGTAGGGTGGTCGTCCGCCGTCGGCCGGGTCGGCGAAGACGTCGTGAATCAGGAGCGTCCCACCGACCACGACCTTGGGGACCCATGCGCGATAGTCCGCCCACGCCGCCTGCTCTCCGTGGCCGCCGTCGATGAAGAGGAGATCGAGCGCCTGGTCGAAGTGCGCGGCCACGACGCTGGACGGCCCGACGAGGCCGAGGACGACGTCCTCGAGTTGCGCGTCAGCAATGGTGCGTTGCCAGGTCGGTAGGGTGTTGAGACGTCCATCGGCCGGGTCGACCAAGTCGTCGTCGAAGTACTCCCAACCGCGCTGGTTCTCTTCGGAGCCGTGGTGGTGGTCGAGCGAATAGAGCGCGGCGTCACGCTCTAGAGCGGCCGTCCCGAGGTACACGGCGGATTTGCCACACCAGGCGCCCACTTCGAGCCAGGTTCCCGCGACGCGTTGGCCGCGGGCGACCTCGTAGAGGGCGCGTCCCTCGTTGGCGGGGATGAAACCCTTGATCGTCGCGGCGAAGGCCAGAAGCTCGTCGGAGCGACTCACGAGGTCGCCAGACTCACGAAGGTGTAGATGCCCAGTCCCAAGAAGATCAGTCCGCCGGCCAGGCGGATCTTGGACAAGGGGACGACGCGCTGCAACGCCTGTCCGGCGTAGACGCCGATGACCGTGACGCAGATGAGCGCGAGGGAGCTGGCGAAGAATACCTCGACGGGTTGGTGGAGCTTCGCCGAGAAGTTGGCCGCCTGGATCTGCGTGAGGTCGCCGAACTCCCCGAGGAAGATCACCGTGAAGGCCGTCAGGATCTCGCGAGTGAGCGTGGCGGGTTGTTCAGCGGCGCCGGCACTGGTCCCCGACGCCTCCGCGGATTTCTCGGGCACCAGCAACAGATACGCCGCCCCGCCGAGGAACAAGAGTCCGACGATGGTGTCCTTGACGTGTACGGGTAATAACGTCAAGAGGCCGCCGGCCGTCACGGCGATGGCCATCTGGACGACAAAACCGGCGCACGCTCCCACGACCACGGCCCGGGGCCGCGCGCGAGAACTCATCACGATGGTGGCGATCATCGACTTATCGGGCAATTCGAGGACGAAGATGAGCGCGAAGACCTCGGCAAAAGATCCGACACTCACGGAGGAACTAGAACTGTTCGCGCAGAGCGGCGGCGAAGGTGATACCCACGCGCATCCGTTCGAGGTACTGCTCGACGGTGCGCTGGTCGCCACCCAACGGATGGCTTCGGTGGAACTCTTCGACGGTGTCGGCGAAGGCCACGTCGCGAATATACGTCGGCACGCCCATCGTCAGACGCACGTGCATGCTCGAGGGGAACGCTGCGAGGATCTCGTCCCAGCGCTGCGTGATGGCCGTCCAGATCATGGGTCCCGTGGTCGCGTTGGCACTCAAGTAGCCCAGCACCAAAGGCGCGTCCTGTTTGCGAAATTCGCTAAAGCACCGGTCGAGAGCGTCGCGTGCCGCGGTGGCGTCAGAGAACTCACCCAGACTGAACAAGTAGCGCTGTTCGTCTTGGGGGGTGGCGGCAGCACGGTAGCGCTCGAGGAACGTCTCGTAGTCGCCGGGGCGATTCTGGTGGGCGACGACGCGCAAAATGGCGCGGGCCAAGTTGCCGTCGAGGTCGTTGGCCTCGAAGCGACGCAGCGCCTCGGCCTGAATGTCTGCGTCGTCACCGATCACGCCGAGCGTCGCGATAAGGATGGCGCGCAGTTGTGGCGTGAGCTCGTCTTCGCCGGCGCTCGCGTCCCAGCCCAGGCGAGCGAACTGTGGTGCGAAGAGTTCGCGGACGTTGGTGACCAGGGTGTCGTGCGCCGCTCCCTCCAGGGCGCGGTGCGCGAGGGCGACGGCGCTGGCGACGGTGCCCCACGTGTTGGGCTCGTTCTGATCGCCCAGTCCGCGCGCCGTGGTGAGGAACTGCGACCACGTGATCTGGCCCGCGAAGAGTCCGGCCCACGAGTCGGCGACCAACGTGGCTCGCTCGAGCTCTTCGAGTTCGCCGATGTGCGGGCTGAGCGCAGCGAGTTCGTTGGTCCCGTAGCGCGTGCGAAACACGCCTGATCCGCCAGCGTTGACGACCACGGGGCTCGCGTCGCTCACTGCGACCGGCACCGCTTCGAGCAGGTGGCGACTGGTGGTGTCGCTCGTGAGCGAGCGGGTCAATACCGGCACCAGCCACAACGACCCGATGGCGCTCGTGGCCCCGCCGCGACCGTAGGCGAAGGGTTCTTGGGTCAACTTGCCGTCCGCGAACGTCACCAGGGGGTGGCCCCCCTGGTGGATCCACGTGTTCATCATCTCGCGCACCGGCTGCTGGGACGTCTCTTCGAGGGCGTCCCACAAGTCCGTCGTCACGGTGTTGGCGTAGGCGTGCTTGGTCAGGTAGTGACGAATCCCGTCACGAAACGTCGTCTCGCCGAGATACTGCTCCAACATGCGTAACACCGATCCGCCCTTTTCGTAGGTGAGGATGTCGAACATCCCGCGGGTGTCCTCGGGCGAGATGACCTCGTACTCAATGGGTCGCGTCGAGTGCAGACCATCGATCTGCATCGCGGCGTCGCGGTCGATGCCAAATCCGAGCCACATCTTCCACTCCGGGCGAAAGGCGTTGGTGCACAGAACTTCCATGAACGTGGCGAAGGCTTCGTTGAGCCAGATGCCCTCCCACCATTCCATCGTCACCAAGTCGCCGAACCACATGTGGGCCACTTCGTGAGCGACGACTTGGGCGATGCGCTGCATCTCGCCGAGTGACGCCTTGTCGAGATCGATCAGCAGCGCCGACTCGCGAAACGTGACGCAGCCCAGGTTCTCCATCGCGCCAAAAGCGAAGTCGGGGATGGCCACCAGGTCCAGCTTGTCGCCGGGGTAGGGGATCGCGAAGTAGTCCGAGAAGAATCGCAGGGAGAACGCGCCGGCGTCCAGGGCCAACTGCGCCAGGTGTCCTTTGCCGAGGGGGTACACGATGCGTAACGGTACGCCGTCGACGTCGAGGACGGCGGTCTCGTCAAAGGGTCCCACCACGAAGGCCACCAGGTACGTCGACATCACCATGGTCGGGGCGAAGGTCACCGTGCGCCAGCCGTTGCCCAGGTCGGTGCTCGAGGTCTCGGGTGAGTTCGAATACGCCGCCAACTGCGCGGGCACCGTCAAGTTGATCTGGTAGGTGGCCTTGAAGGAGGGCTCGTCCCAGCAGGGAAAGGCCCGGCGCGCGTCGGAGTGCTCGAACTGCGTCGTGGCGATGACGTGGGTCTGGCCGTCCTCGGAAGTGAAGGTCGAACGATAAAAACCCACCAGGAGGTCGTTGAGCACGCCGGTGAAGGCGATCTCCATGGTGGCTTCGCCGGCGGGTAGCCCCTCGTCGAAGTCGAAGGTGGCAGTGTTGTACTGCTCGTCCAGACGTGGCTCGTTCGAGCGGTGCGTGACCGACTGGGCCGAGACGCTCGCCGCGCCCATCGCCAAATCAAGGGCGTGCAGCGTGATCTCGCGGGTCGACTCAACGACGGTGATGTCGACTTCGACGCGCCCCGCGAAGGTCGCGGCGTCGAGGTCAGGGGTCAAAAAGATGCGGTACGCCGAGGGCACGACGTTTCGGGCAAGACGGTACGGATTCGAGGACAAAGTCATAATTCACTACCTTATGGCCAAAAGTTCTACGCTCGCTAGGTGACAAATACGCCGATCCCCGTTTCGCTTCGAGTCAAGCCCGGTCCGAACCGACTCGCCGTCACCGGCATCGGTAACGCCATGCTCGACATCATCACGCAAGATTCGCGCGAGGTGTATCGCGAACTCGGCCTCACCAAATCGGCCATGTCGTTGATCGACGAGAACCAACTCGACACGTTCTATAACGCCATGGGTCCGACCATCCAGATGTCGGGAGGATCAGTCGCCAACTCGATCGCCGGCGTCGCGGGACTCGGGGGCACGTGTGGTTACATCGGCAAAGTCGCCGCCGACGAATTCGGCGAACGTTTCACCCACGACCTGAGTTCGATGGGCGTCGAACTCGACCTCGCGTTGGCCAAGGAGGGCGAGGGGGCGACGGGCCGCTGTCACGTGTTCATCACTAACGACGCCCAACGCACCATGGCCACCTATCTCGGGGCGTCGAACCAGTTGCGCGTCAGTGACGTGCGAGAAGACCTGATCGCGCGCTCGGAGATCACCTACGTCGAGGGCTACCTCTTCGACTTGCCGCCGGCGAAGGAGGCCATCGCCAAGGTCGTGGAATTCGCGCACTTGCACGACTCGATGGTCGCACTCTCGCTCTCGGACATGTTCTGCGTGAGCCGGCACCGCCGTGATTTCCTCGAGCTGGTGAGTTCCGACGTGGACGTACTACTCGCCAACGAGACCGAGATCATGGCTCTGTTCGAGGTCGGCACGATCGCTGCCGCGTTCGCTGTCATTGAGCAACTCGGCGTCCTCGCGGTCGTCACGCGCGGTCCGCGCGGCGCCGACGTCGCCTTCGGTTCGGGCGTCGTGAGCGTGCCCGCCAGCGAAGTGCCGCACGTCGTGGATCAGAACGGCGCGGGCGACATGTTCGCCGCGGGTTTTCTCTACGGGTTGGCCCTGGGCGCCGATCCGGTCGAATCGGCGGAGTTGGGATCGCTGTGCGCGGGAGAGATCATCACGCACTTGGGTGCACGACCTGAGAACGATCTCGAAGAGATGGCGATTGAGGCCGGCTTGCTCTAGTTGGCCACGAGAGTGGGACGACTAGTCTTCGAGGCTCACAACAATTCCGGTGGCCGCCGCGGCCGCCGGGCGATCGTCGTAGCGACGGATCGCCACGATCTGGTCGTCGACGACGAGACCGACGTGAAAGAGTCGCGTCTCGTCGTCGTGGGGATTGCCCGTGGGCCAGTGGACCTCGAGACGAACAAGGATGCCGCGCGTGCCCGCGATGAGTTCGGCGATGTTGCCGGTGACGCCGGCGTCCATGACGCGCTCGAATGTGGTGAGGACCTCGCGACGATTGCGTCAACCTCGCGGACGCTGCACGTCGCCCCAGGGCACGTCGTCACTCAAGAGGGCGCCGAAGGCGTCGAGGTCGCGCGTGGACCGAGCGTCTCGTACCCGATCGGTCACGGGCCACGTCGTGTCGTCGTGCACCGTCATGACCTCATCGTGCCATAGCGTGAGCGAGGCGTTAGATGCCCAACCGGTCGAGTTCGGCGTCGAGCACCTTGGTGCGCGCGGTCTCCCACATCACCCACGCCGCCGTGATGGGGATGCACGCCAGCAACATCAGCGCGTCGCCGCCGATCCACATGATCGCCCCGCCCAAGTGCACGTTCGAGAGCAGCCAAGCGTGACTCGAACCTTTGGGCGCCATGGCGGCGTAGGCCGGGAACGGCAACGTCGTCGACATCACCAGGGCGAGACCAGTGAAGGTGTCGACCGGTACCGCGACCATCACGTACACCAGTCGTAGTCCCGGGTGGATGGTGCGTCCGCGTTCGAGTCCGAAGGCCACGCGAAAAAACAGGTAGCCCGTCACCAAGAACGCGATCTGCTCGGCGTGGTGCACCCAGGTGTGTTCCATCATCACATTCGCCACGCCCGTCAGGTGGGTGATGGGGATGACGACGAAATACGTGGCCAAGCCAAAGAGCGGGTGGGTCACGACGCTCATGACGCGCCCGTCGAGGAGGGCCCTGACGCGCGGCCCCCCCGCCGCGTACCAGAGGTCGAGCGGCGCGGCGAGCGCGAACAGGGGAGCGGCCACCATGATTACGAGCAGGTGTTGGATCATGTGGGCCGAGAAGTACATCATGTCGTAGACGCCCAGCACTGACTGCGTCGCGAGAAAAGTGACCACTAGACCTAGCGCGAAGTACAGGTTGCGCCAGCGCGACCACCCGGGTGTCTTGGTCACGCCCCAGGCGTAGAGCGCCGCGGCCACCAACATCAGCGCAATGGCTACGGCCCCGATGTGCCACTGATTCAGGTGGTGCCACGAGAAACCAGCGGTGGTCGTGGGCATGGGCATACGGGGCCATTCTACGGGCGCCGGGTAGGGATGTTCCTGGAGGTGCGAGGAGTGGCACGAGTAAGGTGGGCGTCGTGCTCTCGAAGTTTTTCAGCCCCCGTGCCCTCCTGGTGCACGTGGCTCTCGTGGCGTGGCTGGCGATGTGCGTGCTGGCGGCGTGGTGGCAAATCGGACGCGCCATCGGTGGCAATTCACTGAGTTTCCTCTACGCCATCGAGTGGCCGTGCTTCGCCGTCTTGGGCTTTTACGGGTGGTGGGCGCTGTTGCACGTCGAAAAGCCAACCGAGGATCAAGAAGTCGCGCGCCGCGAGTACGAAGAACGCATGCGCGCCGACGCCCTTCTGGCGCGCTCGCTCGAAGAGGATGAGCGCGACGACCCGCAACTCGCGGCCTACAACGATCACCTGGCGGACTTGTCGACGGTTCCGAGAAAGAAACTCTGGGGCCACTGAGTGGACGCTGCTTTTCGCCGGTATCGGCTGATGTCCTTCATCACTGGCACGACATTGTTGACGCTCTTCGTGACGCTGGGCTTGCACCAGTGGGACTTGAGTCTGTGGAAGAGCATCAAACCACTGGTCGTCGTCGACGGCGTGGGTCACGGGGTGGTGCTGTACCCGATCTACTTGGTGATGTCGTTCCAGTTCGTGATTAAGGCTCGTCTTAGCCTCGGCTATCTCGCGGTGATGCTGCTGGCGGGTTTCGTCCCCGGCGTCGCCTTCGCCGTGGAGTACTTCTTGGCCAAGCGCATCTATCCCAACGGTATCCCGCCGCGCGTGAGGTCCTAAGACCTTCGCTGTGGCGTGACGAGAGGACCCGAGGGGACGTCGGGGGCCCGCGGACGCAGTCCGGGTCTTTACAAGAGCACGCCACTGATCACGGACTCTTCCCGGGAAAAAGGGATGCGTCAGCGATGCTGTGACAACGACGTCAACGGCTCAGCCGCGACCGCAGTTCGGCTTCTTGCCGTGGTTGGCCTTCTTTTTTGCGCGTAACTTGCGCTTCACGGTCCGCTTCGACATAGGTGACAATGTTAGTAGGTGCGACGCCCGTCGAGCCAAACGAGGAGATGCCCGTGAGTAACGACAGTCCCGTCGCTCGGGGGCGACTGATGGTCGTGGCCACGCCGATCGGCAATCTGGGGGACCTCTCACGTCGTGCCCTGGCGCTGCTGGCGGAGGCGGACGCGGTGTACTGCGAGGACACGCGCCATTCACGCACGCTCTTCAGTGCCCACGACATCCGTCCCCGTCATCGCCTCCTGGCCCTGCACGAGCACAACGAGGCCTCCCAGTGCCGGGAGGTCATCGAGCGCATCTCACGCGGCGAGTTGGTCGTCCTTGTATCGGACGCGGGGACGCCGGGGATCTCGGACCCTGGCGCGCGCGTGGTGGCGGCCGTCGTCGCGGCCGGCCTCGACGTCTCGACCGCTCCTGGACCGACGGCGCTCATCGGGGCGCTCAGCGTGAGCGGCCTCGACACCGAGCGCTTCGTCATGGAGGGGTTTCTCGGTCGAAAGTCCGGCGAGCGGGCGTTGCGCTACGAGACGTGGCGTCGTGAGGAACGCACGATTGTTTTCTACGAGTCGCCCCAGCGCCTCGCCACGACCCTGGGCGAACTCGCCGAACGCTTTGGCGACCGGCGCGTCGCGGTGGTGCGCGAACTCACCAAACTGCACGAGGAGGTCCTGCGCGGCACACTCACCGAGGTCAGCGTCGCCGTGAGCGCTCGTGAGATCCTGGGCGAGATCGTGGTGGTCCTCGAGGGAGCGTCCGCGTCCGCACCGATGAGCGATGAAGTGGTCGACGCGGCATTGACAGATCATCTCGCGAGCGGCCTCTCGGTGCGCGACGCGGTCGCTCAAGTGGTCGAACAACTCGGGGTCGCGCACCGCGAGACCTACGCGCGCGCGCTGGGTCTACGGGCGGACCAGGGTCGTTGAGAAAGTACCCTTGACGGATGGCGCATTACTACATCACCACTCCGATTTACTACGTCAACGATGCCCCGCACGTGGGCCACGCCTACAGCACGGTCAACGCCGACGCCATCGCGCGCTGGCACCGGCTGATCGGCGATGAGACAAAGTTCCTGACCGGGACCGACGAACACGGTCAAAAGATCGCCGAGGCGGCGGCGCGCAACAACATGAGCCCCCGTGAGTGGACCGACGTCACTTCGCAGCGCTTTCGCGAGGCGTGGGCCGCGCTCAACATTAGTTACGACGACTTCATTCGCACCACCGAACCCCGGCACTACGAGACGGTCCAAAAATTCCTCACCGCCGTACACGACAACGGCTACATCTACAAGGACACCTACCAGGGCCTGTACTGCGTGAGCTGTGAGGACTACTACACGCTCGAATCGAGCAACGAGGGCAAGTGTCCCATTCACGGCATCGTCCTGACCGAGATGCAAGAGGACAACTGGTTCTTTCAACTCAGCGCCTTCGAACAGCGATTGCTCGACTACTACGAAGCGCACCCGGATTTCGTCACGCCCGAGACCAAACGCAACGAAGCATTGGCCTTCATCAAGGGCGGGCTGCGTGACATCTCGATCACCCGCACCTCGATCTCGTGGGGCGTGCCCGTTCCCTGGGACGAAGAGCACGTCTTCTACGTCTGGTACGACGCGCTGATCAACTACCTGACGGCCATCGGATACGGCCGCGAGGACGACGAGACCGCGACGTGGTGGCCCGACTCGCACCACCTCATCGGCAAGGAGATTCTACGATTCCACTGCGTGTGGTGGCCAGCGATGTGCATGGCCGCGGGACTCGAACCCGTCAGTCACGTCCAGGTGCACGGGTGGCTACTCGTCGGCGGCCAAAAGTTGTCCAAGACCATGGCCGCCGAGGGTGGCGTCAAGCTCACCGATATCGCCCCGGTGATGCTCACCGACGAGTTCGGCGTCGATCCGATCCGCTACTACCTCTTACGCGAGACGTCGCTCGGCAACGACGGCGACTTCTCCCACGAGGGCATCACCGCGCGCTACAACACCGACTTGGCGAACAATCTCGGTAATCTCGTCGCGCGCGTGTCGACCATCGTGGCGTCCAAGTGTGGCGGCGTCGGTCCGGCACCCGAGAGCACCAGCGAGTTACGCGCCGCCGCCGAGACCGCCATTGTCGACGCCGCCGCCGCGTGGAATCGCTTCGCCCCCAACTTCGCCCTGGAGGCCACCTGGGGTCTCATCGGCGCCACCAACGCGTACCTCGAGCAACGCGCGCCGTGGAAAATGGAACCGGGTGAGGAACTCAACGCCGTCATGGGCAACGCCCTCGAGGCGATTCGCTTGGTGACGATTCTCGCGACGCCGGCGATCCCCGAAGTGAGTTCCGTCATCTGGCGACGCATCGGTCTCGAGGGAGCGCCCAGTGACGAAGTCTTTGCCACCAGCGCCCAGTGGGGTCGCTATCGCGCCACGAACCCGATCGAGAAGGGCGAGCCCCTCTTCCCCCGGATCAAGGCCAGTGGTGAGTAGCTGGACGGACGCCCACTGTCACCTGCAGGACCAGTACCTCGGCGGGCGCGAACTCGAGGTCACTGCGGCCCAGGCCCTGGAGCACGCCTTCGCCGCCGGGGTGGGGCGTGTGGTGGTGATTGGCACCGACGCGACGAGCTCTGCGGAGGCCCTCGCACTCACTAATATGAGCTCTGACGTGGATATTTACGCCACGGTCGGTCTCCACCCGCACGAGGCCACCCACGACGTCGAGGAAATTGTGGCGCTGGCGCGCGCGGGTCATCCGCGCCTCGTGGGCATCGGTGAATGTGGTTTGGACTACTACTACGAACATTCACCGCGCGACGCTCAGCGCGACGCGTTCGCTCGCCAAATCCAACTCGCTCACGAACTGGACCTCGCCCTCGTGGTGCACTGTCGTGACGCCTTCGACGACCTCTTCGAAATCTTCGACGTCGAGGGTGTTCCGACGCGGACGGTCATCCACTGCTTCACCGGCACACCGTCCGAAGCACAGGCGTGTCTCGCACGCACATGCGACGTCTCGATATCGGGTGTCGTGACCTTCAAGAACGCCGAGTCGGTACGCGAAGCGGCACGATTGATCCCGCTCGATCGACTCCACGTGGAGACCGACAGTCCCTTTCTCGCGCCCGTGCCGCACCGCGGTCGCGCCAATGAGCCCGCGTTGGTGTCGGTCGTGGGGGAGTTCCTCGCTCAACTACGCGGAGAGAGCGTGGAAGACCTGCGCGCCGCGACGTCGCGAAATAGCGCGCGTCTGTTCAATATTGGTGCTTCATAAAGTACGTCTGACCATCAAAGAGATGGCTACTTTGCGTTCGGAGTTGCCATCGGTGCCCACCTCCCCTAGCGTTGAGGCGCCGGTCGAGGAGAACGACCGGAAGTCCTGATGGAGGGTGGAGATCTGAGGACACGACCCCGCTTGGCGCGTACGCGCCTCGCGACGTTGGTTGCCGCCGCCATCGCACTCTTGATGGCGTCGACGGCACTACTCCCTGCCACCGCGCGGGCGTCGACGGCTCACGCCTACGAGCCCATGCCCAACTTCGTCGGCATGGGTCGATCAAGCGTCTACGCCGAGATGTTTCGCACGCAGCTCTACTTCAAGACGACGGACTCCGGCGCGAACACCGCCGGCTGGGTTCGCGTCGTCGGCGAGTTGCCCGCGGCGGGCACGCTCGTCCCCCTGCTCTCGACGGTGACCTTGGAAGTCACCACGGTGCCCCTCGCGCCCGCACCGGTGAAACACGTGACCACCGCGGCCCTCACCCCCGCGCACCACGCGGCGCAAGTGACCATTACGCGTCGCGTCGTCAAGAAGTCGACCATCAAGGTGGACGCCGTCGTCAAGACGGTGACGCGAGCCCCCACCACCAAGAAAAAAGTGGTGCGCCACCTGGTCGCCACCTACCGAGAAGGCGTCGCGACCTGGTATTCCTACATTCCGGGCCAGTGCGCCAGTTGGTACTTGCCCAAGGGGACGGTCGTCACCGTCGTGGACCTGAGAAACGGTCGCGCGATCAAGTGTCGCGTGACCGACCACGAAGAAGCACACGGCGATCGGGTCGTGGACCTCTCCGAGACCCAGTTCTTGGACTTGGCGCCCCTGGGCGTGGGCGTGGTGCCCGTTAAAGTCACCTGGTGACTCACACTCGCGCCGAGGTCGTCGCGCTACTCGAACAACATGGTCTGACCCCCTCGCGCGCGCTCGGCCAGAACTTCGTCGTCGACGCCAACACCGTGCGGCGAATTGCTCGCCTGGCCGGCGTGGGTCCCGGCGACGAGGTCCTCGAGATCGGAGCCGGGCTGGGATCGTTGACGATGGCCCTCGTCGAAACCGGGGCGCACGTCACGGCCATGGAAGTCGACCGGTACTTACTCCCACCACTGACCTCGGTCGTCGGACCGCTGGGCGTGCGCGTCGTGCACGCCGACGCTCTGAAGGCGGATTACGCCGCGGTCCTCACCGGGCCCACCATGGTGGTGGCGAATCTTCCCTACAACGTGGCCACGCCCCTCGTGATCCACCTCCTCGAGACCCAGCCACTGATCACGAGTCTGCTGGTCATGGTCCAAAAAGAAGTGGGGGAGCGTTTCGCGGCGAGTGCCGGGGACGAGGCCTACGGCGCCGTGTCGTTGCGGTTGCAGTACTTCGGTGACGCGGCCGTGGTCGGCAAAGTAGGTCCCAACGTGTTCGTGCCCAAACCGAAGGTCGACTCGGCTCTGGTCAAGATCGTGCGCCGCGAAAACGTGCGCGTCGACCCGGCGCTGGTGAGTGAGGCCGAGCTCTTTCGCGTCATTCGCACCTCCTTCGGGCAGCGGCGCAAGATGCTGCGACGATCCCTGCACGACTGGGCCAGCGAGGGGGTCTTCGAACGCGCGGGGGTGGACGAGACGCGTCGACCCGAGGAGTTGACGTTGGAGGAGTTCGCGAGGTTGGCGGCGGCCAAGTGACCGAACTCATCGCTCCCGCCAAATTGACCCGGTACCTCGAAGTCACCGGGCGCCGTGACGACGGCTACCACCTGATACGCAGCGAGATGGTCTCGGTGGCGCTCTACGACCGGCTGGAGCTCGACGAGAGTGCCGACTACCTGCGCGTCATCGGCCCGGACACGGTGCCCCTCGACGGCACCAATTTGATCAGCCGGGCGCTGGAACTGGTCGGACGGCGCGCGGGCGTGACGCTCGACAAGCGGATTCCCACCGGCGGCGGACTGGGCGGGGGGAGTTCGGACGCCGGGGCGATCCTGCGCTGGGCGGGGGGGGTCGACGCCGAGGTCGCCGTGCGTCTCGGCGGTGACGTGCCCTTTTGCCAAGTGGGCGGACGCGCGATCGTCGAGGGTATCGGTGAGACGGTGACGCCCCTGGACTTTGAAGAGCGTGTGTTCACCCTTCTGTTGGCCGACTTCGCGGTCTCGACGGCGTCGGTGTATGCGTCGTACGACGAATTGGTCGCCGAGGGTGAGCGACCCGAGGGTGTGAATCATCTCGAGGTCCCGGCGCGGCGAGTGGAGCCGCGCCTGGGCCGACTACTGGACTGGGCGCGAGCGCGCTACGGTGACGTGCAGGTGGCGGGGTCCGGTTCGACGTTGTTCGTGGAGGGACACGTCTTTGACACTCCCGACGGGAGCGTGACGGGACCCGATGGTCCAGTGAAGTGGTATCAGACAGTCGCGACGCGTTAGGCGTCGGGGCGACTATTTACCGGCAGCGCGACGCTGGAAGCGAGTTCGCTTCAGCATCTTCTTGTGCTTCTTCTTACGCATGCGCTTACGGCGCTTCTTAATTAACGATCCCATGGCTTAGAGAACACTACTCGACGTCACTTGAAGCGCGCGAAACGATCGGTCACGGACGCGGGGGCGCAATTTTTATAATGTGCAACGCCTGACGCGGACAACCGCGCACGGCGTAGCGCGCTGACTCGTGCGTCCCGATATCGGCGGTAGGTACCGGCTCGGACGAGATGATCGGATAGCCCCATTCGTCGAGGTGGACCAGCTCGGGCGCCAGTTCGGCGCAGTGGCCAAATCCGTCGCAGAGGATCGGGTCCACTCGTAAGACGAACTGGCCGGTTCGACGGATCACTCCCATACGAGTTCGCTCTCTTTTTCCAGGGCCGGCACCGTCAGGTAGTGCTGCGATGACCTGGACCCAGCGCACGGCGCGCCGCGCAAGTGGTTGTCGATGTCCTCGGAGAAGGTCGCGATGCTCGATCGGACGAAGCGCACGACGCCGTCGGGGTGACGACACGCTCCACGACCGTCGATCACGGCGCAACGATCGGTGAGGCGCTTAATGGCGGCCACGCCGTCGCGTCCGCCGCGCGCAACCTCGGCCAGGTCCTCGGCGAGGGCCGGCAGACCAAAGGCGCACGGGCCACACTGACGCGCCGACTCGTGCGCCATCCAGCGCACCACGCGCTGGGTCTCGGTGACGCCGCACGCCACGCGCGGCAACACGGCCAGTACTCCGGCACCCACCGACAGGTCAAAGGGAGCCAGCGCTTCGTTGCAGTACGGCGTCGCCAGTTCCTCGCCGCGCAGCCACGCGCCTCCGTAGCCACCGAGCAGGACGGCCTGGGGGTGAGGGTCGGCCCCGACGCTCTGCAAGATGGTGGTGATCGGCGTACCTAGTGACACCTCGAGGACGCGGGGGTGATCGATCGCTCCGGTCACCGAAACGATCACGCTGCCGGGGTGCTCGGCGGTACCGAGCTCGCGGAACCACTGCGCCCCGTAGCGCCCGATCAGTCCGACGTTGGCGCAGGTCTCGGCGTTGTCCACCAGCGTGGCGCCGCGTCCGATGCGCAAGATATGCGGACGTCCGGGTCGAAATTGGGGGAGCGACTCGTTGTCGTCGAGCCAGTGCACCAGCGCCGACTCCTCGCCCGCGACGTAGCGCCACGGGGGAGTGTGCAGGTCGAAGCTCGGGCCGTGGTTGCGCGGCGCGCGTTCGTGGATGGCGCGTTCGACGTGGTTCACCACCGCGGGGTTGTCGCGCGCGACGCACACCGCGACGCGGCTCGCTCCGATCATCGAGGCCAGCATTTCGGCCCCGTCGAGCACCAGGTGCGGATTCGTCGAGAGCAGGCGGAAGTCCTTGTGGGCCGCCGGCTCGCCCTCCATGCCGTTGACCACCACGTACTTGTGGCCACGCTGGGCGCGCAACAACTGGACCTTGCGCGAGGTGGGAAAACCGGCGCCCCCGCGACCGACCAGTCCCGAGGCCTCGAGTTCCTCCAGTAGCGAACCGACCGCGCCCGTGGGACGAAAGGTCTCTTCGTGGTCCGCGAGCGACAGGGGACGGCTATTGGCGTTGGCGAACAACCGCGGAAGAGTGCGTGCCGAGATCATCAGCGACCTCGCGGGCGTGGACGCGGGGGTGTGCGCGGAAACGCCTCGGGAACGCGCGGGCGCGGGGCGACCACGGGGGGAGAAGCGAGCGGCGACAGCGCCGTACGTCCGGCGGCGCGGGTGGGACGTCCGAGGAAGCGCCACAGCGCCGCCAGAGCGACGGCTCCCGCGCAGGCGACGACCAAGAGCATCCCGACGCCGTGGTGCGTATCAGTACCGACCATGTAGGCGTGGACCAAGGAAATCGCGTAGCCCAACCAGCTGAACCAGTGGATAAAGCGCCAGGAACGATTCTTGATGCGCAGCTTCACCAGACTCGAGATCCACACCGCGAGGAACAGGTCGAAGGCGACGGCCCCTAGTGCGACGGGCAGGCGCTTATAGGCCGACGTGAAGGGAATTATCGAGGAGATGACGCCCGTCGAGACGTAACTGTCGAGGATCGTGGTGAGGATGTGGATCACCAAGAACACCATGGCGATCACGGACAGCGATCGGTGAATCTCGTTGAACTCAAAGCGGCCGACGGTGGTGCCCCCGACGCGATTGGCCACCAGGGTGCCGAGCGCCACCACCGCGGTGAACAACAACATGGTGACGATGCCCGTGGCGCGCGTGGTGTACCAGAGGTACGGGGTGGTCAGGGCGATCACGCGGCGTCCTCTCGCGGCCAGGCCCCGATGATTTCGACGGTACCATCGTGGCGCACGAGTCGCGCCGAGCGACCCGCTTGGCCGATGTGCCATCCGGCGTCTTCGCCCCAGATGAGCGCCGCGGTGGCGAAGGCGTTGGCGGCGACGCAGTCGGCGTCGATCACCGTGGCGGCCGTGTAGGGAGTCGCGACACTACGCCCGGTGCGCGGATCGATGATGTGCCCGATTACGTCGTTCCCTCGTCGCCACGTGCGAACCGAGTTCGACGACGTCGCGATAGCGCCGTCCACGAGGGTGAAGCGTGGTTCGTCACCCGTGATCGTCAACGTCTCGGTGACCCCGATGATCCACGGGCTCGCGTCGTCACGTCCACGCGCTCTTACGTCGCCGCCGATCTCCACGACGACGCCGCCCGTCGCGCCGACGTCTTCGACCACTAAGTCAGCTACCAGAGCCTTGGCACTCGCGCCGAGGTCGATGCGCCAGTCGTCGCTCTTGGAGACACGCTGGCCGACGTCGTCAAAGTGCAACGACGCGAATCCCGGCGCGGGTGACAGATGCACCGGCGTGTTCTCGACAACTCCCAACGAGTCGTAGTCGCGGTCGTACCCGAGGGCTTCGAGAGAGGCGAGAACCGTCGGGTCACACAGTCCGTCGGTCAGTTCGCTCGCTCGCCGCGCCGCTCGCAGGGCGAGGGTCATCGTCGCCGTGAGCGCCAGGTCGCCGTCGGCACGATTGATGCGCGAGATCTCGGAGTCACCGCGGAACCGGTTGCACGCGAGGTCAATGGCGTCGAGCCAGTAGTGCAGACGGTCTTCGGCGAAGGGCATCTGACTGTCGCGTTCGGTGTGCAGTGAGCCCGACAGGCCCCAGACGTGAAAGTTCATGGCCTGATTACGTGCACGTCGTGTTGCCCGACGGCGACGTGTAGCAGGTGGTCGTCGTGGTGGTGGGCGCCACGCTGGTCGTGGTCGTGGGGGCCGGCGTCGTCACCGAACCCGACGTCCCCGCCGTGCTGGTCGTGGTGGAAGGCGTCGTGGTGGAAGGCG
>DATCEX010000067.1:0-37763 GCA_036509795.1 Acidimicrobiales bacterium
CTTCACCCACCCGGCGCGCGGCATACGTCCAGAATACCATTCAGATCCTTAAGTAAACGGTATTGGGTCTAGTCGGACGCCGAACAGGATGGCACCCGACTGACCTGGACCGAACAGGTGACGTACTTCGTATTTACCGGCGACGGCAGCGTCGATCTGCCCCACCTGAAAGGAGCGGCACGGCTTCGCCTCAACGGGCTCCCCGTCGCGCTCGCGGCGCCCGAGTCATGGTATATCAACTGACATCGCATCTCATCGGATGCCCCTGCGACTCGTTCACACGTCGATAGCCAACCAATTTCGTGCCACCCCACTCCGACGTACTTGGTGCGACTCACACCGTCCACCGTGATTGAACGCGGGATGAACGAGGTTTGCTTCCAGTTTGACTCGCCGAGTGACTGAGTACTGACACCATTTTGTCGACTTCGTCGGGAGGCAAGATGAACGGAAGGCGGAGCCATCGATCAGCCGTGCCGTCAATCATGAATCTAGGGCCGGGCGTGAGGCGCAGTCCCACATCAAGCGCGTAACTTGCCACGCGAGTCGCGCCAGGTTCAGGAAGTTCGACCCAGAGAAAGAGCCCGGCTGCCGGAAGATGGTAGCGCCAGTTCGGAAGTTGGCTCGAGAGCGATTTCGTCAACGCGTCACGATTTCGGCGTACCGACGAACAGCGCTCAGGAAGTACGTCGTCGGCATGTCGAAGCAACCACGTAGCAACCAACTGTTCGAGTAATGGACTCGCGGTGTCGGTCATAGCTCGAGCGAGCGCCAGTTGAGCAATCACTTCGCGGTCAGCGCGAATCCAGCCAATTCGAAGGCCCGACCAGAATGCCTTACTCATCGAGCCAACGGTCACGACCCGCGAGTCAAAGGTTCCGAGCGGTCGAGCGGGAGAACCGTCGAGGAGAAGATCAGCAAAGGTCTCATCGGTCACAATCACGTCGCTCTTGAGGGCACGCACGAGCCGCTTTCGTTGGTCGTTGTCTGCGACGAACCCCGTCGGATTCTGCCCATCGGGCGTCACGTGAGCGAGTCGTGTCGCTGTCTCGGATACCTGCTCCCATCCACCGGCCGACACCGGTAATGCGACCGTGCGCCGACGGTGCGTTCCAATCGCGTCCAGCACTGCGGGGTACGTCGGCTGTTCCACCACGACCCGATCACCCGGTGTCGTGAACGCCTGCAGCAAGATATGCCACGCCTGGAGTGCACCGTTGGTAATCAGCACTTGGTCGAACGAGGTCACGAGGCCACGTTTTGAGAGATGGGCAGCGACCGCCTCTCGGAGTTCAGGTAGCCCCATCGGGTGAAGACCGTGGCCCGCGAGATAGGGATGAATGTCCTCACTCGCACTGGCGAGTGCCTCAACGAGTGCGGGTGGTGCCGGTAGCGCCGCGACGGTGAGGTCCCAACGATCGTGTTGGCCGTCTCGGACGCGATCCGGTCGCACCGGTGCGTTCGCCGGGAGCGTCACCCGAGTTCCGGCACCACCCGCGCTCGAGAGGTAGCCCTCAAATCGAAGAATGTCGTAGGCGGACGAGACAGTGATGCGCCCCATGTGCAACTCCGACGAAAACACGCGTTCTGACGGAATGCGCGAACCAATCGGGAGTCGACCGTCAAGGATCAAACTACGCAGTCCGGTCGCGACGCCCTGGTACGCCGGACCGGCGCCGAGCCACGGGCGCAGCAACTCGACCAGCCGAGCGGAAACGATAGTGCCATCACTTTTCATTTGGCTCTATCTTACTAGGACCAAGTTTGAGAGAGTGAGCAGGTGACGATCCTCGCCCCGCTGCCCACTACTCGACGCTCGTCTCGGTTTGTCCGCCTTTTCGGTGGCCTCGTTCTTTACGGATTCAGCGACGGACTCTTGGTTCGCGCGAATCTGGGACTCGATCCTTGGGATGTCTTGCATCAGGGGCTTTCACGCACGTTCGGACTTGAGATTGGTACATGGTCCATCATCGTGGGCGCATTCGTCCTCCTAATGTGGATGCCGCTGCGTCGGAAACCGGGCGTCGGTACGGTCTGCAACATTGTCATGGTTGGTGCAGTCATGAACGTCACGATCAACGAATTACCTGTCCCGAGGATCCTCTTGCTCCGCTGCATCGTGTTGGTAACGGCGGTCGCTCTTAACGGCGTCGCGACCGGTGCGTATATCGGAGCGGAGTTGGGAGCCGGTCCACGTGACGGACTGACCCTCGCGATTGCGTCTCGCGGGGTATCGATACGAGTCGTGCGCACGTCCATCGAACTAACCGTCCTGATAGGCGGTTGGTTTCTCGGTGGTACCGTCGACATCGGCACACTGGTTTACGCCCTGATGATTGGCCCCATCACTCACCTAACTATTCCCCGCTTTCGACTTTCGAGGGAAAGTGACTAGCTCGTGACACGTGGACGCGCCACGACAGTTGACCGTGAAAAGGAGCGGTCCGCGGTAGTGCCGCTGACGGCTACCGACAGGATGGAGCGAATCCCTCATGCCTTCGCATGATGCTCTGATTGGCATAGCCCTCGTCGCGCTCGGCGTGGTGCTCATTCCCGGTCCCAACATGATGTACCTCGTATCGCGAAGTGTGAGCCAGGGGTATCAAGCCGGTTTCACCTCTCTCGTCGGTACCGGTGCCGGCTTTGTGATCTACATGGTGATGGCGAACGTGGGAATGGCGGAGATCTTTGTTGTCGTCCCCTGGCTCTACGTGGGTCTGAAGGTCTGTGGCGCCGGCTACTTGCTGCTCCTCTCGTGGAGGGCGCTCAAGCCGGGCGGCGTGGCACTCTTTGATCAGCGCGCACTTCCCCGTGACTCTCGAATGAAGCTTTTTCGAATGGGCTTGATGACCAATTTGTTGAATCCGAAAGCGGCCATTATGTATCTCGCGCTCATTCCAGAGTTCATTCGCCCCGAGGCCGGACACGTGATGCTTCAAGGATTCGTTCTTGGTACCGTACAAATCTCGGTCAGCATGACCGTGAATTCCATCATCATCTTTATGGCTAGCGCTCTTGCGGTCATCATGAAACGTCGACCGTCATGGATCAAGTGGCAGCGATGGGTGACCGGCGGCCTGCTGGGCGCGGTAGGTGTGAAGCTTGCCCTTGACACGTTCACCCCCGCAACGCCATGACGTCGTATCGCAGAGTTCGACAGGCCTATGAGCGTCGAACTCCCTCGTCTCGATGGAGACAGCTGACTATTGCCTGTTGACGCAACGACCGCGACGACTCATCGAGTGACCACGAGGTGACGCTCCTCGTCGAAGCGCGATACCTAAACCGACACTCACCCTTTACCGGAGGTGCCTATGGTGAGGTCATGATCCCTACCCGCCCCCGCGTACGTCGGCGCTGACGTGAACAGCGCCCCGACGACTCTCGACGACGTCTTTGAACTCTACGAGTTCCACGGCGACCGCAAGTATGGCGAAGACGTCACCGGGCTCGACCACGCGCTGCAGTGCGCGGCCCTCGCGACGACCGACGGAGCGACCAGTGAACTGGTCGTCGCCGCGCTTTTTCACGACGTGGGCTGGCTGCTCAGTGACGACGAGTTCTCCGAGAACGTCACGCCGGTCAACGACGAACACGCCGCCCTCGGTTCGCGGATTCTCGCACCACTGCTGGGTCCCAGTGTCGCCCAGCCGGTCGCTCTGCACGTGATGGCTAAGCGCTGGCGCTGCACCATCGACCCGGACTACTTCGACGAACTCTCCGAAGCGTCACAGATCACCTTCATCGCCCAAGGCGGTCCACTAGGCACGGATGAACGCGCTCGATTCGAAGCACACCCGGGGTTCGTCATGGCGATGGCGCTTCGCTCGTGGGACGACCGCGCCAAAATCCCCCACCTGAGCGTTGCCCCACTCACGACGTACCGCACCCTCGCGCACGACGTCGCCGACGACTACGCACGCTCACGTGAGAATCTCGCTGCGGCATCGGCGCGCGCGCAGTGATCCACACGCCGCGATAACCACGAGGGTCGCGCCCGACACGCCCAAACTCTCGCGCGCGCCCAACGTCTCACCGACGAAGCCCACCAGCGGACTCGTGAGGGGCATCAGTCCCGGCAACGCCATCGCCCACACGGCCATGACCCGACCACGTAGTCGAGGTTCGGTCGCGAACTGCACCAGGGCGTTCGCGCGCGCGATGAACCAGATCGACACGCACCCCGTGAGGGCGAGTCCCGCGTACACCTCGGTCAGATTGCGAGCGGACGCGGTGACCATCACGACAACTCCCGTCACCCCCGCCAATCTGACAACGGAGAGACGCGTCGGCGCTCGATGCCCCGCCGCGGCGACGAGTCCCCCGAAGATCCCCCCCACGCCGAACACCGACATCATCAGTCCGTATCCCCCGGCTCCCAGGTGAAACACGCGAGTGGCGACGAGCGGTAGGGGCACGTTGAGGTTGAACAGCATGCCCGACGCCGCGGCCAACATTAAGGTCAGTCGAATCGTCCGGTTGTTCCACGCGTAGCGCAGTCCCGCCATGAAGTGATCGTGATCTTCGGCTGCCACCCGAACCGGAGGCGTCGTACGACCGTGCGAGATCAGGACCACTAGGGGCGGCACGAATGACGCGGCGTTGGCGATGCAACACGCGGTCACTCCCTCGGTGGCGAGTAATAGACCCCCGAGCGCCGGACCCACCACGCGCGACGCGTTGAGTACGACCTCGTTCAGACTCACCGCACTCGTGAGGTGATCGAGTCCGACGAGGTCGATCGCGTAGACCTGTCGCGCGGCGGCGTCGGGGGCGCCGACGCAGCCCGACGCGAACGAAATCACCAAGACCATCCACAGCCGCGTCACGCCGGTCGCCGTCACGAGCGCGAGCACGAGTGAGAGAGCGATGTAGAGACTCTGGGTGAGGACGAGGAGTCGTCGTCGATTGACGCGGTCGACGAGGGCGCCGGCCCACGGCCCCGCGAGCAACATGGGGGCGAAGGTGCACGTCGTCACCAAGCCAAGGTCCACGCCGCTGCCGGTGAGTCGCAGGACCAGCCAGGCGAGCGCCACGATCTGCGTCATGGTGCCCGACGCCGAGAGCACTTGACTGAAGAACCAGCGGCGATAGGCCGGCACCGAGAGAGAACTGAAGGTGTTCGCCAAACTCGGCCGTGGGGTCGTCGTATCGCGACGACCCCAGCGTCGACCTTGTCCCGTCTCGCTCATCGTTCCTTCGTACCGCTCGCCCCGCAGTGCGTCACGACCCCATCAGACGTGACGCACTGCGGCGAGGCGGTCCGGAAGACGGACCTAATGACTGCCGGGGGATCGTGCGTATTGCACGGTGTTGGACGCAATCGCGTCGCGATACCAACGAAAACTCTCCTTCGCCAGGCGCTCCCCGGAGGGAAAGTCCACCCACACGATGCCGAAACGCTGGGAATAGCCAAAGGCCCACTCGAAGTTGTCGAGCAGACTCCAGACGAAGTATCCCTGCACGTTGACTCCAGCGTCGATGGCGTCGTGCACCGCCGAGATGTGTTCTTGGAGGTAGGCCACGCGGTTGAAGTCAAGGACTTGGCCATTGGGATCGACGTAGTCGTTGAACGCCGCGCCGTTTTCGGTGATGTAGATCGGCAGCCCGGTGTACTCGTCACGAATTCGCACCAACAGGGCCGTGAGTCCGGCGGCCTGAATTTCCCAGTCCATCGCCGTGCGGTCTCGTCCGGGTGTCTCGAGGCCGCGAAGGCGCAGGTCGGGGAATTGGTCGCCGGTCGCCACGATATATCCGGCCATTCGTGCCTGCGTGGCGCGCGACTCATCGACCACGGTGGAGGGCGAGTAGTAGTTCACTCCCAAGAAGTCCAGAGGTTGCGAGATGAGTTCCAGGTCGCCGTCGCGCACGACGCCAAAGCCCGGGGTCGCGCCGCGATAGTGCTCGAGCATGTCTTCGGGGTAACTGCCGTGAAAGATCGGATCGAGGAACAGACGGTTGAGGTTCCCATCGGCGCGCCGAGATGCGGCGACGTCGAGCGGATCCTCGCTGCCGGGTCGAGGATCACTCAGGTTCAAGGTGATCCCAACTTGGGCGTCAGAGATGGTGTCGCGCAAAATGGGCACGGCGAGACCGTGGGCCAACAACAAATGGTGATTGGCCGCTGCGGCCATGCCGATGTCGTGTTTGCCGGGCGCGTGATGTCCCGATCCGTAGCCGAGCCACGACGAGCACCACGGCTCGTTGAGCGTGATCCAGCGTTCGACGTCGTTCCCCAGGGCGTTCGCGACGACTTCGACGTAGGCCGCGTAGGCTTCCGCCGTCTCACGCACGACCCACCCGCCGCGATCCTCGAGGGATTGGGGCAGGTCCCAGTGGTACAGTGTCAACGTGGGTTCGATGTCGCGATCGCGCAGGCCGTCAACGAGCCGGCGATAAAAGTCGAGGCCCGCCTGATTGACCTCGCCGGTTCCCCCGGGCAAAATGCGCGGCCAGGCCACCGAGAAGCGGTACGCCCGCACGCCGAGGTCGGCCATCAAGTTGAGGTCTTCTTCCATGCGGTGGTAGTGGTCGCAGGCGATGTCGCCGTTGTCGCCATTCCAGACGGCGCCCGGCGTGTGGCTATAGGTATCCCAGATCGACGGGCCGCGCCCGTCGGTGGTGGTGGCGCCTTCTATTTGGTACGACGCCGTCGCCGCGCCCCAGAGAAAAGTGGGTGGGAAGCGTCGGGTTCGATCACTGTGGTTGGAGCTAGTGCTCACGAGGGGATCTCCTACTTGTGGATAGTCATGTACTGCGGAGCCGCTTCGCGTGCGGCCTCGTTGAGTTGGAGTAAAACGAGGCCGCACGCGAAGCGACGGAAGTTGTTACTTCCCCCGCGCTGTTTTCGGTGACCCCGCACGAGACGGGGCCACCGAAAGAGCGAAGAGGCTTACGCCGTCTTGAGGTGCATCAAGATGAGAGGCAACTCGGGGTCACTGGGCGACGGGTCCGCGTACGGATTCGCCGCGGTCACCCAACCGGTGAAGTGAGCCGTCGAGTAGATGTTCCAGTCCGCACCGTAGAGCAGAGGCGCCACCGGGACCTGCGTGGTCAAGATGTTGCCCAGGGCCTCGGTCGCGCTCTTGACAGCCGCGGCGTTGGACGGGCTGGTCGTCTCCAGCTTCTTCAAGGCCGCTTCGGCCGCCGTGCTCTTGTACCGACCGAAGTCGGCCGAAGCGCTGGACGGGCTAGGGGCCACGAAGGTGTTGTAGTCGAGCCAGTTCTGGTATTGCACAAATGGGTTGGCCCCACCGGCACCCCAGTGAATCGCAGTCTGGAACGTTCCGGCCGCGAGGTCGGAGTACCACTGCGAGGCGGCCACACCGTCGACGGTCGCGTTGATTCCGAGCCCTTGCAGCTCATTGGAGATCAACTGCGCGTCGGCGTAGTAGTCAGAGTAACCAGTCGGGTCTTCAATGTTGAAGGTGATCTCCTGGCCGTTCTTCTCCCACATGCCGTTGCTGGCCTTGGCGTAACCGTCACCCGAGAGCAGGGAGGTCACCTTGGCGGGGTTACTCGTAGGCGACAGGTCCCCCTTACTCGAGGGGCTCTGGAAAGCGCCTTGGTTGGGCAAGATCAAACCACTCGACGACGTCGCCGGATATTCGTAACCACTCTCACCTTCGATGCCCAGTGCGGTGCGGTTAATACCCGCGCTGATGGCGGCGCGCACGACGGGGTCGGTCAAGGGACCGGTTCCGGTGGTGTTGAATTCCAAAGTCACCGTGTTACCACCCGCAAAGTAGTAGTGGTTCGTCGAAGGGTCCTTGTTGACGAACAACGCCTTGATGTTGGCGATGTCATTCCCGGCCCAGTCCAGCTGGTGGTTGGCGAGAGCCGTCGCGGCTGAGGAGTTACTCGAGTACGAGGGAATGTTCACCTGCGTCGCCGCGGGCTTACCACCCCAGTACTTCGGGTTGGCCGTATAGGTCACCAACTGTGACGAGTAGTTCTTCAACACGTAGGGACCGGTACCGACCGGGTTCGTGATGACGACCTTGGCCGGGTTGGCAATTTTGGACCAGACGTGCTCGGGAACGATGAGGGTGCTTCCCGCAATCGCCGTAATGTCCTGGTACTCAGGAGAGGCGAAGTTCAACACCACCGTGTAGTTCCCCTTGGCGATAGCCGGGCTGGACATTGAGGGCACGCCCGAGTAGTTGGTGGCAGGGCTCTGACCAATGAGGTTGAACGTGTAGGCCACGTCCGCCGCAGTGAAGGGCTTACCGTCACTCCACGTCACGCCATGGCGCAAAGCGAAGGTCAGGGTGCGTCCACCGTTGGTCCAGGTGTAGCCCGTAGCCAGCCACGGGTATTGAGTGTTGGCCTTGAGGTAGTCGAACTCGATCAGCGGTTCGTAAGTGAGCGACTTAATGCTCATCTGCGCAACCAACGAGTTGGAGTTGAAGGGGTTGAAGTTGTTCGTAAACGTGACCCCCACATTGCCTTCTTCAGTTAACACGTGGCTCTTGGCGGCTGGCGCCGAAGCACCACTGACGCTGATGACGCCCAGTGTCAAGCACGACATCGCGGAAGCGATGATGGCTATCTTTCTAATCATTAGTATCCTTTGAATTGTCCAGTCGGCTCGCGCCGACTCCTTTTTTGACCGTGAATGTCTTATCGGGTACCGCGGGGCCGGCTGGACGCTCAATCAGAGTTTTCACCTGACCTCGCGACATCACATCCCGGCACCTGAAGGTGCGTTATGTCGTCGAAATTGGTCCCCCTTGCTCTCGTCCGGTGATCGAAACCTTGACCGCGGCCTCGTGAAGCCAGCAGCGCGATTCGTGACCGTCGGCCACCTCGAACATCGGCGGCGCCGAAGTACGACAGACGTCCATCGCGTGGGGGCACCGAGGGGCGAAACGACACCCCTCGGCGGGAAAGATGCCCTGACCGGTGCGGTCCTCGATCTCGGGTGCTTGACGCAGGGGATCGGCGGGGTCGGGAACCGACGCGATCAGCAATTGGGTGTAGGGGTGCGTCGGCGCGTCGATCAGGGCGGTGCCCTGGGAGTGTTCGACGACCTGTCCGGCGTACATCACGATGGTCTCGTCGGCGATGTAGCGCGCCGACGCAATGTCGTGAGTGATGTACAAAACCGCCAGGTGCTCGTCGTCGCACAAACCACGCAGGAGGTTGAGCACACCGAGACGCACCGAGACGTCGAGCATGGAAATCGGTTCGTCGGCTAGGAGCACCTTGGGCTTCACGCACAGCGCTCGGGCGATTGAGACGCGCTGCAACTGACCCCCCGAGAGTTCGTGGGGGTAGCGGTCCAGGTAGCGCTCGGGCGGCTCGAGCGATACTCGCGCCAGCGCCGCCATGGCACGCTCCTCGATCTCGGACTTCGGCGTTCCGTGAATCGCCAGCGGGCGCTCGAGAGAATGACGGATGGGGTGCACGGGATTGATCGAAGCGAAGGGGTCCTGCAAGACGAGTTGCACTTCCGAGGCGTAGGCGAGGTTGCGCGGCGAACCCACGGGGATCGTCGTTCCTTCGAGCACGAGTTCACCCGAGGTCGGCGTCACGATGCGCGCGAGCATACGCGCCAGCACCGACTTACCCGATCCCGACTCACCCACCACTGCCGTGACGCGACGGGCGTGCAAGGACAAAGAGACGTCGTCGACCGCGCGCACAATGCGCTTGGGGCGGATAAATCCGTGGCCACTACGCACGACGAAATGCCGCGACAGTTGGCGCGCTTCGAGTTGGGCGTTCATGGGCGTGTCACTCATATCGCCACCTCCTGGTCGGAGGTCCTGGCCGTTACGGGTGTGTCGTTCGAGGCTGCGGCGCGCGGCGACCCCCGGCGCAGGGGCGCGGGGACCGTATCGGGCGTCTCGTGCAACCAACACGCGACCTTACGACCGGTGTCGTCGAGCACGCGCAATTCAGGCACGTCGTGAGAGCATCGCTCCAGGGCGTAGGGACAACGATTGTGAAAGCTACAACCACTGAGTGGTTGGGACAGGTCCGGCGGTGAGCCCGCGATTCCCACGAGTTCGCGACGCTCACCCGACAAGGGGGGCGATGAATTCAAGAGTCCCAGCGTGTAGGGGTGACGCGGCGTGGCGTAGAGGTCACTGGCCGGCGCCCACTCCACGACGTTGCCGGCGTACATCACCGCGATATCGTCGGCCAGTTCCACTAGGAGTGACAAGTCGTGGGTGATGAAGATCATCGAGAAACCGAATCGCGCGCGAAGTTGCGCGAGTTCATTGACGATCTCACGCTGGGTCACGACGTCCAGAGCCGTGGTCGGCTCGTCCATGATCACCAACTGGGGATCGAGGGCGAGAGCGAGAGCGATCATGATGCGTTGGCGCTGCCCACCTGAGAGTTCGTGCGGAAAGCGCGAGAGTCGGTCGTCGTTGAGACCCACCAGTCCCAGCAACTCCGCCGCGCGCGCGCGGCGCTGCGCCTTGTTCATGTCGCGACGGTGGGTCTTCAGGACTTCGTCGAACTCGTGGCCAATGCGCAGCACTGGGTTCAGTGCGTTGAGCGCACTCTGGAGCACAATGGACACCTGGGACCAGCGAATGGAACGAAGTTCGCTGGCCGATGCGGCCATGAGATCGACGGTGCGTCGCTTCGTGTCGCTGGCCGAGGAGTCGTCAAACGTGAGGCGCGCGCTTCCGCCAGCGATGACTCCCGGCGAGCGCAGCAATCGCGTCACGGCGTAGACCAGCGTCGACTTACCGCTGCCACTCTCGCCAGCGATCCCGAGAACCCGTGAGCGTCGCACGCTCAAGGTAACGTCGTTCACCGCGCGCACTGCGTTCTCGCCCCATCCGTAGTCGACGCAGAAATTCTCGATCTCGAGCACCGTGTCCTGCGCGTTCGACGCGTCGGTTGTCATCGTCTCGTCCATCACTGGACTCCGACTCGCGTCGAGGCGGGGTTCGTGCCAGTCATCGCCCGTGGGGCGGGACGCGCGACGGGTGTGAAGCCCAGTCGCGGGCGACGCGGGAGCCCGGTAGCGCGACGCACCTTGGAACTCAGTCCCGCTGAGCGCAGGCGAGGATTGATGAACTCATCGATTCCGAAGTTCAACAACGCGAGGCCCGTACCGATGAGGGCGATACAGATGCCCGGCGGAACGAACCAGTACCACTGACCCGCGAGCGGAGCGTTGTTCGCCTGGGCCCAATACATCATCGTGCCCCAGTTCCACACTGCCGTCGAGGTCAAACCCACGTAGGCCAGAGTCACGTAGGCACCGATGGAGTAAAGGGTGGTGAAAAGGAACGACGAGGCCAGTACCGGCAAGAGGTTGGGTGCGATTTCGAACAGCATGACGCGTCGACGACTCTCACCGATAATGCGCGCCGCCTCCACGAAATCACGATTACGCAGCGACATGGTCTGTGCCCGCAACACGCGCGCGCCCCACGCCCAGCCGGTGAGACTGATGATGAGGCCGATAGCGAATGAATTGGAGCGACCGCTTGGCGGCAGGTAACTGTCAATCACGATCAGCAGCGGCAGACCGGGGATAGCGAGGAAGACGTTAGACATCAACGTGAGACCGTCATCCGTCTTTCCGCCCAGGTAGCCCGCCGCGACACCCACGGTGACCGAGAGAATCGTCGCCACGACACCCGCCACGATGGCCACGATCATCGTGGCGCGCGCGCCGACGAGCAGTTGCGAAAAGATGTCCTGTCCCAGGGCCGTCGTGCCCAACCAATGATGCGCGGACGGCGCGAGGTTCGGAATGAAGTCGGTGACACTGGGGTTATCCGGCGCTAACCACGGACCGATCACCGTCAAGAGCGTGAAGAACGCCACGATGCCGACGCCGACAAGTACCTTGGGCGATCGGGGCAGACGCACGGCGCTCATACGGCAGCCTCCGTTCTCGTTCGAGGATCAAGGATGAAGTAGAAGATGTCGGCAAGCAGGTTTGCGGCCAACACCGTCATCGTGATTACGAGGAATATTCCCTGGATAAGGGGGTAATCCTCATCGAGCACCGCCTGCAAGAGCAGGTTGCCAACGCCGGGGTAATTAAAGACCAGTTCGACGAGGAGTGCCCCCGACACAACGAGTCCAATGGCGAGCGAAAGGTTCGCGACACTCGGTAGCACTGCGTTGCGCGCGGCGTGCATGATGACCTTTCGTCGAGGTAGACCCTTCGCGACCGCCATCAAAACGAAATCCTCGGCGACCATCGTGATCATCATGTTGCGCATTCCCAACATCCATCCGGCGACCGAACTCAACACAATGGTCAGGACGGGAAGTTCGCCGTAGCGAACCAGGCTGAAGATGAAGTTCCAGTGCCAACCGGGCGTGACGGTTTGACTGTAGGCCCCGAGCACGGGGAACCAGTGCAGGTCCGAACCGAACACCAACAACACGACCGTCCCGAGAAAGAAGTAGGGGGCGGCCTGAAAGAACGTGGCGATGGGAATGACCGAGTCGAGACGCGACCCGCGGAACCATCCGAGCAACGCGCCCGAGAAAGTACCGACGAGAAAACTCAGTACCGTCGAGACCCCGATCAATCCGACCGTCCAGGGGACCGCCGACTTGAGCACGGTCGACACCGGGGAGGACAGCGTGATCGAAGTGCCGAGATTGCCCAAGAACAGTTGGTGCCAGTATCCAACGTACTGACTCCACAATCCCTGATTGAGTCCGATGCCGAAGGAAAGTTTGATGGCCTGAATCTGCTGCGTGGTGATCTGCCCGGTCATCTTTCCAATCAGTGTCTGCACCGGGTTACCTGGCATCAGTCGCGGCAAGAGGAAGTTGACGGTGATGGCGACCCACGCCGTCACGAGGTATAACGAGAGGCGGCGCGCGAGCATCCTCATGCGTCGACTCGATGGTGAACTCGGCTCGACGTATGCAGCTGACGTAGTGGCTCTTCGGGGTCGCTGGCGCATCCACAACTCGCGCGAACCACGAGTTCGACGGGCAGCACGATGGTCCGCTCAATCTCCTCGTTGCCATCGAGCGTGGCCACCAGTGCGTCCACGGCGACGGACCCGAGCACTCCTCCCGACTGGCGAATCGTGGTGAGTGGCGGGTTTAAATACCGCGTCAGCGTGATGTCGTCGAACCCGGTGACGAGAATATCGTCGGGCACGCGCCGACCACGCTCTTGGAGAGCGAAGATCACGCCGACCGCCATCTGGTCATTGGCGCACGCGAACACCTCGGGCAAGTCCTCATCACAATCGAGGCGTGCGCGCATGACCGCCTCGCCGCCCGCGGACGTCCAATCGGCCTCGAGGAAATCGACGTCGGCCATCGTGGCGCCCAGCTCCTCAATCGAACTACGAAAGCCCGTCGCGCGCGCCGTCGCGTCGGGACTCTCGAGGGCTCCGGTCACGAAGCCCACCCGCGACACCGCGTGAACGTCGACGAGGTGGCGCGCCAACGACGACATGGCACTCTCGTTATCGACGCGAATCGTGATCGCCGCGGGTGAGTCACCACGACCCGCGAGCAGGACGACGGGAATTCGTCGGGCGAGATAGGCAACGTCGTCGTCGTGCAGCACGCGGTCCATCACGATCAGTCCGTCCACCGTGCCGGTGAGGCTCAGCAGCGCGCTCATGCCCGACGGGTGCGTCTCGTCGAAACTGCTCAACAACAGCGAGTAGCCCTTTTCGGCCGCGCGCGTCTCGGCACCTCGAATGACGATGTCGGTGTAGAGGAGGCTGGCCTCTTCGACGGCA
The DNA here is from genome assembly GCA_036509795.1 of Acidimicrobiales bacterium. Lineage (GTDB taxonomy): Bacteria > Actinomycetota > Acidimicrobiia > Acidimicrobiales > RAAP-2 > RAAP-2. The sequence continues at coordinate 13,704 of DATCEX010000067.1, forward strand.
AGTCCGTTGTTCTCTCCGACCACTCGGGTAAAGACCAGACCCAAGATGCCGTGCTTGCCGATCGAGAGTCCTCGGGCAACCGCGTTGGGGACGAAGGCGAGCTCCTCCATCGCCAACAAGACCTTGTCACGGGTGGCGGGACGCACCGAGTCCAACGAATTGAGAGCCCGACTCACCGTCGCGATCGAGACGCCGGCACGCTCCGCGACGTCGTAGATCGTCGGCGTTGAATCGGTCACTCGTTTCCCCCCAAGGAATTTGCGTACAAATCGTCAATGACGTTTTGTAACCGCTTACAAAGTAACGACGACTGTCGGAGTTGTCAAGTGTCTTTGTGAACTTTCTTCAACATTTTCGTGTCGGTCCCGCGCGCCGCGGCGAAGAGACTCGAAATATATAGCCGATGACCTGGGACTCTTTATTTTACGGCGCGACTGAACGCCCGGACGCCTCAGTCACGGATTCGACCACGCAGTGCAGCGATCCACTCAGCCGCCGATCGGCGGGCCGCACCGACCTCCGCGCGACGATCCGTCGCTGCGACGCCCGTCACCGGGTACGAACCGAGAAATTTCACTCGCACGAGGTGCGCCTGCAGGTCAGCCAGGCAGTCACCAATGATGTCGTCGCCGACGTGTCCGTCGAACTCCATGACGAAGCAGTAGTCACCCAAACCCAATTTGGTCGGCCGACTCTCCAGCTTGGTCAAGTTGATTTCACGTGCGGCGAATCGTCCCAAGATTCCGTAGAGGGAACCCGGTCGGTCGGCGTCTTGAAAACACACGATGGACGTGCGGTCGTGACCCGTGGGCGTAGGAATCGACTCGCGCCCCACCTCGACGAAGCGTGTCGCGTTCTCCGGATGATCGGCAATGTCAGCTACCAGAATCTCGAGACCAAAGAGCGAACCCGCTAACGCCGAGCCCACCGCTGCGCGCGGTTCGTTCGACGCCGCGACCTCTCGCGCGGCCTGGGACGTCGACGTGGTCTGATCAATGTGCACGTGGGGCAGCGACGTGAGGAAACCGCGCACTTGCGCGAGGGCGTGCACGTAACTCGCGACGTGCGTGACGTCCTCGCGACGCACCCCGGGTTTGGCGAGTAAGTGCATATGGATCGGCAAGATGACTTCGCGCACGATCACCAGGTCGTAGTCGAAGACCAGGCCGTCAATGGTGGCCGAGACGGTGCCTTCGATCGCGTTCTCGAGCGGCACCAACCCCGAATCTAGGCTGCCATCAGCCACTCCGGCCAGTACGTCGGCAATCGAGACGCAGGCCACGGGTGCCGCGTCGGGCAGTGTGACGACGGCCTCGTGCGAGAACGATCCCTCCGGCCCCAAGTATCCGACACGCGTGATCGCCATGGAGCAATGTTAGTTCGCTGCGCTCGGGCGTCCGGGTCCCGCCTTCTACGATGGTCAGTGGCCCAACGAAAGGACGTGCAATGAGGCACCCCATGTTTTCCTACGACGAGGCTTTCACGAACGCAATATTCGAATACTGTCGCGACCGTCTCGAACACGATGCTCCCCTGGATTTCGGAATGCATTCCCCCGTTCCACTCCCGTCTCTCGAAGGCATGATCAGCGAACTGGGTCGTAGTCCTCTCGAGACTCTCGAGTTCTTTCGCGACCAGTTGGCCGAGCACGTGGTGTCCATCGACTCACCGCGCTTCTTGGCCTTCATCCCCAACGCGCCCACGAAGAATTCGCTCCTCTTTGACATGGTCGTCGCGTGCTCGGGACTGAACGGCACGAGCTGGCTCGAGTCGGCGGGTGTGGTGGTCGCCGAGAACCAGGCGCTCGAGTTCCTCGCGGCGCGCGCGGGCATGCCCGCCGGTTCGGGCGGAGCTTTCGTCTCGGGCGGATCGAGTGGCAATCTGTCGGCGCTCACCGTCGGTCGCGACGTCGGACGCACGCGACGCCCCGACGTCGCCGCGCACGAACTGCGATTCGCCATCTCGGCCGACGCTCACTCGAGCATTGGTAAGGCGCTGCATGTTCTGGGTATTGACCCCCTCCTGGTCGAGCCCGACGACCACCGCTTCACCCGGGCCAACCTCGAGAAGGCGCTTGCCGCTGATTCCCACCCCGAGACCGTCATCGGCATCGTGGCGACGTCGGGGACGACGAACGCCGGCATCGTCGACGACCTCGAGGGCCTCGGCAGCTTCGCTCGAGAACACGATCTGTGGTTTCACGTCGACGGCGCCTACGGTGGTGCGGCCCTCTTCTCGAGTCAACGCGACCTACTGTCGGGAATTCGCCACGCCGACAGTTTCATCGTGGATCCGCACAAGTGGCTGTTCGGGCCCCTGGACTGTTGCGCACTCCTGTACCGCGATCCCTCACTGGCGCGCCACTTCCTCGCTCAACAAGCCGGGTACCTCGACGTACTGCACGGGGGCGACGAGGACCACTACGACTGGAACCCCTCGGACTTCGCGATTCACTTGTCGCGTCGCGCACGCGGACTTCCCTTCTGGTTCTCGCTCGTCACCTACGGTGTGCGCGCGTACGAGAGCGCAGCCCAGCGCGCCATCGATCTCGCGCAGCGCGCAGCGGCGCGCATCGAGCTGGGCGACGGTCTCGAACTCGTGCGCCCCGCGAGCCTCTCCATCGTGCTCTTTCGTCGCGTCGGGTGGAACGAGGCCCAGTATCTCGCGTGGAGTGAGAAGTTGCTGCGCGACCAAGTTGCGTTCGTCACTCCCACGCGCTGGGAAGGCGAGATGGTCGCGCGCTTCGCGTTCTTACACCCCGACACCACCGACCAACTGGTGGACGAGATCCTCGCGTCGATGTTCGACTAACGCCCGCCCAGCAGCGGGTCGCGTGGCTGACGTACCACCTCACCACGCTCCGACTTGGCTCGCCACGCCAGTCCACCGAGTGCTTCGAGGACGACTCGATTCCCCAGGTACGCCGTGATATCGGCGTGATCGTAGGGAGGTGACACCTCGACGACGTCCATTCCCACCACAGGGAGTTCCGTGGCGACACGCCGCACGGCGTCAAGCAACTGGCGACTCGTGAAGCCCCCGGGTTCGGGAGTACCGGTTCCCGGCGCCGAACCTGGATCGACCACGTCAATGTCGACAGACAAGAAGACCGCGTCGCAGTCGTCGAGAGCGATAGCGAAGGCCTCATCGAGCACGGCGTCCACACCGCGATCGACGACCTCTCCCATCTCGAAGGAGCGCATTCCCTGCGCCGCCATCCAATCGAGCGTCGCGGGTTCGGGCCAGTAGCCACGCAGTCCGATCTGTAAGAACCGGTCGCCGCGGCACGCCCCCGACTCGATGAGTCGTCGCATCGGCGTACCGTGACCGTGCAACGATCCCCATTGCGTGTCACCGGTATCGGCGTGGGCATCGAAGTGGATGACCGACACGCGTCCCCACCCGACGTGACGCGCCACTCCCGTGACGTCGGGGAGAGCAATGGTGTGATCGCCCCCGAGAATGATCGGAACGATCCCGGCGGCGGCGATGTGGGTCACGCGCGACTCGAGCGCGGCCAGTGACCTCTCGGTGTTCCCCGAGGGCATCACGACGTCGCCGAGGTCCATGACGCGCGTATCTACCAAGGCGTCCACGCCGAGGGCCAAACTCGGTCGACTGCCGTCGTGGGGAAGATAGTCGGCCGCGCGAATCGCCTGGGGGCCGAAGCGACACCCGGCGCGGTGCGAGGTGCCCCCGTCGAAGGGCGCACCTACGATCACGGCGCTGGCGTCACTCCACTGCGAGAGGTCGTCGGGGTCGGCCGAGGGAATACCGAGGAACGTATGGTCGGGACCGTACATGTTCCCTTGTCGCATGCTCCGACCTAGTGCGTGACTGAGAGCGCCGGGGCACCGTTGTCCAGTAGGTCGACCCACGTCTGGCCGGGCGTCAGTCGAATCGTCTTGCCATTGGAGTCGAGATACTGGATCAGCGTGCTCTTGGAGTGTCGGGCCCAGGTGCCGGTGATTTCTTTTCCGTCGGTGAAGACGTCAACGACCCCGCCGCTTTGGAGGTTGGCGTACGACGCCATGGTGCCAATACCGTTGACGTAGGTCACGTACTGCACGATGACGTTCTTCGGCGACTCAATCTGTCCGGTGCCCGTCTTGTCGAGTCCCGCGAACTGGGTGTAGCGGTCCCACGAGTGGGTGGTGGCGTCCCACTTCCACGTAATCGGGTAGATGCTCGGGAAGGGCACGGTGAGTTGCGTCACGGTCGGGCCAACGGCCGGCGTGCCGAGTTTCCGATACTGAAAGAGGGGCTGGGGTGGGGTGGGCTTGCCACCAAAGGCGAAGAGCTTGGACGTGATGCCGTAGAGATTGTAGGGCGCGGCACGGTTGGGGTCGCGGAACATCGCCGCACCCGCCGCCGATTCATCGACCTGCTTGACCGGAGCGGTCGAGATCGAATCAATCGCGTACTGCGCGCCACCCGAGTAAGCGAAAATGCCACCGATGGGCCAGACAATCTGCGTGTCCGTCGGACGCACCGAGCGAACGGGTCCGACCTTGGCGGGGTCGTTCTGGTTGAAGATCGCGGCGAGTCGAGTGATGCCACCGTTGATGATCTCCTCGTAGACGACGTCCGCCTGGTCCACGCCAAATTGGGGCAGCGAGTTCGTGTCATTCTCGATCTTGACGACGAGGGCCGGTCGCTTAAGGGCCGCACCACCGGGGTCGGGGAGCCCGGTCAGCGGGGCGATGGGTCCCCCCTTGGCCGTCGTCGACGTGCTCGAACTAGAGGTGGTCGAGGGAGTTTTCTTCGGTGATCCCTGGGCCACGATGATGATGGCGATGCCGGCAATGACGATAACGGCCGCCACGATATAACGAATTGGGTTGCGCATACATCCAACTTACTCAAGGCGGGGGCCGCGTCAGACCACGGCGAGGCGAATGACCACGTGCTCGATTCCTGTCTCGGCGCTGATAAACAGTGAATCTTTGATGATTTCGCACCCGAACGCGGAATAAAAATTTAGTGCCGAAGTGCGCGCGTTAGCCCATATTTCGTGAACACCGCGACGTGCCAGGTCGTCGATGACCTGATTCATGAGTCGTCGAGCGAGTCCTCTGCCCTGGACGTCGAAGTCGGTGGCCATATAGCGAAGCTGATATGACGATTCGTGCGGCGACCACGGTGACGCTGCGACGAAGAGCGACGCGCTGACCACGACACGTTCGCCGAGAAATCCGCCGTAGTGCAACGACGTTGCGAGCGCGTCACCAACGTTCGCCACGTCGACGCCGGTTTGCCCTTCACGCAGAATTCGCAGGCGTAGATCGTAGAGCTCACTCGCCTCAACGCGACGTGCGTGAAAAGCAAAGTCGCTCACGTCACGTCGCATCTCGTCGCACACCAACGAGACGTCGCGGTCCATGGTCACCGATTCACCACTCTCGACGAAGCCCAACTTGGAATAAAAGGCTCGAGCTCGTAGTGCTCGCACCGACACGTAGAGATACAGCACGTCGACCCCTTCGGCCGCGGCCCAGGCACTCACGGTGTCTAGGAGCAAAGTGGCGACCCCCGTGCCGCGGGCTGCGGGCGACACGTACATCGCAAAGAGGTAACGAACGTCGGGCTCATCTTGGTGCGCTTCACCCCGCGCCATTCCCACGACTTCCCCGTCCATCTCGGCGAGGTAGAAATTCCACTTCCTCGCCTTGCTCGCCCACACGTCGTCGTTCCATGCGGCGCACTCGTCGTAGATCTCGCCGAAAGCATCGGGGGAATCGGCCAGCGCCTCGAGGCGGATGGCCCGTAACAACATCGCGTCGCTCTCGCGGCCGGGCCGCACGCGGATCGAGAGGGTGGTCGTCATTCGCTTCGCTGCGGCAGACGCGCCGAATAGATCGAGTACCCGTCGATTTGACGCACGATCAACGTCGCCAGAGCGGTCGCAGTCATCATGGGGATCACAAGGTCGAAGCCCCCGTGGGTGAGCTCTAGTACGAGGACCAACCCAGCCAGGGGCGCTTGCATGGACGCGCCAATCATGGCGGCGGCACCAATCAAGGCGAAAGCGCCCGCCGGGGTTCCCGGCCAGAAGTGAATCCACGCTAGGCCGAGAAAACCGCCCAGGGCCGCACCCGTGGCGAGGAACGGCGTGAAGACGCCGCCCGCCGCCCCACTCCCCAACATTGCGGCAGTGACGAGGGGTTTCAGTGCGAACAGTGCGAAGAGCACGCCCAGGCTGCCCACGCCGAGAAAGGCGTTGGCCGCCATGTCCTTGCCGTTACCAAAGAGTTGGGGATACCAAAATCCGAGGACGCCGACCACCGCACACGTGAGTGGCAGGAGCCATAAGATTGTGGTGCCCTTCGCGCGGCGCGCCGACACGAAGCCGATTAATCGAACGTACGCCACGGCGAGAAATCCAATGACGATCCCGGCGACGACCGACCAGACCATGATGGATCCGCTGAAGTGATAAGTCGGGATGTTGGGATACGTCGCGCGACTGGGTAGGAAGATCCAACCGGTGAAGGTCGCGATGAGCGAACACGCCAGCGCCGTCAAGACCGTGGGTAGTGCGAAGCTGCCGAGCATGACTTCGGCCGTGAAGATGGCTCCTCCGAGGGGCACGTTGTACACCGCGGCGAGTCCGGCTCCCCCGCCGCACGCGACTAAGAGACGCTTTTGCGCGAGCGAAAGATGAAGCCAGTGCGAGAGGACACTGGCCGACGCGCCGCCCATCAATTTGGGGGCGGCTTCGCGCCCGACCGAGGCACCCATGCCGATGACCACTTCGGAGATCAGCGACGTCGCCAGACTCCGACGAAGACCCAATTCACCGTCGCCGTTCCACAAGGCGTCGTCGATCTCGGACCTTTCGTGGCTCAGGTACCGACGCACCAGGTACCAACCCGCTGCCCCGACCACACCAGCCAACACCAACGTGGTGACACGATGCAGATTCGACGTCGCGGCCACGGCATTTTGATAGCTCCCCCCGTGGTAGGAGAACGCCAACTTCTCGACGAACTGCAGGAGCGCCATGAGACCCGCTCCGAAGAGACCCGTCGCCACGCCGGTCACGACGATGGCTACCCAAAAAACCGGGGTCAACGCTGCATCACCGTCGTGAGTGATGTTGGGCTGTTCCATCGCGCCGCGACCCGACGCGATTCGCTTCTTGATCAGTGGTTGAGGCACCCGTTGGCGTTCGCTATCGCCGCCACTCTTGCGTTGCATAGCCCTCTCGCTACTCTCGGTCGACCCATCGTACCGTGGCGAAGTTCACAAAGGGTTGGTCCCGCGACACGCGAAACACGTCACGACGCAGCGACTTCGCCCGACGTGTCAGAACTATGGCGAAAGTGTGACGAGTCGTCGATCTTTCCGCACACTTCACAGACTTCATCCAGTAGACACGCCGGCGAGCCGCCTTCGGTCTCGTCACCCAGTAGTTCGGGTGGCCGCGCGATGAGCCAGTGCGCGCCAGCGCCACGAAGTTCGTCCGCACTGCCAAATCCCCAGAGGGCACCCACCGCGGATACGCCGTGTGCGCCGGCGGCGACCATATCGAAGTGTCGGTCCCCCACCATCCACACGTCGGGTGACTCGCCCACCCCCCACCCGCTCAGCATCTGGGACATGATGTCGAACTTCGACGTAATGCGCAGGTCCACGCTGGCGCCGGCGATGTCGTCGAAGAAATGTTTGACGCCCAAAGATCCCAGCATCTGACGCGCAAAGTCGATGCGCTTGGCTGTCGCGACCCCCAAGTGAACTCCTTCGCTAGAGAGCGCTTCTAGCGTCGTCGCGACGTCGTCGTAGAGCCGCGCTTCGTGGACGCCACGCTCGGCGTAAAACTCCCGGTAGACGTCGACCACGTGGTCGACGTCCTCGTCGGCGACGCCCAAGTGTCGAAACGATTCGCCCAGCGGCGGCCCGATGAGTCGTCGTAACAGTTCGTCGGTCGCCTCGAGGTGGATTTGCTCGAGCGTCGCGCGAAAGGAACTGAGAATACCCTGCGAGGAGTCCGCCAGAGTACCGTCGAGGTCGAAAAGTATGTGACTGGGTCGTGAACGCACCCCCCCATCTTTGCGGACAAACACGCGGGGCCGTGCTCCTGACGTAAAGTGAGCGAACCAGCAAGGAATAGAGGCATCATGAGCCGTGTCTGTACCTACCTGAACTTCATGGGCAACACCGAAGAAGCGTTCGAGTTCTACGCGTCGGTGTTCCACACGACGTACGCGGCGCCAATAGTGCGCTTTTCTGACATGCCTGGTGGTCAGCCCTTAAGCGACGAGGAGAATTCGCAGATAATGAACATTCAACTGCCAATTTTGAATGGCCACATCATCATGGGCACCGACATGTTGGCCTCCATGAGACACAAGCTCCGCGTGGGCAACAACACGACGATCGTCCTCGAAACCGACTCGCGCGAGCAAGCCGATGAACTCTACGACGCCCTATCGGCCCGCGGATCGGAGAACCAGGACATGTCCGACATGCCGTGGGGCGCGTACTGGGGAGTGTGCCTCGACCGTTACGACATTCGTTGGATGATCACGCACACACCGGTTTCCGACCCACGCGAGTAACTCTGAGGGTGCCGCCTCGGCGACCGTATCGTGCCGCGAGTGCCACCTCGGGCGCAACGAAGTACTCCCGCGACGGATCGACTTCTTTCAATAAAGAACCTATCGACCCGTCGCGCGAGGCACCACTACGCGGTTGATCCGGTACTACCGTTCGGTGGCGAACCCATCGACGCTGAACCGGCAGGTCCGGCGCCGAAGCGCTTCTCAATGGCGGTCACGACGAAGCTGTCGCTCAGCTTGACTGTGACGTACGTACCGCCACCTTCAACATGTGTACCTCGTAGGGCGAGCCCGCCGAGTCGGTCTCGGCGCGTACGACCATGGCGTCGGGCACCGCGGCTTCAGCCGCTGCGACCGCGCTCGTCAAGTCGGTGCCCGTGAGAAGTGTCTCGCCCGGTCCATCGCTGAGCGTCGCGGGATTGCTCGGCGTGACGGTGAACGTGGGCGTTCGGGCGCTGACGTGCGTGGTCGTGGCACTGGCATTGCCACTGGCACTGGTACTGGTGCTGGTGCTGGTGCTGGTACTGGTACTGGTACTGGTAGTTGCCGCCGAGGCCATTCCGGCGGCGCCCAGACCAGTGATGAGCACGATGGTCCCTCCCGTGATGACGTATCGTAATCCGAGGATTTTCTTGTCCATGCTGACTCCTATTGTCGGTTGTCACGAGTCGTTCTCGCAACAGCATCAGCCTGCACGGGCAACGTAAAACACAGTCAGTGTCGCACTAATCGTTGACTAAAAACCGAAGATCTTCGAGTGAGAGGAGCGTAACGAGTGCCCAAGAAAAGCGATACTCACGACGCGGCATCCTCGAGTGCGCTACCCGAGAGGCGGTACACGGTCCACTCATCTTGCGCCTCGGCACCGAGGGACTTGTAAAAATCAATTGACGGTGTATTCCAGTCCAGCACCGACCACTGCAGTCGGGAGTAATGCCGCGTCACGCACTCCCGAGCTAAGTGGGTGAGGAGCGCCTTGCCATAGCCGCGACCTCGGAATGTGGGTCGCACGAAGAGGTCCTCAAGATAGATGCCGTGGGTACCCGTCCACGTCGAGTAATTGACGAACCACACCGCGAAACCCGCGACGTCCCCCTCGTCGGTCTCAACGAGGTCGCAGTAGACCCGGGGCGTCTCTGCGAAGAAGCTCTCGCGCAACTGCTGAGTCGTGGCCTGAGCAAACTCGACGGCGCGTTCGTACTGGGCGAGTTCTCGAATGAAAGTGGCCAGAACCTCCACGTCATTTTCGACGGCGCGACGAATTCTCATGACTCCACGCTACAAAATCCGCGAGCTCGCTACTTGTGAATGACGTAATACAGTCCCCAGACCAACGCGGCGACGATTGCGGCGGTCGCTACCACCACGACCATGAGGTTGATCGTGCGCGACATTGCGGCTTGGCCGTCGCGGCGACAGGCCGACAACGAATTGACCGCGACCGTAAAGAGCACCACAACGGCGATGCTCAACCCAGCACTGAGCCACAGGATCTTGCCAAGCAGTCCCCACTTAATCAAGCCGGACGATGTTGCGAACACGAGAGTCATACCATCACCTGCGGTAGCGGCTCAGGCGTGACGTGCTCGAGCGCCTCGGAGTGACCACCCCACTCGTCGTTGACGTTCTCAGCGTTGATATGATCGCGTCGCGAAATTTTGAAGATCACGGCACAAAATACCGCGGTCGCAAGCCCAGTCAAGAGCTCGCCGAGCGAAAATCCGACCACTCGTTCAACCAGAAAGCTGAGCGCCCCAGAGGCCGCCGCCTCCGGTAGCGTCAAGAGCCACGCAAGCGCCACGCGTCCCGCGACCGCCCAGCGCACCGCACGCTTTTTCGTCCCAACGCCTGAGCCGAGGATCGAACCGGTGGCGACGTGCGTGGTCGACAGCGGCATGCCGTAGTGACTCGAACTCAAGATGACCACCGACGACGTAATCTGTGAAGCAAATCCCTGCGTCGGACTCAATTTGGTGAACCCTTGGCTCATCGTACGGATGATGCGCCAACCCCCGAAGTAGGTCCCCAAGCCAATCGAGACGCCACACATGACAACGACCCACGACGGGGTCGACGCGCCGTCGGCCAATGTCCCGTTGGCGATCAGTGCCAGGGTGACGACACCCATTGTCTTTTGCGCGTCATTGGTGCCGTGCGCGAGCGAGAGGAGAGCCGACGAACCGATCTGGCCAGTGCGCATACCCCACGACTTCGTGTCGTTGTCCGACTTCTGAGTCAGACGCCGCGACAATGTGGTGGCGACTGCGGCGACGGCCAGCGCAAAAACGGGCGCGGCGATCGATGGTGCGATGACCTTCGACGTTAGACCGCTCCACTGCACCGCGTGGGTTCCCGCGTGGGCGAGCATGGCTCCAACTACACCGCCGATGAGCGCGTGGCTCGAACTCGACGGGATGCCGAGATACCACGTGGCCACATTCCACACAATGGCACCGGTCAAACCAGCGAAAACGACGGGCAAGATGATGCTGCCTTGCCTCACGATGCCGCTCGCTATGGTGGCCGCAACTTGGAGCGACAAGAACGCACCCACGATATTGAGGGCGCTGCTCATGAGCACTGCCCTGTGCGGCTTCATCGCGCCAGTGGCGATGGTGGGTGCGACCGCGTTGGCCGTGTCGTGAAATCCATTGGTAAAGTCAAAACCAATTGCAATAAAGACGACCAATACCAAGAGAAACGAATTGTGCACGTACCGTGTCTAGTCAATGGTGATGCGCTCATCTAGGGCCAGAAGGCCCAGTTGGTCGTCATGTACTCGAGATCTGATCTTCTGATTACTTTCGCGGGCACCCGAGCGTCGCGTTGTCTACGTGGCGACCGATCGCTATTCGCCGTGACAATTTGCGTGACGGTTTTTGACCACGACCACATCCGTGTAATTGTAAATTGTCGTGCACCGTGATCTCTTGACTTACACCATTAATGACGTGATGCACACTGTCACCAACGCTACGGGTAAGCCGATCCGCACAAACTGGCTCACCGAGGGCGTGAACCCCTCGCGGCGCACAAGACGGAACCAGAGCAGGGTGGACATGGCTCCAGTGACGAACGCGTTGGGACCCAAATTCAGTCCGAGAAGTAGAGCGTAGGGGTGCGCGATGGGCTGACCGGCGAAGAGCGACGCTGCCGGGAGATTGTTAATAACGAGCGAAAGACCGCTCGCCATTGCTGCCGTTGCCAGCGCATTCGTGTGGGCGGCCAAGTCTCCGACTTGGTGCCACGATCTGCCCAACCACCCGACCAATACCGCGACCACGAAGAGTGGGGCGACCACTTGAGGGTTCGCCACGCTCACGATCTCGAGGTACGTCACGCGCCGGCGCCTCACCACGTCGAACACTTCCAGCGCCACGCCCAGCACGATCACTGGTATGGCGGGCTGACTCAATACCAACATGAGTGCCACGGCCACAACGACCGAGACGGTGGCCGGCCCCATTCGCCACGTCACCGCGGTCAATGCCTGTGCCGTCCCCCGACGAAGTTCTCGGCGACGCCACCAGGCCACCAGAACAATCGTAAGTACGACAGACGCGAGCCATGCCAGTGCCATGTGCCGGGCGAACGTGACACCACGAACTGGATGACTGGCGAACACCAACATGTTGGTGAGATTGGAACCGACCAATAGCAGCGACGCGGCGTTCGACATGAGAATAGTGCCGTAGAGGAACGCGACATCGTCTGCAGATCGCGCTCGCGACGCGTGCAGAGCCACGGGTGTCATGAAGACCACCGACGTGTCCAGATTCAATAGCGCGGTGACGATCGCCACCGCCACCATCATCACAGTGAAGAGGGTCATATCGTTTCCTGGCGTGCGTGCCACCAAGTTGCCGACCGACTCAAAAAGCCCCTCACGAGATGCGACGTGACCAATCAACAACAATCCGGTGATGAGGACGAAGGGCTGCCACGAATGAGACAGCGACTGGAGGAAAAGGTTCACCGACTTACCCTAGGGTCGCGGCCCGACTTACCCTAGAAAATGCAGCGACGGACTTGCTCCATAGTGCCGTGAGGACGTCGAACGACGTCAACGACAGTGCCACTGACGAGGTCGCCTCCAGCGGGTCACCGCCTCGTCGTGACACCAACTGGATAAGTTGATCTCGTGGTTCAGCGCGTCTATCTCGAAGTGGCGACGAAGCTCGTGTTCGCCGTGTCCCTCGATTGGCCCGGGTGGTGTCGGCGAGGACGCGACGCCGATGATGCTCTCGCGCAATTTGGTCACTACGCCCCGCGTTATAGCGCCGTGGTCGGCGTGGACCTCGCCGCAAACAACGTTGAGGTGGTGGGAACCATCGCGGGTAACTCGACCACGGAGTTCGGTGCTCCTCGGGTACAGGGGCCCTGGGACGACACGCCAGCGACCGACGCCGTGCGTCGCGCGCACGTCGACGTCGTGCGTCAATGCTGGTCGTACTTGGACCAAACAATCGCGATTTCTCCCGAAAAATTGGCGAAGGGCCCACGCGGCGGGGGTCGCGATCGCGACCAAATCGCCGACCACGTCCGTGAGGCCGAACGCTCGTACGCCTCGAAGTTGGGCGTACGGATTGCTCCTCGCACTCCTTGGGATCAACAACGAGCCGCGATCGGCGAACGCTTACTGAGCGGCTACGACCACGAGAAATGGCCGGTGGACTACGCAATTCGCGTTATTGCCTGGCACATCCTCGATCACGCGTGGGAGATCGAGGACAAGACGATCTAACTTCTCGCCACGACGCCACCGGTCGTTGTATCGACCTTCGTCGCGCTGGTTCTCACCCGGTCCCGCAGCGGCGACGCTGCGCAGCCCCTAAAGGTCGGGGCGCGCGAACGCCGTCACAACGTTGGTGACGTAGGGCATCTGCACTGGATCTTCTCGCCCCGCCAATATCGACGACACCTCTTCGACCAGCGCGGCACGCTCGGCCGGCGCCATCAAGGTGATGTAGCTCGTCGTCGTCACCAGTTGACGTACGTGCTCGTGAGTCAAGGTCCGCGTGTGGTGGAAGGTAGCGAGCAGCACGTCGCGAAAAGGCCCCGCCGCCACAACGGCGGCGTAATCAACGCGAGAGTCGTAGGGCTGGCGCACATCCCAGAGCATGGCGTGGTTCAGGTCGCGAACCCACGCGACGTCGCTATCACGCTCGTTCCAGATGAGGCCGAGCCCCCCACCCGGACGCAACACGCGATGTATCTCGCGTAGCGCCACCGGAGCGTTGAACCAATGGAACGCTTGGGCCACGACGACAGCCGAAACCGCGTCGTCGGTCAGGGGAATGGCCACGTCGGTGCCATCAAGAATCTCGACTCCGGTCGTCTCACGGACGAACGTCGTGCGCATCGACTCCGACGGCTCGACCGCCGTGACACGGCCCACGAGCGGGAGAAGTTGACGGGTGAAGATTCCCGTCCCGGCCCCCAGATCGAGCACGTGACTCTCCGCGTCGAGCGCGAAGACGCTGACGAAGTGCTCTACTGCGTCGGGGGGGTACCGCGGCCGGACCGCATCGTAGAGACCGCCCTGAGCAAATCCGTCGATCCCTAATTTCCTGCCGTTGGTCACGTGGCCCTGCGCCATGTTCGTCGTACGCGTCTCGGCACGAGTGCCATTCTCATCGCCTCCCGGGAACGAGTACGCCAACGCCATCGCCCGCGCTGGAACCGAATTCGCGATTAGATTGCATCATTCTCGATCGGAAATACGTTGTGATAGTTCTCGTCGGCCACGCAGATGTCGTACCAGGCGTAGAACTCGTCGCGGCCACGACGCTGAGCGAGAAGATGCTGAGGATGTTGTGACCACGTGCGCTGCGACGCCACGTCGCGAAAACGAACGATCGTCACCCGTTCGCCGTCGGGAGCGACGTAAAGCTTTTCGTCGATGAAGCCGTCCACCGTGCGCACTAGTCGACTCATCTCGGCGGCCGTTTGCGCGTACGCCTTCTCAACGCCGTCGCGCAAGCGACTTCGAAAAACGGTCACGATGCTCACCCCCCCATACTCGCAGAGCGTGACGATGATGTCGAGGCGACTACCGCCGCGGCTGTGGTGAGGTCACTCGACCCCGACCGGCGCCAACTCGGGTGCACGACCTCGTACCAGGGGCGTGCGTGGCAAGAAGAAGGCCGGGATAATGCCGAGGGCGCACGTGCCACAGGACCACCAGAAGGAATGCCCGAAGGCCCGCGCAATGGCGCCGAGCTGCGTCACACTCGGTCGCGCGAGAGCATTTTGAATCACCGCGCCGGCTCGCGCACCGATGCGCTGACTTATTTGCGTGTCGAGGACCACAGCGAAAACCGCGACGCCCAGTGATCCGCCGATCTGGCGAAGAATGTTGGTCGCGGACGTGGCCTTGGGTACCTGATCTTGGGTCAAGTTGCGATACGACGCCGCGATGACGGGCATCATGCCAAAGCCTAGGCCGATCCCGCGAATGAAGAGGGCCAGTCCCAAGAGGTAGTAGCTCGTGTGCGCGCCGACATTGGTATAGAAGTACGTGCCGATCGCGAGACCCGCCATACCGAATGCGGCCACGTAACGCGGCCCGTGCTTGTCTGATAACGAACCGGCAAGGCGCATCACTAGCGCCGCTCCGATCCCCTGGGGAGCCATCATGAGTCCGGCCTTCCAGGCCGCGTCGCCCCGATCAATCTGGTAGTAGAGGGGCAGTAAAAACATCGTCCCGTAGAGGGTCGCTCCGGTCAAGAAGATTCCCACCGTCGCAAAACTAAAGGTACGATCGCGAAATAGCCGCAGGTCGATTAGTGGTTCGGGCGCTTTCATCGATCGTGCGACGAACCCGAGTGACAAGATTGCGCCCCCAATGAGACTGAACCACACCGAGTCTCCGTGAAAACCGCCGACGACACCCACCTCGGACAATCCGTAGACGATGAGGGCCAGACCCGGCGCTAGGAGCATGAAGCCCGCGAGGTCGAAACGGTATTTTCTATCTCCCGGTGTGTCAGTGAGATAGGACCGCGACAACCACAGCGCCACCAACCCGATCGGAACGTTGACGATGAAGATCCAACGCCACGACGTATTCGACACGATGAGTCCACCGAAGACAGGACCGAGAATGGGACCCAATAACTGGGGAACGCCGATGATGCCCATGACTTTTCCCATTCGCTGAGGTCCCGCGGTGCGAGCCATGATGGCTTGACCGACGGGCATTATCATGCCGCCCCCAAAACCTTGGAGAACGCGAAACAAGATCAGACTGTCGGCCGACCAGGCCAACGCGCACAACGAAGACCCGAGAATGAATAGGGCTAACGAGATCATGTAGACCCGTTTCGCGCCAATT
Organism: Acidimicrobiales bacterium; assembly: GCA_036509795.1. GTDB lineage: Bacteria > Actinomycetota > Acidimicrobiia > Acidimicrobiales > RAAP-2 > RAAP-2. Next base: position 29,601 of record DATCEX010000067.1, read on the forward strand.
CGGTGAATCGCCCAGCCCGACAGCGGGATCACAATCGCGAGCGAGAGGAGATAACCGGTCGTGACCCACTGGATGGTGCTAACGGTCGAACCGAAATCGATGCTCAGCGTATGCAGCGCCACCGCCACGATGGTCGTATCGAGAATGGCCATGATCGTCCCGAGAACGACCACGACCGCCGCCCGGACGAGTTCGGGCTCGAGTCGTTCTCTTGTTGCGGAATTCGACATTGGGACCCCTAGATCAGGTTGAAGTTACGATTTGCCCAGCAGCACGTTATGGGTGCCCAACCTTGCTTCGTTCGGCCACGAGAGATGGCCGCGTACCCGATATCGTCGTCGGAACTTTGTCGCTCTAATACCCGACCGTGAAGCGCGCCCGGTGGTGCGTGGGGGTCTCGATCTCGTCGACGAAGGCAATGGCGTAGTCGGCGCCACTGATGGAGGAATTACCCTCGGCGTCGACCAACAAGATGTCGTCGCTCGTGCGATACGTGCCGGTGCGTTCTCCCGGTGCGTAGGCGCCAAACGTCGCCGGCGGGCTCACGTAGAACCAGTCGACGTCGCTCGTCGACGACGTCAGGGCCTCCAACACCGCGATATGCGAACGAGCCTCGGCCTTAAAGTTCTCAGGAAACTCGGGTGTGTCGATCAAACGCGCCCCCCCCGGGGGAGACCAGCAGGCTCGACGCACCACCCACGACGCCCAGTCGCGCGCCACCCGAGGACACGGCATCCAATATCGAAGGAACTAGCGCTGCGAGAAACGGCTCGCCCCTCTCCGCGCCGTGCACCGCAATGACCACGGTCGACGTCGTTGACGCGAGTTCGCGGAGAAGCTCCTCGTCGTTGATGTCGCCATTGCGCACCGTAACACCTGAGGGAACTTCCTTTGGTTCAGAGCGGCTCACACCAATCACCTGGTGGCCGCGATGAAGCGCCTCGCTCGTAATGTGGCCCCCGACGAAGCCGGTCGAACCGATGACTGCAATGGTGCTCATCTCGTGCTCCTTGATGTGTCATTACTACGAGTACGTCACTACGTCGTCGCGGCACCGTTCGCATGCCGCACGATATTCAAAGTCGTAGCGCACGCAGCGTGGGTTCGGCCCACAATTGAGGATCGTTCCAGTCGACGCCTGGCACGTCAACGTACAATTCGATCTCGTTGCCGTCGGGGTCGGTGATGTAGAGGCTGTGCGTCATTCCGTGGTCCGTGGCGCCCACCACGTTCACCGAGTTGGCCAACAGCACGTCGCGAGCCTCACGAAGTTCGTCGTCACTCGTGCCGATCTTCAGCCCGAAGTGATACATTCCCACTCGTCGACCCGCGGGTAAAGGTACCGCACTCGGACCAGCCTCAATGAGTAACAACTCGTGGTGCGTGCGACCACCGGGAGAATTGAACGCCGCTGCGGCAAAGGGCACTTCTCCGCTCGTTCCGTCGAGAATTGGTCGCCAACCCAGGACGTCTCGGTAGAAGTGCGTTGAGACCGAAAGATTGCGAACGTACAAGACGAGGTGACCCAACTCCTGGATTTCCATCATTCCTCCATCGACGATCGGTGACTGTCAGATTATCGAGAGATGCGACGTACCCAACCGGTAGCGGCGTGATCGAGATCCTCTGTTTAAGTCACAGTCGATCCAGGGTGATCAGCGCGTCGAAGACGTCATGACGTCGCGTCAAAGTCGGACTCGCAAACTCCACCAGCTACCTCTTGACTCGACGAGCGGTCTCCGACCACTTTCGTCAGGCGTCGTCGGCAACGGAGACGAACGTGCGCTATCGCAGTACTAACTGGTCGGTGACACCGGTGCGCCCATCATCATGATCGACGTTGGTGAGCGTGGATCGAAACGTTCGTCGTACACCTCGACGTGCGCGGCGTCGATGGTCTGGCGACCTGTCTGGGGAAGATAGTCACGGTAGAGCCACAGCGTCGTCTGCGCGATCGTGGCGAGAGCCCACGTGCTCACAGCCCACGTAACTGCCGCCATCGAAATCAATAGCGATCATGTCGATCGGTACCTCAAGTGTGGTGTCCGCCCGGGTACACGCCGAGTACGTCATCTTCACCGGCGTCTCGCTCGCAACCATGTTCCCCTAATCGACGCCCCACGGAAGCCGGTAGCGCTCGCGCAGTTCCATGAACCGTTGCCACGTCACGGGATGACCGACCACACGTCAGAATTCTTGCCAAGCGCCGAGGTGAACCCACACGACACGCCGATAAAACGGCCGCTTTCAAACTCGAATTCGACAACCGTTGGAGTCATCACGTTGAAACTCTAGGTCTCGCGGGTTCGAAGTGCACGGCGAGCGATTCTTCGCCAGGAAGCCAAAACTTGCTCCGATTGATCGGAGGCGTCGCGAATAGCGATCCGTGTGACGCGCAAAACTAACGGAGCAATGACGCGAGATGCGACGCGACGCGGGGCCAGTCGTCGTCAATGATCGAGTAGATGGCCGAATCGCGAAAGCGCCCTTCTTCTCCGGCGACCTGCGACGGTTGCCAGTGTTGGAGGACTCCCTCGAAGCTCGCACCGATCCGGGTAATAGCCGCGCGAGAGCGCTCGTTACGGCTGTCGGTCTTCAGATCGACCCGCGTCACCGCCCAGGTGTCGAAGGCGTGTCGTAACAAGAGCAGTTTGGATTCGGTATTAATTCCCGTGCGCTGAGCCGAGGCCGCGAGCCAGGTGCCGCCGATTTCTACCGCGAATGGAACGGGGTGACCCGGTAGTGAACGAATCGTCAGATACCGGGTCATGCCGACGACGCGGTCGGTGACGGCGTCGACTTGGGCGAACGGTACGACGAGACCCGCCTCAAAGTCCTGCAGCAATCCGGCGACCTGACGCGTCATCGCCTCTTGATCACCCGACACCGACGTGAAGCCGTAGGTAGCGCGGTTCTCGCTGGCGGCGCGAACCAGAGCGTCGACATGGTTCATACCGAGCGATTCCAGCCGAACTCGCTGACCCAGCAGTGTGGCCACGACGTATGGATGGGGCATGTTGGGTTCCTCGTGTTCGTCAAGCGATCTCGGGCGACAATCCCGGTGAAGGGCCGCGGCAAAATGCTATCTGAGCGACCAGGGGGTCGGGCCTGCTGCGCCTCGTGCCAAGGAGAGTCCGGCGCGACGACAACCTGTCAATATACGCGCGAGTAGCCGGGTGGCCTATCTCACGCCTCGTTTTCGGACGCGAGACGCCACCGAACTATCATTCGAACGCGCGCGAACCAACGCCGAATTGGAAGAAGTCGGCCGTGTGATGAACCTTGACGTCGAGTCCGGCACGTCGACACGCCGCTTCGAGCACGTCCGGGTCCCAGAAGTTCTTGTAAATCACGAACTCTCGTCCGTCGTCGAGTCGACGAGTCATCGTTTCTTCGTCGCTCGAGGGCAACACGTAATCCGCCGCAGTACTGGTGTGCTCCTGACGCGAGTCCAAGAAGAACACGAGTCCACCGGGTACCAGCGAGTGCGCCATGCGGTCCAAGGAATCCTCGAGAAGCCCCGCGGGGACGTGGCTGATCCAAAAGCAGAAGACCACCGCGTCGAACTCGTGTCGGGGGATCCATTCAAACAAGTCCGCCGTCACGAAAGCGACCCTGGCCGCCCGCTCGCCCAAACGCTCCCGGTTCAAGTTCAACATCTCGCGCGCCGCGTCGACGGCCGTGAGTCGCGACGCTCGGTCGACGAGTTCATCAGTCCAGATTCCCGTGCCGGGCGCCAGTTCAAGTACCGACCTTCCATCGAGTGGCAGTTCGCGCAGCACGGCGCGGACCTCCTGCACCTGCTCGAACCAACGTCGCGTGGCGTCCTCACCACGGTCGTAACGCCTGCGGCGAAGGAACCAGTCGTCATACTCGGTGGCGCGAGCACGGTAATACTCAATCTGGCCGCGAAGGAAGCCGGACGAAGAGTTATCACGTGACATGCAACCAGTGTCCCATCAGATTCCTATCGCTCCGGTTTCTGGTGTCAACGCAGACGAGATAGCACGTCGGCGCGTGGTGGTGACCAGGCGGACACCACCACGTGCAGAATCACGATGCGTGATCCGAAGTTTCCGCCGTTATCCGGCCACGAAGGCGAGGCCTCCCGCGGGCGTGTACGGCGTACCGCTGATCGTTACCTGCGTCACCACTCCCGTCGTGGGGTTGATCGTGGCCAGGTAATTCGCCGGGTACTTCGGCGCGGGGCACGTTGACGGGGATCCATTGGCCCCGCACGGGGTCGCCACGACGACGGGTGCGGCACTGCTGAAGGTACCCGTGATGACGTCAACGGCGTCATTGGACGAGTCCGTCGAGTACAACGATCCCGCGGTTCCAGTCGGCCACGCGGTGTCGTCGACGGACTGGGTCAACGAGAGGACGCTCAACTTCTGATGCGTGGTCCCGGGAGCGCTCACGTAGATTTGCTCTTTGTCCCCCTGGCTGGTGAGCATGAAGTCGCCGCCAAACCGGGGCGCGGTCGCCGGGACGACTTCGTTCGAGTCAGGATCGGTCAACGCGAGTTTGACGGCGCCGCTGGCGCCATTGGCTCGCGTCGCCGAATTCTCGTCATAAAAGAGTGGTGTGACCTTCGCGGTCTTGAACGACGCCACGAGTTGCACCGAGTAGACCGCGGGGTACGTGGCCTTGGGCGCCGGAGAACCCGTCGTGCCCGGAGCCGACGCGCTGATAAAGATCTTGCCACCGTCAATCGAGATGGCGTCGGTACCACCCTTGTGGGGTAACGACTCGTTGTACGCGTAGCGCGTCACCGCGCTCTTTGCCGCGACACCGGTGCGGATGACGTACAGCGCCGAGTGGGCGTCTTCGTTGACGGTCGCAAGAACGCCCACGCCCGGATAGGCCGTGACGCCGTCGGTCTTACCGACGACGTCCCACTGTCCGAGAACGTGGCCACTGTGATTGAATTCGACGATCGTGCTGTCCAGGTCTCCGTCGGAACTCGCTTCGCCTTGGGGGCCTACGCCGTTATTGAAGCCGACGAAGAAGTCCTGGCCCGACAGACTGATGTCATCGGGCTTGCTCAGCGCCTCGCTGTGCGTCGACCCCGACGCCACGTACGAGTGGTGAAGCGACGTGCCGCTAAAGAGGCGCGTCACGTGAAAGGTGCTTCCGGTCGCGGCTCCGGCAACGTCCAACGAGTATGTGATACCGCTGGTCACGACGCCCACCGCCACGCACAGCCTCAATGTCCAGGTCAATGGTACGCGCATAGTTTTTCTCCTTCATTCGAATTGATATACAAAATGTATGGCCCTCAATTGAACGCGAAGTGATGCTCCTCCAATCGTCGCGTGAAGGAGTCGTATCAATTGATGCCGAGCTCACACTCCGTCGTCCACGTACGGACGCAGATGTCGTTGCTCCGAAGTGGCAAAACGAACACGCACGGACGTCGAACCAACGTGATCGGTCTCGTTGTGACGACCCGGTACCGGCTGGTCACCGCGCGGAGGTCGCGTTGCGCTATTGGACGGACAGGAGAACGCCATGCACGGGCGAGTGAATTGACGCCCGACTGAGATTGCCCCGGCGTGGGCGCGTAGCGCGAACAACGTGGTGGGCGAATTTCACCCACGTCGCGAGACCTGTCGTGAAGAGACAGCGGCGGCGGGGGTCGCTTTAGTCGTTTTCCACCGTGTAATCCCAATTGGCCACCACGTGTTGATGGTCGGGAGCCCACTGCATGACGCCCTCACCGACTAGTTCGTACGCCCGCACTTGGAAGGTGAGTGTCTCGCCGGGACGTAGGACCTTTGGTGGCGCGTGCTCACCTTGCACGAGACCCAACAAGAAGACGGAGCCGAGGTGGTCGATTGAATGGAAGTCAGCGAGAGAAACGGGCACGTCGCTACTGGCGTCTTTCATAGTGACGGTCCACGTGCACGTGGTCGCAACATTTTGATGCGGCAGTCCCTCTCCGGGGACGACCGGTCCACTGACGGTGATCAGTACGTGGAACGCCCTGGTCGAAACTCTCACGGGCAGACCTTCGACCTGGAGTGCGGGTCTTTGCACCGTTCCCGTCAACGTCGCGTCGACGTTGGGGTGAAGGGTCTTTTTGGGCAAGAAGGATGGATACGCACTAGCGGTGCCACATCCGGCCAACGCCAGAGCGCTCAACAACAAGAGAGCGACGCGTCGGGGGCCGGGCGCGAGCGCCCGACCCCTGGTTCCATTGGCGGTGCGCGTTCTCGCGCGTCGTTTCACGTTCGACGACGAATCAACCATTAGCTCCGCGCGATGGTGCTCGGACTGCGGGCGCCATGGGAGCCGCTGTTTCCCGCGCTACCCGATTGTGTGTTCACGCCGTGACCGCCATTACCCCCGTGACCCGGGCACGATGGGGCGTCGTGCGACGCCGTCGGCGTACTCGTCACGGTTGTCGTGATCCCGTGGTTCCCTTTTCCGGGAGGACACCCGTTGCCACCGCCTCCACCTCCGCCGCCGCCACCCTTGCTGGTGAAGGACTGCGCACTAAACACGTCCGGACCGAAGGTCGCAAGACCGGCTTGGGCCGCGTAGCCGAGGTGACCGTGACCGTCGAGACCTCCGCACACTGTGCCCGCGGGCAAGGTGGTGTTCGAGAGCTCCGTACAAGTGCGTCCCGTCAAGAGCAGGTCCTCCATCGTGCGAAGAGTGCTGTAGTGGTTGTAGTAGGTACCGGAGACTGTGCCGGGCTTGATGAGCGGACTGATCAATATGGTCCCGGTGTCACCGCCGCCCGCAGTGAAGTCCGTGGGGTCATAGAGTGGGTCCGCCGTGACACAACCCGCGGTGGTCGCCACTTCGGCGCCGCTCGGGCAGGTACTCGTACCGACAGTCGACGTGGCGCCCTCTGCGCCCAACGTCACGTTACCGTTGAATCCCGCGGGTAACGAGACGGGCTGACCGGCGTCGTTGAGCAATTGGAAGCTACCCATCCACGGCTTGGCGTAGTTATTCGATGCGCTGGTGACCGAGGCGTTCGCGCCCAATGACACCGGACCGGTGTCGCTCACCGCGCCCACGAAGGTGTCTGCGGGAATCGTGTCACCGGCAGCGTCCGTGCCCGAGACGAGTCGACCTGTGTCGTCGGCATTGATCTTGGCGTCGATCACCATGCTCGATCCCGCCGCCACCAACGCGGGCTCAACGGCGGTACCGGGCGAACCGCTCATGTAGGGACTTTCGCCAGTCAGCCCGGTCGGACGGTCAATGAATCCGGACGCCCCAGGCCCGGGCTGCAACTGCTGACCCGCGGCGTTGGTCACTTCAGGGTCGTTGGGGCCGGTGGGCTCGGTGTTGACGTTGTGACCATTGATGTTCTCGCCCGCCGCGTCAGCGAGGAGACCGTACGCGCCATAGAGGGACGTCGCGGCCGGCGCCGAACTGCCCTTCGTCCCGAAGCTCGGCTGGTCGCTTGGTGCGGAGGCCGTCGTGACGTCACCGGGAGCCGGAGCGTTGTTGAAGCTGTTTCCGACGGTGAAGGGCGGGTTGGCTTCGTCAAACGTCACGTCGATGAGCCCGCCATCGGCGAACGCCGCTGACTTCTCGATCAGGGGTATGTAGTAACGAAGGAACAAGTCGGACGCGTAGAGCCCCCCCGTGTAGTTAAGAGGCGTAGTCGCTTCCGGGTCGTAGGCCGGCAGACCCGTGGGGGTGTAATTGGGTGAGCCGTCTGCGTTGAAGGCACCGGAGAGGTTGTTGCCCTGGCACGTCGCGTCGTGAGCGTCACTGCAGTTGTCCGGAGTGATCCAGTTGAACTGCGGAACGTCACTGGCCAGCAGGCTGAGGTCGTGCGCCAGGCCGTAGGTGGGGTCGTCCAGGTTCGACACGTGGTTCGGGTCGCAGTTCGTGTCGGTCGATCCGCTCGTCGGGGAACTGACTCCGTCGTACTCCGGTGTCTTGGGTTCATTGAGTGCGGCCTGTGCGGTGTAGGTGACACCATTTTGCACGCCCGCGGACTCACCGGTGAGCGACGCGAACCAACCAGGGGGAAAGTGTTTGTGAAGTGGACCCCGGAAACTGGACACCGACTTAAGGTTGAGCACTGACGCATCCTGGAGGTGCTCGTGACAACCAGACGCAACAAGTTCAAGCCTGATTTCAAGGCGAAGGTGGCCCTTGAAGCCCTGAAGGGTGACAAGTCGACGGCCG
>DATCEX010000068.1:0-42710 GCA_036509795.1 Acidimicrobiales bacterium
CAGCCCTTGAGGCGACTGATTTCGCTAGACCGTTTTGATTTGGACGACCCTTTTAAGCGACTAGGAGGCCGTACAGCGCGTGGCCTTATTGATGCATTGCAAGAGACTCTTCAAAAGTCGCTTTGTTCAACAGTCTCCTAGTGCTCTGGCTGATGTTTCGCCAATCGCCCCTGTACTTGAAGTCGGTGCAAGGTCTGGGAACCGACGGGTACGGACAGTCGTCACTGATTCACTTGAGTGCTGGGGGCGCCTTCCTCGCCCAGGTGGTCTTGACCGCGTTGTTCGTCTTCGTCATTCTTGCCGTCACCGGTCCGGCGGGTAATTCGACCACCGCGGGACTGTCCATCGGACTCACGCTGACGGTGGTGCACCTCATTGGTATCCCCTTAACCGGGACGTCGGTCAACCCGGCGAGGAGCCTCGGGCCGGCCCTCGTCGTGGGCGGTACCGCGCTCAGCCAAGTGTGGTTATTTCTCGTCGCACCGCTAGTCGGGGCGATCGTGGCGGCCATCATCCACGCCGTCTTGTATCCCCGCACGGCGACCTCGGTCCTGGTGGTCGAAGTTGCAACCGAACCCGCATAGTTCGCACGATCAGTCGAGATTTGTTGAAGGGATCCACACGCGACCGTCGAAGAGGCGCCGGGCGGTTCGATAGAACGTGCCCGACCGTGCGGTCCACTCACCCTCGTGTCGCTGCACGTCGGCGTCGACGCCCAGTAATCCCGACGGCATGGCCAGACGTAGCGGGCCGTCGTGCGCGTCGCCTAGCGACTGGTGAACCACCGATCCCTCGAGACGTGCGGCGACCGCCGTGCAGAGGGCGATCGTCAGAGGAAGTGCGCGGTGGGGCTGGCCACTGGAGATGACGCGAGCCAGGAGGTCGGCCTGTGCCGCGCCGATGACCTCACCCGAGAGCGTGGTGCTCTCGTCACTCTCACTCACCACGCACACGAAGGGCACACTGGTCGTCGTCGACGCCGAGGCCAGATCCGCGCTGATACCCATGCGCACCGACGCCGCCCGACGTATTCCCTCGAGGAGAGGCAGAACTTCTTCGCGGGCATCGAGTTCGTGCGGTAACTCATTCCCGCGTAGACCAACGTCGCGAGCGCGAACGAAGACGGCGGCATTGGCCGCGTCGATGAGTGACACTTCAAGTGGATCGCGTCCACTCAGTTCGATCCAGTCGGTCACGTCACCGGTGGGCAAGAGCCGACCCGTCGTGGCACCCCCCGGCTCGAGGAAGTCGAGTCGGATCGGCGCACCGGTGCCGCTCACTCCCGGGATCGCCAAATCACCCTCATACCTTGTGTAGCGCCCATCGACGTCAAAGGTGGAACGGATGATCTTGTCGGTATTGGTGTTGTGGATTCGCACTACGCACTGGCCATCGTGTTGCCTGACGAGTCCTTCGTCGAAGACGAAGGGACCGACGGCCGAACTCATATTGCCGCAATTGGCCCGGTAGTCCACGCGCGCCTCTTTGATCATCACCTGAGCGAAGGTGAAGTTGACATCAGCGTCGTGACGAGTCGACGGGGCCAGAACGCAGACTTTGGACAAGGAGGAAAGACCCCCACCCATCCCGTTCAGTTGTCGACCATTCTCGTCGGGCGATCCCATCGCCGCGCACAGTAGCGGCGCCCAGGTGTCGCGCAAATCGGGGAGATCTCGCGCGTGCAACATCAGACCCTTACTGGTGCCGCCGCGCATGAAGACGGCGGGAATTGAACGTTGCGTCACGTCGCCGTCTCCTCGTGATCGTGGTCTCCGGTGCGTTCGGAGTTTAACGAAGGAGGACCGATCAGACGCCTCGCCGTTCGAAGAGTCCGAGCGAGAGGTCCGGCGTCACCAGTAGCGACGCGGGGACCTCGACGTTGAGTTCGCCGAGGCGACCGGTGGGGAGATCGGGCAGATGGACGCACGCGTCCAGGAATCGTTCACGTTCAGGCGTTGCAGCGTATTCGCCAGCCAGTACCGAGAATTTGGCGACGTAGTCGTCGCGACCGAAGGGGCGCGCGCCGCGGGGATGCGCGTCAGCCACTTCAATTTCATCGGTGAACTCGCGTCCGTCCTTCAGGGTGACGACGACTCGTCCGCCGAAGGCGCGGCGACGCGGATCGGGGTCGTGGTACTTCGCGTCCCAAACATCGTCCTCGACCGTACGAATGGCGTGCCAGAGCCGCACCGTGTCGGCTCGCCGCGCCCGCGCGGATTCGTAGCTCGCGTCGTGATGCCAGGTCCCGTCCTGAAGAGCGACGGCGAAGATATACATGAGGCTGTGGTCGAGCGTCTCACGATTCGCGTTCGGGTCCATCTTTTGCGGGTCACCCGAGCCGCTCCCGATAATGCGGTGCGTGTGGTGCGAGGTGTAAATGACGATGTGGTCGACGTCGGTGAGGTTCCCGAGGCGGTCACGCAGTCGAAAGGCCAGGTCGATCCACGCCTGGGCCTGTATTTCGGCGGAGTACGCCTTGGTATAGGTGTCGAGAATCGCTCGCTTGGCTTCGCCGGCGTCGGGTAGCGGCACGCGGTAGCTCGCCTCGGGGCCGTCGAGAAGCCACGCGATGATGCTGTCGTCACCCTCGTAGATGGGCGCGGGCGACGTCTCGCCGCGTATGGCCCGGTCCACGGCCTCCACGGCGAGCTTCGACGCGTGCGCCGGTGCGTGCGCCTTCCACGTGGAGATCTCCCCCTTTCGCGACTGGCGGGTGGTCACCGTGACGTGCACCACGTGATTGAGGGCTTGGTAGATGACGTCGACGGGGAGGGCGAGCATCGCTCCGATGCCGCTCACCATTCCGGCCGCAATATGGGGCAGATGGTCAATGCGGTGGGTGTGTAGTGCGATTCCCGAAGTGAGGGCGCCAGAAATCTCGTACGCCGCGCCCACGCCCAGTAAGAATTGCGCGCCGCTCGCGCCACACTGTTGGCCGACCGCCAGGATCGAAGAGATCATGTCGCCGGGGTGGTTCATGTCGGCGGCGAGAAAAGTGTCGTGAAAGTCGAGTTCTCGTACCGCAGTCGCGTTCGCCCAGGCCGCCCATTCGCACGACACACGCCGGGTCGATTCAACGCCCAGCACCGTGGCGCCCCCTTCGTGGGGGTGGGCTAGCGTCTGAGCGCGCGCGGTCGCCACCGGGTGGCGTGGAAGACCGGTCACCGTGACGCCGGTGTTATCGATGACGCGATTGATGATCATGGCGCGAACGTCGTCGTCGAGCGCGACTCGGTCGGCGGCCACGAGAGCGAGTTGCCACGCCAGGAGTTCGTGCCGCGGCGGTGTCGCCGCACTCGGATAGACGCGTACCTCGTGTTCTCGCATGACCGAATCGTTCCTTTCGTGTTGCTCGAATCTCGTACTCGAAACATTCTGCTTCACCACTTCGTTGCTGACGTACGCTCGAACCGGCGACGACGAGAAAACACTAGGAGTACGACATGAGGGCCATTGGCATCAGCCGGTACGGCGACGCGTCGGTTCTCGAGGACTGGGACGTGGCGGTGCCCATTGCTGGTCCCGGTGAAGCCGTCGTCGAAGTGCACTACGCGGGCATCAATTTCATGGACATTCATACGCGCCAAGGCAAGTATGCGAACTCGAGCACCTACCCGGTGCGCCTGCCGGTCACGCTCGGCATGGAAGGTGCGGGAGTCGTACGCAGCGTGGGGCCCGGAGTCATTGACGTGGTCGATGGCGATCGCGTGGCGTGGTGTCTGTCGTGGGGAAGTTACGCGCAGTACGCGCTCGTTCCAGTATCGCGACTGGCCACGCTCCCCGACGCGCTCGACCTCCGTCTGGCGGCCGCGACGCTCTTCCAAGGTTGCACGGCTCACTATCTGGTCAACGACGTCGCTATGTTGCAGCCCGGAGTGACGTGCCTCGTGCACGCGGCGTCGGGTTCGATCGGGTCGCTCCTGGTGCAGATGTCTCATCAGCGCGGCGCGCGCGTCTTGGCGACGGCGAGTTCCCCGTCCAAGGCCGACGCCGCGCGAGCGAGTGGGGCCGACGAGATCTTCTCGTACGGCGACGGTCGCTTCGCTGATGACGTGCTTGGCGCCACTCAGGGTCGCGGTGTCGATGTCACGTTTGATGCGCTCGGGGAGACCACCTTGCGCGACAGTTTTCGCGCCACGCGCACTCGGGGTGTCGTGATCAACTACGGTTCCGTGGCCGGGTCGGTCCGCGACCTGGACCCGGTCGAGTTGGGAGAAGCGGGATCACTCTGGCTGACGCGCCCGCGACTCGCGGACTACATCAGCGATCGCGACACCGTCCAACGCCGGGCCGACGACGTCTTCGAGGCTCTCCTCGTGAAAGAGCTACGCGTGACACTGGCGGGGGAGTACGGATTCGACTCAGTTCGCGACGCCCACGCTCACCTTGAGGGCCGCCACCAAATCGGTAAAGCGGTACTACGCGTTATTTGACGGTGCGAAGCGCTCGCGAAGCGATCTATCGCTCGTCACGACGTATCAGTTGATCGATATGACTCGATGTCGTCGGTGTCATCACCGTCGCGAATTGACTCGTGCAGGGCCTCTTGCGACTTCTTGAGTTCGTCGAGTTCCGCGTCGTCGGCGATTTCGATGTGCACCAGTTGGTCGTCGGCCGAGGGCGACGTTCGAATGAGTTCGTCAAGCTTCAGTTGCAGGGCCAACTGGTGACGACTCTGCGTGTGTTGGATGACGAACAACATGACGAGAGTGATGCCCGACGCCACGACGCAAAACGCCGTCTCCCAGTTCAGTGGGAAGCCGTCGAAGGCGAGGATGATGGCAAAAATGATGACTACGGCGGCCGCTGACAAGGCGGCCCCCGCCTTGGAGGTGAGGTCGCCGATCCCGTGCAGTACCCGGCTAATTCGTCGCTGATTGCGAAAGAATGCCATACGTCTCCTCCTATCGATTTCGCGCGGCACCGTGTCGACGCCAACTGTCAGCGAGCGCTCGTTCTCGGAACCCAGTGCGCCCGGTACGAAGAGTTGCGACCGAACCATCGTATCGGGGACGTCTCTGATTGCTTTGTCGTGCGCTTGGGAATCACCGGAGGATAAGACGGGTGAAGGGTGGGCGCCACGAAAGCGTGGCGCAGTGCCTAATCTGGCACGATGTCCGATACGAAATATACCCACGGTCACCACGAATCTGTTCTGCGTAGCCACCTTTGGCGAACGGCGCAAAACTCGGCCGGGTTTCTCTTGCCACACTTGCGCGATGACACGTCTCTTCTTGACGTGGGATGTGGTCCGGGCAATATCACGGCGGATCTCGCACAGCGGATGAGCGCGGGATCGATTATCGGCATTGACCAGTCCGGTGAGGTGATCGCGCGCGCGTCGCTAGAGTTTGCGCCAACCGCCCATCCGAATTTAAGTTTTCGAGTGGGCGACGTCTATCACTTGGACTTCCCCGATGCGACATTTGACGTCGTCTACGTGCACCAAGTCCTCCAACACCTGGGTGATCCGGTGGTGGCTCTGCGAGAGATGTCGCGAGTGCTCAAGCCGAGCGGAATCCTGGCCGCGCGCGACGCCGACTTTGGAGGATTCTTCTGGACCCCCAGTGACCCCGTTCTCGATCGATGGTTGGCGCTGTATCACGACGTCACGCTGCGCAATGGCGCTCAAGCCGACGCGGGTCGTATGTTGAAAATGTGGGTGCGTGACGCGGGCTTCCGCGATGTCGTCGTGAGTTCGTCGAACTGGACGTACGAGTCGGACGACGAACGCGGATGGTGGGGAGGACTGTGGGCCGACCGTGTCATCCAGAGTGACATCGCGCGTCAGGCGATCGACTACGAACTGGCGACACTGAGTGAACTCGAAGAGATTGCGACGGCGTTTCGTCGCTGGGCTCGCGACCCCGACGGAGTCTTTATCGTGCCCAGTGTCGAAGTGATCGCGCACCCTGCGTTGCGCTAGAGCATTGTTACCAACCGAAGGGCGAGCAGCCGTACTGGTCAGGTATCCAGTTCCTCGTGATCTTCATACCGATGACGATCTGTTGGAGGGGGGTGGCTTCCCCCGCCAGTGCGGCGAATCGAGTGCCACCGTATTGGTTCCACGTGGCGTTGGAGAACCCGATGCCCGAGTAATACGGGCCTGTCATCGACCAGTTACCGTTGACCTCGCAGACGGCCACGCGCTGCCACTTCTGCACCAGTTCGGACAACGTCACGTGGAACCGTGTCGCTACCGAGGCGAGAAACACGTGGGCCTCGAGGTCGAGTAGTTGGCGGTGGTCTTGGAGAGCTTCAATAGCGAGCGCGGCGCGGCTGGGAGTGCGGACGAGTGGCCGGTGCACCTTGTGGGTCGCGGCACTGGCCGCCGAGGGGGCCAGTGGGGCCGACACGCTAAAGAGTGCGACCGCCAGGGTCAGCATGATACGTCGCATGTTGTTCTCCTTCTTCGAAACCACGCGTCGAGACGCGCGTCAGCCCCGGGGCGAAGACGTACGTAACGAAGCGAGGCTCGTTTATGGTCACCCGTCGCGGGTCGGTTGGTTGTTCTCACTGCACACGGGCGCGCAAACAACAAAAGCAGTAGTGACTGCTCTTCTACTTTACTTGCGATGGGTCGAAAAAGCCGCCTTTATGAACTCCCGAATCCTTCATAAATATCTTTTGATCTACCGTAACACCGCGAAATTAGTTTTCCGCGATGCTTAGTATCTCTCTTCGTGACTGGAGTGAGATGTCGGCTCCTACTCCCCAGGTCGGCCCACGTTTTCATTCGAAATATCATGTGAATCTGTGAAGATTCTCAGTCGTCTTCGAAACGGTGAGGTGACGAGTTAGTGACGCCCCGTTCGTCGATCGATCACGGTCTGACGAGGTGACGCGTCGGTATCAGTGCGACACGTGCTGGTGTCGAATGCACTCCTCTTGGCTGTCGGCATCGATCGCCTCGCCGTGCTCGACGTCACGCGTATCGAGCGGCGCTCGTGCACCAACCACCTTCTCGGCCGTGGACACTTTCAGATGAAGCGCCGATGTTGAAGAGTTGTGGCGACGTTCATCACTCTTGGGTTGGCGAGGTGTGAAAGACGGTGGGCAAAAGTGTCGGGAGTTCGTCCAGCCATTGCGCGACCGCTGATTCGAATAGTTGGCCGAAACGAATGGTGGCAGTTTCGAAAGGATCACGAGGTGCGGTGCGCAACTTGTCGTCGAGTTCCACGTAGAACTTCCGCTTCGCGTCGTGACGACGTCGAAATTCGCTGAGAAGGTGACGGAGATGATCAGGCTCGAGGTGGACCCCGAATCGAATTGTCAAGAGGATGGGCACACGGATCACTTCGTCGGCGGGCCCAGTGTTGAGCCAGTCGTGCAGTGCCTCCGTTCCCTTTTCAGTGATCGAGAAGTCGCGACTCGAACGTGGGCCGATCGGCCCCGCCTCGATGAAGGTCATGTGCTCGAGGGACTGCAACTCGCGATAGACCTGCGAACGCGTCAGCGTCCAGTAATCGCCGATGAGGACGTCCGCACTACGAGAGAGGGCGTTGCCGTTCAGCGGACCGAGTTGAGCGAGTAATCCCAACATGGCGGCGGCGGTCGAATTCAGTGGTCCTTGACTATCCACAATGGACAGTGTATCATTGTCCACTATGGATAGTGATTACACCTCGGTGATATCAGTTCGGGGCCTCAAGAAGATGTATGGCGACAATGCCGCACTTCGCGGGGTCGATCTCGCAATCCGAAGAGGAGAGATATTCGCGTTACTCGGACCTAATGGTGCGGGTAAGACCACCTTCGTCGAGATCCTCGAGGGATTTCGCCGTCGTGACGCCGGTGACGTTTCGGTGCTGGGCATTGATCCCGATCGCCAGTCGATGGCCCTCAAAACACGGATCGGCATCGTCTTGCAATCCACGGGAGTCGACCGATACTTGAGCGTCGCCGAGACGGTGTCGATGTATTCGAGTTACTATCCGCACCCGCGCCCAGTGGATGAAATTCTAGGTCTCGTGGGACTGGTGGCGAAGCGTAATGAGCGAGTCCTTCGACTCTCGGGGGGCCAACAACGACGCCTTGACGTGGCGATTGCACTCGCGGGTGATCCCGACCTCTTGTTCCTCGATGAGCCCACGACGGGATTCGATCCGAGTGCGCGTCGCGAGGTCTGGGAAGTCATCAAGAATCTGAAGACTCTCGGTAAGACGGTGTTGTTGACCACCCACTTCATGGACGAGGCCCAGTATCTTGCCGACCGGCTCGCGATCATCGCCGATGGCGTCATCGTCGCCGAGGGTGATCCCGAGACCCTGGCGGGACGCGACAAGATGCGCGCGTCCGTTCGCTTTACCCTGCCAACGGGTATCGTGCCGCCGGAGCAATTAGGCGCGCGTACGACTACCGCAAACGCCTATGAGATGAAGACTCTGCACGTGACGACGGATGTGTTCGAACTGACTGCGTGGGCGAGGAGTGTACCCGTTGATCTCGAGGACTTACGGATTGATCGCCCGACGTTGGAGGACGTGTATTTGGAATTGACCTCGGGCGTCGTTTCCGCACCGAGTGAGGAGTAGTCATGAATTCGGCAACCATACTGCAGAATCAAATCAGGTACATCAACAAGGCTTTTTGGCGAAACCCGGCCTCGGCCTTTTTTACTTTCGCCTTCCCGCTGATGTTCCTGGTGATCTTTACGTCGTTGTTGGGCCATAGCAAGATCGCGATCAGTCCGAACCACGTTGTGGACATCTCGACGTACTACGTCGCGGCGATGGCGGCCTATGCCGTGGTGTCCGCCTGTTATAACAACATCGCCATTGGTCTGGCGATCCAACGAGATTCGGGTGTCTTGAAGCGCACACGGGGGACTCCGATTCCCACCGCGATCTACATCTCGAGTCGACTGTTGCACGCCGTGTTCGTCTCGGTGATTCTGGTGGCGATCACCGCCGCGTACGGCAGGTTGTTTTATCACGCGTCGATTCCGACCGGAAGTACGTTGTTGAAGTTTTTGGTGATGTTGGTGGTCGGCGCGTTGGCCTTTTGTGCACTGGGTTTTGCGATCACCGTTGTCATCCCCAACGCGGACGCGGCACCGGCCGTGGTGAACGCGAGCATTCTTCCGTTGCTGTTCGTGTCGGGAATTTTCATCCCGCTCTCGTCTAACGCTCCGTCGTGGTTGATTTGGATCGCGAAGATCTTCCCGGTGTACCACTTCGCCTGGGGCATGAAGGCGGGTTTCCTCGGCGCACCATTCGACTGGATGCACGTCGTCGTAGTGGCGGCCTGGGGACTCGGCGCACTCGTGGTGTCGTTTCGATTCTTTTCTTGGGAGCCCCGGCGATAGCGCTAGGAATTACTTCGAGGCGACGTTCTCCATTGCCTGTAAGACATCGACGGCCGAAGAGAGTTCCGGGCCATTACCCCGCGCGATACTAAGGGGACTCGCGGGAGCAACCGGTAATGATTGGTTCTGTTGACGTCGTCCCACGACGTGCCAGACGCCGCGAGCCGCAACGGCGCCGTGATTGGTGTACATGTGCGGTCGAACGGAATCGAACTGGAGCGAGTCGCCGGCGCTCAATACGTACGTGTCGAAGTCCAATTGCAAGGTCAATTCGCCTTCCAGGATGAAGGCATATTCAAATCCACCGTGACGCATGAGTTTTCCTTCGATGGAGCTTGACGCCCCCGGGGAGTACGTGACGAGCAGTGGTTCCATCGGTCCTCCTTCGCCGATGGCCAGTCGCTCCCAGCGCACGCCGTTATCCATCTCCAGGCTCGGGTTGTCACGGCCGCGCTGTACCGGGGGCTGGGGTGCGTGGTGATGCTCGAGTGGGGGAAAGCGTGACGAGTCCTCTTCTGATTCGGTCTCATTGCTCAGGAGGTCATCCATGGAAAGGCCGAGGTAATTACTCAAGGCGTACAGGGTGGACACCGACGGCTGTGTCTTGCCCGTTTCGACCTGGGAAATGAGACTTGCCGAGACGCCGATTTCGCTCGCCAGTCGCCGCAGGCTGATAGCGCGCTTGACGCGAGCTCGTCGAAGGAGGGCACCTACCTCTGCCGTCATGCTCGCTCCTCTAACTCCGGTTTGACTACTTGATTGTGCTCGAATTCTCTCGGCACCAGCGGATCAACACTGAATCGTCGGGCCGAAATTCACCTTGGTATTGGGCGCATTCTAGCCGTGGGGTTGTGCGCAATGTTCACTCTCGCTGTACTTACGCGGGCGTACCTTCCACTCGGCGCAGCGTTGATTGCCTCGCCACGTTGCGAGACCACACCGGTCATGTTTCGCCGCCGTCGATCTTCGCGGCCAGATGTTCCCACTCGCGATTGAAACGATACGAGTGGCGAGAGGGTGGTTGGGGTGCTTGCACCTCAATCCAACGGACGAGTCCGGTACTTCGATTTTCGAATCCGTGATCCGCTCCGACACCCGCCCATAAGACGTCGCCGGGGTGAAAGACCATCAACTCACCTTCGACCAGAGCGTGGACCTCTCCTTCGACGAAGACGTAGGCCTCTTCAAACGGATGGTCGTGCGGGTGCGCGATCGCGGTGGGCTGGTAGTCCACGACGAACATGGTGTGCAGGTGCGCGCCCACCTGTTGGTCGATGAGCATCTTCACTCCAATTCCGCTGTACGCGAGCAGAGCGGTCGCCATACTCGGCGACACCGTGGGGGCGTTCACGTCAGCACCAGCCGCGAGGCGACGAAGATTCATTGATTCAGCGTCGAAGCGGACGGCGTTGCGGTTGCGCGGATCTCTCATATCCGGCAAGGTCGGCGTTGATTCTATGAGTTCTTCCCCAGTGAAAAAAGTGTCCTGCCGCGGGCCCTGATCCATGACCGCGGGCGTCGCCATCTGCAAGAACTCCACTGGACCGTCAGCACTCGACAAGCAGTAGGTCGTGCCGAGAGGAATGTTGATGCAGTGATCGCGCCCGAGCAAGGTGGTCCGCCCCAGAGTGGTGATGGTAAGTGTCCCTGAGAAGACGTACAAGCTCACTTCAAACGAATGCAACACCGCGTCAAGGTGGCCGTCGGCGCCAAGAAAGCCTGCGGACAGGGTCATGTGAGGTGAACCGGCACTCTGGTCAACGAGGCGCTGCAGCCGAAAATTCTCTGAATGCCCGACGTAAGGCGAAGGCACCTCGGCGAGCTCGGAGTTGATGGTGGCGACGTGGTGGTTCATTTACCGATCCTTCGTCAAAAACTCGCACTGGGTCATTTGCGTAACCATCCGCCGTCCATGGCGAGGTTCACGCCATTGATTCCCGTGTTGTTGAGGAGGAATTCCACGCTTTCAACAATTTCGGACATGGTGACCAGGCGACCGAGGGGAGTGCGATTGATGATGTGGCTATTGTCCTTCGCCTCCCAATAGGGACTGTCGCCAATGATGCCGGGATGAACGGCGTTAATTCTGGTCGGAGCGAGTTCGCACGCCAGTGAGTGCACCATTCCGACGACGCCACCGTTGACCGTCGACACGGTGGTCGAGCCCGGGTAGGGACGTTCCAGCGCGAGACCCCCAAAGAGGACGATTGACCCGTTGGTGCTGAGTCGCGACCGCAGGGAGTGAATAACCTCGGTGTAGCCCACCAGTTTTAGCGTGACGAGCCGGATCGCGGCGGCCACGTTGTAGTTGTCGAGAGTATTGGCGTCGCGCTCGATGGCGGAGATGACCAAATCGTCCACGGTACCGATGCTTGAGAGTGCGGCATCAATTGATTCTGGTTCGGAGAGGTCGAGGGCAATGCCACTCACGTGGGGTCCTATTTCAGCAGCAACCGACTGTGCGCTGGCTAATGATCGACCCGAGAGTATGACCTGGCCGCCTCGCGATGCCAGAGATCGGACAATCTCCTTACCGATGCCTTGCGTCCCGCCGACTACGACCGCCGTGCGATGTGTTCGATCTCGTGCCACCACGTCCCCCTTCGTTGTGTTCAGTCTTATAGAACATAGTGGATGCGAATTCCCGCGACGACGCACGCCTGTTGAAAATTCTGAGTAGTGGTATTAGTCGTCGAAAAGTCGGAGATACCAACGCTTCAAAGGTATCTACTCGCTCCTCGTGTTCGCCAGTCTCGGAAAACGCTACGCACGGGGACTGAATTTGACCGATAAGAACTTGTGAAGTAACCCTGTACGTTTCTGAACATCATGCTATCGTCGCCAATTGTTACGACTTTAGCCAGGTGGGGGTGCCATGAATCGTCGGGTAAGTACGCAAGGGGAATCGCTCGAAAAGGGTCGTCCACTGATCTTTCGAAATGGGTTGGTGCTCACCATGGATGGTAGTCATCGCGTACTGAACGACAGTGACGTTCTGGTCGTCGATGGTGTCATCACGGGCATCGGAACGAAGCTGCCGGCGCCCGACGGGGCGCTCGAGATCGACGCGCGCGGTGGGATCGTCATGCCCGGAATGATCGACACTCATCGGCACATGTGGCAGACAGCCATGAGGGCTTACGGCGCGGACTGGACGCTTTCGCAATACTTCGTCTGGTACTACTTGCAGCACGGCAACAAGTTTCGTCCCGAGGACATCTACGCCGGAAATCTCATGTCGGCTATCGAGGCCATCGACGCCGGCGTCACGACGTCGGTCGACTGGTCACACGGATTGCAGACGACGGATCACGCCGACGCCGCCGTTGACGCTCTGGAGGCGGTCGACGGAAGATTCGTGCTGGCGTACGGCAATCTCCAACGAGCGCCCTGGGAGTGGTCGGCCTCTCCCGAATTCCTTGACTTTTATCGTCGTCGGATCGATGGCAAAGGCGACATGTTGGGATTTCAACTGGCGATTGACGTCGCGGGTGAACCGGAATTCCCCGAGCGAACGGCGTTCGACGTGGCGCGCGACCTCGGGGTCGCCGTTACGACTCACGCGGGAGTTCGAGGCGCCACGGGGGACGAGAGTATTCGCCTGATGCACGAAAATGGTTGCATGAGTGAAAGCACGGTCTTCGTGCACGCCGCGACGTTGTCGGATGATTCGTACCACCGGATCGCCGCATCGGGGGGATCAGCGTCAGTCTCGACAGAGAGCGAGCAAAGTGCCGGCCAAGGGTACCCGTCGACGTGGAAGCTCCGTCAATTTGATATCCCGATCTCCCTCTCCCAGGACACCTCGGTGTGGTGGAGCGCCGATTTGTTCTCCGCGATGCGCACGACCATCGGTGCCGACCGATCGCGCCAGCACTATGAGGCGCATCAATTGGATGAGACGGTAACGCACCTGGATCTGCGCTGTGAAGAGGTCGTTCACTGGGCGACTCGCGGCGGTGCGGCGGCTCTGGGTCTGGATACCAAGGTCGGAAGTCTTGAGATCGGCAAGCGCGCCGATGTCGTGCTTCTTAAGAATGAGAATTCGCCAGTGATGTTCCCGCTCCTCAATCCGTACGGACACGTCGTCCTGCAGGCCCAGCGAAGTGAAGTTGACACTGTGGTCATCGACGGGAATCTCGTGAAATTTGAACACCGACTCCTCGACGTAGATATGGATAAGGCGCGATCCGTCGCGGAGGCGACCGTGTCACATCTCGAAAGTGAGTTGGGCACGGACGCGTGGGTCGAGGGCATGAATCCCGAGGTGCCTGAGCGACAAAAGCGAGAGAATCCTTACACCTGGGCGAAGTAGTGCACGGACGAGTCGTACGTACTCGTGTAGTAACGCTTCACGCTCTCCAACGGGTGGATGTGGCGTGATAATCCTTGAAATTGCTTGAAATAGTGAAGTGCTTGGCGCAGCCTCATTCACTTCACGACGTGCGCCAGGCAATAATGTTCAATAATACTTGACATGTGTAGTGAACGTCGTTAGTGTCGCTTTCGTTGCTTGTTGACGGATCTGCGGACCGGACTGCGACGGCCGGGGGGCGTCTACATGGTCCCCCGATGGTCGTGCAGTTCGACACGAGAACCGCGATCGGGAACGAGTTCGAGCGCAAGGCGTGCTCGAGCATCCAATTGGGGGGGAAATTACTGTGAAACTCAAACTCTTTCGTAGTGTGACGGGAGTTGCCGTCGGAGTTGCCCTGCTGTCGTCGGGGTCACTTGGCGTCGCCGCATCGGCACAAGCGGCCACCAAGTCGATCCATGTCGCGTACTTGTCATTCGCGGTGTCCAACAGTTATGACGCCCCGATGCTGGCGGCGGCGAAGGCCGTGGCGGCGGCCGACGGCGCGTCGGTCACGGTGTTCGATGCGAACAACAATCCCGCGACGCAATACACGCAACTCCAAGACGTCATCACGTCGGGTCGCTACCAGGGCATTATCACCCAACCCATCGTCTCGACGAACTTGATTCCTCTGGTGCAAAAGGCCATCAAGAAACGGATCAAGGTGGTGAACATCGACCAGATTCTGGGGACGAGCTACGCCACGGACAAATCGCAGGTGACGGGTCTGTCGGCGAACGTCGTATTCCTTCCCACGAGGATTGGCACGCAGCTCGGTGATCAAGTAATCACCGCGTGTGGTTCGAAGAACTTCAATCCGTGCAATATCGCCTATATGTACAACATCAAGGGTTCGACGTTGGATACTGCTATCTACAACGCGTTCAACAAGGTGGTGAGTACCGACTCCAAGATCCATCAGGTTGCGAACGGGTCGGGCTATTTCACCATCTCCTTGGCGGACACCGCGGTGGCCAACATCCTGCAAGCCAACCCGAGTCTTAACCTGATCGTTGGTTCGGACCAGAGCATCGAGGGCGCACAAGTGGCCCTGGCGAGTGCCAATAACAAGAAGGTCCTCTTGGTGGGTTTTGGCGCGAGCGGTGCGGGTATTGCGGGCGTGAAGTCGGGAGCCTGGTTCTCGGACGTGGCCCAAGCACCCGCGACGGAAGGTCAAGACGGAATGATCGCCTTGGTGAACGCCGTCAAGACGGGCAAGGTGTCGGGAGCAATCGACCCCGTAGCCAACTTGCCGCATCACGGACTGGTGACGAAGGCGGATGCCGGACTGTTCACCGCCGAGTGGCCGGGCTGATCGAGTCACCGCGATCTCCATCGTTAGGTCTCGTCAATGATCGTGGACCTCGGAGATAGCAGACAACGCTCATGAGTACCCCAACACCCCACCAAACCGCATCGAAGAAAGAGCCTCTCGTCGAGGTCCTCAACGTTTCGAAGCGGTTTGGTGGGGTTCCCTCACTCACCGGCGTGTCGCTCACCGTCTTTTCAGGATCCGTGCACTCGTTGGTGGGGGAGAACGGTGCAGGAAAGTCGACGTTGGGCAAGTTGATCTCGGGAGTGTTGACTCCTGACGAAGGTGAGATTCGCATCGATGGAAGAACCGTCGCGATGCGTTCGCCCCGTGATGCGCTATCACACGGCGTCGTGACGATTGCCCAGGAATTAGCAATCGTTCCTGGGTTGAGTGCCGCGGAGAATGTCTTTTTAGGGGTGGAGCCACGGCGGGGTTGGGCCATTCGTCGAGGCGCGTTGCGCGCAAAGTATCTGGAATTGGCAGAACGACTGAATTTTCAAATAGCGCCGGACGCTCTGGCCGGATCGCTGAGCACCGCGGGTCAACAACAGGTGGAGATCATGAGAGCACTGGCGCGCCAGGCTCGACTCGTCATTATGGACGAGCCCACCGCGGCGCTCTCGGGCGCCGAAGTCATCGCGCTGCACGGCATCATTCGATCACTGGCGGCGGAAGGGAAGTCGGTCCTTTTGATTTCGCATTTCTTGAGCGAAGTCCTTGACCTCTCTGACACCATTACGACGTTGCGTGACGGACGCCTAGTGCGCACGATTCCGGCGTCCGAGGCCACCGAGAACTCGCTCATTGAAGGCATGCTGGGACGCTCGCTCGACGCGGCCTTCCCGGAGAAGAATCCTCGGTCGCCGCGCGGACGAGTAGTGCTGTCGATCAAGAATCTGGTGGCACCCAAAGTGTCGGGCGTGTCCTTCGATCTCCATGAAGGCGAGATCCTAGGACTCGCCGGTCTCGTGGGCGCGGGTCGATCGGAGCTCGCGCGTGCGATCTACCAAGATGCACGGAACCAAAGTGGCGACGTTGATATGGGTGGCGAAAGCCTCACGAGTCGAAGTCCGACGACGCCGCTGCGCCGAGGACTGGCATTGATTCCCGAATCACGCAAGGAAATGGGACTGTTCCTTGGGCGATCACTGAAGGAAAACGTCTCCATCTCCTCACTCGCGTCGATCAGTCGATACGGGTGGATATCACCGAGCGCCGAGCGCAGGGAGGTATCTCGTTTGATGGCGCGCGTCGCTGTCAAGGGCGCCCATCCCTCGATGCCGGCGTCGAGTCTCTCCGGGGGGAATCAACAAAAACTGTTGTTCGCACGAACCATGATGTGCGCTCCGCGAGTGTTGTTGGCCGATGAACCAACTCGGGGCGTCGACGTGGGTTCCAAGCGCGCCATCTACGACATATTGGTCGAGTTCGCCAACTCTGGTATGGGCGTCGTGGTGATCTCATCGGAACTCGAAGAGGTACTAGGTCTCGCTCATCGGGTTCTCGTCATGCGATCGGGGACGGTCGTTCGAGAATTGACGGATGAGGACATGAATCAAAAAATGATCTTGGAGGCAGCGTTCGCGGGAACGCTCACTAATGGAGTGGCGAAATGACGAATCAACAGTCCTCGACCCCTCTCCTAGAAGTCGACGACGGACGTCATCCGCACGGATACCTATCGAGTGTGACCCGTCACCTGACGTCGTGGCGCACAGCGGGAATCTTCATTCCCTTTCTCACCTTATTCGTCGTGTTATCCATCGCGAGTCAACCTTTCTTGCACACAACGAACTTGCTCAACATCCTCGATCAGCAAGCTTCGACGCTGGTCATCGCGGCGGCGGGCACTCTGGTACTGGTCTCGGGAGGTATTGATTTATCCGTCGGAGCCACGTACGGCCTGGCCAGTGTCATCGCCGGGCAGATGGCGGAGACGCATTCGCCGTGGGTAGCGATTGGGGTCGGCCTCATTGTCGGGCTCGGTATCGGGCTCATCAACGGGCTGATCGTGGCGATCTTCAAAATAAATGCCCTGGTGACGACACTCGCGATGTCCTTTGTGATCTCGGGGGTCGCCACGAAGGTGACGAGCGGCAACCTCATCGTCCTCACGTCGCGCGCCGGGTTCGCACGATTCTCGAATTCGACCTTCCTGGGGGTGCAAAGCGCGGTCTGGTGGATGGTGATCGTCGTCGTGATCTTGGCCCTACTGCTTTCGCGCACGACATACGGTCGTTACATCGTGGCCTCGGGCGGCAACGCCGAAGCAGCCCGCCTCGCGGGAGTTCGCGTGAACATGGTGCGAATTGGTGCGTACGTCTTAAGCGGTGGCGCGGCGGGATTGGCGGGCATCATTGACACGTCGCGCGTTCTGAGTGCGGAAGCGTCGGCGGGAGGTAGCGCTCTAGCCTTCACGGTCCTGGCCGGGATCGTGGTGGGTGGAACGTCAATTTCGGGGGGCGAAGGATCGGTATGGCGCACGACGATCGGCGTGCTGTTCATTGCACTCATCGGCAACGGTTTCGACCTTCTGGGAATCGATCCCCTGTACCAGCAGATTGTGCTGGGAGTCATTTTGCTGATCGCGGTCGGACTTGACGTGTGGGCGCGCCAACGTGGTCGATGAGCAAACGAATCCAGCCCCAATGAATGTTCGGAGGAACTATGGGAATTCACACTAGCGGCACCAATTCAGTGGATTGGGAGAACCGCGTCGACATGCCGCGTCTGCGCGAGGAGCGGCTCGCGCGCCTCCAGGCGGAGTTGGAGCGCTCGGACTTGGGTGCGCTCTTAACCTTCGATTTTCACAACATTCGCTATATGACCGGTACTCACATTGGGACCTGGGCCATGGACAAGCTAATTCGTTTCGCATTGCTACCGCGCGGCGGCAAGCCCATCGTGTGGGACTTTGGATCTGCGGCGCGACATCACCAGCTCTACAACCCCTGGTTGTCCGGCGTTCAAACGGGGCCCGACGGAACGCTCATCGAGTACGAGGGTGCGCGCGCGGGCATATCGACGTTGCGCGGGGCTATCCCACCGGGCGCCGATCGAGCGGGTTCGGTCGCGCTCAAGATCAAGGAAGTTCTCCATCAGTTCGGACTTCAAAACGAACCCGTCGGCGTGGACGTGATTGAAATGCCGGTGTTAGCCGCCTTCGCGAAAGAGGGCATCACGCTAGTCGACGGGCAACAGGTTTTTCTCGAGGCCCGTCGCATCAAAACTTCCGACGAAATCGCGCTGTTGACGCAGGCGGCATCCATGGTTGACGCGGCCTACGACGAGTTGTACGAGTTCTTGCGACCGGGTGTGCGAGAGAACGAATGCGTTGGACTGGTGAACAAGGTTCTTTACGACCTCGGATCCGAGCACGTGGAGGGAGTCAACGCCATCTCCGGAGAGCGCTGTTCACCGCATCCGCACGTCTACAGTGATCGTCTCATCCGCCCGGGTGACCCGGCGTTCTTTGACATTCTTCACAGCTTTAACGGATATCGTACGTGTTACTATCGAACGTTCGCGGTGGGGAGTGCCTCCGTAGCCCAACGCGACGCGTATACAAAATGTCGCGAGTTGGTCGATACAGCGATTGCCATGGTTAAGCCGGGCACCACGACCGCCGACGTCGTGGCTGTGTGGCCCGCGGCCCAAGACTTCGGCTTTCCTAACGAGGAGGCCGCCTTCGGCCTGCAGTACGGGCATGGGGTGGGACTGTCAATTTGGGAGCGACCCATATTCAGCCGCATGATTTCATTCGACCACCCCGAAGTTCTTGAAGAGGGAATGGTTTTCGCCCTGGAGACCTACTGGCCGGCGAAGGACGGTTGGTCGGCGGCGCGCATTGAAGAGGAAGTGGTGGTCACCGCGACCGGCTGTGAAGTCATCACCAAATTTCCCGCAGAAGAATTACTGGTCGCTGGAAAGAGATATTTCAGCGCCGGCGGCGCCCTCAGTCAACTTCGTGAGTCTCAGTCCAACCTCAACACATCGTGGGGACGCGGCGAGAGTGAGTCACCGAACTAATCGATGACCCTCGCATCGCGAAGCGTCGTGGTGACCTGGCGTCGTCAGCGAGGCGAGTCACGAACGCCGTATTACGCACCAGTGTTGCCGCTGACGATCAGTCGCGTGCTGACGCTCGAAACCTTCGTGCACACCGAGATCTTCAAAGTCAGGTTGGTCGGGGGAAGGAAAGTACCCAGACTCACGACGATGGCTCCAGCGTTCTCGGGTTCGCACAAGCCAACTGGGTAGTTCCCACTCTCGGCGACTCCCATACCCGCACTCACCTGGTGATGTGCGGCAAGAACATGACGCACGGGCATCTGGCCCAAGGAGTCATTGCGCGCGCGTGGTCCCACGTCGATACGGCTGTGCGAGGCTCCGCCCACGACGGGTTGCACGGCGGGCACTCCCCAGATGGCGCACGCGGCGCCTCGGTTGGTGAAGACAACGGGGTAGTAGATCGTCCCGGCCGCGCCCTCGGACGTCCCGAGCGATACCGAGAGGAGCGCTGAGGTACAGGTCTTAACAGTCGACGCGGAGGCGCCGGTGGCGCCGGTGGCGCCGGTGGCGCCGGTGGCGAGCGCCCCAGAAGTCATGACGAGCACGCCCGACACGAGACCGACGCTGGCGAGGATTCTCAGTGATTTCATGACGACCTTTCTGTGATGTTCTACTTCGATTGTGTCAAGAATCTCCAAAAATTACTGGGAGCTAAAAGGTTGAGGCGTCAATCACGAATCGATATTTGACGTCACTCGCGACCGTCCGATCGTAAGCCTCGTTAATGTAGTCGGCGGTGACCACTTCGACGAGTGACGTGATGGAGTGTTCGGCGCTGAAATCCATCATTTCCTGGAGTTCGCCCATTCCACCGATCATCGAACCGGCGATCGACCGGCGAGCACCGAGCAAGATGCCCTGCTCAATTGACACCGGTACCCCCGAGAGTCCGACGATGACGAGCGTGCCGTCGAGCTTCAACAAATTCAAGTAATCGTTGAGATCGATGTCGGCCGACGTCGAGTTGATAATGATGTCGTAGCGCAACGCGTGAGTGGCGAGTGCGTCGCGCTCGGACGTGACGACGAAGTGGTCAGCACCCAGAGCGTGAGCGTCCTCGGCCTTGGAGGCCGAGTGTGAAAAGACCGTAGTTTCGGCACCCATCGCGTGCGCGAATTGCAAACCCATGTGGCCGAGCCCGCCGAGACCAATGATGGCCACGCGCTTGCCGGGACCGGCACCCCAATGACGAAGCGGCGAATAGAGGGTGATTCCTGCGCACAACAGTGGTGCGGCTCCCGCGGGGTCGAGCGAGTCCGCGACGTGCACGGCGTAGTCCTGGTCGATCACGAAGTGGTTCGAATATCCGCCAAAGGCGATCGTCGCGCCGTCGCGTTCGAGACTGTTGTAGGTCGGCGTCATTCCTTTCGAGCAGTACTGTTGCAGACCCGCGAGGCAGTTCTCGCATTCTCGACACGAATCGACGAAAACGCCCACGCCGATTCGCTCGCCCACCGTGAACCGGGTCACCTCAGACCCCACCGCGGTGACGACGCCGATGATCTCGTGGCCCGGCACCATGGGAAAGAGCGAGGGACCCCACTCTTCGCGTACCTGGTGAATGTCGGAATGGCAGATGCCGGAGTAGAGCACGGCAAGGGCGACGTCGCCCGGGCGCAAGTCGCGCCGACTGAATTCGAAGGGAACCAGATCGGTATTGGCGGCGTGCGCGGCGTAGCCACGGGTGTTCATAAGGACTCCTTGCAGGTGAGGGGGAGGAAAATGCTCCACTTACGTTAGTCACCAAAACACAAAATATCGTCCACGACGACTTAGAGTGAATTCGAGGGGAGGGTAAAATGGCTGTGGACTATCAGGCGTACTTCGATCTCACCGATAAGAAGGGTGTCGCCAGTGGCGGCGTCTACGTCGTTCCGGTCGTGACGCCGATGGGTGAGTTCCAGGTCTGGACCAAGCGCACGGGCAACAATCCCGACGTCGCGTTGTTGCTGCTCCACGGCGGGCCCGGTGCGACGCACGACTACTTCTTGAGCTGTGACTCGTATCTACCCGCCGCGGGGATCGAGTACTACTACTACGACCAACTCGGCTCAGGCCTTTCGAGTGCGCCCAGCGACGCGTCCCTGTGGACGATCGAGCGATTCGTGGACGAAGTCGAACAAGTACGTCAAGCGCTGGGGCTGGGTCCGGAGAATTTCTTCGTGCTAGGACATTCCTGGGGCGGGGTCTTGGCGATTGAGTACGCCCTCAAGTACCAACAACACCTCAAGGGCGTCATCATCTCGAACATGATGTCCAGCGGCGCGGCTTACAACCGCTACGCCATTGACGTGCTGATGCCCCCCATGGACCAGACCGTGCTCGCTCAGATCAAGGAGTATGAAGCGAGTGGTGACACGAACAACCCTCGTTACGAGGAATTGTTGTTGGAGCACCACTACGTCCATCACGTGCTGCGACTTCCCGTCGAGCAATGGCCTGAGCCCATCGTGCGATCATTTTCGTTGATCAATAAGGACATCTACGTGCCCATGCAGGGACCCAGTGAGCTGGGAATTTCCGGAGTTCTTTTGGAGTGGGACCGCACCGCTGATCTCCACGACATCTCGGTACCCGCCCTCGTCATCGGCGCCGAGCACGACACGATGGACCCGCAGTACTTACGCCATATGGCGTCTCTGCTTTCGGCGGGGGAGTACTGGCATTGTCCCGACGGCTCTCATATGGCGATGTACGACGATCAGGAGACGTATTTCGAAGGATTAATTTCCTTCTTGCGTCGTCACGCGTAACCTTTTTGAAATACTGGTTTCACTAGAGTTAATGGTTGTGCACCCCTCCGCCACGTCGTCGAAGACCCGCCCGGTTACTTCGTCTCGGCGCGAGGCGTTACGTGACGTAGTACGGGGATCAGCCGTACCACTCGCGGTCTACGCGATCTCGCGAATGGTGGTGTGGGTGGTCTTGGGACTGGTGGCCAAAGTCCGCCACCACGCCGTTGGTCACTACCTGACGAGGTGGGACTCGCACTGGTACATCCAGATCGCTCGATCGGGCTACGCCGCGGGCATTCCGCGCGGACACGGCAACGCCGCCCAAGTCAATCTCGGTTTCTTCCCGCTGCTACCGGTAATGATTCGTTTCACCCACTGGGTCACCTCGCTGGGTTTCGCCGCCTCGGGAGAGGCGGTGGCGGCGATCTCCGGTGCGGGAGCTGCGGTCGCCGTCTGGTGGTTGGTGCGCGAGCACTACGGCGACACGGTGGCCACGCGCACGACGACGCTCATTTTCTTCTCTCCGGCGGCCGTGGTGTTTTCCCTGGTGTACACCGAGGGAATGGTCATCGCGTTGGTGTCGATCACCTTGCTCGCTCTGCACCGGCACCGTTGGATCGTGGCGGGAGTGGCCGCAGCTGTCGCGACGGCGTGTGACCCGGTCGCCAGTGCCGTCGTCCTGCCGTGCGCGGTCGCCGCCTACAGCGCCTGGCGTAGTGATCGCGACGCGACGGCCTGGTGGGCGCCGGCGCTGGCGCCCTTGGGTATCGGCACCTTCTTTATCTATTTGTGGGCGCACACGGGGTCGCCCTTCAGTTGGTACTTAGCCCAACGCCAGGGCTGGCAGGCCGGTCCGATGGGCACGGGCGTCTTCTACGCGATGTACCGCGTGTTCGAGAACGGATTTGGTGACCTCAACTCGGTCCTCAAGACGGTCACCTTCCTCGCGACGATTGGCGTCGTCGTGCTGTGGCGCAAACTTCGTCCGCCCCCCACCTGGAGCGTCTACGCCGCCACGGTCCTCATCTTTGGCCTTTTGTCGCCGATCGTGGGAATCTCCCCGCGACTGCTGCTCCGCGGCTTCCCATTATTTGCCGTGGTGGCGGCCAGCGTGTCGCGACAGCGATACCTCGTCATCGTGATCCTTTCGGCGTTCGCCATGTGCGCCCTCACCGTCGCGTCGACCACCATTTCCTGGACTCCCTAATGCCGCTGGCGCTTCGGGTTCGAAGCGACGACCCACGGACCTCGGCTCCGACGTTGCGCCGTGACGCGTCACCGCTGCGCGTAGTCGCTGTGGTGGTGTCGTGCGTGGTGGCGCTGGTGGGCTCGGTGGGCTGGACGTGGCATCGTCGTCAAGTCGACATTCAGGTGTACTTGATGGGTGCACGCCACCTCACCAGCGCCCATTTGTATTCGCTGTATCTGCCGGGCGTGCACCTTCCCTTCACCTACCCGCCATTTTCGACGCTCTTCTTTTGGCCCCTGACGTGGATACCCTCGGGGGCCGCCGGCGTGGTGTGGTCGCTGGTCAATGTGACGGCACTCGTCCTCGTCCTCGCAGTGACCTTGTTGCACGTGCGTCCCGAACTACGCGCCAACGAGTCGCGCGTGCCCTGGATGATGGTCCTGTTGTTGCTGGGTCCGGCAGTGTTGATTGAGCCGGCGATGTTGGGCTTGAGTTTTGGTCAGATCAATCTGGTCTTGCTCGCTCTCGTCGTGGTGGACGCCACCACGCGGGTGCAGGTGGCCGGGCGGACGTTACCGCGCGGCATCGGCATCGGTCTGGCCGCCGCCATCAAGTTGGTGCCGTTCATTTTCGTCCCCTTCTTACTCGTGACGCGACAGTTTCGTGCGGCCCTCACCGCCCTCGTGACGGCGGGACTGTGCACCTTGGCGGCCTTCGTGGTGAATCCCTCGGCGTCGGCGGCCTTTTGGACGAAGTACGTCAACGACCAGTCGCGAATCGGGACCGTGACCTACGTCTCGAATCAAAGTCTCGAGGGGGCGCTCGATCGGGTCACGCACCACGTGTGGTCCCCGCACTCGATAGAGGCGGTCGAAGTCGTGGCGGCATTGGCGGGCCTGGCATTGGCGTGGTGGGCGTGGCGGGTGTCCTCGACGTTCCTGGCGGTCATGGTGGTGGGAGACGCCGGACTGTTGGTCTCGCCCATTACGTGGGCGCATCACATGGTCTGGGTAGTCCCAGTGTTGGCGTGGTTGTGGTGGGGACGAGACCGACCCGCGTCGGGACGAGTCTGGGCCATCGTGGTGGCGGCATTGTTTTACGTGGCGCCGATGTGGATTCTCGCGCACGGGCCCACCTTTGACACGCACGAACGCGGCGTGGCGCTGGTGGCCGATAACAGTTTCACCGTCGCCGCGATCGGGTTCGTGGCGGCGGTAGCGGCGATATTGACACTGCGTCGCCGTCGTGCCGCGACGTCTCCGCGCTGACCAGGGCAGTCTTGCCGCGTCACGCATAAGGAATTGACACCCGACAAGGAACGAATGAAATTCTATCTTTCCGATTCCTGACTAAACCACTAAGATTTGTGGTCTAGACGTCACGGGCCGTCGCGGGAGGAGCATTCACAGTGTCAGAGGAAACGACCTCGCTGGTAGCGGAAGAGTCGATCAAGCGTTCCAGTGATCACCTACGCGGTGATCTCTTAGGGGACTTGAGTTCGCCCGCCCCGAACATGTCGGGGCACTCCGAGCACCTCCTTAAATTCCACGGGATCTACGCCCAGGACAATCGCGACGTTCGCCGTGAGCGCGCCCAGGCCGGTGAGCCCCTCGAGTACATCTTCATGATTCGTGTCGCGATCCCCGGCGGACAGTTGAGTTCGACTCAGTGGCTGGCGCTCGACAACATCGCCGAAGATCTCGCCGACGGTTCGATTCGACTGACCACCCGTCAAGCCGTGCAGTTCCACGGCGTCCTCAAGTTCTCTTTGCAGACGCTCGGCGCGCGCCTGCACCAACAGGCCATGACGTCCTTCGCCGCCTGCGGTGACGTGGTGCGCAATACCGTGATGTGCTCGAGTCTGGTGTCCGACGACGCGCACATCCACGTGACCGAATTGGCTAATCACATCGCGAAGACGTTCAAGCCCACTACGAAGGCCCACTGGGAGATATTCGTCAATGGCGAGCGCGCGGCCAGCATCGAGCCCGACGTCGAGCACGAGTTCTACGGCGACACGTACCTTCCACGCAAGTTCAAGATCGCCATTGCCCACCCCGATGAGAATTGCGTCGACATTCTGGCTCAGGACGTCGGACTGATCCCCAGCACGCATCCCGATTTGGGCACCGGCTACAACGTGGTCGTGGCTGGAGGACTCGGTCGTTCCTACGCCCAGCCCGACACCTTTGCTCGACTGGCGACGCCGCTCACCTTCGTGACCCCCGACGAACTCGACGATCTCATCCGCGCGGTCCTGTCCACGTTTCGCGACCTGGGCGACCGAACGAACCGGCGACGCGCCCGCCTGAAGTACGTGGCGGCCGACATGGGCAACGACGCGTTCATTGCTCAGATCGAAGAACGCTACGGTCGAGCCCTGCGACCGGCGTTACCCGTGGAACTGCGCGACGCCGAGGACCACCTCGGGTGGCGTGAGTTGAGTAACGGAAACTTCGAGATCGGTGTACGCGTCGGCGCCGGACGCGTGCGCGACGATACCGACGGCAAGGGACTACGCACTGCCCTGCGCGAACTGGCCTCGTCGCGCGATCTGCGCTTCTTGATCACCCCCCAACAAGACATCGTCGTGTCGGCCATCGCTCCCGAGGACCGCGACTACGTCGCGAGCGTATTGGCCCAGCACGACGTGCGCGGCGTGGAAGAGCTCGGCACGGTCGAGCGATCGGCCCTGGCGTGCCCGGCGCTTCCCACGTGCTCACAAGCCCTGGCCGAGGCCGAGCGACGTCTGCCGTCGTTGGTCGATGACCTGCAGGGAGCCCTCAACCAGAAGGGACTGGGCAAGCGTCGCCTACAGCTACGCATGACGGGCTGTCCCAACGGATGTGCGCGCCCGGCGGTGGCCGAGGTCGGCGTCGTCGGACGTACGAAGAACTCTTACGACCTGTACTTGGGCGGCACCTTGCGCGGTGACCGATTGGCGTCACTGCACCAAGAAAAACTGAAGCTCGACGAGATCCCCGCGGTCCTGGAGCCTCTGCTCGAGCGCTGGCGCGACGAGGGACTTGAGGGTGAAGCCTTCGGTGACTTCTACGTGCGGGTCGTCGCGCCGTGAGTGTCTACCTCGTTGGCGCGGGACCGGGTGACGCCGACCTGTTGACGTTACGCGCCGCGCAAGTACTCGCGACGGCCGACGTGGTCGTGCACGATCGCCTCGTCGGAACGGGAGTACTTGACCTCCTCGGACCGCGCACGCGACGAATTGACGTCGGAAAGATTCCCGGTCGCTCGAGTTCCCAAGACGACATCAACGGTATGTTGATCGAACTGGCATCTCGCTACGACCACGTGGTGCGCCTCAAGGGCGGCGACCCCTTCGTCTTTGGACGCGGGGGAGAAGAGGCTCTCGCGCTCGCTCGCGCGGGCGTCGAGGTGCACGTGGTGCCGGGCATCTCGTCGGCGTTTGCCGGACCGCTGCTGGCCGGCATTCCGGTGACCCATCGCGGTGTGTCGCACGGCGTGTGCGTGGTGACGGCCACCGCCGAGTCGGGCGCGGCCGTCGACTTCGAACGTCTGGCGCTCCCCGATATCACCCTCGTGGTCTTAATGGGAGTCGCGCGCCGGGTCCAGATTTCTGAAGAACTTCGTCGTGGGGGACTGGACAATGCGACACCGGTCGCAGTGGTCGAAAATGCCTCCACGCACGGACAGCGCGTCGTGCGCGCACGTCTCGAGCACTTGGCGCTCCTTGACGTGAGCTCACCGGCCGTGATCGTCATCGGTCCCGTGGCCGCTCTGAAATTGGGGATTGAGGACGTCGTGCGCGACTTGGTCGCCACTTCGTGATGCTGCCGCTGGCCCTCGATCTCACGGGTCGTGACGTGCTGGTCCTCGGCATGGGTCGTCTGGGCGCACATAAGGCGCGTCAATTGCTCGAAGTGGGCGCGTGCGTGCACGTCATCACCGAGCAACTACTGGTCGAAGTGCCCGAGGGCGTGGTGTCCACCCAAGTGCGACCGTATTGTCGCGGTGACCTCGCGGGTTTCTTCCTCGTCGTGTCGGCGATCGCCAACGAACCGGTGAACGACGAGATCGTCACGGAGGCCGAGGAGCGCCACGTGCTACTGAACGTGGTCGACGATCCGACGCGGTGCAGTTTCTACTTCACCGCGGTGCACCGCGACGGCGACGTCATCGTCGCCGTGTCGACGTCGGGTGCCTCACCGTCGCTCGCCCAGTGGGTGCGAGGGCGCGTCCGCGAATTGTTGCCCAGTGGACTAGGACGAGTGGCCCGGACCCTGCGCGAGGAGCGTACGGCACTGCACGCGCGCGGCGAAAGCACCGAGCGCGACTGGAATGAGCGCGTCGAGCAGCTCACCCGCGAGCTCTAGTCGACGTTGATATCGACGGCGACGGGCGCCGCGACTTCGTCATCAACCTTGGCACCGCGCACCCACGACGCCGCCGCGGCGAAGAGACTCGCAATGATGCCGAAATCGAGCGCCGCGTGTAGACCGGAACGAAAGGACGCGCCGATCAATGTCGGGAAAAAGTTCCGTCCGAGGAGCGTGGCCTGTTGCGCGGCGCTGAGTTGCGCCAAGCCGGCGGGGCCGAGCAAGTGCTGGATCGGATTGTCGCCGAGGAACGCGGCGAACAAGGTAGCGATGGGCGGCAAGTGTGAGGCGTGGCTGGCCACGCTGGTGGAGGCGCCGTGGGCCACGAGACCCTGGTAGAGGTTGGTGGAGAGTGAACTCGACAGACCAACGATTAACAAGGTAAAGAACAGTCCAATGGAAAAGACCTGGGCGGAGTTCTGAAAGGTCGTATTCATTCCGGACCCGGCCCCGCGGTGCTCGGAGGGAAGTGCGTTCATCACGCCCGCGCGGTTGGGTGATCCGAAGGCGGCCATGGACATTCCGGTGAAGAACAACAAGATGCCGAACTCCCAGTAATGAAAGTTGACCGGCAACGTCTCGAGCAACACGAAGCACACGGCCGTGCCCAACATGCCGCCCGTGGCGAAGGGCCGCGCACCGAAGCGGTCCGACAAGTAGCCACTAATCGGTCCCGCCAAGAGCATGCCGACCGTGAGGGGCACCATGGAGACGCCCGCCCACAGGGGCGTGCGCTCAAAACTAAATCCGTGCAGCGGAAGCCAGATGCCCTGGAGCCAGATCACCAACATAAACATGAGGCCCCCACGGCTGAGGGCCGCCAGAAAACTGGCGCTGACGCCCGCGGTGAAGGGTCGAATGCGAAAGAGCTGGATACGAAACATCGGGGACGCGACGCGACGTTCGATCATGACAAAGGCCACCATGGTCGCGACCCCGACGATGATGCACCCCAGTACCAGGGGACTGGTCCAGCCCATGGTGTGGTTTCGATAGGGCTCGATCCCGTAGGTGATTCCCACCATGATCAGGACCATGCCAACGGCGAAGGTGGTGTTGCCGAGCCAGTCGACGTGCGCGCGGTGGCGTTCGCCCTGCTCGCGTAGAGCCACGTAGCCCCACACCGTGCCCAGTAGTCCCACCGGCACCGAGACGAGGAACACCAGGTGCCAGTCAAAGGGTGCGAGGAGTCCCCCCACGATCAGTCCGATGAACGTGCCACTGAATGCCGCGGCCTGGTTGACCCCCATTGCTAAGCCCCGTTGGTGTCGGGGGAAGGCGTCGGTGAGGATCGCCGAGGAGTTGGCCATCAGCATCGCCGCTCCCAGTGCTTGGAAGAGGCGCATGATGATCAGCCAGAGTCCGGCCGCGTGGCCGTGCATCCAGGTGATCGAGAGAAGGGCAGAGAAAAAGGTGAAGATCGCGAAGCCCGAGTTGTAAATGCGCACGCGTCCGTACATGTCGCCCAAACGACCGAGACTCACCACGAGGACACTCGTGACCACGAGGAATCCGAGGATCATCCATAGGAGGTAAAAGGAGTTGCCCGGCTGCAACGGATCCAGACCAATGCCGCGAAAGATGGCCGGCATGGCGATGAGCACGATGGACGAGTCGATGGTGGCCATCAACATTCCCAGGGTGACCACGAATAATGCTGTCCATTTGTAACGATCGTGGAGGACCGAGGGGGCGGGGTTCATCGTGGGGTGACTTCTCTCTTCGTTGGCAACGGCTCGCGACATCCGACGTGACGAGAACAATGCGAGAAGGGATATAGTCACCCGCGATTCCGGCGCCGACGGGCCGCTCTCACTGACGTCAATCACACCGATCTTATCCGGGTCGCGACGCACTCAGATCATTCGATCGCGATGCGACCCGGTTGCGAAAGATCGTCCTCACGAGGTGAGAAAATCGATGGGAGAACGTTCGTGGTCGCGCGCCAGTCGCGGCACGGGCGTCGCCGAAGCGCGTTGGGCATTCTTTTTTCAGAGGACACCGGGCCTCGCGCGCCCGTCTTCACTCGTGGTGAGACGTCGACGAAGATTTAGCATCATCGCGCCACCGACGAGCGAGAGACCCGCCACGCATACCGGCCACCAATCGCCGAGGTGATTGTCGAAGAAGATGGCAGTGATCGCGGGGGCGATCGATCCCGAGACTCCCCACGTCAGGCCCTGGGCAGCGTTGTATCGACCCCGTAGATGCTCGGGCGCGATCTCGTTCACCAGGGCTTGGCCGACCGGAGAGAGCATCGTCTCGCCGATAGCAAACACGACCATGGCCGCGCAGATCGCCACGACGGCGACCACGCGTGAGAGATGCAGCGAGATCGCCAAGGCGATCCAAAAGACCGCCCAGAGGGTCGAGACGAGCGCGAGCACTCGGGTGCGACTTCGTCTCTCGACAATGTTCACCACGACGAGCTGGGCGAGGACGATCGTACTCGTGTTGACAAATAGTACGACGCCGATGATGTGCACGGACATGTGCAAGTTGTTCACGACGAACAGACTGAAGCCCGAGTCGAGCGCCCCGTAGCCGCCGAGCATCAAGACCAGTGACGCACTGACGTACAAGACCAGGCGACGGTCGCGAAAGACCACTCGCCACCCATCGCTCGTGGTTGAGTCGTCCCCACCTCGTGGTCGGTCGCGGAGGTGACCGTATTTCCACAGGGTGGCGAAAAAGAAGCCCGCGAGCAAGGTGACGATGACGTTGCCGAGGTAGAGACGACGAAAAGTGAGGGGGTCGTGCAGATTGACGACGCTCGCGGAGATGAGTCCACCGAAG
The DNA here is from genome assembly GCA_036509795.1 of Acidimicrobiales bacterium. Classification (GTDB taxonomy): domain Bacteria; phylum Actinomycetota; class Acidimicrobiia; order Acidimicrobiales; family RAAP-2; genus RAAP-2. Next base: position 30,126 of record DATCEX010000068.1, read on the forward strand.
CCGATGCCAAGATTGACCATCATGAAATTGAATCCGTACGCGCGCTGGCGGTGTTGGGGGGCAACGAGTCGTACCAGGAGCGTGCTGCCCGGACCCCATCCGGCGTTTCCGAAGACGGCGAGGAGTACGGCCCCGATGACCGCACTCGTCTCGGAGTGGATATAGGCCCAGTACACGAGAGAAGCCCCGTTGGTGACGAGCGCAACGAGGATGACCTTGACCGGACCGAAGTGGTCGGTCGCACTGCCCCAGAGAGGGCTCGTGACAAGACCGGCTAAGGCGGCGCACGCGAGCAGCAGTGTCGAGAAGGTGGTGGAGAAACCGTGGACGTTGTGCAGGTACACGACGTAGAGCGAGAGCGTGAGTCCAGTACCCACACAATTAATGAAGGTCGCGATGAAAAATCTACGTAGTCGCGCGTCGAGCGAGCGTCGAAAATCACTGGGAATAAGAGACTCAAGGAGATTCACGAGACCATCAGGCTACTTGGGGCTCTTGTGAGCGAAATCACAAGAGCCAGACTATATATGCCCTTACAGCGTTACCATGGGGGAGTGGCCTATAGGCCGCCGGTGCGAAAGAAATAAATTGTCAGCTATGCGTGTACCACAGAGTCGCTGCAATCTTCTTCTGGAAATTGCTCCGGACGTTGAGCGTCTTTATAACCGCCATATGGAGGCTCCGCGACTATGGTACCCGCACGAACAAATCGATTGGGGATCGGGCGAGGACTTCGGTACGCACCCGTGGACGGAGTCAGACTATCCAGTCGCTGATGGCGTCCGCAGTTCCATCTACGTCAATTTGTTGACCGAGGACAATCTCCCCTACTACACCAACTCGATCCTCTCTCACGCTCCGAAGGGGCATCCCATTCGCGACTGGAATTACCAGTGGACGATGGAGGAAAACCGCCATTCCATGGTGATGCGCGACTGGGTGCACATCTCACGGTGCATCGATCCGGTTCTGCTCGAAGACGGACGGCGGGTCCAAATGTCGCGCGGCGAGGTTCCCGAACCCGATTCTTTCGCCGATTTGATTTGTTACGTCTCGTTCCAGGAGCGCGCCACGCAGATCGCCCATCGTAATACCGGTGCGCACTTACCCAAGGACGACAAGGTCGGGCGCAACGTACTCGCTCTGGTCGCCGGCGACGAGACCAAGCACTACCTCTTTTACCGCGACTTAGCCTTGGCCGCGTTCGCCCTGGACCCCTCCACGATGATGATCGCGACGGCTAAGCAGGTGACTAACTTCGCGATGCCGGGCACCGGGATACCGAGTTTCTCGCGTCACGCGGTGCGCATCGCGCGCGAAGGTATTTATGGTCTCACGCAATTTCTTCGAGACGTCGTCACGCCGGTGTTGGACCTGTGGGACGTGGGTCACTTGGCTGGACTGAACAAAGAGGCCGAGACGGCGCGCCTCGAGTTGGCCACGGTCGTCGCCAAGATCTCCGAGACGGTCGAGCGCATGGCCCAAAAGGCTGCCGGAGCCGCTACTGCCGCCATCTCCTAAGTCGGTCGCCTCCCGCGACGACGAAGTTGATGTTGTTCGCGAACGTGTCACACTGAACCCGCATCGTCGTTGTTGACGTCCTCCCTCGAATTCCCTTGGAATTGGAGGCCGACACGGTGATCCTCGCACACCGAGACATCTCGCCAGGTTACGCCAGTCCCGCGCAATTGGTGGACTACAGCAATCGTCTGGGGAGATGTTCTGTCGCGATGAACGATTGCCAGGGTCACTTGGGTCGTGCTTTACCGCCCCGTGGTGATTGAGTGCTACCGCGCAAGAGTTCTGCGTGACGTTGGCGCAGTTCTCGTTGGTCAATGACGTCACTGACCCGCACGAGTTTGTCGCGCGATCGCGTCGCGTGAGCAAAGGTGATGTGGTCGCGTGCCACGCCGAGCGCACTGGCGAGCGAGGCGAGCACCGCCTCGTTCGCGGCGCCCCCCACGGCGCGCGCGAGCACGCGCACCACCAGTCGACCGTCGTGCGATCCTCCAACGGCGGCGTGGCGCGCGCCGGGGTGCACGTGGACCGTAAAGATAAAGTCCTCGTGGTCCATGAGAGGAGAGTAGTTCTCCTAGGCTAAGTGGGGCACGAAGGGAGTCGCGTGGGACTGAACTTGCGTGACGCGATTGTCCAAGTCACGGCGCCCGGTCAGTTGTTCGAAGTGACTACGCGCACGACGGATGAGGTGTCGCGCCGCGTCTTCACGAATGCGCCCGCGACCCTGGGTGACATCTTCAACGCCGCGCGCGGAGTTCACGAGACGTTCGTGGTCTACGAAGCCGAGGAGTGGACCTTCGACGCCGTGATGCGTTCGGTGGATGAGTTCGCCGACGCCCTGGTCAACCACTTTGGAGTACGACACGGGGATCGCGTCGGCATCGCCATGCGCAACGTCCCCGAGTGGATCGTCGCCTTCGCCGCGACGGTGTCGGTAGGCGCCATCGCGGTGTCACTCAATGCGTGGTGGACCAGCGACGAACTCGATTTCGCCATCCGCGACGCCGACGTCAGTGTCGTGGTCGCCGACCCTGATCGCTGTGCGCGAGTGATCGAGACGTGTCAACGCGACAATATCCCCGTCGTTCTCGCGCGCGGCGACGTGACGGCGTCATTACCCGCGGGCGTCGTGCACTGGATCGACATCGTCGTGACCGGAGCCGCGATGCCGGCGGTGATCGTTCGTAGTGACGACATCGCCACGATCTTGTACACCTCGGGCACGACGGGACAACCCAAGGGTGCGGTGTCGACGCACGACGCCATCTGTCAAACGTTGATGGCATTTTCGACCGGTCTAATCGTGGAGGGACTACGCCGCGGACCGCGGGACCACGTGCCGAGCGACCCCACGTGCTTCATATTGATCGTCCCGCTCTTTCACGTCACGGGTTGCGTGCCGGTGATGTTGTCGTGCTTTTCGTGGCACTTCAAATTGGTGATGATGCACCGATGGGACCCCGAGGCCGCGCTGCGCCTCATCGAGACACACCACGTGACCAATGTCGTGGGCGTTCCGACGCAGTCGTGGGACCTCATTAACTACCCCAACCTGTCGAAGTTCGACACCTCGTCCTTGGTGACGGTGGGCGGCGGCGGTGCACCGGCGCCGACGGCCCTCGTGTTTCGCGTGGATGACACGTTCGTGCACGCGCGTCCCAATTTGGCCTTCGGGATGACCGAGACCAACGCGTACGGACCCCAGAATTACGGCGACGACTACCAGCGCCACCCCGGCTCGACCGGACAAACACCCACCGTGGTGATGGACGTGCAAATCCGTGACCCCGAGGGCGTCGTCGTCGCGTCGGACGTCGTAGGCGAGATCTGGGTGTCGGGCCCGACACTGTTCCGTGAATACTGGCGGCAGCCCGAGGCAACGGCTGCGGCGTTGGTCGAGGGGTGGCTACGCACCGGCGACGTCGGATTCATCGATAACGAAGGATTCCTCTTCATCGAGGATCGAATGAAGGACATGATCCTTCGCGGTGGCGACAACGTGTACTGCGCCGAAGTCGAGTCGGTGATCTTCGAACATGCCGCGGTGTTGGAGGCGGCGGTGTGTGGACTACCCGACGACCGGCTCGGCGAATCGGTCGCGGCGGTGGTCGTACTGCGCGAGGACGCGTACCTCAGTGAGGAGCAACTCACCGCGTATCTCTCGACTCGTCTCGCGTCCTACAAAATTCCGACCCGTATCGCCTTTACCAATGATCGGCTCCCGACCAACGGAACGGGTAAGATCGCCAAGGCGACCCTGGCGCGGCACTACTTTCGCACGACCGCCTGAATCGCGGAGCGCGCGTAGTCGGCCACGTTGAGAGCGTCGAGTTCGTCAATCGGGTACCACGCGGCGTGATCGGTCGTGCCGTGCACTTCGTGGGTGAGTTCGCCCGCCTTCCAGGTGACGGTGTAGATGATGCGGACGGTGTGAATTCGGTCGCCGTTATCGCGCGAGCGCACGTCACTGGTGACCGAGAACAGTTCGGGGTCGCCCACCACGAGCCCAGTCTCTTCAGTGAATTCTCGCCCCAAGGTCTCTTCGGGAGTCTCGCCAAAGTCAATACCGCCGCCGGGTAGCCACCAAAGCGGTGGTTTGTGATTGGGGTTCGACGAACGCACCAGGGCCACGGAACCGTCGTGGACCAAGATGCCGTACGCGCGAACGCTGGAGTGTTGCTTACTCATGGGACCTCGTACTAGCGACGTTGGTGGAGAATTGCTGACGCCGCGTTGGCGAGTCTAGGGGGCCGGGCGCGTGGGGTTTAGCGCGTTTGGGGAAAATCATGGTCGATCTGTGACTCCGACGCCCGTGGCCAACGAGTGGTCACGACCTTGGCCCGGGAATAGAACGCGAATCCTTCGGGTCCGTAGATGTGGGAATGGTCGAAGAGGGAATTCTTCCAATCGTCGAAGGAGTAACTCGACACCGGCACCGGAATTGGCACGTTCACCCCGATCATTCCCAGACTGACCTGTCGAGTGAAGAGACGCGCGGCGTTGCCATCGCGAGTGAAGATGGCCGTCGCGTTGCCGTACGGGTTGGCGTTGATCAGCGCGACCGCATCGGCGTAGGTGGCCACGCGCGCCACTCTCAACACAGGACCGAAGATCTCGTCATCGTAGGCGACGAGCTCGTCGGCAATGTCGCCCACCGTGACCACCACACTGAGGGCCATGCAACGTTCTCCGGCGGCTCCGTAGCCGGCATTGATGGCGACGTCGGCCGCGACGTCGAGGTCCGCATCGGCGAGCACCACCATGTGATTTTTGGTTCCGCCGAGGGCTTGGACTCGCTTGTCGTGTTCGGTGGCGACGCTGTAGACGTGGCACGCTACCGGCGTCGAGCCGACGAAACTCATCGCGTCGACGCCGGGGCGTTCGAGGAGTTGGTTCACCGTCGCGGCATTGCCGTACAGGACGTTAAAGACTCCGGCCGGAAGGCCGGCCTCGCGAAGGAGTTCGCCGAGTCGCACCGAGACCGACGGATCGCGCTCCGAGGACTTCACGATGACGACGTTGCCCGTCGCCAGCGCGTTGGCCGTCATCCACAGGGGCACCATGATAGGGAAGTTGAACGGTGTGATCGCCGCGACGCCCCCGAGCGATTCACGAAAGGAATGCACGTCGACGCCACCGGCCACCTGTGACGAGAAACCACCCTTCAAGTGTTCGGTGAGCCCGCAGGCGTACTCCACGCTCTCGAGTCCGCGAGCGATTTCGCCTTTGGCGTCGGCGATCGTTTTGCCGTGTTCGCTGGTGATGATTGCGGCTAACTCGTCTCTGTGCTGGACGATCAATTGGCGAAGTGTGAACAAGATATTGGTACGTTGCGACTGACTGGACTCACGCCAGGTGTGTCACGCGTTTCGTGCGTCCGCAATGACCTCGTCGACCACCGTGGTCGAGGTCAGGGGGACGCGTCCGGTTATCTCTCAGGTGGCCGGGTTATAGACGGGGAGTTCGCTCGGGGCACTCACGGTGGCGCCGTTGAGGTAGTGGGCAATTGTGCGCATGAACGCTCTCCTTGGTCGTACCCAATCTATCGGTCGCGCGAGCGACCACTTGGTCGACGGGGCGCTCGTTAAGGTGGTGTCGTGAGCACACTGTTCGAGCCGCTCTTGCTGGCGGACGCGGCGGCGGTGGAGCCCGACGGTGAAGGTCGTTACCGTGTGGACCTAGCTGGTCAGTACACCGTTTTTGACTATCCGCACGGTGGATATTTGCAGTGCGTCCTGGCCAACGGCGCTATTGCCGCCGCGAGTGACGCCGGGGCGGCGCACCTACACGCGACGGCAGTCAGCACCAACTTCATCTCGCCGCCCGCCATTGGACCCGCCTTGTTGACGACGTTAGTGCGTCGAGTGGGTCGTGGCGCATCGTTCGTGCACGTCGCGCTGTCTCAGGATGGCGTTGTCACGACGGAGGCGCTGGTCACGGTGGGCACCTTGCGCGAGTCATCGCAACTACGTCACCAATCCTCGTCGCCACCCGCGCTCGCGCCGGTGGAGGACTGTCTGCTCCTTCCCGCACCCGACAGTATGTCGATACACCGGGTCCTGGAACTGCGCGGCGACCTCGCCCACGGTGAGTGGTGGAAACTGGCACCCGGCGACGGTGAATTGGTGGCGTGGCTCAAACTCGCCGACGGGGGAGGACCCTGGAACGCGTGGAGTCTCCTCTTTGCGACGGACGCTCTGCCGCCAGCGACCTTGCCGTTGGGCTCGACGGGCTGGGTTCCGACGCTGCAATTGACGTCCTACGTACGGCGTATTCCGGCGAGCGACTGGTTGCGAGCGCGTCAGTGGTGCGTCGTCGTCGCCGACGGTCTGGTGGATGAACGCTGTGAGCTTTTTGACGACACCGGGGAGATGGTGGCCAGCGCGAGTCAATTGGCGATGGTCCGTTTCGCCAGCTCCGCATCGTGAGCGTGGCGCGGGCGAACGACGACGGATCGTTGCATGTGCGGGGACGTCTGACCATTCCCGCGTCCGAAGTCGATCTGCGGGTGACGACGTCGGGTGGACCCGGTGGTCAACACGCAAATCGATCCTTGACCAAGGTCGTGGTGAGTTTCGACGTCGCTGCGTCCGGGGTACTCTCCGACGCAGACCGTGAATTACTCCTGACGCGCGTCGGCTCCGCGGTGCGTGCGAGCTCGAGTCGTTTTCGTTCTCAGGCGGCCAACAAGGCCGCGGCGCTGGATGCCTTGGCGCAGAAGATTTCACTCGGGCTCCTGCGACAACCTCCGCGTCGCCCCACCCGACCCACGCGCGCGTCGCAAGTTCGACGAGTGGACGAGAAGAAGGCGCGTTCTCGGCTGAAGGACGCACGCCGGCGTCTCGACGATTAGAGGGCGAGGTGACGAGAAATGACGCCGAGCGCGGTGTGGATGACCGCGTCGAGCGCGGAGTCGGTGTTCTCGTGGGGACCCACAATCGGCGTGAGTGAGGCGTAGCCCGCCACCAGGAGTGCTCCGTCGTCAGTGGCGTCCTCGTCACTGACGTCACCGAGGCTCGGTGAGGCTGCCCCGAGGGTCAGCGGGAGTTCACCCTTATCGCCCAACGCCTCGCCCCCGGCGTCCGGGCCCGCCGCCATCACGACATCGGCCGTAGAGATGCGACCCCGGCGCACCCCCAGTAATTTGTCGCGCCTCACGTTGGGAACGTTGAGATTGAGCAAGGTGCGCGACGGGGCGCGAAAGAGTTCGTCGAGAACCTCGATGGCGAGACGCGCGGCCACGTCGTAGTGCACGTCCTCACCCCACTGGACCGAGACCGCTAGGCCCGAGAGGCCCAGTTGGGCCCCGGTCAGGATCGCGCCCACCGTGCCCGAGTGCAGGACGCTCCGTCCGACGTTGGCGCCCGCGTTGACGCCCGAGATGATGAGGTCGGGTCGCAAACCGAGCGAACCGAGCGAACCCACGATGGCGCACAGGGCCGGGGGCGCTTCGAGCGCGTAGGTGGGAATGGTTTCGGCACCGGGGATGCGGCGTCGCTCGTAACGTACCGAGGGGAAGTCAAACACGTCTCCCACCGCCGACGACATGCCCGAATAGTTCCGGTCCGGCGCCGCGATTACGGCTGCGCGCTCTTCGCCGGTGGGGCAGTTCTCGATCCACGACGCCAGTTCGCGCGCTAGCGCCGCGATCCCTGGAGCCATCACGCCGTCGTCATTGGTCAGCAGTACTTTCATACCGATTACGTTATCTGTCGTAAGTTACTCACCAGTGAAGAAAAGGATGGGTGAGAGTGCTTCCCTCGGGTGAACAGATTGCGATAGCCCACGGCGACCAACGTGCGGTGATCACCGAAGTCGGCGCGACGCTACGGACCTTCGTCAAGGGCGGAGTGAGTGTGGTGGAGGGTTTTACCGGTGACGAAATACCTGACGGGGCGCGGGGCCAGCTGCTCTACCCCTGGCCCAATCGGCTGGCGCCGGAGCCGTGGTCCTTTTCGGGTCGTACCGCGGTGCCGTCGGTGGACGATCACTCCACGGGCACGGCCATTCACGGGCTGGTGCGCTGGCGACCCTTTTTGATCGATCAGGTGAATCAGAACCGCTGCGTGCTCTCTCTGGTCCTGCACCCCTCACCGGAGTACCCGTTCTTGAGCGAGATAGCGGTCGCGTACCACTTGGGTTCGCTGGGACTCACGGTAACGACGACGGTGACCAATCGTGACGACGTGCCCATTCCGGTGGGCGTCGGTTTTCATCCCTATCTGGCGGTGACGACCACGACGATCGAGGGAACGGACCTCGAGGTCCCGGCCAACGCCTACGTTGCGACGGGCGAGCGACAGTTACCGACGGGCGAGATACTGCCCGTCAAGGGTCACGACCTCGACTTCAGGGTGGCCAAGTCGGTCAACGGCCACGACCTCGACGTGACCTACACCGAACTGATCCGCGACGATACGGGACTCGCTACCGTGAAGATCCGCGATAGTCGCGGCGGACAAGTCGAATTAGAGGTGGACCGCACGTTCCCCTACATCCAGCTCTACACCGGCCAGGATCTGTCGAAGGGACGCCGACGCACCGCGATCGCCGTGGAACCCATGACCTGTCCCCCCGAAGCCCTTCGTTCCGGCAAGGACGTGATCGTCTTAGAACCGGGCCAACACTGGGCCGGCTCGTGGCGACTGCGCCGCCGTGAGCTCTAGGACCGCCAGATCATGGCCCACGGGGTTGCGTTGACGCCCAGGTTTGAGAAAATGACTACGTGCCATCAGTAAAGCCACTACGGGTATCGGGCGAGACCCAGGCCGAGTCGTCGGTCGCGACCATCACCGAACGTCCCTGGAACGTGGTGGTATGGGACGACCCGGTGACGCCCATGACGGTCGTCGTCGTCATTTTCCGCAAGGTCTTTGGCTACCCCAATAACAAGGCGACCCAGCTGATGTTGACGGTGCACCACGAAGGACGGGCCATTGTCTGGTCGGGCCCACTCGAACGAGCCCAGGGATACTGCGTGAAGCTCCAAGTGGCGGGCCTCTTATCGACCATCGAGAAGGACTCGTAGTGGCGGGTCGACTGTTCGTGCGTCGACGAGACGGCCGCATCGAGGTGCGACTCAACGACGACGCGCGCGCCATTGCGCGCGAGGCCTTCGGTCACGTCCTCGCGGCCGAGATCGATCCGGCGCACGAGTGGCACGCGAGTTTGAACGGTCCGATCGACCCGAGTCACGACGTGGACGATCCTCTCGCGACTTTCAATCGCCAACACGAGGTCACCTCGAACGTGGAACTCGCCGTGGCCACGCTCAACGAAGAATTCCTCAACGACGCTGAAGCCTGGGCCTGGTTGTGCACCTTACAAATCGCTCTGCGCGCGACGATCACCGCGAAGGGACTCCTCACCAAGGACCGCCTCGAAGGGGCCGACGAGACCACTCTGGAGTACATCACCACGCTGCAGACTTTCTTGTTCAGCCTCGCCGACGCGATGTAGTTAGTCCTCGAGGAGGGTGTCCGAAACAGGGACCTCGTCTTCTGCCCGGACTTCCGGAGTTCGTAGGCATTTTCGGGTACTCGGCGACTCATCATCCCTGGTCAGGGGTTTGCGGAGTGTCGAAAAGTTTGAAAAGCGTAGGCACACGAATACTTGACTGAATAGGGATAACGAGTCATAATGTAGGTATGTATTTGCGTGAGTCCAGTCGCCGCAACAAGGACGGCTCGAAGGTGACCTACCTGCAACTCGCCCACAATGAACGTCACCCGGTGACGGGTGTCCCGGTCGCCAAGGTCATCCACAACTTCGGCCGGGCGAACAAGGTTGACAAGGCGGCGTTGGCTCGTCTGGTTTCCTCGATCAGCCGAATTCTCGACGTTACCGAAGGGGCCGGCTCGACTGCGAGCTCCGAGGTGCAGATCATCGACTCGCGACGACTCGGTGGAGCTTTCGTGTTGGATCAGATGTGGGATCGCCTGGGTATTGGCACTGCGCTGCGAGGAGCGGCCGAGGGACGTCGTCTCGACGCAGACGTGGTCGAACGAATCTGCTTCGCGCTCGTGGCCCAGCGGTGCCTGGAGCCGGCGTCGAAGTTGGCCGCGGTGCGCTGGGCGCGTGAGCAGGTGGCGCTTGTTGAGTGTCCGGACTTCGACGATGACGCCGCCTACGCGGCGATGGACTTCTTGCTGGCGGCGCTGCCCGAGATCGCCGAGCGGATCTTCTCTGCTACTTCCAATCTGCTCAACCTCTCGTGCGACATCATCTTCGTCGACACCAGCTCGACCTACTTCGAGCGTGACGTGGCCGACGCCGAGGCGGACCTCGACCTGGCCAAGAGCGCCGAGGAGGCTGCTGATCGTCGCGTTGACGCCGAAGCGTCGGGGCCCGAAGAGCGTGCCACCCGAAGGTTCAATAAGCACTCAAAAGATCACCGCCCAGACCTGCCGCAAATTGTGCTGGGCATGGCAGTGACCGCCGAGGGAGTGCCGGTGCGCTGTTGGACGTTCCCGGGCAACACCTCAGACCAGGTCATCATCCGCACCATCAAGGACGACCTGGCGGGCTGGATGCTCAACCGGGTGGTGTGGGTCGCTGATCGGGGCTTCAACTCAGTGGCGAACCGCGCCTACCTCCAACGCGGTGGTGGACACTACGTGGTCGCCGAGAAACTGCGCCACGCCAGTTCTGAAGCCAAGGAGGCTCTGAGCCGCCCCGGTCGCTACGCCAGCGTCGCCGGCAACCTCGCGGTGAAAGAGGTCCGCGTGGGCGAAGGCGCGAGGGAACAACGCTTCGTGGTGTGTCACAACCCCGAAGGTGCCGAGCGCGACCAGCAAGTGCGTGCCAACCTCGTGAGCTACCTCCAGACCCAGATCGAAGGGTCTGATGAGTGGACGAAGTCGAAGCGCGACGAATTGGCCGGGCGCCTGCGCACCACGCCCGCACTCTGGCGACTGGTGCGCCGCCTGAGTGACGGAAGGTTCCGCATTGACAAGGCGGCTGTCGCGAACGAGGCCAAACTCGACGGCAAGTGGTTGCTGCGCACCAGCGACGACAGCCTCACCCCCACCGATCTCGCTCTGGCCTACAAGCAACTTCTCGAGGTCGAACGCGGTTGGCGTGACCTGAAGGGATCACTCGGACTTCGTCCGGTCTTTCATCACCGCGAGGACCGCATTCGCAGCCACGTGCAGCTCTGCTGGTTGGGGCTGCTGCTCATGCGGGTCATTGAGAACGCGACCGGTGACACGTGGCGCAACGTGCGACACGAACTCGACCGCATGCATCTGGTCACTATGGAGACGACCGAGGGACGCGTGGCCCAACGATCGAACACCACGCCGGGTCAAGCCGAGATCTTCAAGTCGCTCGGCATCGCCGAGCCCGGTCGCTTCCTCGATTTCGAGGTTCCGGCCTCGCATACGTAGTCCCGGGTCAACGAATCCTGTAGTAACACGACCGATTCGCGCCTCCACACCCGTTTTTCCTATTCAGCGGCGCTATCTAGCAGTGTCGTGTGCCCATCATCTCCGGAAGTCCGGCCTGAGCGTAGGAACTCAATTCAGGGGTGCAGGTGATCTGAGTCTCCGCCCGTGGATACCGCAACCACGAGCACTTCAAAATCGCCAACTACTTCCACCCTGGCGGATTGGCTCCACACCCCCAATCCCACTGTTAACCGGAAACGTCTACCAAGAACTGGGGATGTAGCTAGTTCCTTGCACCTCCAGCTCTTAGCGACATTTCATCGGTAACGCTGGCGACCACCTACGTTCCACGTCGAACGTCAGCGAATTGAAGCCTCACAATCTGAACCAAATGCAGTCGCCCGCGAACGTCGACAAATTGGCAAAGAACTCATGGTATGCAAGAGGACAGCCGTCCCTCATTCGCTCCCCCATCTAAAGGTCCACTCCTCGCCATCAATCCCTCGAAATTGAATAGTGACTCGACCTTGAAACGAACCTGGGTCTAGCCAATTGTCTAGCCACGAATTCAAACGTGAGAGGACTTCGGTGGACGTTGGCGGACATTGCACTTCGTTCGGCCAGCAAATCGGGACACTGATGGACGTCCCTGAACATTCTAGAAACGCTCTCAAGGTGCTGGGATCGAGATCCGGGCGGCCCACCAGAGGACTCTGAACGTTCACGCTCGTGGATCCCAACGGTCGCAACATGTGCGAGTTGGAAAGCAATTTGTTCTGCGCTGGCCTGATTAGTAGACCCCGTGAACTGAGTCACTCAACTCAGGAAATGGGTCCGGCCAATTTCTATAGAAGCGCTGATGATTGAGTACCATTGCAACCAAAATTCGGCGAATTAAAACACCAATAATTCCGGCACTTACGATCACCACTGAACGTCGGCGAACGGAGACGAAGCGCGTCGGTGTCTGCACGGTTCAGCCCGAGGCGGGGCCACCTTCGTGCTGTCCCAGCAACGCGGGGCTGATGATCCCTTGGCCCACTGCGGCCTGGCCCGCGTAACACGTCCATACCAAGCCCGCTACGTCTTGACCAATACACCCGCCCGCGATGTTCCCATTCGCGTCTTGAAAGGTCTCCTTGGATCCGACGTATGTCGAAAGAATCTCCGCGCTCGGTGC